>CAVHYF010000009.1:0-63880 GCA_963640265.1 bacterium | reverse complement strand
AGGTCGAGGTCGAGCTCGACGGGACAGTGGTCGGAACCGAAGATCTCGTTGTGGATCTCGGCGCCGGTGATGCGCGAACGGAGGCTTTCGGAAACAAGGAAGTAGTCGAGCCGCCAGCCGGCGTTCTTCTCGCGGGCGTGGAAACGGTAAGACCACCAGGAATATTTCACCTCGTCCGGGTGCAGCATTCTCCAGGTGTCAATGAAGCCCGACTCCAGCAGAGTCGAGAACTTGCCGCGCTCCTCGTCGGTGAAACCGGCGTTGCGGCGGTTCGTGGAAGGGTTCTTGATGTCAATCTCGTTGTGCGCGACATTGAGGTCGCCGCAGATGACAACCCCCTTGCGCGAAGCAAGGCCGCAGACATATTCACGGAAAGCGTCTTCCCACGTCATCCGGTAGTCGAGCCGCCTCAGTCCGTCCTGCGAATTCGGCACATAGACGCAGACGAGGTAGAACTTCGGCATCTCAAGGGTGATGACCCTTCCCTCGCGGTCGTGTTCCCCGATTCCGATGCCATACGTCACCGCCAGCGGCGTGTGCTTTGAATATACCGCCGTCCCGGAGTAGCCTTTCTTTTCTGCCGAATTCCAGTACGAAGTGTAGCCAAGGTACTCAAGGTCAAGCTGCCCCGGCTGCATCTTCGTCTCCTGCAGGCAGAAGAAATCAGCATCCAGCGCATTGAACGCCTCGTCGAATCCTTTCCCGGCACAGGCCCGCAGCCCGTTCACATTCCAGCTTATGAATTTCATTTTCATCCAGAGTAAAAATAACTAAGAAACTGTCTCGAAAATTCCGCATAATGATGCGGAAACCATTTCAAAACAGCTTCCAAGGCCAGCCATTTTGAAAACGGCTTCTATCTTCAGCGCAAATTTACTAACTTTGTCCGGTTTTGGCACAATAACCATAGTAACCACAATAACACCGGAACTAACGGATGAAACATCTTTCTATAATGTCAACTGTTCTTTTGGCTGCCGCGCTGGTGTGCGGCTGCCGGAACGGAAACAACAATTACAAAATGGGAACATACGGCTATGATCTGGAATTTTTTGCAAGGCAGAACATTCCTGTGGTTGAACTGAAAAGCGAAGACGGCAATTCAAGGGTTCTTGTGGTGCCGGCCTATCAGGGGCGTGTCATGACCTCCACTGCAAGCGGAGAAGACGGCAGAAGCTACGGTTGGATAAACCACGAGTTCATCCGCTCCGGCGAAGTCAACGCCCAGTTCAATTCCTACGGCGGAGAAGAAAGATTCTGGATAGGTCCTGAAGGAGGTCCGTTTTCCTGGTTCTTCAAGAAAGGCGATGTTCAGGAATATGCCAACTGGAAAGTTCCGGCAGCGATAGACACGGAGGCTTTCGACATCGAGTCTTCAGAAGAAGACAAAGTGGTGTTCACCAAGGAGTTCGAAGTGTCAAACGCCAGCGGGACAACTTTCAGGATGGGCGCAAGACGGGTCATCTCGCTGCTGACCGGCGGGCAGCTCGGCAGTCTGCTCGGCGTGGAGATACCTGCCGGCCTGCGGACAATCGCCTACAGGACGGAGAACACTCTGGTCAACCGCAGCGGCTTCGAATGGACGAAAGAGACCGGAATGCCGTCGGTCTGGCTGCTGTCCACATTCAACCCGACAAAGACCACAACGGTTTTCATCCCTTACGACAAGGACTATGAAGGCAAGCCTGTCAACGATGAATATTTCGGCAAGGTGCCTGCAGGCAGGCTTGTCGTGGAGGAAGGAATGGTGTATTTCAAGATCGACGGAGAGTACAGGGCCAAGATAGGCCTTCCTTCCGGCAGCGCCAAGGACCTCTGCGGAAGCTATGATTCCGAGGCTGGAGTTCTGAATATTCTTAAGTACACTGTCCCTGAAGGCCCTGCCGACTATGTGAACGGCCAGTGGGGGCCGCAGGAGGATCCGTTCAACGGGGACGTGATCAATTCCTACAACGACGGCCCTACCGAAACCGGAAAGATAATGGGGCCGTTCTATGAGGTCGAGACTTCCTCTCCGGGAGCGGCGCTGGCTCCGGGACAGTCCCTCACCCACGTTCAGTACACAGTTCACATTGAAGGGCCGGAAGAGGCATTGTCCGCAATTGCTGCGAAGGTGTTCGGTGCCGATTTGGCGAAAGTGGCGGGAATATTCCGGCATAAGGATTGATTCCGGCGGTTTTTTGCGTATCTTTGGAAGATTTCCAAAAAACGGCCTTTCTTAAGAAGAACTTGAGAAGCTGTTTTGAAAAGTTACCGACAACTAAAGCACTTTCTGAATATAATGAAAAGAATTCTTGCGCTTGCAGCGGCATTTCTGGCCGCAGGACTGTGGCTTAATGCCCAGGATGATGAAAATTCGGGACTGGAATGTACCAGCATCGTTGTCGGCAGACTTGCCAGCACCGATGGATCGGTCATTACGTCCCACACTTGCGACGGCACATCCCACACTTGGGTGAATATTGTTCCGGCCAAGGACCACAAGCCCGGCTCGATGACGCAGATCCGCAAGAACTGGCGCAAGACAAAGTTCGTCACCGACACCGCCGGAATCAAGGTGGTGGGAGAAATCCCTCAGGTTGCGCACACATATTCCTACATCAACACCGGCTATCCTTCACTGAACGAGAAGCAGGTGGGCATCGGCGAGACCACCTTCACCGGCCCGGATACGCTGATCAACAAAGAGGCTCCGCTGCTCATTGAGGAGCTTTGCCGTCTTGCGATGGAACGCTGCGCCACCGCCCGCGAGGCCGTGCGCCTGATGGGAACCATCGCCGAGAAATACGGCTACGGTGACACCGGCGAGTGCCTTACCGTCACCGACCCGAAGGAAGCCTGGCAGTTCGAGATTGTGGGAGTCGGCAAAAACAAGATAGGAGCCGCCTGGGCTGCGCAGAGGATTCCTGACGGCCACGTGGGCATTTCCGCCAACATTCCGAGAATCGGAAAGATTGACCGTGCCGACACCGAGAACTTCATGGCTTCGGACAACCTCGAGCAGGTCGCAATCGACAACGGTCTCTGGGACGGCAAGGGAGATTTCATCTTCTGGAAGGTGATTGTCTGCTCCTATGCCCAGGGCAGGAACTACCGCGAGAGGGAATTCCGTGTCTTCGACCTGCTTGCTCCGTCGCTTAAGCTTGAGTACGGAATGGACGAAATTCCTTTCTCGATAAAGCCTGATTCCCTTGTCGATGTAAGAAAAGTGATGGCTCTTCTCAGAGACACTTATGAGGGAACCGAATGGGATATGTGCCAGAACTGGACTACCGACATCGCTGAGAAGAACGGTGTTCCGGCCCACAAGGCCATCAGCCCGCTGGCCAACCCGTGGCTGACCACGACGATGCGCAACACTCTCAACAGCATCGCTCCCGGTACCATCGAGTTCAAGAGGACCCTTGCAGTTGCCTGGTGTTCGTATTCAACTGTAATCCAGAGCAGAAGCTGGCTTCCTGACGGAATCGGCGGAGTGGTCTGGTATGCCGTGGACAACCCTGCGCAAAGCCCGCGCATCCCGATTTTCTGCGGAAGCACCAAGCTTCCAAAGGCTTTCGACAAGTGCGGACAGAAGGAATACTATCCTGACTGCGTGCTGTGGGAGTTCCGCCGCGCCAACAAGCTTGCCACCCTTTCCTGGCAGAGGACAAAGAAGGTCTTCACGAAAAACGTTCTTGAAATGGAGCAGATGACATTCGATGGTCTCGCCGATCTCGAGGCAAGATATTCAAATGCCTCCAACCGCAAGAAGGCGGCCATCCTGAACGACTACACCGCTGAAATCCACGACAAGTGCGCTCAGCGCTGGACGGAACTGGAAGCCAAGTACTGGCTGATGTTCGGCAGAGGATTCTAGCAGTATGGAATCAAGATTCCTGAATATTGTTGCGCCGCTTGTCGCGGCGCTGCTTTTTTCTTCAGCGTCCTTTGCGCAGGAGTGCGAGGAATGCTGCGGAGATGACTGCGGTCAGGAAACTGCGGCGCCGAAGGTGAAATATGTGGCGTTGTCGTTCGACGACGGCCCAAGCCTGAAGTTCACTCCGCTGATGCTGGACATCCTGGAAGAAAACGGAGTCCGGGCTTCGTTTTTTCTCATCGGGCGGAACATCAACGAAGACACCGCTCCGATAATCAGGCGTATGGTCAGCCTGGGCTGCGATGTCGAGAACCATACCTATTCACACCCAAGGCTCACAGAAATCCCCGACTCTCTGATTATTGAGGAGGTCGCTCGCACCGATTCCCTGATAGAGCATTATGCCGGAGTCAAGCCTGAATATCTCCGGCCTCCCTTTACGGCGCACAACGCCCGCGTCGCGCAGGTCATCGACGGAAAGATATTCATCGCCGGGTTGAGCTGCCGCGACTGGAGGGCCGATATGCCGGTGGAAGACCGCGTCACGATGACTCTCGACCGTGTGCAGGACGGCCTGATTCTCCTGTTTCACGACACCAACGAGCGTACCGTTGAGGCTATGAAGACCATCATTCCGCAACTTAAGGAAAGAGGGTACAGGATAGTTTCGATTCCGGAACTCTTTGCCGTCTCCGGCCGGAAACCGGAATTCAATTCCTCTGAAATGTACGGCAGAGCGTACTGAAAAGCGTTCCTGAACCGCTTACTACGTGAGTTCCCCGTTTCTGTAGAAATCCAGAAGCCGGGCCGTGAACAGATACTCGTAGCTGGCCTGGACCAGATTGGACCGGGCCTCCAGGCAGCCGTCAAGCGACTCGCTGAATTCGGTGATTTCAAGCAGCCTCGTCAGGTCAAGAGCAGAGAGGTTCGGGTCGTTTCCGGCCTGTTTGTCCGTCAGGTCCGTTCTCCAGTATGATGGCAAGGATTTCGTCTCCGTACTTGTCGTATTTCTTCTTGCCGAATCCCTTGACTGCCATCAGTTCTTCCTTTGTGGACGGAGCGGTGTCCGCGATCGCAAGCAACGTCTTCTGGTGCAGGATACAGTAAGCAGGGATGTTCATTTCCTGACTCCTGGACCTTCTCCAGTTGACAAGAGCGCCGGTCAATTCAGGATTGGCGCTGCCTGTGTAGGTGCTTTCTGCCGTCTCGTCCCGGCCTTTGGTTCTTCTGGCTTCCTTCAACGCTTCCGGAACTAGAGCCTTTATCAGATTCTTCTGCGATGGGGCCGCTTCAAGTTCCGAGACTGTCTTCATCCTGTGGAATGCCGCGGTCCGGAATCCTTTCCTTTCAGTCTCTGAATATAACTCCACCCGGAACTTCAGTTCTTTGAGAAATTCATCGGCGGCGGCCTTGAAAGCCGTTCTCGTCTCCTTATCGTCTATTTCAACCATAAGGAGGGGGGCGCCTTTTCCGGCGATGCCCTTCAGCGCGGACGTGAAATATCCGCAGGCCTTGGAAATGCGTTCCTTCAGAAGCGGATTTTCTTTCGGGTCGCCCTGGCTTATGCCGGCGGCTATCGACCGGATCTGCTTCTGGAATTTCACGGACGTGTCGCTGAGGAAATATATTCCAGGACAATCCCCGGAGTCATCCTTCCCGATCTGCTTGAACTTCTCCGCCTGGTCGGGATAGAGATTCGACAGGTCAACCTGATAGATTCTGTCCACCCTGTTGTAGAGGTAGCGCAAGTGCTTGAGGCTGAATGCTTCGCACGCGGAGGAGACATAATATTCATTGACCATCTCCGGCAGGCGGTTTCTCGCGACATCAGGAGTGGTGCAGCCCATCTTGAATGAGGTGACGTCCTTGCTGGTGAAGGTGCAGCTGCGCGTGATCGGTGTGCTCAGGACGATGCCTTCAAGTGTGCGGCAGCGGGACAGGGCGACATAGACCTGCCCGAACGAGAAAGCGGATCCGGCATCGATGATGACGTGGTCGAAGGTCAGACCCTGGCTCTTGTGGATGGTGACCGCCCAGGCCAGGCGCAGCGGAACCTGCACGAATGTTCCGTCCACGATGCTTTCGATTTCTCCGGTGTCGTCGTTGAGTCCGTAGCGGACGTTCTGCCATATCTCGGGTCCGACCTTAAACCTGTTGCCGTCTTCGTCCCTGACGGTCAGATCCGGAGAAACGCTTTCGACGGTGGCTATCTTGCCGTTGTAGTAAAGACCCAGTCCGGACTGGTCGTTGCGTGAGAACATCACCTGCGCGCCTTCCTTCAGCCGGAGCCTGACATCCGCAGGGTAGGCGCTTTCCGGGAATATGCCTTCGATTCTGGCTTCGAATATCCGTTCTTCGCCTTCCAGGGCTTCAATCTTCGCGTCATTGACCGAGTCCGCCTGCGCATTGTGCGTGGTCAGACGGATCCAGCGTTCTCCTTCCGGGGGCGTGAAGTTCCGGTCAAGCCTTGCATTAAGCGCCGACAGCGCTCTGTCGCTCGGGGTCCCGGAGCGGACTTCGTTCAGGATTTCGAGAAATGCCGCGTCGCTTTGCCGGTGGATCTTCTCAAGCTCGACCGTGACGTACGGAAGTCGTTGCAACGCTTTGGAACTGAAAAAGAAAGGAGACTGATAGACCTGTTCCATATAGGCTTTCTCGGCGTCCGTCACCACTGGCGGCAGTTGCTGGACATCGCCTATCATCAGCAGCTGGACGCCGCCGAAGGGACTGTCGTTGCGCCGTACCCGCTTGAGAACATTGTCCATCGCGTCCATTATGTCGGCGCGCACCATCGAGATTTCGTCGATTATCAGCAGGTCAAGCGCGCGCAGGATCCTGATTCTGTCCTTGCTGAGCGAGCGGAATCTGTCCGGCATCTGGTATTCTGTGACAAGTTCCTTGACATCCGGCAGGTAGGGGCATAGCGGAAGCCGGAAGAAGGAATGAATAGTCACGCCTTCAGCATTGATGGCCGCAACTCCCGTAGGTGCGACGATGGCGAACCTCTTCGTCGTGTTCCGGGCAATTTCCTTAAGGAATGTGGTCTTGCCTGTCCCTGCCTTTCCTGTCAGGAACAGAGACACTCCTGTGTCTTCCACATACCTTTCCGCCAAAGTGAAGACAGCGTCTTTCTCGATCATATTCAGTCCTCCTGTGCGTTTGAAGTTTCCGCTTCTCCTGCTCCGGGCTGATTCTGCCCGAGAGTCCTCAGGATTTCAGCGGCGAGGGCGGGGGAGACCAGCCTTGAAAGGTCGTCAAGAGAAGCGGCAGCGATGCGCGCGACTGAGCCGTAGTGCATCAGCAGACGTTTCTCGGTCTGCTCTCCGACACCTTTGATCTCCCGCAGAGCGCTTTGGATCTGCGCTTTGCTGCGCAGACTGCGATGGAAGGTGATGCCGAAGCGGTGCGCCTCGTCACGGATGTGCATCAGGACTTTGAGCGCCTGCGAGTTCCGGTCGAGGAACAGCGGATAGGGGTCGTTCACTCTTATCACCAGTTCCATCCGTTTGGCAAGCCCGATGACGGTGAGCCGCCCGTCCATCAGCCCGAGTTCGGCGAGAGCCTGTCTTGCGAATTCCAGTTGCCCCTCGCCGCCGTCGATCACCACCAGCTGCGGCAGGTCGTCCGGAGCCTCCTCCAGCATCCTTGAATATCTCCTGTTCACGACTTCCTTCATCGATGCGAAGTCATTCGCTCCGATGACGGTCTTGATCTTGAACTTGCGATAGTCCTTCTTGGAAGGTACTCCGTCACGGAACACAACGCAGGAGGCTACCGGGTTGGTTCCCTGGATGTTGGAGTTGTCGAAGCACTCGATGTGGGTCGGAAGGTCCTTCAGACCCAAAGCCTTGCGCAGGTCCTCGAGGACCATCCGCCTGTATTCGTCCGGGTCCGTGCGTTCCTTCTGCCTGATGGAATTGAACAGGAATTCCTTTGCATTCTTCGCGCTCAGTTCCAGGAGTCCGAGTTTGTCGCCGCGGGCCGGAATCCGGAATGTCACTCCGTCGATTTCCACGTCCGGAAGGAACGGCACGATGACTTCTTTGGACAATTCTCCGAACTTGGATTCGATTTCGGCTATGAACGAACTCAGCACCGCTGCCTGTTCCTCTTCGATGTTCATCCTGAAGCCGAGGTTCAGCGACTGTACGACCGATCCGCCTCTGACCCGCAGGAAGTTTCCGAAAGCCTCCGGTCCGTCGAACTCCAGGTAGAACACGTCGCAGGACGTGTCCGCCGCAGATGATATTATCGAATGGGAATAATGCTTCTTCAGCGCGTCCATCCGTTCCTTGCAAAGCTGCGCGTCTTCGAACCGCAGTTCAGCCGCCGCCCGTTTCATCGCGGATTCATATTCACGGACAATCTCGTTCACGCCGCCTTTCAGCAGTCGGGTGATTTCTGTAATCCAGGATGAATATTCCTCCTTGCTGACAGCTCCGACGCAGCATCCCTTGCACCGCCCTATGTGGAAGTCCAGGCAGGGGCGGAACTTTCCGCGCATAACGCCTTCGCCCGTGATCTTTAGGTTGCACGACCTCAACGGGTAACTTTTCCTGAAGAACTCAAGCAGCCAGTTTGCGTGCGAGACTGAACTGTACGGTCCGAAATAGGTTCCGGTCCTCCTGTCCACTCTGCGTGTCAGCATCACCTTCGGGAATTCATCGTTCGTGACGACGATCCACGGATAGGTCTTGGAGTCCTTCAGCAGGATGTTGTAGTGCGGCTTGTACTGCTTGATCAGATTGTTCTCCAGCAGCAGCGCATCGGCTTCCGTGTCCACGACCGAGAACTGAGCGTCCGCGATCTTCGAGACAAGGATTCTTGTCTTGACGTTGAGCCTTTCGGGCGGCACGAAATACTGTGCGACCCGCTTGTGCAGGTCCTTGGCCTTACCCACATAAATCACCTTCCCCGAGGAATCGTAGTAACGATAGACCCCCGGGGAATGTGGAAACAGGGAGATTTTCTCCCTGACGGTGAGCTTGTCGGCTTCCAAACCTGGATTTTTTGATTCCGCAGGCTTGAGCTTTATTTCACGGCCTTGACGTACTTGGCGACTTCCTCTTCGATGCCTTCGCCGCGAAGATCCCTCTTGAGGATGGTTCCGTCAGGACCGACGAGCATAATGTGAGGAATGCCCTGGATGCCGTAGATGTCGGTAGGGATTCTCTGCGCGTTCACGATTTCGTTCCAGCAGACGCCATAGACCTTGGCTGTGTCCCTGGTGGCCTGAGGCTCATCCCAGACTGCAACGCTCAGCACATCGAATTCATTGCCGGCGTACTTCTCGTAAACCTTCTTGATGTTGGGAATCTCCCTCTTGCAAGGGCCGCACCAGGAAGCCCAGAAGTCAACGAGCATATACTTGCCCTTGCCGACATAGTCGGAGAACTTCACTCCGTCCACCTCGAAGTCGGTGAACATCTTGCCTTCGGCGGTCGCCTTCTTGGCGTCAACGTTGTCCTTGATTGTCTTTATGACAGGAACTTCAGCGACGGCGTCGTCGAATGTCTGGAGGATGGAGTCAACCTCGTCGATAGGAAGGTCGTACTGGAGATTTCTGAAGATGTTCACGCCGATGGCGTTGTCCTTGTTGGCCTCGAACGTGTTCATCATGCATTCCTTGGCTGCGGCTTCGTACTCGTTGTAGGCTTTCTCGGCGGCTGCTTCATCGTCCTTGACATCGGCCATAGCCTTCTGGAAAGTTTCCTGGAGGGTACCGATCTCCTTGTTGAACGCATTGTACTTTTCCTGGATGGAGATTTCCGGAGTCTCGGAAGTTATCTCTGCATTGCCCTCCTGGTTGATGGCAAGCGTCAGTTTTGTCCCGTCAGGAATGAACATTGCCCTGTTGCTTCCGGCCGTCAGCATCACTGTCGTGGTTTTGGATGTAGGGAGTTCAATCGAGAACTTGCCGTCGGTGACGGCAACGGTAGTGTCGATGAAATCCTTGGCCTTGAACGAAACTTCGTCCGGAACGTTGTTTTCAAAAGATCCTGCAATGAGGGTCTTTTCGGAAACCTTCGGTCCGCAGGAAACTGCGGCGACGGCAGCGGCAGCTGCCAAGATGAAATAAATGCGTTTCATATAGCTTTGTGTTGATTGTTCAGGAGTGTCAATGCTTCCTGTTCCTGCGGTTCCGGCCGCAATGCCGCCTTTCCCCGTAAGATGCGTAAAGTTATGAATATTTTCGGGATTATAAGTATCTTTGTGATAGTTTAAGTAAAAAATTGAATTAATAAACTGCTATGCCAAGCAAGATAAAAGCTACTGTACGCTCCCTTCGTCTGAGGACTCTGCCTCTTTCGCTGGCCGGGGTGATTTTAGGTGTGGCGCTTGCCGCCGACAACTTCAAGATCAATCCGTGGGTAGCCGCAATGATATTCACGACCACCGTTTTCCTTCAGATTCTTTCCAACATATCGAATGAACTTGGAGACACGCTCAGCGGGACTGACACGCAGGACAGGCAGGGACCGCAGTACGCTCTCGGGAGCGGCGAGATGACTGTCGCAGACATCAAGAGGCTCATCGTGGTGTTTGTGGTTCTGTGCATCGTCTCAGGTCTTGTGATGATCCGCCTGGCTTTCGGAAGCCTTTTCAGCACTCCGGCCGTTTGTCTGGAAGTGCTTGGCGCCCTGGCGATCGTCGGAGCGATGAAATACACCCTCGGCAAGAATCCCTACGGCTACAGGGGCTTCGGCGACATCTCCGTTTTCATCTTCTTCGGTCTCGTGTCTGTGCTTGGGTCCTACTACGTGGCAGCCGGGACACTGCCTACCGTTGTGATGCTGCTTCCGGCTTCGGCGATCGGACTGTTCAGCGTGGGCGTGCTTAACATCAACAACATCCGGGATATGAAAACTGATGCGGTGAGCCGTGTCACGGTGGCGATGAAGCTCGGAGTCAGGAGGGCGAAAATCTACCAGACCATACTCATAGTCCTGGGATGGGTTCTGATGTACGTTTTCTGTGTCCTGTATAAATCGAATCCTCACCACGTGCTGGCGAACTTCATAGTGCTTCCGCTTCTGATCTTCCATCTGCGCGGAGTCTGGTCCAGGGAGGATGGTGACCTCGACCCTTTTCTGCCGCTTCTGGTGATGTCAACCTTCCTGCTGTCGATTCTCTTCGGCGCGGGACTCTTCATCTGGAATTAGTTTGATCCGATTGATCTGAATATGCCTTCGAAGACAAGAGTAAAGAATATGTTCGACAGCATAGCCGGGAGCTATGATTCTCTGAATCACTGGCTTTCGCTCGATGTCGACAAGACGTGGAGGCGCAGGGCGCTGAAAGTCATCATTGACGCGCCCGCCGGTACTCAGGTGCTTGACCTCGCCTGCGGCACAGGGGATTTCTCGATAGCCATCGCCAAGGCTCTGGTGAAAAGGGACGGCGGCAAAGATGCCGCTTCCTGCCACGTCACAGGTGTGGACCTTTCTGAAGGAATGCTGGCTGTGATGAAGGAGAAGGTAGCCAAGGCTGACCTGGGGAAGATGATCGGCATTGAGGAAGGCGACGGGGAGAACCTCCGTTTTGCCGACTCGTCTTTCGACAGGGTCACGATAGCTTTCGGCATCAGAAATTTCGAAAACAGGCTGAAGGGTCTGCAGGAGATGCTCAGGGTTCTCAAACCCGGCGGCAGACTGGTGATCCTTGAACTGTCAAGGCCCGAAAATCCTGTCCTCAGGTGGTTCTACGATCTCTATTTCCTGCACATCCTGCCGAAAATCGGCGGCAAGGTCTCCGGCGACAGGGCCGCCTATGCCTATCTTCCGGCCTCCGTGGCGGCATTTCCCGGCAAGAAGGAATTTATGGGCCTGATGGCCGAGGCCGGTTTCAGGAACGTAAGGCACAAGGCTCTGACCTTCGGCCTCTGCCGGCTCTACACGGGAGAGAAATAAACAATCAATGAATATGCGAAAGAATATCTTTGTCCTGATTCTGGCTCTTATGCCATTGATGGCTACAGCACAGAACACGGCTGCTTCCGGTGCAGCCCCGACCGAAGAAAGAAAACTTCTTACCCCTAATGTGGTCTGCGGGCCGTATCTGCAGAATGTCACCGAGAACAGCTTCACTGTGATGTGGGCCACTGATGTGGATGCGGTTGCCTGGGTGGAAATAGCCCCGGACAATGACGAACACTTCTACCTGAAGGAGAGACCGAAATATTACGATATGAGCGGTTGCGGCATCAAACCTGTCGGCCGGCTCCACAAGGTGAAGGTGGACGGGCTTGAACCAGGCACGAACTACCGTTACAGGATTATGATGACTGCGGTGGAGGAATATTACCGCAACAGCACTCCGGTTTACGGGAAAAGTTACGGCGCCCGTGCGTATCACGCCAAACTGCCTGTCGTCAGGACTCTTGCCAAGGATTACGACAAGGTCTCCTTCGCCGTCGTCAATGATGTCCACGCGGAGGATTCCCTCCTGAGAAGGCTCTTCGCGGATCCTGAGAAGGACCGTCAGTTCGATTTCGTCCTGTTCAACGGGGATATGACGTCGGACATTACCTACGAGGAGAAAATTCCCCGCTGCTACCTCAAGTCGGCTTCGGAACTCTTCGCTTGCGAGGTCCCGCTCTTTATGGCCAGAGGCAACCACGAGTGGAGGGGAGCGGAGGTTGTCAGGCTGCTTGACTGGTTCGATTTTCCGGACAGAAAGCCTTACTACACGTTCAAGTACGGCAGATTCTTCTTCGTGGTGCTGGACAGCGCCGAGGACAAGGTTGACAGCGACATCGAGAACCACGGTCTGACCTGCATCGAACCTTACCTCGAGCAGGAGACCGCCTGGCTGAAGAAAGTGGTCGGGAGCGAGGACTGGAAGAACGCCGAAAGAAGAATCGTGTTCTGTCACATCCCTCCTGCCGTCAAGGAAGTCTGGTACGGCAACCACAATGTCAGCAGGTACTTCTTACCCGTTCTCAACGGCAAGGGTGTCGATCTTATGCTGAGCGGCCACGAGCATTACTACGAACTGCGCAAGGCCGGAACGGTCGGCGCAGATTTCCCTGTCATAATCAACGACCAGTGCCAGAGAATGGATGTCAATGTCACTCCTGCGAAAATCTCTGTCAGGATTCACGACACTGACGGCAAATTGGCTCACTCGCTGGACCTGTAGGTTCTACAGGTCCATTGTGATCGAGTGGCTCCCCGGCCTCAGCTGCCGGTCAGGTTCCCCTGCAATCTGCACAGTAGCGGTCGTGTTCTCCGGGACCGTGACTTCAAGCTTGACCTTGTCGCCCGTCTTCCTCCATCCGGCCTTGATGAGACCTCTTACTGAATTGTAGGAAGCGTTGGCGTAGTCAAGACCTTCCACGAAGTGCGGAGCTATTATGAAATGCTTGAAGCCCGGAGCGAGGTCGTCCTTGCGGATGCCGACGATGTCGTTTACCATCCAGGCGGAGATGTCTCCGAAGAATATGTGGTCAAGAGACGCATCGTTGAACTTAGGTGAAAGAGTCCAGGTCTCTGCCAGGGATGTGTAGCCGTCGTGGATCCAGGCAAGCCAGGACGGGTGGTCCTCCTTGGTTGCCATTTCGAACGCCAGATTCTCAAGTCCGTACTTGGTGAGAGTTCTCAGCACGACTTTGGATCCCATCGACCCGAAGTTCAGATGACCGTCGTTGTCCTTGACTGCCTTCTCAAGTCCGGCGACAACCTTTGGAATCTCGCTGCCGGGAACAACCTCTGTGTAGAGGGCGACAGCCTGTGCCGTCTCGGTGCCGTTGGCATAGAGACCTGTCTCAGGGTTGTACCATTTCCGGTTGATTGCGGCTTTCAGGGCGTCTTCCTTTGCGAGGATCGTTGAGCATTCCTTGTCGAGGATGAATGCGAATTCCTTGAAGATATGGTAGTCATAGTAGTAGAACAGAGGCGAGGTGAACTCCGTAGGGGTCTTGGCCTCGTAGGTGAGCCAGTCTCCGATGCCGTAGGTCACGAGTCCGTCGGCATCCTCCCTGGTCTTGAGGTAGGCGAGGTAGTTCTCGCAGACCGGCCAGACTTTCTCAATGACGGAGGAGTCGCCGTAGTAGAGGTAGATGTTGTACGGGATGATGAACAGGGCTGCGTCCCAGACAGGGCCGATCCAGTCATCGTAACCCCAGTCGCTTGTCGGGATTATTCCGGAAATCCTTCCGTCGGCTCTCTGGTTGTCCACGAAGTCGTCCAGCCACTTCTCGTAGAAGAGCACGGCATCGTAGTTCATTATGCCGATTTCCTGTGACAGGTAAGCGTCTGCGGTCCAGCCGTTCTTTTCTCTCTGCGGGCAGTCGGTCGGGATGGACATCAGGTTGTTGCAGTAGGTCCTTCTGGTCATTGTCCAGAGAGTGTCCAGAAGTTTGTTGGAGCATTCGAATGTGCCTGCGGACTCCTGGTCGGTGTAGAAGTAGAGAGCAGTCAGGGCATCTTCACCGAGCTTCATCGGTACACTTGTCCTGACTTCGGCATAGCGGAAACCGTGGTAGGTGAAGGACGGTGACCATTCTTCGGTCTCTCCGCCTTTCATCGTGTAGAAATCAGTCTGGAACTCGTGGCCTGGAAGCGCCTTGTAGTAGATGTTGATGTTGCCCGGTTCGATCGTGCCGTCGGCCTTGAGGAGTTCGGCGTGGGCTATGCTGACTTTCGTGCCGGCCTCTCCGGTGGCCTTCAGCCTGCAGAATCCTGAAATGTTGACGCCGAAGTCAAAGACGTGCACGGTGTCTCCGAAAGATTTGACGGAGACAGGCTTGAGTTCCTGCACTGTCCTGATTTGAGGCATCTTCTGGGCTACGAGTAGCGGAGACGGATCTCCGGCCACCTTGGCATTATCCCAAAGCGAGTCATCGAATCCGGCATATTCATACCCCTTTATCTCCTTTCTGGCATCGTAGGTGTCGCCGGAGTAAATGTTGTTGCAGATGTAAGGGCCGTCCGCAGTGGTCTTCCACGTGTCGTCGGTGGCGATGACGCTGACCGATCCGTCCTTGTGGGTGATGTGCATCTCAAGGATGAAGCGTGCGCGGTCCCTCCAGCGGGCGTTCTCGAAATTCCAGGTGGCTACAGGCTTGATTGCATTATAGAAACCGTTGCCAAGAACTGCAGTCAGGACATTCTCTCCCGGCTTCACCTTGTCCGTGACATCCGTTACGGTGTAAAGGTTGCGTTTGTCGTAGTGCGTGTAGGCCGGATCAAGCTGGGCATCGGAGATTCTCTCTCCGTTCAGCCCGATCTCGCCGTAGGCGCAGGCGCTCATGAATATCTTTGCGCGGACAATGTCTTTTCCTGCGTCGAACTGCTTCCTGAACATAGGAGCGGCCTCGAAATCCTTGTCGTGCGAGTCCGTAATCCAGACCGCCTTCCAGTCGCTGCGGTTCATCATCGCCGTCTGGAAACTTGAAGGAGAGGAAACTATGGTCCTGCTGGAGTCGGCGTTCCAGGCGGTGACTCTCCAGAAATATTCAGTGTCGCTTTCAAGCTTTCCGGCAGCCTCCATCTTCGCGAACGGGACGGATGAGACGACAGTTCCCGAAGTCCAGACATCCGGAGAATCCAGACCTTTCTCGCTACCGGCCACATCGACTCTGTAGGCGTACTGTGAGAAACCTTCGCTACCTTCGTAAATCCAGGTGAACCTTGGAGAGTCCGTGTCAACCGTGAGAGGAGTCCGGGCGTACTCGCATCTCATCTGTGAAATGACATCCTTCTCTCCCTGCGTGGACGTGCAGGAGAGCATTGCCGGAACCATTATGGCCGCAGTAGCAAGTAAACGAGAAAATCGCATAACTTAATCGAATAAATAGGTGGTTATATCTTCGCAAATATAATGAATATTTCATATATTTGTCAAACATTAATCAACATTGGCATGAAGAAAAAACCTTTTTCTCTGAAAATTGTCGGTACGGTCATCTGCTCTTTTGCTCTGGCCTCCGCGCTCGGTTCCTGCTCGTCCGCTTCCGGGACTTTTGATGTCCGCACTCCGGTAAATTCCACAGGAGCGACACTTGTCGGCCTTGGGGTGCAGCTTGATCCCCATTTCATTTCACAGAATGTCACCAGAAACGATGGGGCTACTCTTGAAGACTGGAACGACATCGTAGTCCGGAGAGTCGGAATGATGGAAGTCCAGAGAATGAGAGTGATGCTCCTCCCTCATTGGTGGGAACCGGTCAACGACAATGCCGATCCGGCAGTAGCCGATCCGGACGGTTTCACATTCGACACGCCGGAGATGCGTTCAGTCTATGCCGTTCTAGACCTTGCCCAGTCAATCGGAGCTGATGTGACCCTTGTAGTCTGGGGTTGCCCGGCCTGCTGCAGTTTCATAGAGGATGGTGTTCCGACACATGGGCAGAGGTATTTCCTCTGCAACGACGGGACGAATTGGGTGACGGCTCCTTCCGATGAGGAAGAGTTCGCGGAGACGTTCTCCGCAGTAGTCAAGCACCTTGTCGAGGTCAAGGGCTATACCTGCGTCAAGGAGGTGACTCCGTTCAACGAGCCTGACGGAAATGTCTGCGAACCGGACCAGTACATCAAGGTTGTCAAGGCTATGGATGCGAGGTTCCGGAAGGACGGCATCCGCGACAAGGTGAAATTCAATCTTTCCGACAACACCGATGTCCGCCGCTTTTACCTGAAAGAGTGCGCCGACAATCTCGGTGACTACGCCGACATGTTCAACAGCCACACCTATATGTGCGGCTACAATTCGCCCAACGCCTATGCCCGCGAGTGGGAAAAGGCCAATGTTGAAGTCGTGAAATCCACCGGCAAGCCTCATCTGGTCGGGGAGTTCGGCTCCAATCTTTGTGTCGGAGCGACCCATCAGAAGGACATCAACAAATACGAAAGAGGAATGCTTATGGTGCGCAACTGTCTGAATTTTCTGAATTCCGGAGCTGTCGGGGCAAGCTATTGGTCGCTGATTGACCAGTACTACAACCGTGACGCTTCTTACGAACAGATGCAGCAGCTCGGTCTCTGGCGCTACAAGAAAGTGGCCTACCGGCCTGAGGACATCGAGAATTTCGAGACGGACTACCAGCCGCGGCCGCAGTACTATGCCTACTCTCTTCTGACCCGGTTCATCAGGAAGGGCGACACTGTCTATCCTCTCGATCTTCAGAACGAGTTCGCAGCCGGTTCCGCCTTCCTTTCACAGGAAGGAGCCTGGACCTATGTTTTCTCCAACAGCACTTCCGAGGCGCTCGAATTCAATCTCTTCAACACCAATGCGGCCTCGCTCGCCGGGTGCGAAGTCTATGCCTACACCGAATCCACCCTTCCTGAGGATGACTCGATGATAGCGGCTTCCGGCACCCTCACCGCGTCAGGAGACCACTACAAAGTCAACCTTCCTGCCCGCAGCGTCATTGTCCTCCGTACGAAATAACATATTAATGAATATGAAAGCGAAATTCTTTGTTGTTGTTTTCCTGCTGCTGGGCTCGTTGTCCCTCTCTGCGCAGGATTTCTCCTGGCATCCGTGGTATGGTGCCAGAGTGGCTTTCCTCGGTGACTCCATCACCGACCCCGGCATCAGTCAGGAAAAACACGACTGGACGGGCAAGGACAACTTCCATTATTGGGGCTGCCTTCAGAAGTACTTGGGCATCAAGCCTTATGTCTATGGCATCAGCGGCCGCAAGTGGGACGATGTCGTCAATCAGGCCAATCGGCTGAAGGTGGAGCACGGAGATGCTTTCGATGCGATCACCATCTTCATCGGCACCAATGATTTCATCAGCGATGTTCCGCTTGGAGAGTGGTACGAAACCTCTCTCAAGACCACCGTGATGGCTCTTGAATATCCTGCTGTCGAGGTGAAATTACCTTCCAGGACACCAGCAATGGACAAAGCCACTCTCCGCGGCAGAATCAACATTGCAATCAGCACTCTGAAGCGGATGTTTCCTGAAAAGCAGATTGTGATTCTGACTCCTATCCACAGGTCGCACGCGAGATTCGCCGATCAGAACATTCAGCCTGACGAGTCATTCCCGAACCGTCTCGGTCTCTATCTGCTTGACTATGTTGAGGCAATCAAGGAGGCCGGCAATGTCTGGGGTGTTCCGGTCATCGATCTGAATTCTGTCAGCGGCATGAATCCGATGGTGGAAGAACATGTCAGGTACTTCAACAACAGCGAAACCGACCGCCTGCATCCGAATGCAAAAGGACACGAACGTCTTGCAAAGACCCTTGTGTACCAGCTGCTTGCCCTTCCCTGCAGGTTTTAGAAATCAGTTTCGTCTGTAAATGAAAAAGTTCCGTACATTGAGTGCGGAACTTTTTTGCTGTCAAGCAGACGAAAGGACCAAGCTACAGATTCTTGAACTTATCGTTGTAGTTGCGCATCTGTCTGAAGGCCATCTCGCCTCCCGGAGTGCCTGCTTTGAAGCTGTACTCGATGTCACCCTTGAGAGCATAGTTCCAGATAAGGGAAATCTGGACTTTCTGGCTGAAGTAGGTAGTGTAGTGCTTTTTGACCGCCGCTGTGTCAGTCTTGCAGCCGGGACCTGTGAACTCCCCGACATAGTAACCCTTGCGCAAGGATGCGGCCGCCTCCTTTGCCCTGATGATCTGCTGTGTTTTATTGAGTTCTCCAAGGTCAGCGAACACGCGGGCATCTTCGTAGATATGTTCGGACATTCCGTCCATCGGATTCGGAGTCATCACTTCGGTGATGCTTACATACTGTTTGAAAGTGTCGTTGTTCCAGCTTCCGTTGTTGGCAAGATTCCATTGCGCATTCCTCATCACGCTGTTGCCTGTGCTGATCATTCTGCCCTGTGTGTCAAGGCTTGAAACAGTTTCGGCAAATCCCTTGTAGGCCTCGCCGACGGCGGCTGCAGGGATGTCAGGATAGCCGGCCGAGGCGATGTCCGCGGCAAGATTGAACTCGTTGCCGAACTCCCAGGCAGCCAGACACTTGTGCCCCTTAAGCGTGTTGACGATGTCTTTTGTGTATTCGACCATGAACTGATAGGTCTTGCTCTTGGTGTCGCCCCAAGCCTTCAGTTCCTCTCCGCAATATTCAGGAATACAGGCCGTGTTCCAGAACACGGAAGGAATCAGCAGGATGTGGTTCTCGTCGCAGAGTTCCGCGAGTTTTTCCAGATTAGCGAGATACTTGGCCTTCTGGTCAACATAGTATGTCATCTGGCGCGCATAGAACGGAGAACAGCTGAAGCGTACGATCGGCACGCCTTTTTCTGCCATCACCGCGACCGTCTGTTCCATGTCGGTGGTTGCCATAGCGTTGGATTCATGGCATTGTACGAACAGGTTGTAGCAGTTGACTCCGGTGACATAAAGGGGTTTTCCTCCCAGAGTCATTCTTGTACTGCTGCCTGTCGGTGTCTCGATCTGGATTCCGTAGGCTCCGGAATAATTGTCCGCCCAGTAGGCATCGATGGCATAGCCCTCGCTGCCCTTGTCGTTTTCCTCTGTGTTTTCCTTGTTGCAGGCCGTCAACGAGATCGCCGCGGCTGCCATTATCAGAAAAATCCGTTTCATATTCAAAAAAAAGGGGCCGCCATTCAAGCCGGCCCCTTGAAGTAACAAATTTATGGTTTATTGTTTGGTTCTGATGCATCGTACCGGATCTCCGGTTGCACGGTCATAGTTGTCGCGGGCGTCATTGATGCCGCTTAGGCGGAATGCATTCTCGAGATTGCCCCAGGATGTTGAGCATGTCCACACACTGCAGTAACTGTCCGGAAGATACCAGCCCCAACCGACATTGTAGATGAATCCGCTCGCAGGAATTATCAACTGGCCTCCGAAGAGGGTGACATAGGTTCCCTTGTTCTCTGCTCCTGCGCTCAATCCGGCTGCGAGAGCATTTGCCGTGCTGACTGAGTAGCCTGCAGGACACGGGTCGTAGATAGTCTTGAGAAGACCGTAGTCAGCAAGTCCTTCAGTCTCGAAGTTGAGACCCCAGAGGTACCTCTGCGGAGCTTCGAGCAGCCAGTCGTTGTTGCGGCTGGATGTGGCAATGTAGGTGTCAGGATGAGCCACAGAGAACTCAATTGTGTTCTTGACTTTTTCATTGTCGTTGGAACCGCCTGCTATAGGATGGTACTTTCCTTCTCCCTTGCCGCTGTCGAAATTGATGATGGACGAGAACGGATCCTTTCTGCCCCACTGGTAGTAAAGTCCGTGGTCTTTTGTTGAACTGGCGCCGATGTTTCTGTCCATGAATGTCCAGTTGCCGAGAGCGATCTCGTCTGGTTGTGCAGTACTCCAGATGTGCCAGCTCCAAAGAATATTCCCTTCAGCATCCGTTGCAGCGATTACGGCATTTCCGTCCTTCCCTGAGCAAGCAAAGTAAATCTTGCCGTTCTCGTAGGACACACCGGTTACGAGTCCGGTAACCTCTTCCCAGACAAGCTTGGCTCCGGCAGGGGAGATGGTGGCGTTCTGATCCTTGAAGCTGCTGTGGATTCCCTTGGATCCGTTACCCTTGACAGTGGCATCGAAGTACCAGCCGCCGGTAGATGTGACTATGTAGCAGTTGGCTCTCTCATCGCTTCCCTCGTTGAGGTCTTTGTAGATTGTGAACTGCTGGCGTGAGATGTTCAGCACGCGCGCCTTGACAACATTCTTGGGTCCTGCGACTTCAATGAAGTTCATATTCCCGTTCACGTCTTTCACTTTGATCGAGAAGCCGTCTGCGTAGGTTCCGTAAGGAAGGAACACGACAAAGTCCTTGGCTACCTGTGTGAGCTGGATGCCTTCTCCGCAATCGATCGCAGTTGTTGAAGAACCGCCGGTCATCTCTACGGAGCTCACTCCGTCCTCGTCAACTGTCACGGTCATGTCTCCGTTGATGATCTCGCCGCCTTTGGCGGTGATTTCGACCTCGCTGATGACAGTCTCGCCCGTGAGTTTCAATGACACGCCTCCGAGAGGGGCCACGAACGAGAGATTCTTGTCTTTCTTGTCGGAAGAGACAGCGACAAGAGGGCAGACGCCGGCATCATAATAGCCGGCTTTTGAGAAGGTGATAGTTGAAGGAACCTTTGTCCTGATCGTTGCCTTCCCGTCGCTGTAGTTTACGGTGGCTCCCTCGTAGTAAGGTGAGACGGCGACCGTTCCGTTGATGGTCGATCCGTTGCCGCCGTCATCGTCAGACTTGAACTTGCCGTTCCTTGAAGTCTGACCTGAAGAGATGCTGTACTTTTCGTTGGCGCTTGAGCCGTTGAAAAGTCCGAATGTCGCTCCGTCTCCCCAGTAAAGGGCGTTTGAGCCATCGATATATTCCTCGGTTATGGTGGCTTTCACTGAGCCGCCCCCGAAGATTCCGTCCTTCGTGCAGGACATGGCCGCGCACAAAGCCGCTGCCGTCAAAAGCACTGAAAGAGTCTTTTTCATATTCAATAGAAATTTAATTTATTAATATCCAGGGTTCTCGACGAGGTTAGGGTTGAGAGCCACAGTACCGTCACCGATTGGCATATAGTAGTTGTTTGAAGGGAATGTCGGATCCACGACCCGACCGTCAACTCTGTCTTTGATTTCAATCCAGAATCTAGGCGCTCCTGCCTTGAATGAATCCCAGTCAAGAAGATAGTTGACTCCGGTGTGCGGTCCGTTGAGTTCGGTCTCTGCCTGTCTCCAGCGGCGAAGATCCCAGTAGCGGTGGTTTTCGAAGCAAAGCTCGATCCAGCGCTCGTGACGAACGGCCTCTCTGCTGATGCTTGTCAAAGGAGCGACGCCGGCGCGGTCACGGATCTGGTTGATGGCGCTTAGAGCCTCGGCATTGTTGCCAAGTTCGAATTCGGCCTCGGCATAGTTGAGCAGAACCTCAGCATACCTGAAGATCTGGTAGTCTGTGGTGGAGTACATGAAGAATGTCATGTTGTCTGCGCCAGGGTCGAGGTATTTCCGTACTCCGAAGCCGGTGTGCAGGTTACCCTGGTCCCTGAATTCGTTCATCTGGTCACCGTAGCACATGACTCCTTCGTAGGCAGGGCTGGTGACATTGTGGAACACGCTTCCGTCGGCCAGACGGATTCCGTTGTACATGCTGACGTGATTTTCACCGAAGACATCACCTCCGACTGCTCCCGGCCATTCTGAACCGTTGGTCCACATCCAGGCGGCAAGTCTTGGATCTCTCTTGCCGAGCAGCTCGTCCATAGACCAAGAGTGTGAAGTGAGTTCTTCGTGGTCGATTTTTCCGGAAGTGCCGTCTGCATATTCAAATTCCTCTATGAAGTCGTAGTAAGGGAGGCAGTACTCGCCCACAGACCATGCGTTAGGCTTAGGACAGTTGCAGACATCCCAGGACCACCTGTAGCTGTCTCCGCCCAGTCCCTGGTGCCGCTTGACCATGATCGCCTCGCAGTTGTCCTTTACAAGGAATATGTTCCTGAGGGTCTCGACCTTGCTGTCGCCGGCGTTTCCGTAGTAGAGGGAGTAGTTGCATTCGGTCATAACTCTCTTGGCTGCGTCAGCCGCAATCTGGTAATAGTTGCGGTCTCCGCCGTTAGGAATGCCGTTGAGGCCGTTGAGAGCCACTGTTCCGAACTGCTGGATGCTGCCGGCGTACAAAGCCGCACGGCTGAGGAGAGCAAGAGCCGCTCCCTTCCCTGCATGACCGGCTTCAGGCTTGTCTTCGAGCTTGTCCGCAATGTCGAGGAGTTCGTCGATGATGAAATCGTAGCACTCCTTTTCAGTTGAACGGGCAGGGTAGAGTTCCTCGTCGGATGCATCAAGAGGGGTCTCGGTCTTGATGAGCGGCACACCGCCGTAACGTTTCACCATTGCGAAATAGTTGAACGCCCTAAGGAATCTGGCTTCGCTCTTGCTTGTTATTGCGTTGCTGACAGGAGAGTCGTCGATGTTTTCGATGAAATGGTTGAGCTGACGGTTGAGATAGTATCCGTTGCTCCACCAGCGGAGTATCGTACCGTTGGACTGAAGTCCGTACAATTTCATTGTGTGGTAGTTCGTCTGGGCACCGCGGCCGCTGTACTTGCATTCGTCGGCGACGGTCACGGAGTGTATGGAACCTTCACCTTCGGCGGAAACACCGAGGTTGTAGGCCCAGTTAGATGCGGACGAAAACTCCACGTTGACAGGGGAGTAGCCGTATGTTGCCATTGCGTCGTTGATCATGAACGCGCTCATGGCATAGAGATCGGCAAGGTGGCTGTTGATAAGATATTCATCCTGCCAAACCTGCGCATCGGTGTACCTGTCGGTAGGGGTCTGCTCCAGAATGTCAGAGCAGGAAGCCGCCGCCATCGCGGCGAGTATCATAAGACTGTATGTAATCTTTTTCATAATAGCGTTCGTTGAGTTTAGAGGACAATGTTAAGACCAACGCTCATTGTGTACTGCTGAGGGTAGGCATAACCTACGGTAGATCCGGCCTCAGGGTCAACTCCGTACTTGGACACTGTACTGAGAGTGAACAGGTTCATGCCGGCGACATAGATTCTGCACTTCTGGATTCCGACCTTGTCGAGAATGTGCTTCGGAAGGCTGTAGCCGAGGGAAGCGTTCTTCAGACGGAGGTAGGCCACGTCGCGGTATGAGTAGTCAGTGGCGTACCAGTTGGTTGATGCGCCGCCTGGACGGGCTACGAGAGCGTTCGGATCTGCATTGTGAACCTGATCATAGTAGAGATCGCAGTATGTTGCCGTGTTGGTGTCGTAGTTGACATTGAGAGTGTAGCCCCAGGCTCCCTGGAAGAGGAGGGAAAGATCGAATCCCTTGTAACCGAAGTTGAAGTTCCAGCCGGTCATCCAGTGAGGCGTGCTGCCCTTTCCGATTTCAACCTGGTCTTTCCAGTTGATGACGCCATCGTTGTTGGTGTCAACAAGGCGGATGTCACCGGCGGCATAGGTGGAGTTGTCGTTGTTGAGGTCGTCCACAGTCACACCCCAGTTGTCGATGGCCTCCTGACTCTCGAACAGACCGTCGGTCTTGTAACCGAGCTGGCGGTCAGTCCACTGTCCCTTGACGGTGTAGAGCCTTGCGCGGTCAGGATCGGTTTCCTCGGTCTGGTCGTACTTGGTCCATTTGGACCTGTTCCAGGAGATGTTGGCGTTGATGTCGTAGGTAAAGTCTCCGGCGTTGCCTGAAGTTCCGATTCTGAATTCGAAACCACGGCTGCGGATGGCGTTGAGGTTTTCCTGCGGCAGCGAAGCACCGAAAGTGTTAGGCAGGGATGAAGACCTGTAGCCAGGGATTCCGTCACGGTCTCTCTGGAACACGTCAACTTCTCCGTAAATCTTGCGGCCGAAGAAGGAGTAGTCGAGACCGATGTTGTAGATGCTCATCCTTTCCCAGGAAAGCAGCTCGTTGGCCAGTCCCGTAGGCGCAAGACCCTTCGTTGTGGTGCTTCCGAAAGTGTAAGGAAGGTCATAGGAATATCCGGTCAGATAGTTGAAGTCGGCTACTGCATCGTAACCTGACGTACCGTAGCTGGCGCGGAGCTTGAGGTTGTCCACGAAGGATGCGCTCTTGAGGAATTCCTCTCTGGCGATGTTCCAACCTGCGGACACGCTTGGGAACCAGCCCCACTGGTGACCCTTCGCGAAACGTGAAGATGCATCACCTCTGATTGTCGCCTCGAAGAGGTACTTGTCCATATAGCTGTAGTCAAGTCTTCCGATAACGGAAGTGCGGCCGTAGTTGCTGCTGCCTGATCCGTTCTTGGCGGTGGTTGCGTCACCTGCGACCATCTCTTCGATGATGGTGGTTTCGAAGTCCTGGACTTTGGTGTAGAAGCTGTTGTTGTGGTTCAGAGTACTCTCGAACATTGCAAGAGCGCTGACGCGGTGTCCGCTGAAATCGCGGTTGTAGTTCAAGGAATATTGCTGGACGATGTTAGTTCCGACTGCGTGGTCCTCGCGAAGCGAGCTTGGTTCCACCGACTGTGCTGCGAATGAATAGAGGTCGGCACCTCTTTCGTAGGTGTAGAATGTGCCTTTCTTGTGCATCCACTTGAGGAAAGAACCGTTGTAGATGTACATGATGTTCGCCTTGGCCTTGAGTCCCTCGACATGCTTGAAGTTGTACTCTGCGAAGCCGGTGAACTTCATGTTGTTCTGCTGAAGGTTGTAGTAACCTGAGTTGTCGATGTTGACGGCCCAGATAGGGGATCCGTTCTGCATGTTCGCATAGGAAAGCTTGCTCTTGTCAGGCAGAGTGAGCGGGTAGCGAGGGTCGGCGGCGTAGATGATGCCCTGCCAGAAGTTGACTCCGTCCTGATAGAGGTCACCGCCGCTCGGGTAGTTCTTGTCGCTCTTCATGTACTGAAGGTTCATTCCGACGTTCAGACGCTCTGAAACCTTGGTGCTGAAGTTGACCTGGAAGTTGTATCTGTCGAAATGGCCGCTGTTCGGTTTGAACTGCAGTTCCTGACGGTTGTAGCCGAAGTAGCCGTAGTACTTGGACTTGTCCGTGCCTCCCGAGATGGAGAGGTTGTGGTTCTGCTGAGGAGCATATTTCCTGATGACCGCGCTGTACCAGTCCGTGTTCATGTACTCAGGGTTGGTGCCGGCCTTGAAAAGCTCGAGTTCCTCATCGAGGTAAGGCTTTCTGCTTTCTATACCGCCCTGGTTCATATAGATGTCATTCTGGTACAAGGCTCTTTGGTAGGAGTCTGCCGGACGGGTTGTCACCGTGTTTCCCTGAAGGGTGTAGGAAGTGTTGATGGAGATTGTAGGTTTCTGGTTCGAACCGGTTTTCGTGGTCACGAGGATGACACCGTTACCGGCACGTGCACCGTAGATGGAGCCGCTACCGTCCTTCAGGATGGAGATGCTCTCGATCTGCCCTGCATCAAGGCTCTCGATGCTGCCCTCAACGCCGTCGATTATCACGAGCGGGCTGCCGAAGCCGCGGATGGTGAGCGAGGCGTTGTCCTGTCCTGGAAGACCTGAAGTCTGCTTGGAAACAAGGCCCGGAAGCTGTCCGGCAAGGGTGTGGGTGGTGTTGGTGACAGGCACTGCATTGATTTTCTCGGAGTTGACCTGAGAAACGCTACCGGTGACTGTGGCGACACGCTGTACGCCATAACCGACAACGACCGTCTCGTTGAGGAGCAGGTCATCAAACGCGAGGACGATTGTCATATCCTCGCTTGCCGGCACACTCTGGGTGGCATAGCCGATACAAGAGATTTCCAAGGTTGCACCCTTGGACACGGTGATGGAGAAACGGCCGTTCTGGTCGGCCATCGCTCCGTTGCCTGTGCCTTTCTCTACGATGTAGGCACCGACTACAGGAACTTTTTCCGCGTCGATGATTACACCTTTAGCCGTGATTGTTGGCTGAGGAGTTGCGGCCGAGGCGTTGAGCACAGCCGCGGACAGCAAGACTGTCGAAAGCACAAAGCAAATGCAGGATTTGATCCACTTTTTCATAAATGCTTGTTGTTGATTTATAATTGGTTAATAATAACTCAATCGATTAACTTAGTGTGTTTATCATGTAATCTATGGGCAAAAATATAAAAAAATATCAATAATTGGATATAATCGATTAACTAATTATATTGATTTTTTAAGAATAATGCGGTAGTCAATGGAATAGCTCCATTTTAAGCGATAATCAGATTTCAAAGTAAGATTGTCAAAAATCCAAGAATTGTAAATCAGGTTGTCGGATTTCAATCAGAAGGTCAGATTTCCACAATCCTGCCCTCGAAAGTTTTCTTTACGACAACATCCGAGCCTTTGATCTGATTGAGCAGGATGTCAACAGCTTCGCTTCCGATGCGGTCGACCGGCTGCTCGACATAGAACATCGGGAAGTCCACCAGAGCGAACGCATCAGTCTTGTCGAAACTGGCAATCCTGACCTTTCCTCTGAAATCCGCACCTGTCTGGCGGATTATCTTCATTCCCGCAAGAAAAAGCTCGTGCGACTGGAATATTATTGCATCTACAGCTCCCGGCGTCGAGAACAGTCCGTCGAGGGCATTCTCTACATCCTTGGTTTCGGAGGAATAGTTGATGTTCTTGATTAAAGCAGGGTC
This sequence comes from bacterium, assembly GCA_963640265.1. Lineage (GTDB taxonomy): Bacteria > Bacteroidota > Bacteroidia > Bacteroidales > UBA932 > Cryptobacteroides. The sequence continues at coordinate 37,017 of CAVHYF010000009.1, read as the reverse complement.
GTAGATGCCGTGTTCCTCAAGAACCTTGACATAGCCTTCGAGACGGCCGTTCAGGGCACTGGCGTCGTGGCGGAACATTGCGATGCGCCGGCAGCCTTTTGAGTAGAGGGTTTCGGTCAGAGAGGCTGAAGCCTTGAAATTGTCAAGAATCACATAGCTCGCGTTCACCCCCGGAAGATAGCGGTCAACCTGAACCATAGGCATCGATATGGCGGCAATCTCTTCGGTGAGTCTCTGGCTGTTGTTGGACGGTACCATTATGATGCCGTCAACCTGCTTGTTGACAAGAAGGTCGAATTCGCTCAGCATCCTTTCCGGATCCTCGTTGGAGTTGGTGACGATTGTTGAATATCCGGATTCGAACGCTCTTTGCTGAATATGATAGACCAGGTTTCCGAAGAATTCATTCGAAATGTCCGCCACAATGACACCGATGGTCATCGTGGAGCCGGTCCTAAGACTTCTGGCAAGCACGTTTGGCTTGTAGTTCAACTCTTTAGCGACATCCAGAATCCTTTTCGCCAAAGTTTCGCTGATTCTCTTGTCCTTGGCTTTTCCGCTCAGGACAAGAGACACTGCACATCTGGAGACACCGACTTTGTCGGCTATAGTCTGCATCGATACCTTTTTCATCATAAATCGGGAATTCAATCGGTAAACTTAGGCAAAAAAAGCATAAACGCAAAATTTGAAGAAAAAGTTTGCCGTTTTGGAAATTATATCTAAATTTAACCGATTAACTTAAAAGATTAAGCAAGCAGCTTAAAATAAAACTACCCGAATACTTATATTATAAATAAAGAGATGAGCACTTCGAAATTCAACCAGGCCATCCTACCTGTAATGTTCGGATTCTTCATAATGGGGTTCGTGGACATAGTGGGAGTGGCAACAAGTTATGTCAAGGCGGATTTCACCGGAATGGACGACAAGGTCGCCGGTCTGATCTCCCTTTCCTGCTATCTGTGGTTCCTGATTCTCTCCATTCCGACCGGGATGCTGATGAACAGGATCGGCCGCAAAAAGACCGTGCTGCTGTCATTCGCGATAACGGCGGTCGCGATGGTGGTTCCTGTCGTCAAGTACACTTTCCCGGTCGTTCTCGTGGCGTTCACTATGCTCGGAATCGGCAACACGATTCTTCAGGTAGCCCTCAATCCATTGGTTACCAATGTGGTTTCCGCAGAGAAACTAACCGGTACCGTTACGCTAGGGCAGTTCATCAAAGCCATCAGCTCCTTTGTGGGACCGATCATAACGGCGATGTTCGCCGGCAGCGTTCTCGGCTGGAAGGCTGTTTTCCCGGTTTACGCCGCGGTTACCTTGCTCGCAATGCTGTGGCTGGCCCTATCGCCAATCCAGGAACAGCTTATAGAAAAATCCGAGATTACATTCTCCAGGACCTTCTCTCTGCTTAAGGACAAGTACATCGTTCTTTATTTCATCGGTATCCTTGTCCTTGTAGGTGTCGATGTCGGAATGGGCGTGACCTTCCCGAAGCTCCTGCAGGAGAGATGCTCGCTTCCGCTTGAGAAGGCCGGTCTGGGCAACAGCGTCTATTTCCTTGCCAGAACGGTGGGCGCTTTCATCGGCGGACTGGCTCTGATGAAATATTCATCAAAGAAATTCTTCTCCGCAAGTGTGATTGCAGCTCTTGCGGGCCTGGTCGGACTGGTTCTTTCCAAGAGCCTTGTGTCCGTGCTCGTCTTTGTCGCCTTGTTCGGTCTCGGCTATGCCAACCTTTTCTCCATAATCTTCTCCATCTCGATGCTGCGAATGCCGGAGAAGACCAACGAGGTGTCTTCCCTTCTCATTGTCGGAGTCTGCGGCGGCGCAGTGATTCCGCCGCTTCTCGGTGTCATAACCGATGCATTCGGCAATCAGGGCTCGGCTCTCATCACCCTGGCCATTGTCTGGCTGTATATGATGTTCCTGATTCCTTTCATCGGCAAGGCAAAGTCCGAAAGTTCGAAATAGCCGCTGCTGATGGACAAGAAAATATTATCTTGCATTGCATCCTGCGCCCTTGCGCTTCTCCCGGCGGTCCACATTTCCGCCGAGGACATCTCTCTTGACGGTACCTGGACTCTTGACTACTGGGAGCAGAAGCGTGTCCCGGTGCTTTCACCGGAAGGAATGCAGGGAGTAGAATACGAAACGGTAAGCGCCACTGTTCCGGGCAACGTGGAACTTGACCTTCTTGCGGCCGGAATCATAGAGAATCCGGAAATCGGCAGCAATGTCTATCTTCTGCGCCCTTACGAAGGCTATCAGTGGAGGTACAGCAGACATTTCGCCACGCCGGAGATGGCGGACGGGGATGAAGCCTCGCTGCATTTCGGAGGCATTGACTGCTATGCCGAGGTCTACCTCAATGGCAGGAAAATCGGCAGCGCATCCAATATGCTGATCGATTACCGTTTCGATGTGACGGACGCCCTTTCCGCAGGAGCCGGATCGGACAATGTCCTTGAAGTGTACATCCGCTCTTCCGTTGCGGAAGGCCGCAAAGGGGTGCCGCCTACAATCAGCTACAATTTCGCGCAGGTTGAATCGGTCCGCTCAAGACGCGCTCCGCACACCTACGGATGGGACATAATGCCGAGACTTGTCAGCGCCGGCCTGTGGCGCAGCGTAACACTTGAGGTGAAGCCCCCGGTCCACATCGTGGATGCCCACTGGTTCACCTGTGACGTGAATGTCGGGGCGAAGACAGCCTCGGTGTTTCTTGACTACACCCTTACCCTGCCTGTCAAGTACCAGGATGGAGCGATGTCGCTGGAGTTCTCCCTCAGCAAGGACGGCGTCGTGAAGTACAAGGGCGTGAACACAATCGTTTCGCACGCAAGCAGAATGATGATCGGTCTAGACAATGTGGAATTCTGGTGGCCTAAAGGCTATGGGGAGCCTGCATTGTACGATGCCGTAGTCAGAGTTCTTGACAGCGATGGCAAGGAAGTGGATGTTGACAGGAAAAAGCTGGGAATACGCACGGTCCGTCTCGATATGACGCCGACCAACTCTCCGGAAAAGCCGGGCCGGTTCTGCTTCATCGTCAACGGTGAGAAGATCTACGTACACGGCAGCAACTGGACTCCGATGGATGCGCTGCACAGCCGTGACACCAAGCACCTCGAAGCCGCTTTTGCGATAGCCAATGATTTGAACTGCAACATGCTGCGCTGCTGGGGCGGCAATGTTTACGAGGACCACGCCTTCTTCGACCTTTGCGACAGGAACGGAATAATGGTCTGGCAGGACTTCGCGATGGGCTGCACCCTCTATCCTCAGGACGAGGAATTCCGCAAGGCAATCGCCGAAGAGGTCCGCTCCGTGGTCCTGAAACTGCGTTCCCATCCTTCCCTTGCCCTTTGGGCCGGCAACAACGAGAACGACCAGAATCTGACCATAGGCACTCTCCAGAAGTTCCGCAAGGATCCAAACGACGATGTCATCTCGAGAGTCACCATTCCTGAGGTCCTTTATGAATATGACCCTACAAGACCTTACCTTCCGTCTTCGCCGTATTGGAGCGAGGAGCTTGTCGAGACTACCTACAGCGCTGACAATCTTCCGGAAGACCATCTCTGGGGTCCGCGCGGCTACTACAAGGATTCGTTCTACACCGGAGCCAAGTGCATCTTCGTGAGCGAGATCGGTTACCACGGAATGCCGAACCGCGAGAGTCTTGAAAAGATGTTTCCGGCGGAATCCGTCTATCCTTGGACAGACAGGAAGAACTTCCGTTGGAACGAGGACTGGCTGACAAAGTCCATAAGGATATTCAAGGAATGGGGGTACACTCCTGACAGGAACAACTTGATGATCAACCAGGTACGTCTGCTCTTCGGAGATGTCCCGACCGATCTTGACGACTTCATATTCGCTTCCCAGAGCGTACAGGCCGAGGCGATGAAGTACTTCATCGAGAAGTTCCGAGGCCACAAGTTCGCACCGAACACCGGAATGCTCTGGTGGAACATCCGTGACGGCTGGCCTGTAATCTCCGACGCCATCGTGGATTGGTACAACAGCCCGAAGATGGCCTACTGGTTCATCAGGAACGCCCAGCAGGATGTCTGCGCCCTGATGAATGACGCTGAGGCCGGAGCCTATCCGCTCGTCGTTACGAACGACACCCGCGAGTCCGCTTCCGGAAAGGTAAAAGTCACCGATGTCAAGACGGGAAAAACAGTCTTCAGCGGCGAATATTCAGTCGGAGCCAACGGCTCGGCCGTCATCGCGAGGATTCCGGAGCGTGAAGGACAGGGAATATTCAAGATTGAATATACCGGCCGCGGCGGTGCTTCGCTGTCGAACCACTATCTCTACGGCAAGGCTCCTTACAGCTTGAAGGAGTACCGCACCCTGCTTAAGAAGACCGGGATGTTTGAGGTAGTTGAATAATTTTGGACAATCATTTTAATTCACAAGATGAGTAAAAGAACATTGTTGGGAGTAGATGTCGGCGGTACCAAATGCGCCGTGACCCTTGGAGAGGCCGAGGGCGGCGACATCGAAATCAAGGATAGGTTTGAATTTCCGACCACTAAGGTTCAAGAGACCATTCAGGGCATCAAGGATGCTGTCCGTGAGGTTCTTGACCGCAATTCCATCGCGACTGCTGATGTCAGCGGGATAGGTATCAGCTGCGGTGGTCCGCTGGACAGCGCTGCAGGAGTGGTGATGTCACCGCCTAACCTGCCGGGCTGGGACAATATTCCCATAGTCAGGATTCTTTCGGACGAGTTCCACATCCCGGCCGCCATACACAACGACGCCAATGCCTGCGCGCTTGCCGAGTGGAAGTTCGGAGCGGGGAAGGGCACAAGGAATATGGTGTTTCTGACTTTCGGAACAGGTCTTGGGGCTGGACTCATTCTCGACGGCCATCTTTACACCGGTACCAATGACAACGCCGGTGAACTCGGTCACATCCGTCTGGAAGACTACGGCCCTGTGGGCTACGGCAAGAGCGGCTCTTTCGAGGGTTTCTGCAGCGGTGGTGGAATCCGTCAGCTGGCCCAGGCTCTTGTAAAGGAGCGCCTCCAGATGGGACAGAAAGTGTCCTGGTGCGCTGATGTCGAAAAACTGACCGCCAAGATGGTCGCAGATGCGGCTGTGGCAGGGGATCCTCTTGCCCTGGAAATCTATGAGATTTCCGCCAGGCATCTCGGTAAAGGCCTTTCTCTGGTCATCGACATCCTCAATCCCGAACTAATAGTCATCGGCAGCATCTATGCCCGCAACGAGGCGATGATGAAGCCGTTGATGGAGGCGGTTATCCGAAGGGAGGCTCTGGCTCCGGCAGCCAGAGTCTGCAAGGTGGTTCCTGCAGCCCTCGGGGAGTCGATAGGGGATTATGCGGCCCTGTCGGTTGCCGCTGACATCCGTTCATAGAAGATGTTCGAAGAACAGCTTCATAGTCACGATAAAGCAATGGAAAACACAATAAAGCAGACAATAGAGTTCAGCCTCGATGAGGCCCACGATGAGCTTGAGAGATTCCTCTCCGATCCTCAGACAGTCCCTGCGATGGAGAAGATCGTGGAGATAATGTCCGAAACCCTTTCGAAGGGAGGCAAGATAATGAGTTGCGGCAACGGAGGGTCGCTGTGCGACGCCACGCATTTCGCCGAGGAGCTGACCGGCCGTTTCCGCGGCAACAGACGGCCGCTTCCGGCAATGTCGATCAATGACCCTGCCTACTTCACCTGCGTCGGCAACGATTTCTCTTTCGAAGATATATTCGTCAGATGGGTCGAGGCTTTCGGCCGCCCGGAGGACACCCTGCTGGCCATCAGCACCAGCGGAACATCCGCCAACATACTCAAGGCTGTAGAGGTCGCAAGAAAGATCGGTATGAAGGTGGTCGCATTGACTTCAAGGAAGGGGCTTCCGCTGGCCTCTGCCGCAGATGCAGCCATTCAGGCTCCCGATGCTCCGCATTCGGACAGGATTCAGGAGATCCACATCAAAGTCATCCACATTGTGATTGAAGCTCTTGAAAAACGAATAGGATTATGAAAATTGCAAAGAAAGCATCCGGTCTGCTGCTGGCGGCGATTTTGTTTGTGGCATCGCAGTCTGTCTGCGCTGCTTCCGCCGTCATCCGGACAGCCGGCGACAAGACAGACATCCCTGCCTGGATAAATTCCAGGTTCGCCTCCCCGGCATCCCTTCCGTTCTCTTTCCGCCTTGGCGGAAGGCCTTCGTCCGAGTTCATCGGCAGATGGAAAAGAACCGTAATGAAAGTGAGCGAAACTCCTTCAAGAATCGAGACAAGATATTCCTGGACAAGCGCCGTGGACGGCATTGCCGTTGTCTGCGATGTGACGGGCTACCCTGAGAGCAAGGCGGTGGAATGGGTGCTGCATTTCAGCAACATTGCCGGTTCCCCCTCCGCTCAGATCAGTGACGTCAAGATCATAGACGCTCGTTTTGATTTCCCGTCAGCCGGTGAAACCGAACTGCACTACGCTGAGGGCAACAAGATTTCCAGGGCGGACTATTCACCGCGGACTACAGTCGTCAAGGCCGGATCTCCGATTCATTTCGAGCCGTCCGGAGGCCGCTCGTCCAGTGAAGCTTTCCCTTTCTACAACATCGAGTCAAAGGCTTCCGGTCAGGGAATGATGATGTCCATCGGTTGGACAGGAACCTGGGAGTCGGACTTTAATGCGGCCGGACCCCGTTCGTTCAGCGTCACGGCCGGAATGAAGAATATGGACCTGTACCTGAATCCCGGTGAGGAAATCCGCACTCCTTCCATAGCGTTTCTCTTCTGGAGCGGCCGCCAGGTGGACGGAAACAACAGGTTCCGCCGTTTCCTTCTTGAACACCGCATCCGCAAGGTGAACGGCGAGCAGGTCCGCGGCTATCTCAGCAGCGGCTTCAACTACCGTGATCCGGAACCTTTCGGGGAATATTCCTGCATTACCGCCGAATGGGCAGTGGCGATGATTCACCGTTACAACCAGTTCGGCCTTGTTCCTGATGTCTTCTGGCTTGATGCCGGCTGGCACACGGGCGCTTCGGACTACGAACACGGCTTGAACTGGGCCAACACTACGGGAAACTGGACCGTGGACAAGGAGAGATTCCCTGACGGGATGAAGCCTGTCTCCGATGCCGCCCATGCCATCGGCTCGAAATTCATGGTCTGGTTCGAACCTGAAAGAGTGGTCAAAGGAACACAATGGGCGCTTGAACATAAGGATTGGATGCTTGATTTTCCTCAGGATCCGTCCGAGGAAAGTTCGGCTTGGCTTCTTTTCGACCTTGGCAACGATGAGGCCTGCGATTGGCTCTGCAAGTACTACGGCGATATGATTGAAGCAAACGGAATAGATTGGTACAGACAGGATTGCAACATCAAGCCGGCCGGCTACTGGGCCTACAACGACGAGCCCGGCCGCAAAGGAATGAAGGAGATCCGTCACATAGAGAATCTTTACCGTTTCTGGGACTACCTGCTTGACAGATTCCCTGAGATGGTCATTGACAACTGTGCCTCGGGCGGCAAGCGTCTGGACTGGGAGACCATTTCCAGAAGCGTTCCGCTTTGGAGAAGCGACTACTATCACTACGACGACCCTGACGGTTACCAGTGCCACACCTATGGGTTGAACAATTTCCTGCCTGTACACGGAACGGGCATTCTGCTTCCGGACAAATATTCTTTCCGCTCCAGCTTGTCCTCCACCCTCATCTACAACTGGAAGATCACCGAAAAGGGTCTTTCTGTACTTGAGATGCAGGAGCGTCTTGCCGAGTACAAGGCTATGCGTGATTACTGTTTCGAGGATTACTATCCTCTGGTAGGTGACGGTGAACTTACTGGTCACGATGTGTGGCTTGCCTACCAGCTGCACCGTCCTTCAGACCAGTCCGGAATCGTCGTGGCTTTCCGCCGCGAGGATTGCAAGGAACCGGTCTGCACCGTTCGTCTGGAAGGGCTTGATTCCGACAAGACATATTCATTGACTGACACCGACACCGGCGCTACCGTGCTCAAGAGCGGCAAGGAGCTGTCGGAAGGCTTTCAGCTTTGTCTGGACACCCCGAAAAGTTCTCTGTTGATAAAATATAAAGCACAATGAAAAAATCCTTGACAACCCTTGCGCTGGCGCTGGCAGGATGCCTTGCGCTGTCCGCGCAATCTTCAATGAATATGTCTCCGTCCGCTCCGGTCTGCGGAAAATGGGTCGAGAAGACCTTCGCCTCCGGCGCACAGCCACCGTTCTCGTTCACCTACGACGGCAAGCCTTCAAGCACCTTCATCAGGAAGTGGAAATTTTCCAAGTCCAAGCCTGAGAGCACAGGCGAAGGGGAGACACTTCAGTCGTTCTTCTGGACGGAACGCCCCAACGGTCTGAGAGTCGAGTGCCGTGTCAAGACATTCAGCGACTTCAATGCAGTCGAGTGGACCCTCTATTTCAAGAATATGTCAGACAAGGATTGCGGACGCATCGCCGATGTCAAGGCTGCCGATGTCAGTCTCAAGTCCAAGGTTGGCGCTTCTGCCTCCGGTGGCTGGGACCTCTTTTACGCCAAGGGAAGTACGGCCTCGCGCGATGACTTCATGGCAATGACCAAGGAATATTCAGTCGGAGATTCTCTCACGATGTCTCCTGAACTGGGCCGTTCATCATCAGGATCTTTCCCTTATTTCAACGTCAAGACCCCTTCCGGCGGCGTGGTCTTCGCAGTCGGTTGGACAGGAGCCTGGAAGGCGGACATCATCCGCCCTTCGTCCGATATGTTCAGCATTTCGACAGGTCTTAAGAACCTTGACACTTATCTGCATCCTGACGAGGAAATCCGTACTCCGCTGACGGTTATGGTGCCGTGGACCGGTGAAGACAGAATGGACGGCCAGAACATCCTCCGCCGCTTCATTCTCGCCCACCATCATCCCAAGGCAGACGGGAAGCCTGTCACCCCGCCGATCTGTTCAAGCTTCAACTACGGCGATCCATCCCCTTGCAATGAATATACTTGCCTGACAACCGATTACGCTATAGCTCTCGTTCACCGTTACGAGCGTTTCGGCCTTCTTCCGGATGTGTTCTGGCTGGATGCGGGCTGGTACGAAAAGGCGGCGGACTGGCGTAACGGCTACAACTGGTGCAATGCCGTGGGCAACTGGAAGGTGGACAGGAACAGATTCCCCAACGGTCTCGGAGAGATTGCCGATGCTGTCCACGAAGAGGGTTGCAAGTTCATGGTCTGGTTCGAGCCGGAGAGAGTCATCAAGGATTCCTACTGGGCCTATGAGCATCCGGAGTATATGCTTCTTGCAGGCGGCGGCAAACCAGTACCTCACGAAATCGATCGTACGACTTATGATTCCTTCATCGTCAATCTTGGTGATGACAAAGCCAACGACTGGCTTTGCGAGCAAGTGATCAATCTTATGAAGGAGAACAGGATAGACTACTACAGGCAGGACTATAACCTGGACCCTGAGTGGTTCTGGTACAGCAATGACGAGCCGGGCCGCAACGGTATCTGCGAGATCAGGTACATCACCGGTCTGTATAAGTACTGGGACCGCCTGCGTGCTGCGATTCCGGGGCTGGTGATTGACAACTGCGCGAGCGGCGGCCGCCGTCTGGACATCGAAGCAACTTCCAGGAGCATTCCTCTGTGGAGGACTGACTACAGTTATGGAGAGCCTATCGGCTACCAGTGCCACACTTATGGTCTGAGCCAGTGGCTTCCGGTCAGCGGAACAGGTCTGACAAAGCCCGATGCCTTCACCGCCCGATCAAGTTTCAGCTCTGCCGTTATCTTCAACTGGAAGATTTCTTCCAAGGACTTCAACATCCTTGAGATGCAGAAGCGCAAGGTGGAGTTCTTGGGCATCAAGGACTATTTCCTTGAGGATTTCTATCCGCTCACCGGTTACGGTGACACCACCGGCGAGGACATCTGGATCGCCTACCAGCTCAACAAACCGTCCGACGGTTCAGGTCGTCTGGTCGCATTCAGAAGACAGCAGTGCACCGTGGAGAGCATCAGCGTACATCTGCGCGGGCTTGTCCCCGATCAAGTCTATGTGTTTGAAAACCAGGATTCGGGAGACACGTTTGAAGCCACTGGCCAGCAGCTGTCCGAAGGCTTGACTCTCACGCTTAAGGAGGCTCGTTCCTCGCTGTATTTCAAATATTCAAAGAAATGATTCGCAAGAGGCTGCTTTGAAGATTCCGCGTTTAGGCATCATTTCAAGGCGGCTTCATCTGTTCTCTATAATTTCTAACTGACACCCAAATGCGATTTCGTCTTTCGGTAGTGGCATTGCTGCTGTGCATGGTCGGAACTCTTTCCCGGGCCGGTGACCGTTCCGGTGTTCCGGGTGACTTTGATGATTCGCTCAAGACACTGAAATTTTTCCAGTTGAACATCTGGGAGGGACTGGCCAACATAGACAATGGACTGGATGTCTTTTGCGGCCAGGTGTTCGCCCTTATGCCGGATGTGGCTTCTTTCTGCGAGTTCCCGACAAGAGGCAGCGAAGCGGTTGAGGAAAGGTCTGCCGAATATATTCTTGGACAGGCCATAGACTACATTTATGAGAGGACCGGCATCCGTTACTACAAGACAAGTATGTCCGGAAGCGGCACCAGAGGGATAATCACAAGGTATCCTGTCGTGGAAGGTGCCGCTGAGGTCGCCTCCACAAAGGAGCCTGGACATCAGCTCTGGTTCTACCGGACCGTCATTGATTTCCACGGTCAGGAAGTGGCGGTCTATTCCTCCCATTCGGTCTATCGGTACTATGCCTGCTATCTTCCGCGAGGCTATGGCGATGGCTCGGAGCCATACGGCTGGGACAAGCTTGCAGACGGACCGGTTTCGGACATTGAAACCGTGGTGGCAAGGGATGTCGCCGGAGACCGGTTGCAGCTTGCGATTGACTTGAACAATGATGCGAAGGAACAGGCGGCCAAGGGACGTCTCTGCATCTATGCCGGTGACCTGAACCAGCCGTCGCATCTGGACTGGACCGAAAAGACGGCGAATCTCCGGGGACACAATGGTCTGACCGTTCCGTGGAGCATTTCGACGTTCTTGCTTTCGCACGGATTCCTTGATGCCTACAGGCAGGTTTATCCGGATCCTGAGGCGAATCCGGGATTCACCTGGCCGGTTTGCAACAAAGATGCGAAGAAAGCCACAGCGTGGGCTCCGGAGGCGGATGAACGGGACAGGATAGACTTCGTGTATTTCCTCAAGGATAGAAGAATCAGAGCACTTGATGCGCAGCTTGTCGGACCCGGACTCACGGTGGATCACGGGAAACCTTCCCGGGACATCACTTCAGATGGGGAACTGATTAATCCTTGGAAAGGAGTCTGGTGCAGCGATCACCGCGGCCTGCTTGTCACTTTCGGCATCAGCGTCAGCGGCCGGCCGCTATGACAGGGAAAACGTAGAGAGACCAATGATAAACAGAAACACAATATATTATGCGTAAGATATTAATGGCGGTTCTCGCCATCGGAATGATGGTCGCCTGCAAAGAGAAAACACAGTTCGTCACTACCGACGGGACTCAGTTCATCAAGGATGGAAAGCCTTATTACTATGTAGGTGCGAATTATTGGGCCGGTCCGGTGCTGGCCTCTCCCGGCGAAGGGGGCGACAGGGAACGTCTTGCCAAGGACCTTGACGCGTTGCAAGCCGCAGGGGTTGAAAACCTCAGAGTGCTTGCAGGAGCTGATGAGAACTGCAAGAACAACCGTTCAATCATCCCTTACCTTCAAGGCGAACCGGGAGTCCTGAACGAGGATCTCCTCGTCGGACTGGACTACTTCCTCGCGGAACTTGGCAGGAGAGGGATGACCGCTGTTCTGTACTTCAACAATCACTGCCCTTGGAGCGGCGGCTACACTTACTACGTGAAGAAAGTGACGGGAGAGGAACCTCCGGCTTACGGTACTCCTGAATATGTCGAATATGCAAGCCGGTTCGTCAGCTTGGATGAAACCAAAGAGCTGTTCTACAGCTATCTGAGAACTATGGTGAGCCGTGTCAACTCGATAACAGGTGTGGCTTACAAGGACGATCCGGCAATTTTCTCCTGGCAGATTGCCAATGAGCCGAGAGCGTTCAAGGACGAGCTGCACGGTGCGTTCAAGGACTATCTGCACAAGTCCGCGGAAATTATCCGCAGCATTGACCCGAACCATATGATTTCCACAGGATGTGAAGGGCAGCAGGGATGCGAGAACATTCCGGAAGACTATGAGGCGATCCATGCCGATCCGCTCATCTCTTACTGCACGTTCCACATCTGGCCGGACAACTGGGGATTCAAGGACCTTTACGGTGACAGCATGGCCCAGCTTCAGAATCACATCGATGTGGCCAAGAGAATCAACAAGCCTCTTGTCGTTGAGGAGTTCGGACTTCTCAGGGACCTTGTGGACGGAGAAAGATCCTATGACATCGCCACGACAACAACTCACAGGGAGGAATATTATTCCTGGATCTTTGATCAGGTGGCCAAGTCGGCTGCGGAAGGAGGCGCTCTTGCTGGAGCCAATTTCTGGGCCTTCGCCGGAGCCGGCCGTCAGCGTGATGTCCTGTGGGAAAAAGGCGACGATCTGCTTGGAGATCCGCCTTTTGAGCCACAGGGAATGTTTTCCGTTTATGATTGTGACACCGCCACGCTGGCCGTGATCAAGTCGGCTAACGAGAAAATCAGGAATTAATTAATCTGGATCATCGGGCTTTCCAGAGCCTTCTCAAGCTGTTCATCGTAGCGAAGCCGGACCTTGATTCCGGCTTCCTGGAAGTGGTAGCGGACAACGACCTCCTCTTCTATGAAAGGAACGATTTCGTCCTTCTTGAGTTTCAGGAAGGTCTCCTTGTCCATCTCCAGCGCTTTCTGGAGAGCTTCAAGCTCTGAGGTCATATTCTTTGAAAGCCCGTCTTTCTCGAGTTCGGACTTCATTCTGTCAAAATAGGTCTTGGCGCTTGACCGGTAATCGAAATCCTTGGTCTTGGCAAAGGCCACGAACCCGTCCCAGTCTTTGTCGGAAAGATGGAAGTCTTCAGGCACGCTTTCGTGTGTGCGGACGAAATCGATGGCGTAGTCCTGGAGGATTCCGGAATAGACAAGCGAATATGTCAGCCTGCTGTAGTCGTGTGCCTTGATCGTGACGTCAGGGGTTATGCCGCCTCCGTCGCGTACCGTTCTGCCGTGGGCGGTCTTGAACTCGTGTGTCAGGGAATCGGGAATATACCCGACGCTGCCGTCCTCGTTGCGGTGCGAGTAGTCGATGGCCTGTACGCATCGTCCGGAAGGAGTGTAGTATTTGGCGGTCGTGACCTTCAACTGCCCGTTGTAGGGGAGAGGACGGATGCTCTGGACGAGACCTTTGCCGAAAGTTCTGCTGCCCATGACGGTGGCTCTGTCAAGGTCCTGGAGAGCGCCCGTGACGATTTCCGAGGACGATGCCGAGCCGGAATCGACCAGCAATATTATCGGTATCTGAGTGTCGACCGGTTCGGATGCGGTCTTGTACTCGGCCTGTGTCTCGGAGTTGACTCCCTTCGAGGAAACTACCAGAGAACCCTTCGGCACGAAGAGCGAGACGATGTTGACGGCTTCGCTCATCAGCCCGCCTCCGTTGCCCCTGAGGTCATAGACCAGCTTCTTCATACCCTGCTTCTTCAGCTTGAGGAAAGCCGAGCGCAGTTCTCCTGAGACGTTCTCGGTGAAGCCCGTCTGGTAGATGTAGCCCGTGGTGTCGTTGAGCATCCCTGCATATTCAATGTCGGGCAGATGGATTCTCTCGCGGGTCACTTCGATTTCGACGGTCTCCTTCGTGCGGAGCTTGAGTATCTTGAACTTGACTTTCGTGCCAGGTTTTCCCTTCATCTTGTCGGAACATTCCTGGCTGGTCAGTCCGTGTGTGGTTTCGCCGTTGATTTCCAGGATTTCATCGCCGCAGCAGAGGCCTGATTTCTCCGCCGGGGATCCTTTGTAAGGTTCGTTGATGATGACGTTGCCGTCCTTGTCCGGCTTGTAGATCACTGCACCTATTCCGCCGTAGGACTTGCTGACCATCATCATCAGGTCATCGTTTTCCTCTTCCGGGATATAGACCGTGTAAGGATCGAGTTCCGAGAGCATCGCGTCGATGCCGGCTCTTTCTATCCTGTCCACGGGAAGCGAATCGACGTAGGATCGGTTGAGTTCCTTTAGGATTGAGTTCTGTATTTCAGTCCATTTTCCGAGCTTGAAACTCTGGGACTGTGCAAAGGCCGCCGTGCTTACCGTTACCGCCAGCGTTGCCGCTATCAATGATTTGATTTTCATTTTCATATTCCTTAATGTTCTCCCGCCGGTTCTTTTCTGCCCGCTGCGGAAAGGCGAAGGCACGGGCGCAACAGCCGTGCCAATCGCGCAAATTTAAGAATATTGTCGTAATTTTGCGGAAGGAAATTCAATGATATGACAAAGATGGTTTTTGCGACGGGGAACCGGGGAAAGCTCAGGGAGGCTTCCGAGATTCTGGGAGATGGATTCGAGCTGGTGACCCCGGCTGATTTCGGTATCACCGAGGACATTCCGGAGACGGGCGACACGCTGGAGGAGAATTCGCTCCAGAAGGCGCGGTACATTTATGACCGGAAGGGCTGTGACTGCTTCGCCGATGACACCGGCCTTGAGGTGGATGCCCTAGGAGGCGCGCCGGGAGTCTACACCGCACGCTACGCCGGCCCCTCCAAGGATTTCGACGACAATATGGACAAGGTTCTGTCCGAACTCGCAGCGCTTGAGGCTGGAGGGAAAACCGTCTCCCGAACCGCCCGGTTCCGCAGTGTCGTGACCCTGATTCTGAACGGGGAAGTGCATCAGTTCGAAGGAGTTATGGAGGGTGTTATCGCAAGGGAGAAATCCGGGAACGGCGGATTCGGCTACGATCCCATATTCATAACGAATGAATATCCCGGAATGACGACGGCCGACATCACCGAGGAGCAGAAGAACGAGATTTCGCACCGAGGCAAGGCTCTGCGCGCGATGGCGTCGTGGCTGAAGGAACACCGGGGCTAAGGAGCGGAGAATGCGCGCGAAGGCTGAACTGATAGTCCTTAGCCACACCAAAGTCGGCGAGAATTCCATCGTCCTGCACACAATCAGCAAGGAATATGGAAGGCGGGGCTTTCTTGTGCGGGTCGGTTCTAAGACCGCGATGGCGCTTTTCCTGCCGTTGAATATTCTTGAGGCGGAAATCGCCGAGAACCCGAAATCCGACCTTTGGTCGGCCCGCAGTTTCGTCAGCGTCAACCCGCTTCTGGGCATACGCGGGAATATTCATAAAAACACTATGACGCTCTTTATGAGCGAGGTGCTGTTCCGTGTGGTGAAGGACCAGACAAACGAGGACGGCCTCGCCGACTGGCTGAAAGGGTCAATCCTGACCTTGGACGCGCTTAAGAGCGACTTCGCCAACTATCACCTTTGGTTCCTGCTGGAACTATGTACCGTGCTGGGCTTCAGTCCCGACACCGCCGGTCTCGCACCCTTCGCCGGAGAACATCTCACGCAGGTCCGCTCGCTTCTCACCAGCCCTTTCGCCGAAGCGATGCTCGTCCCCCTGAAAGGGGCCGACCGCAACGAGATCGCCGAGGCCATCCTCAAGTACATCGAACACCACACCGAATCCACCGTCCACGTCCGCTCCCTCGCCGTCCTCAGGGAACTGTATGGGTAACTTTTCACTTACGGTGCTTTGCCATTAAAGTGTAATGGAATACCTGTGACTCCGGAGAGGAGCGTGACGGCACGGGAAGCATATTCCTCACAAAATAGATTTCGTTCTTAGCGGCGGTTTGATTATCTTTGTGCTTTAGTCCGCGAAAGGAATATGTTTTCAAAGGAACTCAATGAAGAATGCGGGGTCTTCGGAGTCTGGGGCGTCCCCCACGCCGCTGAGGTGACCTACTACGGTCTCCATTCACTTCAACACCGCGGTCAGGAAGGCTGCGGAATCGTATCGGTCAACGAAAACGGCGAGATGAACCGCGTCAAGGGTCTCGGACTCGTGACGGAGGTCTTCAACAGCGAGAATCTCGGCACTCTGCACGGCGACAGGGCTATCGGCCACGTCCGTTACTCAACACACGGCGGAGGCGGCATCGAAAACGTCCAGCCTTTTCTCTTCAAGCACAACAGCGGGGATTTCGCCCTGGTGCACAACGGCAACATCGTCAACTCCGCCCAGCTGAGGAAGTACCTCGAGGACCGCGGCAGCCTTTTCCAGTCCACATCCGACAGCGAAATCCTGGCCCACCTCATCAAGAAGGAACCGTCAGAAAGAAACAGCCCGAGAATCTACCCTATAATGGAAGCCCTGAACATGATCGAAGGGGCTTTTGCGTTTCTGGTGATGACCGGCCGCAGAATCTACGCCATCCGTGACAAGTACGGTCTCAGGCCCCTGTCCATCGGACGGCTCGGAGACGGCTATGTCATAAGTTCCGAGACCTGCGCTTTCAGCGTGGTCGGAGCCGAGTTCATCAGGGACATCGAGCCCGGAGAGGTCGTGACCATCGACCACCACGGCATCCGCAGCCGGAAATATTCAGACTACCAGCGTCACGCTATGTGCGCTATGGAATATATCTACTTCTCCCGCCCGGACAGCGACATCGAAGGCCGCAACGTCCACGCTTTCAGAAAGGAAAGCGGCAGAATCCTGTACAGGGAATCACACGTGGACGCCGACATCGTGGTGGGAGTGCCTGATTCGAGCCTGAGCGCCGCGTCTGGATATTCAGAAGCGAGCGGCCTGCCTAACGAGATGGGTCTCATCAAGAACCGCTACATCGGAAGGACCTTCATCCAGCCGTCGCAGGAGATGAGGGACAAGGGCGTCAAGATGAAGCTCTCGCCGGTACGGAGCATCGTGAACGGCAAGAGGGTCATTCTGGTGGATGATTCCATAGTGCGAGGCACTACCTCTCTCCGCATCGTGAGGATGATGCGGGAGGCGGGAGCGAAGGAGGTGCATATGCGCATCGCGAGCCCGATGATCAAGAACCCTTGTTTCTACGGAGTGGACATGTCCACGCACAAGGAACTTCTCTGCTCGTCAAGGACCCTCGAGCAGGCGCGTCAGGCGATCGAGGCGGACTCGCTGGCCTTCCTTTCCGAAGAGGGACTTTTAGAAGCCGGCCGCAGGAGCGACCTTTGCCTGGCCTGCTTCAACGGCGGTTATCCTACTGCGCTGTACTCCAGCATCGAGGAAGTCAAGAACGAACATAAATTTTAAAATCAAGGAATATAATGGCGGTTGATTACGAGAAAGCGGGCGTGAGCCTCGAAGCGGGCTATGACGTTGTCCGCAGAATCAAGAAGCACGTGGCATCGACTGACAGAGTCGGCGTGATGGGGAACATCGGATCTTTCGGAGGAATGTTCGACCTTTCCAAACTGAATGTCAAGGAACCGATTCTGGTCAGCGGGACCGACGGAGTCGGCACGAAACTCAAACTGGCGTTCGCGATGGACAAGCACGACACGATCGGCATCGACGCAGTCGCGATGTGCGTGAACGATGTGCTCGCCCAGGGTGCGGAACCTCTTGTGTTCCTTGACTATGTGGCCCAGGGAAAGACCCGTCCGGAGGTCGTCGAGGCGATCGTGGCCGGAGTGGCCGACGGATGCCGTCAGGCCGGCTGCGCCCTCGTGGGCGGCGAGACGGCCGAAATGCCGGGAATGTATGCCGACGGTGAATATGACATCGCGGGCTACACCACCGGTGTCGTGGAGAAGTCCAAGCTCATCGACGGGACCAAGGTGAAGGCCGGCGACGTGCTGGTCGGAATCGCCTCCACCGGTGTCCACAGCAACGGGTTCAGCCTCGTCCGCAAGATTTTCTCCGACAACGCTCTGGATCTGCACAAGGTCTATCCGGAACTTGAGTCGGACCAGCCGCTCGGACTTGTCGCCCTGACCCCTACCAGAATCTATGTGAAGCAGGTTCTGGACGTGATCCGCAGCTGCGACGTGCACGGAGTCGCCCACATCACCGGCGGCGGCTTCGACGAGAACATCCCGAGAATCCTGCGCGAAGGACAGGGAATCGAGGTGCAGGAAGGTTCCTGGACGATTCTCCCGATTTTCCGTTTCCTGGAGAAGTACGGCAACATCCCTCACAGGGAGATGTTCAACATATTCAATATGGGTGTCGGTATGGTTCTCGCCCTTGACGAATCAGAGGCTCGGAAGGCCATCGACATCCTTGCAGGCTACGGCGACAAGGCGACCGTCATCGGCCGCGTGACCGACAAGCCGGGTGTCGACATCCACCTGCTTCAAGAATCTGTTTCAGAATAAAAAATACTTGACGAATATATTCAATGAGAGCTTTAATCAGTGTCAGCGACAAGACGGGCGTGGTTGAATTCGCCCGCGAGCTCGTGTCCCTCGGATGGGAGATCCTTTCCACCAGCGGCACGATGAAAATGTTGAAAGAGGCAGGTCTGCCTGTGACCAGCGTGAGCGACGTGACAGGATTCCCCGAGATCTGCGACGGCCGCGTGAAGACCCTTCACCCGAAGATCCACGGAGCGCTTCTCGCCCGCAGGGATGTTCCCGACCACATAAAACAGCTGGAGGACAACGGGATAGAGAAGATCGACCTCGTCTGCGTCAACCTTTATCCGTTCCGCGAGACAATCGCCAAGCCTGACGTCACGATGGAGGATGCGGTCGAGCACATCGACATCGGCGGACCTTCGATGCTCCGCAGCGCCGCCAAGAACTGGGCCTCCGTCACAGTGGTGGTGAACCCTGAGGACTACGCTACAGTCATCGACGAGATCAAGGCGGCCGGCGACACGACGCCTCAGACACGTCTCGCCCTCTCCGCCAAGGCCTACACCCACACCGCTGAATATGACAGCGCCATTGCGACCTATATGCGCGCCCAGGCCGGTCTGCCGGAGAAACTTTTCCTTGAATATGACATCTGCCAGTCTCTGCGCTACGGTGAGAACCCTCACCAGAAGGCTAAGTTCTTCAAGGCCATGCAGCCGGTGCCATATTCACTGGCCACCGCCGAGCAGCTTAACGGCAAGGAACTGTCCTACAACAACATCCAGGACGCCAACGCCGCTCTCAACATCGTGCGCGAGTTCAGCGAGCCTTTCGCCGTAGGCCTCAAGCATATGAATCCTTGCGGCGCCGGTCTCGGAACCGATGTAGTGGATGCCTGGAAGAAGGTTTACGAAGGCGACAAGACCTCCATCTTCGGAGGCATCGTGGCCTTCAACCGCGAGGTCAATCTTGAAGTCGCACAGCTCCTCAAGCCGATATTCCTTGAAATCGTGATGGCTCCGTCCTTCGCGCCTGACGCTTTGGAACTTCTGCGCACAAAGAAGAATCTCCGTCTGCTTGTCGTGAATATGGAAGGTTCGGTCAAGGAGCAGATGCAGTGCGTAAGCGTCAACGGAGGCCTTCTGGTCCAGAACCAGGACCTCAGCATCGTCCCTGTCACCGCTGAGCAGACCGTAACGGAAGCCCGCCCTGACGAGGAGGAGATTACCGATCTGAACTTCACCTGGAGGATAGTCAAGCACGTGAAATCCAATGCGATCGTCGTCGGCAAGGCCGGGATGATCTACGGGGTGGGCGCCGGCCAGATGAACCGTGTAGGCTCTGCCGAGATCGCCCTCAAGCAGGCCGCCGCGACCCTCGCCGCCGAGGAGTTCGAGAAGACCGGAGTGGCCGTCGAGCCTAAGGAGGCCGCCCGCAAGGCCGGTCTCGTGCTGGCTTCCGATGCTTTCTTCCCGTTCGATGACTGCGTCGCCCTCGCCGCCGAGTACGGAGTGAAGGCAATCGTCCAGCCCGGCGGGTCTGTCCGCGACGGCGACTCCATCGCCAAGTGCAACGAACTCGGCATCCCGATGGTCTTTACCGGCGAACGCCATTTCAAACACTGATGAATTTCCGTGGCAGACAACTATTTGATTCATTGCCGAATAAGCAATCGTCTCCGGCGAAAAACCACACCAGATAAATGCTTAAAACATTGAAACACAGATAGTTATCCGCCACGGCCACCCCTATTTTTTATGAAGGTATATCATTTCGAGTCATCGAACAAGAATGACGGCAAGACCATAATGCTGGACACTCTTCTGATGAAGAATGTCCTGGTCGTCGGCGGAGGCGGCCGTGAACACGCCATAGTGGACGCGCTCAGCCGTTCAAGGAGTGTAGGAAAGATTTTCTGCGCCCCGGGCAACGCCGGCATCGCAGCACAGGCCGAGTGCGTTCCGCTCAAGGAAACGCAGATTCCCGAACTTGTGGAATTCGCCAAGGAGAAAGGCATTGACCTGACGGTTGTCGGACCGGAAGTTCCTCTGTCGGCGGGCATAGCCGACGCTTTCGAGAAGGCCGGCCTCAGGATCTTCGGACCTTCGGCCGCAGCGGCGCGCATAGAATCCAGCAAGGACTTCGCCAAATGCCTTATGGAGAAGTACGGCATCCCGACGGCCGGATTCAAGACCTTCGACAACTACAAGGATGCCATTGAATATGTCGGCAGAAAACGTTTCCCGATCGTTCTGAAGTACGACGGCCTGGCCGCCGGCAAGGGCGTGGTCATCCCTGAGACTTTCTCTGATGCCCAGGCCGCTCTGAAAGACATGCTCCTTGACGACAAGTTCGGCAAGGGCAAGGTTGTGGTCGAGGATTATCTCACCGGCCCTGAGTTCTCGTTCATGTGCTTCGTGAACGGCGAGGAAGTCTTCCCTTTGGCCATCGCCCAGGACCACAAAAGAGCCTACGAGGGCGACAAAGGCCCGAACACCGGAGGTATGGGAGCATATTCACCGGTTCCTGTCATCACGGCGGAGGATGAGGCCTACGCTCTCGAGAACATAATGAAGAAGACGGCCGCGGCGATGGTCGCCGAAGGCTGCCCGTTCAAGGGGCTGCTGTACGGAGGCCTGATGAAGACTCCGGACGGAATCAAGGTCATCGAGTTCAACTGCAGGTTCGGAGACCCTGAGACAGAGGTGGTTCTGCCTCGGCTTGAGTCGGACATCTACGAGATTTTCTGCGCCGTCACCGACGGAGGCAAGATCGTGAACGCTCCGGCGGGGACCGATTCGGCCGAAGGCCTGAAACTCTCCTCGGCGGAACTTATGCCGGAAATCAGATGGTCGGACGAACCGACACTCGGTTTCGTGATGGCCTCGAAAGGCTATCCGGGATCCTACGAGAAAGGCTTCGAGATCACAGGACTTGAAGATGCACTCGCCGACCCTGCCGTCAGAATCTACCAGATGGGTACGAAATCCGTTGTCAAGGAAGGTTCAGAAGAGCCTTTCCTCGTGACTTCAGGAGGCCGAGTGCTGATGGTGGTGGCATCGGGAGAGACCCTGCAGGCAGCCCGCGACAAGGCTCTCGCAGCCGTCCGCAAGGTCCGCTGTGACAACCTCTTCTACCGCTCCGACATCGGACATCTCGTACTTTAATCCGGGCGGAAGCCCTTTTGTAATCCGGGCTAAAGCCCGCCAGAAAAACAGAAACATCAATGATAATCAGCGGAAAAGACCTTGCGGCCAGGTTGAAGGCCGAAATGGCCGAGCAGGTGGCCACATTCCCTGCGAAATACGGCCGCGTGCCTCATCTTGTGGTGATCCTCGTCGGTGACGACCCGGGCAGCCAGACCTATGTCAAGAACAAGGCAAAGGCCTGCGACGTGGTCGGAATCAAAAACACGACCGTCAGGATGCCGGCCGACACACCTGAGCAGGAACTGCTCGACAAGATAGCCGAACTGAACGCCGACGACAGCGTGGACGGAATCCTTGTCCAGCTGCCTCTCCCGAAGCAGATCAGCGAACCGAAGGTCATCGAGGCCATAGCCCAGTCCAAGGATGTGGACGGATTCCATCCGCTCAACACCGCGGCCCTCTGGCAGAAACGCCCGAACACATCCTGCGTCGTTCCTTGCACCCCTATGGGCATCATCAGGCTTCTCGAGGCCGCCGGCTGCGAGATCGCCGGCAAGAACGCGGTTGTCATCGGCCGCAGCCAGATTGTCGGACTGCCTATCTCAAAGCTGCTTCTTGACCGCAACGCCACCGTGACCATCTGCCACTCGAGAACGAAGAACCTCCCTGAGATTACCCGCCAGGCCGACATCCTTGTCGTGGCCATCGGCCGCGCCAAGTTCGTCACCGGGGATATGGTCAAGGACGGAGCCGCCGTCATCGACGTCGGTATGGACCGCGACGAGAACGGGGCCCTCTGCGGCGACGTGGACTTCGCTTCCGTCGAGCCGAAGGCCTCGGTCATCACCCCTGTTCCGGGCGGAGTAGGCCCGATGACCATCTGTTGTCTTATGGAGAACACCATCCAGTGTTTCCTCGCCAAGAGTTGAGTAATGCAAAAGAACACCATACAATCCATCAGCGATCAGACCGGATATTCCGTTTCGACTGTTTCAAGGGTTCTCTCGGGGAAGGCCGAGAAATCCAGGATCAGCCAGAAGGCAGTCGAAGTGATAACCGCCGAGGCGAAGCGCGTCAACTACACGCCCAACCTTCTGGCGCAGGGCCTCCGGACAAGCAGGACCTACACGATAGGTCTGACCGTCCCGGGAATCGAGAACCCTTTCTTCGCGGCGCTCGCCGGTACGGTGATCGAATATCTCAAGAATGCCGGTTACCACACGCTTCTGGCCGACTCTCTGGAGAATCCTCAGGATTTCGAGAATTCTCTGGTGATGTTCCGCTCCCGCAGCGTGGACGGCATAATCGCCGTCCCGGTCGGGACTCCCGGCGGACTGTTCGACGAGATTACTGAACGCATTCCTACGGTCCTGATTGACCGTTATTTCGAAAGCACGGGTCTTCCTTACATCTGCACCGACAATTACGAAGGTGGATTTATGGCAACTGAATATCTTATCCGTCGAGGCTACCGCAACATCCTGTCCATCCAGGGTGTGCCGGACTCCACCCCGTCCAGGGAGCGTGTCCGCGGTTTTCTCGGCGCCATTTCCGCCCATTCGGAAAAGAATGTGAAATACGCGGTTGTCGGCGACGCTTTCTCCGTCGAGAACGGCTACAATCAGATAATGAGGCTGTTCAGCGAAGGCAAGGCATTCGATGCTGTGTTTGCATATTCGTCCACCATTCTGCTCGGCGCAATCCGGGCCTTCCGTGAACTTGGCATCAAGATTCCCGTGGATGTGGGCATCATTTCCTTCGACAACAACGGCTTCCTTGATTTTCTCGATCCGGCGATAACCCGCATAGAGCAGCCTCTTAGCGAGATCGGCAGGCTCGCTTCCGAAATGGTCATTGATCTGATAACCGACAAGACTCCGGCCCGGCCGGCCATCCAGCAGCTCATCCGTCCGACCCTCATCGTTCGCGATTCCTGCTGAAATCAATGCTGAAATGAAAAAAGGATGGCTGAAAACCAGTCATCCTTTTTTTATGTGCGGTAGGTGAGAGTCGAACTCACACGGGCTTGCGCCCACTACCCCCTCAAAGTAGCGTGTATACCATTTCACCACTACCGCAGTATGTCTCCCTTTTGCTTGGGACTGCAAATTTAGGAAATAAATCTTAATCGCCAAAATTTTTTACAAAAAGTCAGAACTTCGGAGGAATATTCGTATCTTTGCACGCTCTCACGGGATGGGAGTATAGTAACAACAACAATTTAAATCAAAACAGATTAGCAATGGCTGTTAAAATCAGACTCCAGCGCCACGGAAAGAAGAATTTCGCATTCTTCCACATTGTTGTGGCGGACGCCCGCGCCCCGCGCGACGGTCGTTTCATCGAGCAGCTCGGCTCGTACAACCCTAACACGAATCCTGCCACCATCATCCTCAACGGTGAGAGGGCTCTTGCCTGGCTCAAAGTGGGCGCACAGCCTACTCTCGTAGCACGCAGGATTCTCTCCTACGAAGGTGTTCTTCTCAAGAAGCATCTTGAGGGCGGAGTTGCCAAGGGAGCTCTCACTCAGGAGCAGGCTGACCAGAAATGGAATGCCTGGAAGGCTCAGAAGGACGCTAAAATCATCGCCAAGAAGGAAGGTCTTGTAAAAGAGGCTGACGAGAAGGCGAAGGCTGCTATCGCCGCCGAGAAGAAGGTCAACGAGGAGAGGGCTGCCGCTCTTGCCAAGAAGGCCGAGGAACTCGCGGAAGCAGAGCGCAAGGCTGCTGAAGAGGCTGCTGCCCAGAAAGCTGCCGAGGAAGCCGCTGCCGCTGAAACTCCGGCCGAGGCTTAGTGAGATGTCCGGGGCAAAGCCAGATTTTCTGCAGGTTGCCCGGGTACTGAAGTCCAACGGTACCGAAGGCGGAGTCCTTGTAGGATTCCGTGGAATCGATCCGGAAGACTTGAATCTGAAGGAACCGGTGTTCATCACTTTCGATGGACTGCCGGTTCCGTTTTTTATCGAATCGTTCGAAAGGAGGGGCACCGGCCGGGCCCTTGTCCGCCTCACGGGAGTCAAAAACCTTGAGGATGCCGACGAGCTTTCCGGCAAGGACGTGGCCGTAAGGCCAGAAACTCTCAATGAATATTCCAGCGAAGAAGATGGCCTGGACCTTGACGGTCTTGTCGGCTGGTCTGTCCTTGACGCTTCTAAGAAACACATCGGAACCATAACCGGCTACGAAGACATTCCTGGCAACACGTGCCTTTATGTGGAAACGTCAGACGGACAGGAAGTGATGGTCCCGTTGCACGAAGACCTCATCCTGTCCGTCGATGAAATGTCGGAGACCCTTTCTCTGGTCATCCCGGAAGGGCTTTTCTGAAAAGCCTTTCAGAAATTATCCAGTAAGTTTTTTTCAATCGGCTTATGCTTTCGGCATATAGTCGTCATTGTTCTCCACCTTTGAAATCGGCTGAACGGCAGGAACGGCAGGAGCGGCAGGCTCCGCAGCGGAACCGAAGCCGTTCTGTCTGTTTTCATATTCATTCTTCACGTCAAGGTAGAAGGAAGCCTGCGCAGTCAGGATGTACGGCTGAAGCCAGAGGTATCCTATTCCCAGTGTGAACAGTCCCAGGATGTACCATCCGATGAAAGAAAGGTAAAGATAGAAGAGGTCGAACTTGTGGCCGCGCATCATCGCCATGCTCCTTTCAATGGCCTCGTTGGCTGACAGTTCCGGATTGTCAATCAGGATGTAGTTTGTCATTGCATAGGAAAGGCTCTTTATGATGCCCGGAACGATGAGCAGAAGCATCCAGAGATAAGTGAAAATGATTTTCAGGACGTTACCCCAGACTATGTGCAGGTAGTTTCCGGTGCAGATGCGGAATCCGTTGCCGCACAGTCTGTCCTCTCTGCGGACAAGCAGATCCTTGAATGCGTTCACGAGTCCTGCGGTCAGCGGACAGATCACGAACACTGAACCGAGAAGCATAGCAAGCTGCCAGAACTTCGCGCCGGAAGCGGCCTGAAGGTTGGTGGGGTCCTCGGCTAGCTGAAAAGCCTTGATTTCGTACGGGAGCACGCAAACCATCGCAATGGCGACAAGGACCAGCACGGCCAGAACCGCCTGCGGCCAGCTGCCTTTAAGTGCGGCCAAAGCTTCGTTTTTATAGAATTGATTCTGCTTCATAGAATGTTAGTATTCAAGTGCAATGCTTGCTACGAAATTGTCCAGGCAGAACCCTTCGCCCAGAACTCCGGTACCGGATTCAACGGAAAACTTGACCGCGTCGACATCGGTTTTCGTGACGTCTTCCATTTTCCATTCCTCCCAGTCCTTGACGATCTTGAGTTCCGTTCCGGTGTTGTCCACAAGGAATTTTTCCTCAGTTCCGACAGGCGCTCCGTTCTTGTAGAATGTCGCGGTCACCTTGAGGAAGTCGCCGGCCGGAATCTGCCCTGCATCCGCAAGGTTCTCAACATACTTTGTGTTGTTGATGTAGAAGCCTATGACATAGCAGGTTGACTTTGAATATCCTGAAAACTCAAACGTTATGTCGTAGGCTGGCATGTCGTAAGTCTGGCAGAAGACTGCATAGGCCTTGTTGCTTGACGTATAGGATTTTTCGGTGATGGTCAGCCCGGCATTCTTACCGGCGGACGTGAACATCGAGAGTTCCTCGGTGTCGTCAGGAGAACCTTTCTTGGTGGAAATTTTCCAGCCTCCATCGAAGTTCTCGTTGATTCCGTCGCACTTTGTGCACAGCATTGAGCAGCCGTCTCCCATCTGCACTTTGTTGGCGAAGATGAGACTGTCCTGCAACTTGTAGATGGTCGGATTTTCGGCAATGTAGTTGAATTCACCCACAAGAGTGTAACTGACACTGCCGTTACCGCTGGACAGGCAGGATGCTGCAGTCAAGGCTATGGCTGCAAAAAGGCAACATTTGATAGAGTTTTTCATACTGATTTGAATTTAACTGTTATGTCTGTTATGAATTTATGAATATGCCAAATTTACAACAATATTTCAGCTGTCCCGACAAATTCGGCCGGTCCGGTCAGCCGGACATTGCAGGCTTTGAAAGCCTCTTCCCGTCCGGATGCCTCGAACTCAACCAGGAGCCGGGCTATGGCTGACTCTACAAGGTACCCTGACGCGGTTCCGGCGGCATTGCTGGAACCCGGACAGCCTTGATGGAATGCGGCGAGCGCCGAAGCGACAATTCCCGTGCCGCAAGCCAATGTCTCGTCCTCGACTCCTTTCTCGAAAGTCCTGACGTGAAGGACAGTCCCTTCTCCGGGACGGTTTTCCGGCTCGACGAAATTCACATTGGTCCCGGCCGGAGCGAAGCGCGGGTCGTGTCTCAGCCGCCTTCCTTCGGACAGTACCGGATAGTCCTGCAGCCCTTCGACGAACTTGACCAGATGCCTGGTACCTGTGTCCAGGAAGCACGAGCGTTCTTCCGGCCAGACACATATTCCGGCCACGTCCTTCATCTTGAGCCTGACTGTCTTGCAAGGATATTCATTGACGGTGATTTCCGCCTCGTGAAGTCCGTCCGGAGCTTCGAACACGATCTGCTTTCCGGCCTGGACGATGCCCAGGTCCGCCGCGAACGCGACTATGCATCGCCCGCCGTTGCCGCACATCATCCCGCCGCTCCCGTCAGGATTGAAGAACACCATCCTGAAGTCTTGTCCGGCACTGCTTTCAAGAAGCATAACCCCGTCGGCTCCGAAACCCGTGTGACGGTTGCAAAGACGCTGAACATCGGCGGTTTTCAGCGACAGCTTCCCGTCTCTGTTGTCAGCGATCAGGAAGTCGTTGCCCGCCCCGTGATATTTGAAGAATCTTGCCATCCCTAACGGAGCAGTGTCTCAAGTTCGACTGAAGCGCCGGTCTTCCCGTCCCTGTACTTCACGATGACCGGAGTGTAAAGCTGGATTCCGGCCGCAGCGCCAGGGCCTTTGGTCATCGGCCTGCTGCCTGCGACCACGACTGCGCCTGCCGGGACAACGGTTTGGCCCTCAGCGGTTTTAGGGACGAATTCGCCTTTGGTGGCGTCATAGATGGCTGTACCCTTGGTCAGAATGACACCGGATCCGAGAACAGCGCCTTCGCCCACAATGGTACCCTCGTAGATTCCGCAGTTGCCGCCGATGAAAGCATTGTCCTCGACAATCACCGGCAGAGCGCCGGACGGCTCCAGAACTCCGCCGATCTGGGAGGCTGCCGAAAGATGGACGTGCTTCCCGATCTGGGCGCAGGATCCGACAAGAGCGTGGGAATCGATCATCGTTCCCTCATCGACATAAGCGCCGATGTTGACGTAGGACGGCGGCATCATTATCACCGACGGAGCGAGATAGGACCCGCAGCGCACGCTGCTGCCGCCCGGCACGATGCGGACTCTGTCCTCAAGGGAAAAGCGGTGCAATGGCAGGGTGTCCTTGTCGAAGAATGAATATCCACCCTCGCTCAGATCCTTCATCTTCCCGTCTCTGAACCCTTCGAGAATCACGTCCTTGACCCAGACATTGACTTTCCATTGTCCGTCAATCTTTTCCGCCACCCGGACCTCGCCGGTCTCGAGCCGGCGGCATAATTCTTTGAATTCCATCATATTTCCAGTCTGTCCATTGCTTTTTGCATTGCATCTGCCGTCGAAGGCACAGCTTGCGTGAGCGGAATCCGCATCTCCGGCGTGCATAGACCGAGCAGGGCCAGTCCGGCCTTGACAGGGATAGGATTGCTCTCGACGAAACAGGCGTGGAACAGCGGTTCCAGCGACCGGTTGAGGCTTTCCGCCTTTTCAGCGTCTCCGTCCGCGATTGCCCGGACCAGTTCGAGCATCCTGTGCGGAGCGATGTTCGAGACGACGCTGATCACGCCGTCCCCACCTGCCGCCATAATCGGCAGGGTCTGGTCATCGTTGCCGCTCAGCACGCCGAAACCCTCCGGCCGCCGTGAAATGACTTCCCCGATCTGGTCGAGTTTTCCGGAAGCCTCCTTGACTGCGATGACATTCGGAATCGATGCGATTCTTACGGTCGTTTCCGCTGACATGTTCACACCGGTCCTGCCGGGAACATTGTAGGCCACGATAGGCTTGTCAGTAGCGGAAGCCACCGCGCGGAAATATTCATAAAGCCCCTGCTGGGTCGGCTTGTTGTAGAAAGGAGTCACGATGAGGAAAGCGTCCGGGCCGTGCGGCTCCAGAAGCCGGATGTTGCGGATCGTTGCGGCGGGGGAATTGGTTCCCGCTCCCGCCACGACAGGCCTGTCGGGACAGAGTTCCCTGGTGATGTCCAGCAGCCTTACCTTCTCTTCATCGTCAAGGCAAGGGGTTTCGGCCGTAGTGCCGAGCGGCACGAGAAAATCGATCCCGGCCTCGACCTGCCTTCTGACCAGAGCCGCAAATGCCTCATAGTCAACTTTTCCATCCTTGAACGGTGTCACGAGCGCCGTTCCGCATCCTTTCAGTAGCATATTGATTAGTCCTTGAAAAACAATTCCTTGAATTCGTGCACTCCGGTGAGTCCTTCGGTCATCTGCGCCGCCACCACCGCACCTTCCGCGAAGCCTTTCCGGGAGAACGCCTCGTGCTCGATGGTGATGCGGTCATTGCCGCCCTCGAAGCCGACGGTGTGGATTCCCGCGAGTTCACCGACGCGGACGGAAGCCACTTCCGGCTTCACCCCCATACCGCCCTCGACCACCGCCGCGAGGGACTTCGCGGTCCCCGAAGGAGCGTCAAGTTTGTGAATATGATGCTTTTCTACGATGTACGGTGAATAGCCTCCGGCCTTGCCGAGGAACCTGGACAGCACCTCGACGGCCGCCGACAGGACATTCACGCCCACCGAGAAGTTCGACGAGTAGATCAGCGGAGTGTCCCGGGCCTCGAAAAAGGCCGTGACCTCATCCTTGATGTCGTTCCAGCCTGTCGTGCCGACCACCGCGGCCTTGAACGAAGAAGCGATGAATTTGTAATTGGCGCGGAAGGCGTCCGGCGTGGTGAAGTCGATGCAGACGCACTCCGCCGCCAGCTCCTTGTCGAAGGAAGCTATGTCTTCGCTCGCGCCTGCCATCTCTATGCCTCTGGCCTTGAGGACTTCCTCAATGTTATGGCCCATCCGGCCGTAGCCGCTGACAACAACCTTGATCATTGCTGCTGTTTTTTGAATATGTAGTCGTGCAGGCTCTCAAGCGTCATCTGCAGCCTGCTTCTGTCGATGACGAAACTTTCGCTCATCATATTGGCGCTCACGTTGGCGAGATGGACCTTGCCGGACACGCTGATCACCTTGTCTCCAAGCCCCTCGAACCCGACGATGTTGCGTCCGATGACGGAGATGAAGGATTTGTCGCGGAAAACGGTTACGTCGGCCCACTTGCGGATTTCGGCAAGGGCGTCCTCCAGTTCATCCCTCTCTTCAGGAACCACCAGGTCAACCTCGGACTCGGTAGCCTTTGCGAGAATCACCGGAATCCGCTTCGGATAGAGAGACGCGAACACCTTTCCGAGCATCCTTGTGACTCCTTCAAGTTCGGAGGACACGATCCGGATGAACAGTATTTCATTCCTGAACGCGACGGATTTCGGTCCGTCAGGCGCTTCATCGCCCCTGACCACGAGCGAACCGCCGCATTCCGGATTCGTGGAGTTGAGGACTCTGATCGGAATGTTCTTCTTGCGTGCAGGTTCTATGGTCAGCGGATGCAGGACTCTGGCTCCCATAACTGCCATTTCCGCAGCCTCTTCATAGGAAATGACGTCGATCTTGCCGGTGTCGGAAACGTAGCGCGGGTCTGCGGTCCTGATGCCGTCAACATCGGTCCAGATCTCCACCCTTTCGGCTCCCAGGGCCATTCCGAATATGGCGGCGGAGTAGTCCGAGCCTTCAAATCCGAGGACGGAAGTCGCACCCGATCCGGTCGAGGCTATGAACCCCTGCGTGATCACGATGTCCACTCCCTTGGATTCCCTGCCGATGATTCTCTTGACGTTGGCTTCGGTGGTTTCAAGGTCCGGCCGTGCGCTCATAAAATTGTTGTCTGTGATGACCATCCTTCTCGCGTCCACCCACTGGCAGGATATTCCGTTGGCATTGAAGGCATAGCCTATTATCGTGGAGGAGAGAAGCTCTCCTGTGGAGATGATGCGGGCTTCGCTGCGCGGTGAAAGTTCGCCGATCTGGCAGACTCCGCCCACGAACGTCTCAAGTTTCGAAATCAGGTCCTCGATGTCCTCCACCGCATTCTCCAGCAGCGTCGGATTGTCGGCGAGAAGTTTTTTTGCAAGGCAGAAATGCCTTTCCCTGAGCTGGGCCAGGAGGCCCTTGACGTTGTCCTCGTGCTGAGCCTCGGCCTCCTCCGCCATCGAGCAGAGCAGCCTTGTCACCTTGGCGAGAGCCGAAACCACCACGAGAGGCTTATCTGAAAGCCTGCTGCGTACGATCGAGATTACCCTTCCGATCGCATCTTCATTCTGGACGGACGTGCCGCCGAATTTCATTACTATCATATTCTTCTAAGTTCGTTCAACTGATTTGAATATCCTTACATACTGTTCAGCCGCCTTTTCGATGTCTTCCAGGAGAACATATTCATTGTCAGTGTGGGCGGTGAGTATGGAACCCGGCCCGCAGATCGCCTTCCCGGGGAATTTCGTCAGCCTAGGGGCGTCGCTGCCGAACGAGACCGGCTTCGACGGGATGCCGTCGACGTCGTGGAAATATTCCAGGGGGGAGTCCCCGCCGAACGCTTCGATTGAAGTTCCGTCCGGGCATATTCCCGAAAGAGTTTCCCCGACCGTCGCGTCAGTGGCGAAGGTCGTGCGGAAATAGAGCCTGAAACCGACCTCCGGACTCAGTATGTTCTGAGGGTTGTCGCTGATGAGCCTGCCGACATTCCAGGTGGTGGAACCCAGCACCGGATCCTGCGGGAAGTCCACGGCCCGCAGCGCTTCGATGAAGTCGATGAACTTGTCCACCGCGCTTTCCCCGTGCTGAGGATATCCTGAATGGCAGGCCTTGCCGCGGATTGTGATTCCGAAAGCCTTCGTACCCTTGCTGGCCGTGACCAGACAGTTGTCCGTCGGCTCTCCGACGAGGACGAAAGCCCCTCCGGGGCAGTTTTTTGAATATGCCTTCGCACCGAACGACCCGGTTTCCTCGCCCGAAAGCAGCAGAAGTCCGAAGTCCGTGAACCCTTCTTCCCGCAGCCTGCGGCAGGCCTCGTACATCGCGAAAATCTGTCCTTTGGCATCGCAGCTGCCTCTGCCCTTCACCATAGTCCCGTCCTGCTGCGCCAGCTTTCCGTCTGGAAGCCTGTCACCTTTGCGGATCCGTACAACTGCCGGAGGAATGTATGGCGGTACCGTGTCGACGTGCGTGCAGAAGACAAAGGACGGCGTCCCGGTCCCCGACCAGTCGAAAAGCAGGTTCAGCGTACCGTCGCCGACTTCCAACCTGATTGCCCGGCACCCCGAGGACGGCAGACGTTCCAGCAGGAACTCCGCCACGCGACGTTCGCTTCCTGAAGTGGAAGGAATATTCAGTGTTTCCAGAAAGAGATCGGTATCCATTTTTCAACGGAAATGGCACTCTGACTTGCCAAGTGCGCATATCCGCTCAAAATTAGAAAAAAAAATGCTCTTTGTCAAGATTTGGATGCCGGAAGGTCCAGTCCGAGATTGGGATTCCGTCTTGACCAGACGTTGAGGGCTGCCGCAAGAAGCAGGGCCGCGATGCAGACCCCTACGAACATTATCTCCACCCTGAACGCTCCGGTCTCGCTGACGCCCTGGTTACGGTTGGCGGCGGCGAGTATGTTGCCGGCGAACATCTTGAATGACATAAGCCCAAGATTCTGAACCCAGTAGATCAGTGAATACGCTGTGCCCAGGACTTTGTCCGGAACTATTTTCGGCACCGACGGCCACATCGCGGCCGGGACAAGGGAATAGCCGAAGCCGAGAAACACCATGCTCAGACAGCCGAAGAACGGCTTGCCGGAAGGTGCGAAGGCTAGCATCAGGTGTGCGGTCAGGGCCAGGACTGCTCCGATTGCCATAAACCTTGTGCCGTGCCCGATCTTGTCCACGAGGATGCCGAAAGCCGGCGCGAAAACCACAGTGGCGAACGGCAGCATCGAAACCATCCAGCTTGCCGTCTCCACAGGGACGTCGAAGCGCGGAATCAGGATAGCGGATGCGAATTTCTTGAAGGAGATTATGCTGCTGTAGAAAAAGACGCAAAGCAGAGCTATGGTGATGAACTGCTTGTTCTTCAACAATTTGACAACGTCCGCGAAACGGAAGTCATCTTCCTTGGACTGCGCCGCCGCATCCTGCCGCCCGTTCATTCTGTCGAACTTGGAGTCCATCGCGACGAAGATGGCCCAAAGGATCATTCCGGCGACCATCAGACCCAGGCCGAGGAAGGCGGGCGATGCGGTTTCCATCAATGAATATGTCTGTCCGGAGCTTTTCTGGGCGACAAGCCGGGGTGCGATGACAAGTGCGAATGCCGTTCCCAGCCTTGCGATGGCGAGCTGAAGCCCCATTGCGAAGGCCATATTTCCGCCCTTGAACCATTTGGCGATTGACCGCGTGACGGCCACGCCCGCTATTTCGCTGCCTAGGCCGAAAAGCATACATCCCGCATAAGCTATAGCCAGCGATTTCTTCGGCGGAAGTCCGGACGTTATGGCCAGGGTCACCAGCGCAGCTCCGCCGGCCATCATTCCGACGAAGATGGAACCGGTCACCCTCACTCCCCATTTGTCCAGGAGCATCCCGCAGACCACGAGGCCGCCGAACACGCAAAGGACCGAGTATCCGCTTGTGTAGAGGCCGTAATCCGCTGAGTTCCACCCAAGCTGGAGCATCGACGGATTCTCGAAGAGATGGGAGAGAGTGGAGAACATATCGTCGAAGTAGTACGATGCGAACATCGGCACCACCAGGCACGCCAGCGCCACCCAGCAGGAATATTTCCGCAAATATTCAGACACGGCAGATCAGTTTGTCTAAAAAGACGCGGCGGAAAGACCGCTGAAAACTATTTCTGGATGTTCGGAAGCTCGAGGCCGTAGCCTTTGGCGCGGTCTTCTTTCTTGAGGAAGAAGCTGAAGATGAACGCGAGGACACCGAAGCTTGAGAACACGATCATCGGTACGGTGTAGCCGCCGGTCGACTGGCGGAGTGATCCGATGAGCATAGGCACAAGGCAGAGGCCGATGTTCTGCACCCAGAAGATGAGGCAGTAGGCCGAGCCGAGAATCTTCTCGTCGATGATCTTAGGCACTGACGGCCAGAGAGCTGCAGGAACGAGCGAGAAACTTACTCCGAGAACCACGATGAGGAAGAGGGCGAAACCCTTGCTCGGGAAAAGCGGCAGCAGGAACGCGAAGCTGAGGTGGCAGGCGATCATTATGACAGAGCCGGCCATAAGCATCGAAGCACCCTTGCCGACGCGGTCGAGGAATATTCCCAGAATCGGTGTGAGCACCATCGCAAGGATAGGGAAACAGCTGAACAGACGTGCAGCGGAAGCCGCGTCTATGCCGAGTGTCTCCTCAAGGAAGTTCGGAGCGTATCTCTGGAACGGGAAGATTGCGCTGTAGTAAAGGACGCAGAGCAGGGCCACGATCCAGAACATCTTGCTCTTGAAGATCGCGCCGAGATCGCTGATGTGGAACTCGTCTTCCGGGGATTTCTCTTCGGTGGCAAGTCCGGCGGCGACAAGCTGGCTGTCGAACTTCTTGTCCATCACGCCGAAAATGATGAAGTTGATCAGGCCGATCACGAGCAGCGCTCCGCAGAAGCCCAGAGGGGCTACAACCGAGTTGTCGAACTTCGCGGAAATCAGAGGAGCAATCCACATCACTCCGAAGACTCCCAGACGCGCGATGGCCATCTCAAGTCCCATAGCCAAGGCCATCTCCTTGCCTTTGAACCACTTGGCAAGAATCTTCGAGACATTGGTGCCTTCCATCTCGCAGCCGCAGCCGAAGATCATGAAACCGAGGGAAGCCATTTTGGCGCTCGCAGGCATCTCCACCCACCAGCTGCCGAGCCACTGGGCGAACGAAGTAGCCTGGAACCACTCGCTTATTCCGATGAATTTGATGCCGGCGCCCAGAACCATAAGTCCCGCTGAGAGCACACCTGAAAAACGTACTCCGAGTTTGTCGAGGATGACGCCCGCTATGATCAGGAATCCGCAGACGTTGAGGATGTACTCTGAAGCCGCATACTTTCCGAAGACTCCGCTGTCCCATCCCAAGTTGCTTTCAACCAGTGATTTCAGAGGGGACATCACGTCCACGAACATATACGCGAAGAACATCATCAGGGCCACGAGAGCCAGAACGGTCCACCTCGCGACAGGCGAATCATTCATCAGTTTTTGGATTTTCTCAGCCATTGCGCTATACTTTTAAAATAATATTCTGTTTTTCGATGAATATTCTAAAATTTTATAAAAATATTCAATCAAGGTGCGAATATACAAAATTGTCGGAAAAGTATTAAATTCGCCTTCATGATTTTGGAAAAGATAAATTCTCCTGCCGATCTCAGGAAACTTGATATGGACGGACTGAGGACTCTATGTGCCGAGATCCGCAGTTACATAGTCGAATGCTGCTCTGAAAACCCCGGCCACCTGGCTTCCAGCCTGGGAGCCGTGGAACTCATTGTCGGTCTGCACTATGTTTTCGACACCCCCAAGGACAAGATTGTGTTCGACGTCGGCCATCAGGCCTACGCACACAAGATCCTGACCGGCCGCAGAGAAGCTTTCAGAAAGAACAGGAAGGCGGACGGGATCAGCGGATTCCCCAACCGGGATGAGAGCGGCAGCGATGCGTTCGGAGCCGGCCACGCCTCCACGTCGATCTCCGCCGCTCTCGGACTGGCCGAAGCCGCAAAGCTTGCCGGTTCCGATGAAAAGGTCGTGGCGCTGATCGGAGACGGTGCGATGACCGGCGGACTGGCTCTGGAAGGTCTCAACAATGCAGGCGAAGAGAACACGGATCTGCTTGTCGTGCTGAACGACAACGAAATGGCGATTGACGGCAACCGGGGAGCCCTGCATTCCTATCTGCTGAAACTGACCACCGCCCCAGCCTACAACAAGATCAAGACGCACATCTGGAACGGGCTAGGAGCGGGAAGTTTCCGCAACTGGATCCAGAGGATTGTCCGCAGGGCCAAGCTCGGCCTTGTAACCACATCGGGAGGAGACCTGTTCGAGGCATTCGGTTTCCGTTATTTCGGTCCGGTCGACGGCAACGACATCGAAGAGGTCGTGAACACCCTGAAGCGGCTGCGGGATATTCACGGACCGAAGATTCTGCACACCATAACGCTCAAGGGCAAAGGCTTCGCTCCGGCCGAGTCGGATCCTACCGTCTGGCATTCTCCGGGAAAGTTCGATCCCGTCACGGGCAGGAGAGTACCGAAAGAATATTCAGCCTCGCGCTATCAGGACGTGTTCGGGGAAGTGCTTTGCGAGATGGCCGGGAAGGACCCGAAAGTCGTGGGAATAACTCCCGCGATGGCGACCGGCAGCGGTATGGGCGGCTTCGCGGCCCGTTTCCCTGACCGCTTCTTCGATGTCGGCATCGCTGAAGAACACGCCGTGACCTTCGCCGCCGGACTGGCCGCCGGAGGGATGAAGCCATACTGCGTGATTTATTCTTCA
Source organism: bacterium (assembly GCA_963640265.1). Lineage (GTDB taxonomy): Bacteria > Bacteroidota > Bacteroidia > Bacteroidales > UBA932 > Cryptobacteroides. Next base: position 857 of record CAVHYF010000009.1, on the reverse strand, counting down.
TTTGCACAGAGGGCCTTCGACGAGATTGTCCACGACGTGGCTCTCCAGCATCTGAACGTCGTTCTGTGCCTTGACCGCGCCGGTCTTGTGGGCGAAGACGGCGCCACCCACCAGGGGGCCTTCGACCTTTCTTCCCTGCGCTGCATCCCGAACATTGTGATTGCCGCGCCGAAGGATGAGAAGGAACTCAAGGATATGCTGTGGTCCGGACTTGACATCGAGAACGGCCCCTATATAATAAGGTATCCGAGAGGAACGGGAGAGGGAAGCGGCTGGAAGGAACTGCCGCCTTCTCCGGTTCAGATTGGGAAAGGAGAGAAACTGCTTGAAGGCAGTGATGTCGCTGTGCTGGCGCTCGGTCCGGTGGCCAACAGGGCTCTTGAGGCGGCCCGGCTTCTCAAGGAGGAGACGGGAAAGTGTCCCGTCGTGTTCAACGTCAGGTTCCTCAAGCCATTTGACCCGGCGATTCTTGAAGAGGTGTCCGCGTGCAGGCATATTCTTACGCTTGAAGACGGTGCGATGAAGGGCGGCCTGTTCGGCGAGGTCTGTGAATATGTCGCCTCAAGAGGTCTCGACATCGAGGTGACAGGCCGCGGAATTCCTGACAGGTTCATCACCCAGGCTCCGGTTTCCGATCAGAGAAAAGCCTGCGGACTGGACTGCGGGAGCATATATTCAGTCTTGAAAAACCTGTTTGATGAAAAATAATCGGAAAAGTTTTGGAGAATCGGAATTAATGCCTATCTTTGCAATCCCTTTGGCAAAATAGGGTTTCTTTGAAATATCGCCGATGTAGCTCAGTTGGCCAGAGCACGTGATTTGTAATCTCGGGGTCGTGGGTTCGACTCCCTCCATCG
>CAVHYF010000008.1:0-65685 GCA_963640265.1 bacterium | reverse complement strand
AAATTTACTGGACGGCTGAGGCCAGAAATCAGGGAAAAGTCACCCCGCTGCCCGACTAGAAAACATTAAATGACAATCCCTATTATAATGTTATGGTGTTATTACAGTAAAATAAAGAGAGGGCGACCGGAAGCCGCCCCCTCATTATTTTGCAATGTCAAAAGCCCTGATTAAGCCTCAGCCTCGACAGTCACCTTGACTGCAGCCCTGACAGCCTTGTAGCACTTGACAGAACCCTCGTACTCACCGACAGACTTGATGTCAGCAGGAAGAGTGATGTTCTTCTTGTCAACCTCGATGCCCACAGCCTTGAGAGCCTCCTCAACATCGGCTGAAGTGACGGAACCGTAAATCTTGCCGCTTTCGCTGACCTTTACGGTCACCTTTACAGGCGTAGCCTCAATCTTGGCCGCAAGAGCCTCAGCATCAGCAACCAGCTTGGCCTCCTTGTGAGCCCTCTGACGGATGGTCTCCTCAAGCTGCTTGACGGCAGACGGAGTGGCAAGAACAGCAAATCCCTGAGGGATAAGATAGTTCATTCCGTAACCGGACTTCACTTCTACCAGATCTCCGGCCTCGCCGAGATTGGCAACCTCTTTCTTCAAAATAATCTTCATAATCCGGTCTCCTATTACTTAAGAAGGTCAGTTACATATGGAAGCAATGCAAGGGAACGGGCCCTCTTCACTGCCTGAGCCACTTTCCTCTGGAACTTCAGGGAAGTACCGGTGATGCGGCGAGGCAGAATCTTGCCCTGCTCGTTGAGGAACTTCTTGAGGAACTCAGGATCCTTGTAGTCAACGTACTTGATGCCCGCCTTCTTGAAACGGCAGTACTTCTTCTTCCTTACCTCCACTGTAGGAGGGTTGAGATAGCGGATACCCGCATTCTGTGCGTCATTCTGTGCCATTGTCAAATCCTCCTTTGATTAAGCGTTTTCTTCTTTTGCCTCTTCAGCCGGCTGGGCAGGAGCCTCAGGCTGAACCGGAGCCTCTTCCTTCACCTCTTCCTTCGGAGCGGCGGCAGGCTTGTTCTTGTTCTCCCTTCTCTTCTCGGCATAAGCCACAGCGTGCTTGTCGAGAGCGACGGTGAGGAACCTGATGATCCTCTCGTCACGGAAATACTGTGTCTCGAGAGTCTCAACGAATGCAGGATCGGCCTTGAACTGAATGAGATAATAGAAACCGGAGGTCTTGTGCTGGATAGGATAAGCCAGCTGGCGGAGTCCCCAGTTCTCTTCGTACACTACCTCGCCGCCATTGTCGGCGATGAGCTTGGTGTACTTTGCAACCGCTTCCTTCATCTGCTGTTCAGACAAAACGGGAGTTGCGATGAAAACGGTCTCGTACTGTTTTAACATTTTGTTGTAATTGTTTAATAATAAATAAAATACAGTCCCAATCGGACGTATGCCAACCGAAAGGGACTGCAAATATAGTCATTAATATTCACTTACGCAAACTTTAGTGAGGGAGTGGAGCCGCTAAAAACGGTTCCCCGGCACAAAAGCGGCGCAAGGGAGGACAGCTACTTTTCAGGAATATTCTCGAGCACGGCAGTGACGAACTTCCATATCTTCTCGACGGAGTCGATCTTCACGCGCTCGTCAGGTGAGTGAGGATGCACGATGGTAGGTCCGATGGAGACCATCTCCCAGTTCGTGTACTTTGCTCCCATTATGGCGCATTCGAGACCTCCGTGCGTGGCCGTAATCTTCAGTTCCTTGCCGAACAGTTTTTTGTAGGTGTCCTCGAGGACCTTGATCATCGGAGTGCCAAGCTTAGGAGTCCAACCGCTGTAGGCGCCTGACATTGAATATTCAGCACCGGCGAGTTCGAACACGAAGCGGATCGAGTCGGCGAGATACATCTTGGCCGAGTCGATGGAGGAACGGGTCAGGGAATGCACGGTGAGGTGGCCCTTCTCGGTGCGGACGATGGCCATATTGGTCGATGTCTCGGTGAGGCCCGGGAGGGTGTCGCTCATCCTCTGCACGCCGTGAGGGCAGGCAAGGATGGCCTTGACAGCCTTGGAGATGACCTTAGGGCTGATGTAGCGGGCGGCAGGCTTGGTCTGCTTGTCGTAAAGGAGGATCATATTAGGGTCGGAATACTGGTACTCGAACTTGGATTCCTCGAACTTCTTCTCCACCAGAGCCTTGACCTTGCGGGAATCGGCTGAAGGTACGAGAATCTCGGCCTCGGCCTCGAAAGGAATGGCGTTGCGCAGAGAGCCGCCGGTGATCGAAGCCACCTTGACGTCATATTCACTGATCAAGGCTTCGAGAATCCTGCAGACTACCTTGTTGGCGTTGCCCCTGAACAAGGCGATGTCCATTCCGGAGTGGCCTCCGTTCAAGCCCTTGACGGTCAGTTTGTAGCCGACGAAGCCTTCCTGGGTCTTGTAGGTCCTGTACTTGAAGTCGGCGCTGCCGTCGATGCCGCCGGCGCATCCGGTGCAGAGTTCGCCTTCCTCCTCGGAGTCGAGGTTGAGAAGGATGTCTCCCTTCAGGATGCCGGCCTTGAGAGAGTTCGCTCCGGTCATCCCGGTCTCCTCATCGTAAGTGATGAGAGCCTCGAGCGGGCCGTGCTTGAGGGTCTTGTCCTGGAGAACGGAGAGGGCGAGAGCCACGCCGATGCCGTCGTCGGCCCCGAGGGTCGTGCCTTTGGCGCCTACCCACTCCCCTGCTATCTGGGTCTCGATAGGATCGGTGAGGAAGTCGTGCTTCGTGTCGGCGGTCTTCTGAGGAACCATATCCATATGCGCCTGCATAATCACACCCTTGCGGTTCTCGTAGCCCGGTGTGGCAGGGGCGCTGAAGATTATGTTGCCGGTGTCGTCTCTCCTGACGTCCACACCGTGCTCCTTACCCCAGTTGAGAAGATATTCCTGAACCTTCGCCTCGTGCTTCGACGGGCGAGGGATTCTTGTCAGACCGTAGAAGTTCTCCCAAACGGCCTTCGGTTGCAGATCTTTGATTGTCATAGCGTTATTTTATTAGATGTGAAATTTACTTTCCAAGCGGGAAATAGCCCTCCGTGCCCAACTGATAGACCGCGATCCTGTCCTGGAGAATCTGGTTCACTCCGTCGGACAGCTTGACCGTGCAGATGGACGGAATCCTGTAGATGGCCACGTTCTTGCCCGAGCGGACCGCCTTGCCCTGTGTCTCGGAAATCTCCTGAGGGATGAACTCCAGCAGATAAGGCTTGCCGGCCACATTGTCGGCTGAGACTATGCCGTCCGTGTCGGAAATCCTGAACGCGACATAGGTCTGGGTCTTCCTGTCCTTGACCGGCACCACGTCGCATTTCATCGTCTGCGTGCGGTAGTCGCTGTAGCCTATGAACATTGACATATATTCCTTCTCGAGGTCCGCTATCTCCTTGAGGGCCGCTCCCATCGCCTCTCCGCTGTAGGTCGCGTCAGTGTCGCCGGTGACGATCTGCACCCTCTTCCGGCGCAGGTCGAAGATCATCTCCGCCGCCTCCTGGGCCCTTTGTTCCTGGGACTTCTGGACTACCATATTCTGTCTTACGGCCACTCTGCTGTAGGAAGATTCGTCCTTGACGCCGCGATAGAGTGTCGCGGCCTCTGAAGTGAGATTGGAGGCCACTCCCTTGTCGGAGAAGTCAGCGCCCACCGCCGTCGGGAATCTCCACTGCGATCCGGTGCCGAAACTGCCGTCGGTCACGGCGATCAGGCCCTGTGCTGTCAGCGACAGGAAATCGTCCGACGCGTTTTCGGGATTGACGTAGTACCTTGCGGACTGGTCGGCCTCGATGGTCGGGGTCATCTTCACGCTGCTAAGCGTGCAGGTGGTCTGGTCTGCCTGACGGGCCTCGACGCCGAGGTATTTCTGCGCATACTTGGCATAAGGGCCCGCGTAGAAATATTCCATCACGGCCTCGACCTCGAAGGTCACGGTGGTCTGCGGAAGCGCGTATGAGACCGTGCCGACTTGATCCTGAGCGAAAGACGGCGCCGACAAAGCGATCAGCGCGAGCATTGACATAGTTCGGAATGTTTTCATCATATCACTTTTTAATTTCTCTATTTCCATCTTTTATGCGACCAGAGGTAGTTCGAAGGATGCCTCTCGAGGTCCTGCTGCAGAATGTCGTAGTACTTCTGCATTATCTCGTGAGGGGTCATCGAAGAAGCGTCCGTACAAATCAGCCTGTAGGTCCACATATAGTGGCCTCTCGACTCGCGGTCAAGGCTCATCGCCAGCACGGCGTAGCCGAACTTGCGGGCGATGGAGGCTCCTCCGAGCATAGTTCTCGTCCTCTGGTGCAGGAACTCCACCTCGTCGTGGGACATCGATCCCCGGTAGGGGCACTGGTCGGTCGGGAAGAGGTATATCGATTTCCTGTCCTTCCGCGACAGAGCCAGGCGCAGCACCTCGCCGGAACTGACATAGCCAGTGTAGCCGCGGCGGAGCACCGGAGCGCAGCGGTTGAGCCGCATCACCTCGTTCCACACCTTGCTCTTCAGCGGCTTGTAAACCACGAAGACATCGCTCAGTTCATAGCAGGTTCCATTGAAATCCGGGCGGTAGTCGTAGTAAGGGATGCCGCCGGAGAGTTCCCAGTTGCCGAAATGGCTGTTCAGGACAACGACTCCCCGGCCTTCGGTGTAAACTTCGTCAAGAAGTTCCGGATTGGTGATCTCGACCAGACGGCGGCGGCGGAGCCTCTCCGGATTGCGGCAGCCGCCGAACCAGATGGCCTCCGCGGCAATCTCGCCGAAATGCCTGTAGAAGCCGTCCGAAATGGCTTTGAGTTCCTTGTATTTCTTGTCAGGGAAAGACCGGGCTATGTTGACCATAACCACGTCGCTGCGATAGTGCATCACGTCCCGCAGAATCCAGGCGAAAAAGCCGGCCCACAGGTAATGGAAGCCCAAAGGCAGCGCCGACAGCAGCCGGAGCAATCCTTCCAACAGTTTCGTGATCACTTTAGTCATTCCTGAAATCAGTCGTGTGGTTCAACACATATCAAACACACATCAGGCAAATATAGTCAAAGCGACAATGAATACGAAATTTTTGTACACATACGGATGGAATAATGGCTGAATCGCCACGGAAAGCGGACGGAAAGGCATTTAAATTTGGATTATCGGAGACTTATTCCTATATTGGTGACTTGTTAGGCCGGACCACACGTTTCCGCACGTAACGGCGGAGACGGCCTGCGGAATCAAGGATAATCAAAAACACAATAAAAGACATCATTATGAAAGGACATCCTAAAGGGCTGATTTCAGCTGCGCTGAGCAATATGGGCGAGCGCTTCGGCTACTACATCATGAACGCCGTTCTGCTTCTGTTCCTCTGCTCCAAATTCGGATTGAGCGACGCCACCGCCGGCCTCATCTATTCAGTGTTCTACTGCGGCATCTACGTGCTTTCCCTTGTCGGAGGCATCATAGCCGACAGGACCCAGAACTACAAGAATACGATAATGAGCGGACTCATCGTGATGGCTCTCGGCTATGTCGCACTCTCCTTCCCTATCCTCGCGACCAAGGAGAACCACATCTGGCTGCTCGCGTTCACCTGCTTTGCTCTGCTTCTGATTGCATTCGGCAACGGTCTGTTCAAGGGCAACCTCCAGGCAATCGTGGGCCAGATGTACGACAACTTCGAGGCTGAAGCCGCAAAGGAAGGGCCCGAGGCTCTCGCTCTCGCCAAGAGCAAGCGCGACTCCGGATTCCAGATCTTCTACGTGTTCATCAACATCGGCGGACTTCTTGCCCCGTTCGTGGCTCCTCTTCTGAGAAGCTGGTGGCTCAAGGTCCACGATATGGTTTACAACGCCCAGCTGCCGGCCCTCTGCCACAAGTTCATCAACGACGGCACGGTGGATCCCAACCTCGCCACCCTCATCGGCAAGGCCAACACCGGAGTTCCCGTGGACATGGCCGATCCTGCAGCGGTCGCGTCGTTCTGCTCGAACTACCTTGACGTGTTCAACACCGGCATCCACTATTCATTCATAGCATCGGTTCTGGCGATGATGATTTCACTCGTGATCTTCATAGCCTGCCGCAAGAAGTTCCCTAACCCTGCCAAGAAGGCATCCGCCGCAGTACAGGGCTACACCGCCGAGGAGAAGGCTTCGATGGCGAAGGAGATCAAGCAGCGTATGGCCGCCCTCTTCGCAGTACTCGGCATCGCAGTGTTCTTCTGGCTCTCGTTCCACCAGAACGGCCAGTCGCTGTCCGTGTTCGCCCGCGACTTCATCCGCACCGAATCCATCGCCCCTGAAATCTGGCAGGCGGTCAATCCGTTCTTCGTTATCGTGCTGACTCCGGTCATCATGCTGGTGTTCGGCGCGATGGCCCGCAAAGGCAAAGTCATCTCCACTCCTCGCAAGATCGCGATCGGTATGGGAATAGCCGGATGCGCCTACCTCTTCCTCACCATCTTCTCCGCCGCGATGGGCTACCCTTCAGGCGAAGAATTCAGGAATCTGGACGATGCCACGAGGTCCTCGATGCTTGCAGGTCCGTGGGTGCTGATAGCCACCTACTTCTTCCTGACCGTCGCCGAACTGTTCATCTCCCCTCTCGGACTCTCGTTCGTCTCCAAGGTCGCCCCGAAGAATCTTCAGGGACTCTGCCAGGGACTCTGGCTCGGAGCCACCGCTCTCGGCAACCTTATGATCTGGATCGGACCTGTGATGTACAACGCCTGGCCGATCAAGTACTGCTGGCTCGTGTTCCTTGTCATCTGCCTCGTCTCGATGGGCGTGATGCTCGGAATGGTCAAGTGGCTCGAGAAGGTGACAGAATAAATCGGGAAATATGTTCAAAGGTCAACCGAAAGGTCTTTATGCGCTCGCCCTCGCCAATACGGGCGAGCGCTTCGGCTACTACACCATGCTGGCCATATTCATGCTGTTCCTCCAGGCCAAGTTCGGCTGGGAGCAGTCCACGGCCAGCCAGGTCTATTCAATCTTCCTTGCGGCAGTGTATTTCATGCCTGTCGTGGGCGGATGGCTCGCCGACAGGATCGGCTACGGCAAGTGCATAGTCACGGGCATCAGCATAATGTTCCTCGGCTACCTTGTGCTGGCTGTCCCGACCGCGGCCAACGGGTTCGGCGTGGCGATGATGCTCGGAGCGCTGCTGCTCATCGCAATAGGAACAGGCCTGTTCAAGGGTAACCTTCAGGTGATGGTCGGCAACCTGTACGATGATCCGAAGTACGCCTCCAGAAGGGACAGCGCGTTCAGCCTGTTCTATATGGCGATCAACATCGGTGCGATGTTCGCTCCGTCGGCCGCCACTGAAATCACCAACAGGTTCCTTGCCAAGGCGGGACTCGTCTACAAGGCCGCGATTCCGGCCCTGGCCCACCAGCAGATGGCCGGCACAATCACTCCGGAGGGAGCAGGCCAGCTTTCCGACCTGATGGCCCAGATGCCTGACCCGGCAGTCGCATCAATGGGGCTTGACAGCTTCTGTCCTTACTACATCAGTCAGCTTTCATCCTCATACAATATGGGATTCGCGGTCGCCTGCATTTCCCTTGTGGTCTCGATAGCGATATACTTCAGTACCCGCAGATGGTTCAGGCACGCCGACGTCAACGCCAAGCAGGCCCAGGCCAGCGGCAACTACGTGGAACTTTCTCCGAAGCAGACCAGGGAGCGCATCGTTGCGCTCTGCCTAGTGTTCGCGGTCGTGATCTTCTTCTGGATGGCATTCCACCAGAACGGCCAGTCGCTGACCTGGTTCGCGCGCGACTACACTCAGAGCACCGCCGAGGGCTGGTGCCGCATCGGATTCAACATCTGGGCGCTGGCACTGATCGCCGTCTCGGTCTATACCGTTTTCGGAATATTCCAGTCCTCAAAGACGTCAGGCAAGATCGGTTGCGGAGCGGCTACCGCCCTTCTCTGGGGCGGGGCCTACGCCATCTACCTCGGCCAGCCGAATCCGCTCGAGATCCAGCCTCAGCTCTTCCAGCAGTTCAACCCGTTCTTCGTGGTGGCGCTGACTCCTGTGTCAATGGCCATATTCAGTGCGCTCGCCGCAAGGAAGACTCCGAAACATCCTGACGGTCTGGAGCCGTCGGCTCCGAAGAAGATCGGCATCGGAATGCTCGTGGCCGCCTGCGGCTACCTGCTGATGGTGATAGCGTCCGCCGGACAGGCATCGCCTGCCGAACTCGGAGGCACAGTCTCTCCGGATCCTGTCGTTCCGACCTACCTGATCGGCACCTACCTCATCCTGACCTTCGCCGAGCTGCTGCTGAGCCCGATGGGCATCTCGTTCGTCTCGAAGGTGGCTCCTCCTAAGTACAAGGGACTGATGATGGGACTCTGGTTCGCGGCCACGGCCGTCGGCAACTACCTCAGTTCCATTCCCGGGCTCCTCTGGAAAAAGGTGTCGCTTACCGCCAACTGGGGCATACTTATGGCTCTTTGCATCGTAGCGGGAGTCGCGATGTTCGCTATGCTCAAGAAGCTTGAAGCGGCCACGAAAGACTGAGAAGCGCTCTGAACTCACCCGGAAACGATGCTTGAGCAGACAGTCAGGACGCTTGTGCAGTGGGCCGAGACCTACAACGACCCGCTATACTTTCAGGAAGACCCGATAGCCTTCCCGACCCGGTTCGCCAAGGACTTCAGGGCCGGGAAACGCTGTCAGGCAGACGTGGAGGCGGCGGCCGTCTTCGCGGCGCATTTTGCCTGGGGAAGAAGGTCGATGATAGTGCGGGACTGCGGAAGGCTGTTCGACGAAATGGAATGGAAGCCCTACGACTACATCATGCGCGGCGAGTGGCGGAGCGACGCCTCCAGCATCCACAGAACCGTCAGATGGAGCGACGTGGCGGGAATATGCTCGCGTCTGAAGACGGTCTTCGAGACCAGGGGAAGCCTTGAGCGCCTTTCTCCGGAAGAACTGAGGACGGAAGTCTTCGGGCAGAAGCCGGACCTGAAAGCCCCGAACAAGAAGATCAGCATGATGCGGCGGTGGCTTGTCCGCGATGACGGCAAGGTGGATCTGGGAATATGGAAGGACAGCGATCCGGCCGGACTGCTGATTCCCCTCGACGTACACGTCCACGAAGTCGCCCTGGCCCTGGGACTGACCTCCCGCCGGCAGAAAGACATCGCTACGGCGGAGGAAATCACAGACTGCTTCGCAGACATCTTCCCCGGAGACCCCTGCAAGGGCGATTTCTCGCTTTTCGGCTACGGGGTGACACACCCGAAGGCCGGGAGAACAGGCAACGAAAACAAAAACGGCGGCCGTGCCGTATAATAAAGACACTTCAGTTCCGCAGATGCCTAGACTCTTCATCATATCCGGCTGCAACGGCTCCGGAAAAACAACGGCCTCTTACGCCCTGCTGCCCGAGATGTTCGGATGCAGCGAATTCGTCAATTCCGATGAATTCGCCAAAAGCCTTTCGCCATTTGAACCCGAAAGCGCCTACGTGGCGGCAAGCAGGTACATGCTGATGAAGGTGAGGTACCTGCTGCAGAAGAGGGCGGACTTCGGGATCGAGACGACGCTTGCGACCCGGTCGCTCCTGAAGATGATCAACGAGGCCAGGAAGGCCGGCTACTATGTCACGATACTTTACCTGTGGCTGAATTCTCCCGACCTTGCGGTCTCGAGGGTGAAGGCAAGAGTCGCCGCCGGAGGGCACAACATAAGGGAAGAGACTATCAGAAGGCGCTACCACGTGGGTCTGCACTACCTGTTCAGGGACTTTATGCCGATCTGCGACAAATGGATTCTGGCCGACAACTCCGATGTTTCCTTCAGGAAGGTCGCCGAGGGTTCCGAAGACGGAACGATCATCCGCGACCCGGAAACGTTCAGCAGGATACAGGCCGTCAACGACAGGTACGAGAAGATGCTGGAAGATCAGAAGAGAGAGAAAAAAAGCAACGACCAACAATAGGAATGATCAAAGACAAGAGATACTATCTGGACACTTTCAAGGTCAGCGAGCCCCAGCTTGAAAGGCTCGTTGCCGACGGTCTGAAGGGAGGGGGAAGCTACTGCGACCTCTTTTTCGAAAACACGTCATTCACGAGCCTGCAGCTGAGGGACGGAATCGTCTCCTCCGGCGGATTCCACATCGACTACGGTGTCGGAATCAGGGTTCTGAACGGAGAAAGGACAGGCTATGCCTACTCGGAAAGCACAGACCCGAAAGCGATGGCCGAAGCCGCCGAGGCGGCATCGAAGATAGCGCAGGGCGGGCACTGCGGCATACAGGAGATCCACAGCAGGTCACTTTACGCCTCCGGAGACAGGTACCCTGCCTTGAAGGACTGGAGGCTTGCGCAGGCCGAAGCCTTCGTGCCGCTTCTTGAAAGCCTGCAGCAGAAGATTTCGGCAGCCGAGCCGAGAGCGGTGAAAGTCATCGTGTCGCTTTCGTCGAAAGTTTCCGACATACTGATGTTCAACTCGCTTGGAGAGCTGACGTCCGACTCCAGGCCGATGGGGACCATAGCGGTCTCCGCCGTCTTCGAGCAGAACGGCAAGGTGGAGAACAAGTCCGCTTCGCGCAGCTGGCAGACCGGATACGAGATGCTGACGGGAAGTCTCCTCGATGAAATCGCCGCCGACGTGGTCTCCGGAATCGACGACCGGTTCGCGGCCAGAAGGCCGAAAGGAGGGCAGATGCCCGTCGTGATGGGCGCGGGAGCATCGGGAATATTGCTGCACGAGGCTATGGGACACGCTTTCGAGGCCGATTTCAACAGAAAAGGCCAGTCAGTGTTCTCAGGAAAGATAGGCAGGAATGTCTGCAGCCGCGGCATCTCGATAATCGATGACGGGACGATCTCCGGAAACAGAGGCGCAGTCAACTTCGACGACGAGGGGGTGCCCGGACAGAAGACATATATGGTCAGGGACGGAGTGCTCACATCCTACCTGCACGACAGGATAAGCGCCGGGTTCTACGGAGTGGAGCCTACCGGCAACGGCAGACGCGAAAGTTTCAGGTACGCCCCCATCCCGAGAATGAGGGCCACCTATATGGAGAACGGCACGGCGGACAGGGAAAGCATCATCGCTTCAGTGAAGAAGGGCGTCTATGTGGACCAGTTCAGCAACGGAGAAGTGCAGATAGGCGAAGGCGACTTCACTTTCTATGTCAAGAGCGGGTACCTCATCGAGAACGGCAGGCTCACTCTGCCGGTCAAGGACATCAACGTGATCGGGAACGGGCCGCAGGCCCTTGCGGACATCTCCGCGGTAGGGAATGACCTGATCATAGACGACAGCGCCTGGACCTGCGGCAAAGGCCAGAGATGCGCCGTTTCCTGCGGGATGCCTACGGTGCTGGTGAACAGACTGACAGTCGGAGGAGAATGATATGGAAAAGGAAATAAACGGAATGCTGACGGACAGGGAGATGTCCATAGCCGGCAGATGCCTTGAGAAGGCTTTGTCCCTGGGTGCCGACAAAGTCCGCATCACGCTGAACAAGAGCCTGATGGAGCTGTTCGGGACTCTGAACGGCGAGCTTGACAAAGTTTCGCACTGCCTGGACCGTTCAATGAGCGTCTGCCTGTTCGTGGACGGCCGGTTCGGCAGCTTTTCGACCAACAGGCTCGCGGAAGATGAACTTGACGGATTCCTGGCGAAAGCCGTGGACACAGTCAGGATGCTGGCGCCGGACTCATGCAGGGACCTGCCGGATCCTGAAAGAACCGCGAAGAACGCAGCCACAGGCCTGGAACTCGGCCTCTACGATCCTTCCTACCCTCTGCTGACATCGGAGCGGAGACGCAGGATGGCTCTGGACGCGGCCATATTCAAGAAACACGAGGGCGAATGTCTCATCTCCGAAGAGGGGGAATATTCAGACAACATCTTCGACACCCTGGTCATCGATTCGAACGGGCTGAAATGCCGCCACATCGAGACTTCCTTCGAATACGGGGTCGAGGCCACCGTCCAGGACGGCAACGGCGACAGGTTCAGCGCGTACTGGTGGGATGCGGCTCCGATGCTCAAGGACCTTGCAATCGACGGCTGCGGAGAAACCGCCTACAGACGGGCGACGGACCAGATAGGGCCGGTGCCGGCAAGCGGCGGGAAATACACGATGGTGGTGGACAGCGAATGCTCTTCAAGGCTCGTGACTCCGCTGCTGAACGCTCTGGGAGGATATTCGCTCCAGCAGAAGAATTCCTTCCTTGCGGACACTCTCGGCAAGAAGGTCTTTCCGGAGTGGCTGGACATAGTCGACCGCCCGTGCAGCGCCGGCGAGACGGGTTCAAGGCTCTTCGACTCGGAGGGAGTCGCCACGGCGGAAGCTCCGGTGATCGAGAAAGGTGTGGTCAAGGAATATTTCATCAACACCTACATCTCCCGCAAGATGGGTGTAAAGCCTACGGTGGAGGACGTCACGAGACCGGTGATCCTGCCGTGCACCGCCCCGAATCCTGCAGCCGGAACGGAATCCGGACTCATTGACGGGAAAAGCTTCGGCAGGGACGAAATCCTCCGCCTGGCCGGAGACGGAATCCTGGTCACAGGATTCAACGGAGGCAACAGCAACTCTTCTACGGGAGACTTCTCGTTCGGCGTGGAAGGATTCCTGTTCAGGGACGGAAAAATTGTCCATCCTGTGCGCGGAATGCTGATAACCGGCAATTTCATCACGCTCTGGAACAGTCTTCTGGCCGCAGGCAACGACGGCAGGCTCTGCAAGTCAAAACTTATTCCTACCTTAGCGTTCGGAAACGTCGACTTCAGCGCCTGACGTACGGAGAAACTTTAAAGCAAATCATTAAACAAACTCATACTGATGAAAGTAGAAAAGAACAAGGTGGTCAAGCTGACCTACGAACTGATTGTGGACGGGAAACTTGCCGACAAGGCGACTATGGAGCGTCCTCTTGAGTACATACACGGAACGCACATGCTTCTTCCGAAGTTCGAGGGCGAACTGGAAGGCAAGGAGCCTGATGACGAATTCGCATTCACCCTCAGCCCGGAAGAAGGCTACGGCACTTTCGACCCGAGCAGGCTGTTCGAGCTTCCGAAGTCCGCATTCGAGATCGACGGCAGGATCTGCGAGGAACTGCTGGTCGTCGGCCAGGTGATTCCTATGCTCAGCAACACCGGCCAGGTGGTGCAGGGAACCGTGCACGATGTGAAGGAGGACACCGTCACGATGGATTTCAACCATCCTATGGCGGGGAAGGTTCTCAATTTCACCGGCAAGGTGGTGGAAGTCAGGGATGCTACCGAAAAGGAGCTCAATGAAGGACTCCACGGCGAATATCTCCCTCAGGAAGAAGGTCACTGCTGCCACAAGAAGGGCAAGAAGGACGGAGAGTGCTGCCACGGCGAAGGGAAGAAGGACGGAGAATGCTGCCACGGCGAAGGGAAGAAGGACGGAGAGTGCTGCCACAAGGGCGGCTGCTGCGAGGAGGAATAGGCGATGCGCACGGCTGTCGTCATACTGAACTGGAACACAAGGGAATATCTTGAGCGTTTCCTCCCCGCCCTGCTTGCTTCGGCATCCGGCGGAGCGGAGATCATAGTGGCCGACAGCGCCTCGACGGACGGTTCGATGGAGATGCTCTCCGAGAAATTCCCGTCGGTAAGGCAGATCCGCCTCAAAAACAACTACGGGTTCACCGGCGGCTACAACAGAGCCTTCAAGGCCGTCTGCGAACTGCCGGACTCGGCCGACCTGGAATATTTCGTGCTGATCAATTCAGACATCGAAGTCAAGGAAGGCTGGCTTGAGCCTCTGGTGGCGTGGATGGACTCGCACCCGGACTGCGCCGCCTGCGCCCCGAAACTCCATTCGTGGTTCGAGAAGGACAGGTTTGAATATGCCGGGGCGGCCGGCGGAATGCTGGACCGCTTCGGTTATCCGTTCTGCCGCGGAAGGGTTATGAAACGTGTCGAAAAAGACGAGGGACAGTACGACTCCCCTGCCGAAGTCTTCTGGGCGACGGGAGCCTGCCTCCTTGTGCGCAAGGATGACTTTGAGCGGGCAGGAGGTCTTGACGACCGCTTCTTCGCCCATATGGAGGAGATAGACCTCTGCTGGAGGTTCCATCTTGAAGGCAGGACCGTCTGCGTCGTGCCGGAATCCGTAGTCTGGCATCTCGGAGGCGGCACATTGCCCAACGACTCGCCGTGGAAGCTGAAACTGAACTACCGCAACAACCTGCTGATGCTGCAGAACAATCTTGCACGGACATATTCATTGCAGGACATAAGGGAACTGACTCCGGACAAGGCGGCGGAAAGAGCCTGCGCCAGGGCCGCCGCGACCATATTCATAAGGCAATGCCTCGACGGCTGCTCCGCACTGGTCTATCTTCTGACCGGGCACAAGGAAAAGTTCAAGGCCGTGAAGGATGCCCACCGAGAGTTCAGGGAACTCGGTAAGAAGCCGGAACTGCGTGACATCCAAGAATATGCTTCCACGCACAGGAGGATCGCGGTGCCGAAACTTTTCCCGGAATGGATCGTTCTCCAGGCGATGATGAAAGGAAAGGGAATATTTGAGTATTTAAGGAAATTCAGTTTATAATTCAAGCGCTTACGCCAATGAAAATCGTTATTCAGGGTGCCGGTGAAGTCGGCTCGCATCTTGCCAAGATGCTGAGCCTCGAGGCCAATGACATCACCGTCATAGACGACAACCTGCAAAGATTGGCCAAGATCGGTTCGATCGCTGACGTAGTAACCATAAAAGGGGCTCCGTCCGCTCTCAAGCCGATGAGGGAGGCGGGAGTGCAGGACGCCGACCTGTTCATCTCCGTAGTGCCGTCGGTGCCTCAGGACGTCAACATCGTGAGCGCTCTGCTGGCGAAGAACCTCGGAGCCAAGAAGGTCACTGCAAGAATAGACGACAACGATTTTCTCTCAGCGGAGAACAAGCTGCTGTTCAAGCAGATGGGACTCGAGCTGATGTTCTACCCGGAAAAACTGGCGGCGGACGAGATCTTTTCGCTGCTGAAGCACACGTCCTCGACCGAGTCGATGGACTTCGCGAGGGGGAAACTGCAGGTGGAGGTGTTCAAGCTGGACGAGGAGTCGCCTCTGCTGGACATGAAACTTGCAGAGTTCGCCGCGATCGCGACAAGGGACGAACTGATGTTCCGGGTCATAGCCATCAGCCGGAACGGAAAGACCGTGATGCCGAAGTTCGACACCAAGTTCCAGTTCAACGACCTGGTGTTCATCATAGCGACGCGCGAAGGTATGGCGTTCATCAAGAAGTTCCTGGGGAAAAGCAACGTCGAGATCGACAAGGTGATGATTCTCGGAGGCTCCGATATCGGCGGACTTGTCGCGGAGCAGCTCAGCCACAAGATCAGCATAGTCAAGATTCTGGAGAAGGACAAGGAACGGGGGATGGAACTTTCCGAGAAACTTCCCGACAACGTCGTCGTCGTTCTCGGGGACGGCAGGAACTCGGACCTGCTCCAGGAGGAAGGCATCAGGGAGTATGACGCTTTCCTTGCCCTGACGGGCAACGACGAGGCCAACGTGCTCGCCTGCGTGGTCGCCAAAAGATTCGGAGTCGAAAAGACGGTGGCCGAAGTGGAGAACATCGAGTACATCCATCTTGCGGAAGAGATGGGCGTGGACTCGGTCATCAACAAGAAACTGATCACCGCCGGCCGGCTCTTCAAGTTCACCCTAAGCGGAAAGGCGCGGCTTGTGAAATATATGAGCGGTACGGACGCAGAAGTCCTCGAGTACACCGTGCCTCCGGGCAGCGGTATCACCAAAGGTATGCTCAAGGAAATACCGTTCCCGAAAGATGCGGTCATCGGAGGCCTTATCAGAGGCAGCGAATCTTTCATCGCGGTGGGAAGCACACGGATCGAGCCTTACGACAGGGTCGTAGTCTTCGCTCTTCCGACTGCGGTCAAGGAGATAGACAAATTCTTCAGATAGACCGGCGTAATGAACCTCAGCATCATAGTCATAACAGTATCGGCGGTCGCAGTGGCCGCAGTGGTCGCTCTTATAGCGGTCATCCGGAACGGCGCGGCGGAGCGCAGCAGGATTGTCAAGGAATATGAAGACGCTGAAGATGAACTCCAGAACCGGATTACGGTTCTGACCGGAGAGAAAGCCGCGCTTGAAAGCAGGCTGGAAGCGAGGAAGGAGTTCGAGGCGCAGCTGAAGGAATCGCAGGACAGAGCGCTGAGCCTGCAGAAGGAGCAGCACTTGAGAGACCTTGAGAACCTGAAAGACGCCTTCAAGGCCCTGTCCGCAGACAACAGCGCGGAATTCAGGCGTCAGAGCGCGGAGTCCATCACCGAACTGCTGAAGCCCGTGCAGGAGAAGTTCGTGGAGTTCGGGAAGGCCGTGCAGGAGTCCAGGGATGAATCGATGAAGGAGAGCGCAAGGCTCAAGGAGCACATCAACGACATTATGGAGCGCTCCAAGGCCGTAGGAGACGAAGCGAAGAACCTTGCCGATGCTCTGACAGGATATTCAAAGGTCCAGGGAGACTTCGGCGAGATGCTTCTCACCGACATTCTCAGGAACGCCGGACTTGCCGAAGGCACGCATTTCGTCACCCAGAGCGTCATAACCGACGGTTGCGGACACGAGATCAAGAGCGGCGACGGCAGGACGATGATTCCCGACGTGATGGTCCTCTACCCCGACGACACGATCGTCATCATCGACTCCAAGGTCAGCCTCAAGGCTTTCAAGGAATATGTCAACGCGGAGACGGTCGCCGACAGGAAGAAATGGGCAAAGGCGCACGCGAAGAGCGTACGCGACCACGTGGACGAACTCAAGACCAAGGACTACGCATCCTTCATTCCGGCCGGCAGGCGCAAGGTGAACTACAACCTGATGTTCATCCCGATGGAAGGAGCCTTCAGGCTTATGCTGGAGGAAGACCCGCTGCTCTGGCAGACCGCGAAGGACAACAATGTCCTGATCGTAAGTCAGATGACCCTGATCATCGTGCTGAACATGATCCAGATGGCCTGGAAGCAGGCCGACCAGGAGAAGAACATCGCGGATGTCTACAGGACCGCCGAGGAACTGATGGGCCAGCTGAAAGGCTGGATGGACAGCTACGTCGCCGTCGGTTCATTGCTTGACAAGGCGCAGGAAGCCTACAGGACTTCGACCGACAAACTTTCCGGCAACAATCAGAGCGTTCTTAAAAAGATCCGGAAACTGGAGAATCTCGGACTGGCGCCGAAGAAGTCGAAAGGGAAAATCAGCACCTCCGCAAGACGCAAGGGGGCCGAATCGATAATTCCCGCTGTTCTGGAGCCGGCCCGGCCGGAACCGGCCGATCCGGAATCCGAAAACTCTGAATGCTTTGAACCATCAGAAACCCTCTGACGGCAAGTCCATCATCCAAACCGCAAGGCAAAAGGGTTATTCGCCTTTGAGGTACTTGAGCCAGAATGCGTTGTTGGCATCGCTGAAATGCTCGCCCTGGTAGCCTCGGTAACCGTGCATCCCGTCAGGATAGATCATCAGTTCGAACTTCTTTCCGGCCTTCTGGAGGGCGTCGACAAGCTGCAGGGTGCTCTGGAAATGCACGTTGTCATCGCCCGTCCCGTGGGTGATCTTCAGCATCACCGACCCGTCGTAATTTTTCTCCGTGACAGGATAGTTCGCGGCGCTCGCTATTGCCTTCGTGGAGGCGTAACCGTCCGGATTGTTGGCCGGAGTGTCCATAAAGCGTTCAGTGTAATGGGTGTCGTACAGCGCCCAGTCATAGACTCCGCCGCCTGCGATGCCGTAGTGGAAAGCGTCAGGATGGTTCATCACCAGAAGGGCCGTCATCGTGCCGCCGAAAGAGAAGCCCTCGACACCGATCTTGTCCCCCTGCACGTATGGCAGAGCCTTGAGCCATTCCGCCCACTCGACGAAATCCAGCACTTCCCTCTCGTCCAGATGCCTGTAGATCCTGTCAAGTCCCTTGCGGCCGTTGTGTCCCGAAGCGCGGCAGTCGGCCACGATCTCGATTATTCCGTTCTCGGCGTACCATTCATAGTAGGACGGAGAGCGGAAACGGTCGGTGACCTGAGGGCTGTCAGGTCCTCCGTAGATGTCCATATGGACAGGATACTTCTTCGATGAATCGAAATCTTTCGGATAGACCATCATCGCCGGAAGTTCGAGGCCGTCGCTCGTGGTCATCGTGACGAGCTTCGGGAAGGCGTAGCGCGAAGCATCGAAACTCTCCGTGGCCTTGTCGGCCACCTTGAAGGACTTTGCCGGCTTCCGCAGGTCGAAGATCCAGATCCGGTTCGGAGTCACCGAGTTGCTGACCGAAGCCACGGCGTACCTCTTGTCAGGCGAAAGCGACACAAGGGAGGCGTGGAAATCCGCACCGGAGATGTTCCTGACATTTCCGTCACGGACAGCGTACAGGCAGGAGCGCACCCTGGAATCGCGCTCGGCGATGAAGAACACCTCAGAACCGCTGCCGTCGAACCCTTTGCCGGCCTTGCCTTCGTTGACATCCACCAGCGACATCCTCCAGTTCTCGCCGTCCGTCAGCCGGTTGAGAACTGAGCCGTCGTAGGAGAGATAGTAGATCTGCTGCCAGAGAGTTTCAAAGGAGCGGACCATATAGATTCCATCGCGGCCGAAAAGCATCCCGTCGATCCAGTCAAGCCAGGTCGGATAGGTTTCGTGGTAGATGTGCTTCTTCGAACCGTCGGCAGGCGACACGGCGTAAAGGTCCAGCGTGTTCTGCGTCCTCGGCTCTCTCTGGATGTAGAAGGCCTCGCCCTCCCTGCCCCAGAACGGAGTGCCGAAGTACTGGTCCTCGTTCTCGTCGAAATCGGCCCAGGTCACCTTGGCGGAAGCGACATCGGCGATGCCTATCCGGACCTTCGGATTGTTGTCGCCGCACTTCGGGTAGCGGGTCATCCTGACCGAGCCTCCTGTCGGTGACACTCCCTGCAAGGCGACGGCCGCGCCGGCCTTCTGTGAATATGACAGCTGCATTCCGGAGCGGTCGTAATCCTCCGCATACGGTGAATATATCGGGAATACCGGCACGAGGGAGTTGTCGAAACGGTAGAACCCGATCTTCTTCGAGTCCGGAGACCACCAGAAGGCCTTGTAGCGGGAAGCCCTGCCGAAAATCTCCTCATAATACACCCACGAGGCATAGCCGTTCAGGATCACGTCGGAACCGTCGAACGTCAGGCGCGTCTCCTTGCGGGTGGCCACATCCGTGACCCAGAGGTCGTTGTCCCTTGTAAAGGCCATCATCGTGGAGTCCGGTGAATATGTCAGGTTGACCGCACCTTCAGGCCGGAACTTGAAATCGGGAAACTCAGGAGGATAGTTTATCCCGTCGGTGATCTTTCGTGTAGCGGCATTGACAGAGAAATCCTTCTCTCCGCTGAACGACCAGTCATAAGTGAAAGCCACCTCGTTCTTTCCCACCCATTTCCAGGCGGCGGGCACCTTCTCGAAATCCTGAGCGCCCAGCGCCGTGCAGGCCATAACGGCCACCATCAACAATATTCTTTTCATATCCGGATTGTTAACTGTTACCAAAATATTCATCCTTGAAATTGACAAGATAGACCTTGTCCGTGGCCCTGGTGAGGGCCGTGTAGAGCCATTTGAGGTCATCGACCGTAAGTTCATCCTGCCAGAACGGATTGTCGATGAACACGCAGGCCCACTGCCCGCCCTGGCTCTTGTGGCAGGTGATGGCGTTGGCGTACTTCAGCTGGAGCGCGTTGTAGAACGGATCCTCCCGCACAGCCTCATAACGCTTCTTCTTGCTCTTTATGTCGGCATAGTCGGCATCGACACCCTGATAAAGCAGGTTCTGCTGCTCGTAACTCAGCGAAGCGGACTCCGACTCGAGAGTGTCAAGACAGACCTTGGCGACGATCTCGGCATCGCCGTAGTCCGGGAAGGAAAGCCGCGCGTCGGCGAAATGAAGTCCGTACCTGTCCTCGAAATTCCTCACGGACACCAGCTTGGCGATGTCGCCGTTGGCTATGTAGTCCATACCCTCGATCCCTTCGGTGAACTGGTAGCAGTTCCTGACTATCATCAGCTTCTCACCCCGCACCAGACGGTCCTCATCGTAGAAGACCTGCGCCCTGATGCCGGCGTTGTAGCGGTTCGCCCGTTTGTTTGAGCGGCATAGCACAACCGCATCGTCCTTGGAATATTCAGAAAAATATGCCGAATTGAGGCTGTCGAGCAGTTCCCCGCCGGTGATCCGCACCACATCGTCGAATCCCTCGGCACACAGATGCAGGTCGGCCGGAGAGAAGACCGATCCGCCATAAGGGTCTTCCGCTATGAGCTTGCGCAGAATCGTGGCGTTGTGCAGGATACCGGACTCCTTCTTCTGGCGCACCACCTGCGAAAGGCCGGCGTAACGCACCCCGCCGAAGCAGTCCATACACTCCTTCGCAAGAGCAGGTGAAGCTTCCATCCCGACCGGAGGCAGCTGGGCCGAATCCCCGATGAGAATCAGGCGGCAGTCGTTGCCCGCCCTGACATATTCAACAAGATCCTTCAGAAGGTCGCCGGTTCCGAACTGCGCCGAACTCTGGCGCTGAAGGTCATCGACTCCGATCAAGGAGACTTCATCGACGATGAAAAGCTTGTGGGACATCTTGTTCGGAGCAAGCGAAAACTGTCCGAAGCCGTCCTCCCCCACCGATTTCTGACGGTATATGCACTTGTGGATCGTGCGGGCAGGCTTCCCCGCGTAAAGGGACAGGACCTTGGCGGCCCGGCCCGTCGGAGCCATCAGGAAACAGATTTCTTCATATTCCTCCTTCGCATCCGCCGTCTCACCGGAGGCACGGCGCACCGGTCTCAGGTCGTCGAACGAACTGATCACCGCCGCCATCGCCGAGGTCTTTCCGGTGCCTGCATAACCGTTGACGACAAGGATGTCAGCGTCGTCGCAGGTGATGAAATCGGCGATCTGCCGGAAAAGCGAATCCTGGTCCTCCGTCAGTTCATACGGGAAACTGTCCCTGAAGCGTCTGTAGAAGAAATCCCCCCTGTCCATAGCCTACTTGTTCCTTCTGCTGAACAGCATCATCGCCACGGCCAGGATCGGATAGATTTCGACACGGCCGAGAAACATGTCCACCGTGTAGAGGAATTTCGCCGGCTGGGTCTCCGCGTTGAAATTGCCGAGCGAGCCTATGTCGCCGACCGAGATCCCTACGTTGCTGAGGGAAGTCAGCGTGGCCGTCAGAGCGTGGCTGCTGTCAGGGCAGAGGACCAGACAGACCGACACCGAAATGATGAGCGCCATAAAGTACAAGGCGAGGTAGAGGATGTGCGGAGTCACATCTTCCTGCCGCACGACACGGCCGTTCACCCTGACTTCATTTACTGAAGCCGGATGCATCACCGTCCGCAGCCTGTATTTTATCTCCTTGCAGAGCAGGAGCACCCTGTCCGACTTGACGCCTCCGGAAGTGGATCCGGACATTCCGCACCATATTCCCACGAAGAGAAGCATAGCGGACGGGAGCGCAGGCCACATACTGTTGTCGGCGATGCTGAAGCCTGTCGTGGAAGCGAAGCTCAAGACGTGGAACGAGCCGGAAAGCAGGGCGTCGCCCCAATGCTGCTCCACTCCCTGGAACTTGAGCGACAGCGTCACGATCGCACCCGCAACGATCAGGGACCAGAGATAGAATTTGAATATCTCGTTCCTGAACGGCTTGAGAGACCTTGTGGCCACAGTCACATAGACCATACCGAAATGGATTGACGACAGCAGCATGAAGAACATCGTTATCAGGTCGATCGGAACCGAATCGTATGCGCCTATCGACAGATTCTTCGTGCTGAATCCGCCTGTGGCTGTAACGCTCATAGCGTGGTTGACGGCGTCGAAGGGGCTCATTCCCGCCAGCACATACAGGATGAACGAAGCCACCGCCATCCCGAAATAGACGTAGGTGAATATGTACACGGTCTTGTTCACTCCGGAGCGGTACTCCCTCTTCGACAGCGACGACAGTTCGAGGTTTGTCAGCCGGAGCCGCATCTGCGACGAACTCGGGATGATAAGCAGAAGGAACACCACTACTCCCAAGCCTCCGATGAAATGCGTCGAAGAACGCCAGAAAAGAAGGCTGTCCGGCAGGGCTTCAACGTTCTCCAGAATCGTAGCTCCCGTCGTGGTGAATCCCGAAACGCTTTCGAACCAGGCGTTTATGACATTGAACGGCCCTCCCCACAGGGCATAGGGCAGCATTCCGAACACAAACGAAAGCAGCCAGGAAAGGACGATGATCATATACCCGTCCTTGAGGGTTATGGCGGCCGACTTCCGTACGAATATGAAAGGGAATATTCCGACAGTGAAAGTGATGGTGAAGCTGATCATCAGGGCGGCGAGGGCGCTGTCGTTGCCGTTCGCCACCGAGACAAGTATGGACAGGAACATGAACAGCGCACTGACGAGCAGCGCGTAGCCCACGTTTCTGGATATCACCTTGATGTTCATCTGGAGGAATCTTGTTCGTTTCCCGCCTTCACCTGATTATCCGCCCGGTCGGAGCCGGGATAAGCCGCAAGCTTGGCGCGGAGGTTGGACACGCGCCTGCGCAGCATCTGATTCTCGCGGACGAGTTCCGTGACTCCGTCGTTCAGTTCGGCCAGCTGGTCGTCACCTTCGAAAGTGTAGGAATATTTCCGGTTGACGGACCTGTAGGCGTTCAGTCCGGCAAGCATCCGGTAGATAGGATTGACGTAATAGACAAGGAGGAAGAACAGGAGCATCAGCACGAGCAGAAGCCCCACTCCTACGGCCACCGCTCCAGGGATTATGCTCCGGTAGAATCCTCTCTGGAAAGTCAGGGAATTCTTCTCCAGATCGTCGTAGATCGCACCGTTCAGAACATCGATGTAGTTGTTGAGTCTCCCGAACTGCGGCTGCAGCCTGTCGAAATACCAGGAGCGGGTGTCGATGAAATCCGACAGCAGGACATCGTCGAGTTCGAGCGACGTCAGCATATAGGCTGAATAGGCATAAACCACGGAATCGGTCAGAGGAAGCATCTTGGAGGACATCAGCGAACTGCGCAGCGAGTCGCAATGGTCCATAAACTCCTGCTGTCTGAAATCCGGAAGCTTGTTGACTGAATCGTCCCCTATAACCGTCAGCAAGTCGAGATTGTACTGGTTGGCGACCTCCGCCAGCTTCTGGGCCACGTTTATGCTTTTGATGTTGTCGGCGATCAGGTCCGAGACATAGTTGCTCATCCTGTAGTACTCCATTATGGAGATTACGCTGGAAACCAGCAACGACACGGCTATCGCACTGAGGCTGAGCGTCAGTTTCATCCTCATCGAAAGCTTCATCCCTTTCACTCTGTCCGCAAGTTTCCTGAACATCGCAGTAAAAATGTCTCTAAAACGTTGATTCCGCAAACATACACAAAAATAACGACATAACGAAACCGGTGCCTACTGGACCGAGAGTTCCAGCCACCTGGTCTCCTTTTCGTCAAGGACAGCCGAGATCTCCGAAAAGCGGATCGTAATCTCCCTGAGTTCCTCAGGGTCGGTGACTTCTCCGCTCATTCTGGACTCAAGTCCGGATTTCTCTCCGGTAAGCGCGGCGATGTCCTTTTCAAGCTGCTCCAGCTCCCTCTGTTCCTTGTAACTGAGCTTGCGCGGGCCTTCCGAGCGCCGGGCCGGAATCTCCGCCGGCGCTCCGGCGGACGACTGAGAAGAAGTCCTGGCGGCCTTTCTCTCTTCTTCGGCCCGGCTCCGCCGCTCGGCCTCGTAGTCCTTCAGGTATTCCCGGTACTGGCTGTAGTTGCCGATGAAGTCCTTGACCACGCCGTCGCCGCAGAACACGAACAGATGGTCCACCAGCCTGTCGAGGAAATGCCTGTCGTGCGAAACAAGGATAAGAGTCCCCTTGAACTCCTTCAGGTACTCCTCCAGGATGTTGATCGTCACGATGTCGAGGTCGTTCGTAGGTTCGTCCATTATCAGCAGGTTCGGCTGCCGCATCAGGATGGTCAGCAGGTAGAGCCTCCGCTTCTCTCCCCCGGACAACTTGCTGATGCGATTGTTCAGCATGTCGTGCGGGAACAGGAAACGGCTCAGAAGATGGGTGTCGTTGACGGTCTCCAGAACGGTCTGCTCCTCATCGAAACTCATTCCGCTCTGGCGGTAGTACCCTATCTTCAGGGACTCTCCCCTCTCGATGACTCCGGTGACCTCGCCGGGATCATCGGGAGACATATTCCCGATAAGAAGATTGATGAATGTGGTCTTGCCCACCCCGTTCCTTCCGACTATGCCGACCTTCTCGTAGCGCTGGAAATTGTAGGTGAAACGGTCCAGATAGCAGTCGCCGCCGTAGCGGAAACTGACATCCCTGCAGTTTATGATCTTCGTGCCGAGCCTGGAGGCCGGACCCATCTCGTCAAGATTTACCGAACTGCTCCTGTAAACCTGCGATGCACGGTCCCGCAGCTCGTAGAAGGCGTTCTTGCGGTACTTTGCCTTGCCGGTCCTCGCGCAGGGGCTGGCGTGCATCCACTCCAGTTCGCGGCGCAGGATGTTGCGGACCTTGTCCGTCTCGGCGTTGTAGTTGTCGATGCGTTCCTGCCTCTTTTCCAGATAGTTCTGGTAATCACCCTTGTACACATAGACGGATCCGCGGTCCATCTCCATCACCGTGTTCGCCACCGAATCCAGGAAATACCTGTCGTGCGTCACCATCAGAAGGGTGCAGCGGGCGTGGGAGAGATAGTTCTCGAGGAACTCTATGCCGTCGATGTCCAGATGGTTGGTCGGCTCGTCCATTATGAAGAAGTCCGCCTCGCTGGCCAGCATCACTATGATGGCCGCACGCTTGACCTCGCCGCCGGAAAGCACTTTCATCTTCCGGTCCCAGTCCCCCATCCCGAAGGAGGTCAGAAGCCTGCGGACACGCTGCTCGTACTCGGCAAGATGCTCAGGGTCAAGATGCCGCGTCCACCGCTCGCTGTCCCCCATTATCTGGTCCCGGACGGTCGCTTCGGGGTCATATTCATACTCCTGCTCAAGGAAGGCGATGCGGATGTCTTTCAGGAATATGACTTTTCCGCCCGAGTCGGAACTGTCCTTTCCGGCGAGGATGCGCAGCAGGCTGGTCTTGCCCGTGCCGTTAGGCGCTATGAGGGCGATCTTGTCCCCTTCGTTGATGTTGAAGCCGATGCGCTCGAACAGCACCTTCGGCCCGTAGGATTTCGAGATGTTCTCTATCTGGAGATAACTGGGCATATCGGACAACTTGGATAAGGACCGGCGCTGTTAGAAGCCGAAGTAGTTCTTGGCGTTGTAGTAGGAGATGTCCCTGACCATCCTGGCGACGGAATCGATCTCGCTCTGCGGAATCCTGCCGCTCTCCACGTCGGAGCCGAGGACATCGCAGAGAATCCTGCGGAAGTACTCGTGGCGAGGGTAGCTGATGAAGCTGCGGGAGTCGGTAAGCATCCCGACGAAACGGCTCAGCAGACCCAGGGAGGAGAGAGCGTCGATCTGGCGGCGCATTCCGTTCTCCTGGTCGAGGAACCACCAGCCCGAGCCGAACTGCATCTTGCCCGGCACCGAACCGTCGTTGAAGTTGTACGCCATCGTCATCATCACCTCGTTGTCCTTAGGATTCAGGCAGTAGAGGATCGTCCTGGCGAGGTTGCCCGTCATGTCCAGCGCGTTGAGGAAGCTGTTGCCGGCGGCGGCCATAGGCTTGTCGTCGATCGAGTCGCAGCCGGCGTCAGGGCCGACGGTCGAGAATATCCTTGTGCAGTTGTTGCGCAGAGGTCCGACGTGGAACTGCTGCGTCCAGCCGGCCTCGGCGTCCATCACTGCAAGGTCGTAAAGGATGGCGCTCTTGAACTTGACGACATCGCCCGGCTCGACCGAAACGCCCGAAAGGGCGGTCTGGAGGATTCTGTCGATCTCCGTCTCCGTGTAGTCCTCGGCGTAGAAGGTGTCGAGGCCGTGGTCGGAAAGGCGGCAGCCCATCGAGGCGAAGAAATCGTGCCTGCGGCGCAGCGCGTCCAGCAGCGATGAATATGACCGGATGTCCACATCGGCCGCGTCGGCGAGTTTCCCTACATATTCATTGAAAGCGGCGACATCGTCGATGGCCATCAGTTTGTCCGGCCTCCAGGCAGGCAGCACCTTCGTTCCGAAAGGATGCTCCGCTATCATCTTGTGCCAGCGCAGGTCGTCGACAGGGTCGTCGGTGGTGCAGACCACCTCGACGTTGAATCTGCGGATGAGGTTCCGGCCGCTGTATTCCTCGGTGGCGAGAAGGGCGTTGCACTCCTCGAAGATTTCCCTCGCCGTCTCGGGCTTCAGCACCTTGTCGATGCCGAAGACACGGCTGAGTTCAAGGTGTGACCAATGGTAGAGAGGGTTGCGCATCAGGTAAGGCATAGTCTCCGCCCACTTCTCGAAGGTCTCCCAAGCCGATTTCTCTCCGCCGGTGATGTATTCCTCAGGCACGCCGTTGCCTCGCATCGCTCTCCACTTGTAATGATCGCCCTGGTGGCCGTCCACCAGCCATAACTGGGTGATGTCGCGGAAGCGGACGTTCTCCGCTATCTGCCGGGGTGAGAGATGGCAGTGATAGTCGATGATCGGGAGCGACTCGGCGTTCTCGTGGTAAAGCCGTCTGGCGGTCGCGGTCGACAGCATGAAATCTTCGTTGATGAATGAGGTCATATCGTTGTTCAGTATTTTCGATTCTACAAAAATAACCATTTTATGACGATTTTGTCACTGATGCCGACACATAGATGTCCCGGAAACCGTCACCTCACCTTTTTCGCCTGCTGTTCTGACACAATGTCAGAATTAGGTAATTGGCAGATATTTTGATAACTTTGCGGTCGTTCCGGCAGACGGACGGCATCCGCCGGAATTAAAACGGAATAAGGATATGAGCAAGAAGAATAAAGAAATCAACGACACGAAGGTTGCAGCCAAAGCCGAGGAGCCGAAGACGGAAAAGGCTGAGACTCAAAACAGTGCAAAGGCCGAAGGCACAGAGGCAGAGGCCGGAACCGTGGAAAAGGAGCAGGACGGGGATGCCGGGCTGAAAGGACAGCTGGAGGCTCTCCGGAAAGAGAACGAGGAGCTGAAGGCGAGCGTTGCCAAGGAGAAGAACGACTACCTCCGCCTGGCGGCCGACCTTGACAATGTCCGCAGGCGTTTCGCCCAGGAGAAACTTGACCTTGTGACATCCGCTTCGGCTGACACGATCAAAGGCCTGATTCCGGTCCTGGACGACTGCGAGTCCGCGCTCAAGATGCTTGAAAACTCCGCAGATGAAGCCGCCAGGGAAGGCACCCAATTGATTTACACCAAGCTGATGGGATACCTCAAGACCAAGGGACTTGAACCGGTCAAGGCCAAGGGCGAGAAATTCGACACGGATTTCCACGAGGCCGTGGCGCAGTTCCCTGTCCAGGAGGAAGACAAGAAAGGTCTTGTCTTCGATGTCATCCAGACAGGCTACACCCTGGGCGGCAAAGTCATCCGCTACGCAAAAGTCGTTGTAGGAATATAGGAGATTCACTGATATGGCAGAAAAAAAGAGAGATTACTACGAAGTGCTTGGCGTCGCCAAGACCGCTTCGCCTGACGAGATAAAGACAGCCTACAGGAAAGCCGCGATGAAATGGCATCCTGACCGCTGGGTGGAAGGTACAGAAGCCGAAAAGAAGACTGCCGAAGACAACTTCAAGGAAGCGTCGGAAGCATATTCAGTGCTCAGCGACTCCGACAAGAGAGCGAAATACGACCAGTACGGCTTCGCCGGGATGGACGGACAGGGCGCCCCTGACTTCAGCGGATTCGACATCAACGAGATTCTGAACAATCTCTTCGGAGGCGGCAGCCCGTTCGGCGGCGGATTCGATTTCGGCGGATTCGGAGGCGGCGGGCAAAGCGGCGCAAGGCAGAGAACGGCAAGAGGCAGGGACATCCGCACGAGAGTCCGCCTTACACTCGAGGAGATAGCCACCGGAGTCGAGAAAGGGATAACGCTCGAACGCAACAGGCCTTGTCCTGACTGCGGGGGCCGCGGCACGAAGAACGCCTCCGACGTGATTACCTGTCCTTCCTGCAACGGCACAGGCCAGACGTCAAGGGTGGTCAATTCACTCTTCGGAAGGACAGTGACATATTCCACCTGCACGCAGTGCGGAGGAGAAGGCAAAATCGTCAAGAACCCTTGCCGCACCTGCAGCGGAACGGGTCTGGTGCGCAAACGCGAAACCATCAACGTAAAGATTCCGGCGGGAGTCGAGAACGGAATGCAGCTGACTATCCGGGGCGAAGGCCACGCCGCTCCCCACAACGGAGTCAACGGCGACCTGCTGGTCGTCATCGAAGAAGTCGGACACTACAATCTCAAGAGAGACGGCAAGAATCTGTTCTGGTCCACGATCATTTCAGTCACCGACGCGATCCTGGGTACGGAGATAGCTGTGCCTTGTCTTGACGGTTCCTATAAAGTGAAGGTAGAGCCGGGCACGCAGTCAGGCACGGTGATGAGGCTTCGCGGCAAAGGACTGCCTGCGGTAAGCGGCTACGGCGGTGGCAACGGAGACCTCTACGTCAAGATTCTTGTCTGGATTCCGAAGAAACTGTCCAGCGACGAGAAGAACACTATAGAAAGCCTGAAGAACAACAGGTCGTTCACGCCTAACCCTTCGAAGGAAGACAAGGCCCTGTTCGACAAGATGAAGAACAACTTCTAGGCTTTCCGCAAATATGTTCGAAAAAATTTGGATTGTCTGAAATAATTCGTACATTTGCAGTCCGAAAAACAAGAGCAACCGCTTGCGGGTCGTTATCAGAAGTGCGCAATGTTGCAGTAAATTATTGAGAAATGGATTTGATTAAAGTTGTAGAACAGGCTTTCGCTAACGAGAAAGTCGCTACGTATCCGAAATTCAAGGCAGGTGACACGATTACTGTCACCTACAGAATCAAGGAAGGTGACAAGGACAGGCTCCAGAAGTTCAAGGGTGTTGTCATCCAGCTCAGGGGCGCTACTCCTCAGACAAGGACTTTCACGGTCCGCAAGGTTTCCGGAGGCGTAGGTGTAGAAAGGATTTTCCCGTTCCAGTCACCGTTCATTGACAGCATCGAACTGAACAAGGTCGGCAAGGTCCGCAGGGCAAGAATCTTCTATCTGCGCAACCTCTCCGGCAAGAAGGCCAGGATCAAGGAAAGAAAGATGGCCATCCTCAAGGAGGAAGGCGCTGCCAAGGCCGAATAGAAACATCCCGGAGCAAGTCTCCGGTAATTGGTCCCCTAGCTCAACTGAATAGAGCATTTGACTACGGATCAAAAGGTTACAGGTTTGAATCCTGTGGGGATCACAAAAGCGAGGCTGTTGGACATATTCAATCAGTCTCGCTTTTTTTGCGGAATTAGCTCAGTTGGTAGAGCGTTGGCTTCCCAAGCCGAAGGTCGCGAGTCCGAGCCTCGTATTCCGCTCAAGCGCATAACCCAAGCACACAAAAAAGGATGGTCGGAACGGCCATCCTTTTTGCTTTTGTCTTTCCCTGGGGTCTAAGCCTCCGGAATCTCATCGCCGGCCGGGATGGAGAACGGGGACTTCTGCCCTGCGTGAACAGGAGGCAGAGAGTAGTCCTCCTCCGGCTCCTCATTCACGGGAGCCTCGGGAACATCGTACATTCCGGGACGGTTGCCGCTGGTAAGCTGGTTGAATTCCTCCTCGGTGATCATCTTGCAGTTTCCGTTGAACTTGGCGTCAAGTTCAACCTGAAGTCTCCTGATGTGGAGATCGCCCTCGACCACACAGGTATCCTTGAGCGAAAGCGTGTCCTTGACAAAGAAATTGCCGTCGATCCTGCCCCAGAAGTCAGCGTTGCAGCAGATGATGTCGCCCTTGATTATGGCTTTCTCGCCGACAACGACCTTGGCCTGAGAAATGATGCGGCCCTCGAAAGTACCGTCGATTCTGATGTCATTCGGAGAAGTGATCTCACCCTTGATGACGGAACCCGCCGAAATTCTGCTGACGTCGTTCACGCCGGCGGAATCATTCATTCTATCGTAATTTACGCCCATAATGTGTGTTTTTTTATCGTTCTTTATCTTTAATCTTTATTTGTTGCCGATGTTGCCGGCTGAGTGATTAAAACTGACCCGCACCGTGGCAGTTCTTGTATTTCTTTCCGGAACCGCAAGGACACGGATCGTTTCTGCCGATTTTCTTGTCCACGTGCACCGGGGTCCTGGCCTTCTGCTCACCGTTGGTGGTAAGGTCGTTGCGCTGGGTCTTCATATTGCTCATGTCACGGCCTTTCGGCGCCTGTGCAGGACGTGCCTCGCTGTCCTCGCGCAGAGGCACGAAAGCCCTCAGGAGGAATGACAGGACATCCTTGTTGAGTTCCTCAAGCATCGTGGCGAAGAGGTTGTAGCTTTCCAGCTTGTAAACCACCAGAGGATCCTTCTGCTCATAGGCAGCGTTCTGAACGCTCTGACGCAGGTCGTCCATGTCGCGGAGATGCTGCTTCCAGTGCTCATCGATCTGATAGAGGATGATCGAGCGGCTGAGAGCCTTGGCTATCTCCTTACCCTGAGTGTTGTATGCCTTTTCAAGATTGACGCTCAGCGTGAGCATCTTGCGGCCGTCGGAAATAGGTATGGCGATGTTCTGGTACATATTGCCCTGCTTCTCGAAAATCATCTTGATGAACGGATAGACTTTCTCGGCAAGAGTGTTCATCCTCCGTTCATAGACGGCCTGCATCTGATTGCAGACGGCATCGGAAAGCTGGTTGCCCTTGGCGCCGGCGTAGAATGCTTCGTCAAATCCGAGGTCGATGGAGAACTGTCCCATAACATATTCCTCGAAATCGGCGAATGACATTCCTTCGGCGCGGCCGGCGACGATGGACGAGGAATCAATCATCATATTCCTGACATCGATCTCGATCCTCTCGCCGGAGAGGGCGTTGCGGCGTCTCGCATAGACTGCTTCACGCTGATAGTTCATCACGTCGTCATATTCAAGAAGCCTCTTTCGGACGCCGAAGTTGTTCTCCTCGACTTTCCTCTGGGCGTTCTCGATGGACTTCGACAGCATGCTGTTCTCAAGCGCCTCGTCGTCCGCCATGCCGAGCTTGTCGACCACGCCGGCGATTCTCTCTGAACCGAACAGGCGCATCAGCTTGTCCTCGAGGGAAACGTAGAAGCAGGATGAGCCCGGATCTCCCTGACGTCCCGCACGGCCTCTAAGCTGACGGTCAACACGACGGCTGTCGTGCCTCTCCGTACCGATGATGGCAAGACCGCCCGCCTGCTTGACCTCAGGGGACAGTTTGATGTCGGTGCCTCGTCCCGCCATATTCGTGGCGATGGTCACGGTGCTGGACATACCGGCCTGAGCGACGATTTCAGCCTCGCGGGCGTGTTCCTTGGCATTCAGGACATTGTGCTTGATGCCGCGCATCCTGAGCATTCGGCTGAGGAGTTCGGAAGTCTCGACGTCGGTGGTACCGACAAGCACCGGACGCCCTTCGCCTATGAGTTCGGCGACCTTGTTGATGACCGCCGCGTATTTAGCCTTCTTGGTCTTGTAGATAAGGTCGTTCTGGTCATTTCTGACGACCGGGCGGTTTGTCGGAATCACGACCACGTCAAGCTTGTAGATGGACCAGAACTCGCCGGCCTCCGTCTCCGCCGTACCGGTCATTCCGGACAGCTTGTGGTACATCCTGAAATAGTTCTGCAGGGTGACGGTGGCAAAGGTCTGCGTGGCCGCCTCCACCTTGACGTTCTCCTTCGCCTCCACGGCCTGATGAAGTCCGTCGCTCCAGCGGCGGCCTTCCATAATACGTCCGGTCTGCTCATCGACGATCTTGACCTTGTTGTCGATCACGATGTAGTCAACGTCCTTCTGGAACATCGCGTAGGCCTTGAGAAGCTGGATGACGGTGTGAACGCGCTCGCTCTTGAGGGCGTAATCCTCCATAAGAGCATCCTTCTTCTCCTGCTTCTGTTCAGCGGTCAGAGTCTCGTCCTTCTGGATTTCCGCTATCTGGCTTCCGACATCCGGCAGCACGAAGAAATCCGGGTTGGAGACGGAATTGGCAAGGAAATCGTGTCCCTTGTCAGTCATATCGACAGAATGCTGCTGCTCGCTGATCACGAAATACAGTTCGTCGGTCACGATGTGCATCTCGCGCTCGTTGTCCTGCATATAGTAGTTCTCGGCCTTCTGCATCAGCTGCTTCATACCCTGCTCGCTGAGGAACTTGATGAGCGGCTGGTACTTTGGCAGACCTTTGTAGGCTCGGAGAAGAAGCATTCCGCCTTCGTCTTCCTTGCCGGCGGCGATAGCCTTCTTGGCATCGTTCAGCACCTGGGTGACAAGAGTGCGCTGCTTCTGGTAAAGGCTTTCGATGTAAGGCCTGAACTCCATATACTGCTCGTCGTCCTGGGCCTTTGCGACAGGTCCGGAAATGATAAGAGGTGTACGGGCGTCATCGATGAGCACCGAGTCGACCTCATCGACGATCGCATAGTGATGCTTGCGCTGTACCAAGTCGTTCATGCTGCCTGACATATTGTCACGCAGGTAGTCGAAGCCGAACTCGTTGTTCGTTCCGAACGTTATGTCGCAGTTGTAAGCCTTCTTGCGGGCGTCGCTGTTAGGCTCGTGCTTGTCGATGCAGTCCACTGAAAGTCCGTGGAACATATACAGAGGCCCCATCCACTCCGAGTCACGCTTTGACAGGTAGTCATTGACAGTCACGACGTGCACGCCTTTGCCGGCCAGTGCGTTGAGGAACACCGGCAGGGTCGCGACGAGAGTCTTGCCCTCGCCCGTCGCCATTTCAGCGATCTTTCCCTGGTGGAGGACGATACCGCCGATAAGCTGAACGTCATAATGCACCATATCCCAGGTCACCTCGTTGCCGCCGGCTATCCAATGGTTGGTGTACACGGCATTGTCGCCGTCGATGGTCACGAAATCGTGGTTGATGCTCAGCGCGCGGTCGAAGTCCGTAGCCTTCACCACGATGTTTTCGTTTTCCTTGAACCTGCGCGCGGTGGACTTCATTATCGCGAACGCTTCCGGAAGGATCTCGTTCAGAGCCTTCTCTATCTCGGCGTCCTCTTCCTTCACAAGCTTGTCGGACTCGGTGGCAAGAGATTCCTTCTCGTGTACCGGAATATCCTCTTCAAGCTTCGACTTGATTTCTTCAATCCTCTTTTCAAAAGGAGCCTCACATTCGCGAAGCTTCGCCTTAAGTTCTTCGGTCTTGGCCCTGAGCTCATCGTTAGAGAGCTTGTCCACAGGGCCATAGGCAGCCAGGACCTTGTCAAGAACCGGTCTGATCTGCTTGAGATCCCTGTCGGCCTTCGAGCCGAAAACCATTTTTAGAATGTTCGATATAGCCATATAAAAACAAATGTCTCTGATTATCCAACAAATTTAATGATAATCAAAGACATTTGCAACATCTGGCCCCATCAGTCCACAAGAAAATTCAGAAGGAGCTTGCGGACATTGTCCGTGATGCGCTTGTGCGCGTCTGTGGCGTTCTCGAGCATCTCGGCGAGATTCTTGTATTTCACGAGCTCCCTGATGTCCTCCACGGTTTCGAATATGCTCCCGACGTATTCCTCATAGGCCTCGTCGGCGGTATGTTCGAGTTCCGTCACGCGGGCGCAGGCCGTGGAGATTGCGGAAGAGTTCCTGCGGATGTCGAACAGGAGCGGAATCATCTCGTGGATGACCTCGGACTGGGACTCCGCTATCTGGGCCAGCTCCTTCAGCTGGTCGTCAAGTTTTTCCGGATGATAGATCAGAACAGCCTTGGAAGTGTCCTTGATGACGTCGAGGCAGTCGTCCACCGCCATCGCGACAGCCTGCAGGTCAAGCCTGTTGACCTGAACGAACCACCTGCCCGAAAGCATCTCGTGGAATTCAGTCAGCAGGGCGTCGCCCTGCACCTCACAGGATTTGATGTTTCTCTCGTTCCTTGCCCACAAGGAGGAGTCCATCGTTCCAAGCATCTCCACAAGAAGAGATGATGTCTTGCACAGAAAATCCGTCTGCTGAGAGAGAATCGGGACATAATCGTGGCGCGCTCCGCGCAGATGCAGCCTGATTCTTTTCAAAAGGCTCATAAATAAAATCTTTTACTCGATAAACTATTTTTGTCAAGGGCCAAATTTACAATCTATTTCTGGATTTCGCCACAAATCAATAAAAAACGGAAAAATTTCAACGCCGATTTCCTTTGAAACGGCCTGTCAGACAACCTGTACGCTACCTTTGCAACGAAGGAAGCCCCGGCTGAGACTGTCCGGTCTCCCTCCCGACAGGTTCCTTGGTACAGGCCGGCGCACACTCGCCCGGATTCTCCAATCACTCTGCGGCATTCTGCCGCCAATCCACTCAAAATCTAGTACTTGCTATTACAACTCCGGGAAGTGGCCGGCCTGAGGGATCTGTTCGGACAGTAAAAAATGTAGGATATTACACGGAAAGTGCGTAAATTGTCCGTTCAAACGCCAGTCCCGACTGAACTGAGATGAAAATAGCCTACTGCATACACGCTCTGAATCTCTCCGGAGGAATTGAAAGGGTTCTCACGACGAAGGCCAACTATCTGGCCGATGTCCTGGGCTATGAGATCCACATCATCACAGCCCGTCAGAAAGGCAGAAAAGTGTTTTTCAAGCTAAGCGGAAAAATTGTTCTCCACGACCTTGACGCCAATGACAGGATGTTCCTCTTCAAGTACAGGAAAAGGCTGGACGCCCTTCTAAGCAGGATCGGGCCTGACATCACCGTGACTGTCTGCGACAACGGCCTGTACGCCGTCACCGGATGCACTGACGGCAGCGTCAAAGTAGGAGAGTTCCATTTCTCGCACGAGAAGTTCCTGATGAAATACGGCACGAATGTTTTCGGAAGGCTTTACGCGACGTTCAGGACAAGAAGGCTCGAGAACGCAGTCAGGAAACTTGACAGGTTCGTGGTGCTGACGCAGGCCGACAGGGATGACTGGCTCAAGGTGAGGCCGGAAGTGGAACAGATCTGCAATCCGCTTTCATTTGTCTCGGACGTAGCCTCTCCTCTTGAAAGGAAACGCTGCATAGCGGCCGGGAGACTCGAGAGCCAGAAGAACTTCAAGGATCTGATAACGGCCTGGAAGACAGTCGACGGCAGACATCCCGACTGGACTCTGAGCATATTCGGCGATGGGAGCCTGAGGGAAACTCTTCAGAACCAGATAGACAGGACCGGGCTGAAAGGCAAGGTCGTCCTTGAAGGGCGTACAGGGGACATCCGCAAGGAACTGCTTGACAGTTCGTGTCTGGTGATGTCATCCATATTCGAAGGTTTCCCGATGATTCTTCTGGAAGGACTCGCCACCGGACTTCCGATCGTCAGCTATGACTGCCCGAAAGGACCGGCGGAGATGGTCACTCCGGGAGAAAACGGCTACCTCGCCAAAGTCGGGGACACGGACACTCTTGCCCGGGGAATATGCAGCGTCATCTCCGATGAAAGCCTCCGCAGGCGGTACGGGAGCGAGTCCAGGCGGCGGGCCGGAGACTACACGCTGGAGAAGACGATGGCGAAATGGGATGCCCTGTTCAAGGAAACCGCCGGCTGAAAAGCAGTCACGCAGCCTCTTGAGGACAGCTATTTTTCATACGATGATTTTACCGGA
This sequence comes from bacterium, assembly GCA_963640265.1. GTDB lineage: Bacteria > Bacteroidota > Bacteroidia > Bacteroidales > UBA932 > Cryptobacteroides. The sequence continues at coordinate 29,968 of CAVHYF010000008.1, read as the reverse complement.
AGTGCACGTTCAAATGAGTCCAGCAGAATCTTCCTTTCCGACAGATAAGCTTCCTCCTTCAGATGCACGTCGTTGATGCAGACAAGTTTGCGGGACGGCGAGTTAAGATATTCACCGATCCTGGAAGCGGACGAAGTGGCGATGGAAAAGAACTTTCCTGACAGACGCTCCCTTATGGCCAGTCCCCTATGGAAAAGATAGTCAAGGAACAGGTACTGGTTCAGATTGTCCAAAGTCCTGGTTCTGGAAAGTGTGGCGCAGATCTCATCGGACATCTTTCCGAAGACCTCTTCGCCGGCACTCTTAAGCATCGGTGAGCAGATGTGTTGCGGCCGGATGAAAAACAGGCTGCTTCCCAGCCCAAGGCATTTTCTGGCCATGCGGTCGGAATTGCGGCACTGGCGCTTGTACATTCCTCCGGCGAAGAGATGGCGCGAGAATCCGATCACTATTTTTCCGTCACGGAAGAAATCCGCCTCCTTGCACGGAGCCACAGGAAACATGTCGTCATTGAAATAGATGAAACGCTCGTCCAGCCCCGGTATCCGGTGCAGGAACATCTCTATGGTTGTGCTGTTGAATGTCGGAAGAAATTCCCCGGGGATTATGTCGGCGTGGGTTACGATATCCAGCCTGTCCGAAGCCCAGTCCGGGACCTGGCTTCTGCCGGAGACGACCAGATGGACATTCTGTATGAAAGGCATATAAGTCTCAATGCCACGGAGAATGTACTTGAGGGTTCCCCAGTCACGGAAACGTTTGTCGAGAGCCGGGACATTCATCGTCCGGGAATACTCGTCTCTCCAAACGGGATCAAGACCGTTGACATAAGTTATTACTGCATCCATAGTAGCGGCTGTAATATAAGCTGTCCGACGTCAGGAATCAAGGAGCCAGACCGTCAGGTCGTGCGTCTTACGGTCCTTCTCCGGCGGCAGTGTCATATAGTCCCCGAACTCCTGCTTAAGCCACTCGTCCCAGCGGCGGAACGCCTTGAAACTGCATCCCTCGAAGTCCAGGTCGACATATTCCTCAAGCATATTCCTTTCAAAGATTTCCCTCGTGCCGTTGTAGGTGACGGAGACGGCCCCGGCTAGCCGCGACGACTCATAAGGGTACTTCCGGACCTCGGAGTCGATCTTTTTCCACCAATATTCAGAGCCTTTGAGATGAGCCTCGATCTTGGAGAACAGGGGCTGGTGGAAGTTCAGCAGGTCAAACCTGGTGCCGCAGATGTTGAGCCTGTGCGACCAGTGCGTCAGCCGATGTTCCCTTTCCTTCTGGACCTCCGGATCTTCAGGCTTCCCGTCAAGAGGGAATATGTCGATGTTGAGGCCGAAGTCATATTCACACCCTTTGCCCTGCAGGCTCTTGGTGCGGGTGTCCTCGACTTTGGCGAAGAAATGCACGAAGCGGTCGCCCTTCACCCCTTCCCTGTGGCAGAGACATCTGTAGCGGCTTCCCGGCTCGAGACCGAAAGTCGAGACGAACCTTTCATAGTCAGGCCTCGGCATCACGATGTCAATGTCATCGTCCCACGGAATGAAGCCTTTGTGGCGCACCGCCCCCAGCAGGGTTCCGTACGCCATCGAGTACCGGAGTCCGTTCCCGCGGCAGAAAGAATCCACAGCCTTCAGAATGTCAAGGAGATAAAGCTGAATCTCCCGATGTGACAATTTTCGCATTGCTTAGCCGATAATCTTACCTAATCTTCACAAATATAATAGAAATTATTAAATTTGTAAACTTTAGACCAAACCGAATATGCAATCGTTCGTTTTTCCAGGCAATCTGGACGATGAAACCGCGGCCATAGGAGCCGCTCCGATCCCCTATATGAGGACCGACGAGTTCTCACAGGTCAACCTCGAATCCGAAAGGATTCTGCTGGACCTCATCCACTGCAAGGACGGCAGGACAATCATCTACACCGGCTCCGGCACAGGTGCGATGAGCGCCGTCGTCGAGAATTACGTCAGCACGAAGAAAAAGGCCATCGTCATCAACGGCGGCTCCTTCGGCAAGAGATGGCTCTCCCTCTGCGGGTACTATGGGGTCCCGGCGGTCGAGTTCAGCGTCCCTTTCGCCAAGGACATCGACTATGCGGAGCTTGAAAAAACCGTCGAGGCCGAGAAGCCGGACGTGTTCCTCTGCCAGCACCACGAGACCTCGACAGGCCAGCTTTTCAACCTTGAGAAGATTTCAGGAATATGCCGCCGTCACGGCGTTTCGCTCGTCGTGGACGTGATAAGCTCCTTCCTCGCCGAAGAACTGGACATGGACGCGCTCGGCATAGACATCTGCGTGACCAGCACCCAGAAGGGCCTCAACATCCCTCCGGGACTTTCCATCCTGTTCCTCAGCAAGAGACTTGAGGGTTATGAATATGCCCACAGAGGCTACTACTGGGATTTCGGGGACAACCTGGCCAACCTCAAGAGGGGGCAGACTCCGTTCAGCCCTGCCACGTCAATCTACCTTCAGCTGAACGCGAGGCTGAGGCAGCTCAAGGCCCGGGGCGGCGAGTCGTACAACATCTCCCTTGTCCGTCACAGGGCGGAGGTGTTCCGCGAGGAATGCCGCAGGTACGGCTGGACGATGCCGGCGGAAAACCCTTCTTCCGCCATCACGGCCATCCAGACGAAGGACACAGCGGAACGCAGAATCTTCAGAGGCCTGATCGAGCGTTACGAGACATTCATAATGCCGGGCTCGATCCCGGGATTCTACAGGATCTCGCACTTGGGCCTTCAGACCGACGAGGAGCTCCGCGCGCTGGCGGAGCGCATACATCTGATTGAATCAGAAGCGATTTAATCCAGAACCGTCAGATGAAGAAAGTCATAACATACGGCACATTCGATGTCCTGCACCAAGGCCACATCAATCTGCTGAAACGGGCGAAGGCGTTGGGAGACTGGCTGATCGTCGGTGTCACCACGGACAATTTCGACCTCGAACGCGGAAAGATGAACACGAGGGACAGCGTAATGAAGCGGGTGCAGGCCGTGAAGGACACGGGCTACGCCGATGAAGTCATCATCGAGGAGTACAAAGGCCAGAAGATCGACGACATCCTGAAATACGGTGTGGACATCTTCGCCATCGGCTCTGACTGGGAAGGCCGTTTCGACTATCTCAAGGAGTACTGCGAAGTGGTCTATTTCCCACGCACTGAAGGCATTTCGAGCACGATGATCCGGGAGGAGGAGGCCAACGTCAGGATCGGGATCATCGGCACGGGAAGCATCGCCTCCCGTTTCGTTCCCGAGGCCGGATTCGTCAGCGGCAACACGGTCGCGGCGGCCTACAACCCCGATGCGGAGGAATGCCGCAGGTTCTGCGCGGAAAAAGGCATAGCCACGGCGGCCTCGTCGCTGGACGGACTGCTGGCCGCCTGCGACGCGGTCTACATAGCCTCCCCGCACTACACTCATTATGAATATGCACGCGCGGCTCTCAAGGCCGGCAAGGATGTGCTTTGCGAGACTCCATTCGTGCTGCGCCTTCCGGAAGCCGAGGAACTGTACTCGATAGCGGAGGCGGGACACCGCACTTTGATGGTGGCCCACAAGACCGCCTACTGCCCTGCCTTCAGGCATCTTGTCACGATGCTCAAGTCAGGTGTCATCGGCAAGATTGTCGACATCAACGCTTCGGTCACGACGCTCACCGACGAGACCTCCCAGAAACTGGACCACAACAAGTTCGGCGGAAGCATGAACGAGAACGCCTGCTTCCCTCTGCTGCCGATCGTCAAGCTGCTGGGCAAGGAGATCCGCAACGTCAACTTCTACTCGATAATGAAGAACGGCGTGGACATGTACACCAAGGCCGTGTTACGCTACGACAGCGCCACGGCTTCGTTCCAGGTCGGACTCGGGGCCAAGACCGAAGGGAATATGGTCATTTCCGGCACGAAAGGCTACATCTACGTCCCCGCCCCGTGGTGGAAGACCGAGTACTTCGAGCAGAGGTTCGAGGACCAGAACCAGAACCGCAAATGCTTCTACCCGTTCATGGGCGAAGGTCTGCGGTACGAGATCAGGGAGTTCGTCTCACGGATAATAAACCAGGACTGCAGGGAATACATCCTCACCAAGGAGGAGATCCTCAAGATGACGCAGGTCCAGGAAGACTACATCAACGGCAAGAATGTCTACAAACTAAGCTGACGGTTGATGAAGAAACTAACACTCAAGGAACTGCAGGATTTCGCACTGGAAATGCTCAAGGATGTCGCCGCCTTCTGCGAGAAGCACGGCATCAGGTACTCTCTGGGCTACGGCACCCTTCTGGGGGCCGTCCGGCACAAAGGTTTCATTCCCTGGGACGATGACATCGACGTGATGATGCCCCGCGGGGACTACGAAAGGTTCAGGCAGGAATATTCATCGGACAGGTTCAGGTTCATCGACTGCAGGAACACTCCGGGCTGCTACATAGCTTTCGGCAGGGTCTGCGACTTCGACAGGACGGAGGCGAGGACCTCCATCCCCTGGCTGCAGACAGGCTCGGGAGTGTGGATAGACATATTCCCGGTTGACCGCGTGCCGGACGACAGGGAACGTTTCGAGAGGGTCTATGACTCGATGCTCACCCTGATGAAATTCAATGTCGGGATACGCCGCGTCCACTCGGTTTCCTCTTCCAAACTGCCCGTCAGGAGCAGGCTGAGGATCTGGTACCTGAAGCACACGCATCCGCGGCTGATGAAACGTAACCCTGCCGACATAGTCAAGGATATGAACACCCTGACGGAAATAATCTCTCGGGAGGAAAGCCACCGCTATTCCCAACTGTGCTGCCCGGACTACGGAGTGCAGGAGTATTTTTCCGATGAAGACATCAACGAATATGTCCGCCTTCCCTTCGAGGACGGCGAATTCCTGGTCTGGAAAGGCTACGACAGGATTCTGAGGAATTACTACGGGGACTACCTTCAGCTTCCGCCCGAGAACAAGCGCAAGCCTCTGCAGAGCTACATCTCATTCTACTGGAAAGGCTGACGCGCGGCTCACTGCCCGCGGAGATACCTGGCCGTCCAGGACCTGCCGTCCTTGACAAGGTCCTCGGGAGTGCCGGCGAAGACCACCTCGCCACCTTTGTCGCCCGCCTCGGGTCCTAGGTCGATGACCCAGTCCGCAGCCCTGATGACATCCAGGTTGTGTTCGACCACAATCACGGTGTGGCCGTTCTTCAGAAGCGCGTCGAAAGCCTTCAGCAGATTCTCCACATCGTGGAAGTGAAGGCCTGTGGTCGGTTCGTCGAAGAGGAACAGGATCCGTTCCCTGTTCACCGATGCGGAATCATCGCTCATCGACAGGAAGTACGCCAGCTTTATTCTCTGGCTTTCTCCACCCGAGAGAGTGGACGAGCTCTGGCCGAGTTTGATGTAGGACAGGCCCACGTCCACGAGCGGCTGGAGCCTCCCGGCTATCCGGACCGCAGTCTCGTCCTGCTGGGAGCCGAAGAACGAGATCGCCTCGGCCACGCTCATATTCAATATGTCGTCTATGTTCTTCCCTTTGTAGCGGACCTCAAGGATGTCCGGCTTGAAGCGCTTGCCGCCGCAGGCCTCGCAGACCATCGTCACGTCCGCCATGAACTGCATCGGAATCTTCACGAAACCGTTGCCCTGGCATTCCGGGCAGCGGCCGCCGTCCTGGTTGAACGAGAAGGAGGACGGAGTGTAGCCGTTGATGCGGGCATACTGCTGGAACGAAAGCAGTTTCCGGATGTCGTCATAGACCTTGAGATAGGTCACCGCATTGGACCGGGAACTCTTCCCTATCGGGTTCTGGTCAACATATTCAACCCTCGTGATGCGGTCGAGATTGCCTGAAAGCTTCCTGAACATGCCCGGAAGGTCTCCCGTCTGATTGAGCCTTCTGAACAGGGCCGGATAGAGTATGTCCCCCACGAGCGAAGACTTTCCGCTGCCGCTGACGCCCGACACGACTGTCAGCGCCCCGAGCGGGAATTTCACGTCTATGTTCTTGAGGTTGTGTTCCCCGGCCCCCTCGACGGTGATTGAATATGTCCACTTGTGCTTTTCCCTGACATACCGCTGCCTGCGTCCCGTCAGGTACTGCAGCGTAAGCGATCCGTCAACGGCCTTCTTTTCCGCTTCGGCGTCTCCGATCCTGCCCTGGAACACCACCTTCCCGCCTTCGGCTCCGGCCAGCGGTCCCATATCGATCAGTTCATCGGCCACCCTTATTATCTCCTCGTCGTGTTCCACGACCACGAGCGTGTTGCCGATGTCCCTCAGCTTTCTCAGGACTTCTATCAGCCTGGCAGTATCCCGGGGATGCAGTCCGATGCTCGGTTCGTCCAGGATGTACATCGAACCCACAAGGGAACTGCCCAGCGCAGTCACAAGGTTTATTCTCTGGCTTTCTCCTCCGGACAGAGTGTTGCAGGCTCTGTCGAGTGACAGGTACGACAGTCCCACATCCTTTATGTAGTTCAGGCGGGAGACGACCTCCTCGACCGCCTTGCGGACTATCGCGTGTTCATATTCATCCAGCTTGAGACCGCCGAAGAAATCCAACAGCGAGTCTATGTTCATTTCGAGCAGTTCAGCGATCGTCCTGCCGCCCACCTTGACATAGAGGGCCTCGGGGCGGAGTCTCGTACCGTGGCAGGAATGGCAGGTGGTCCTGCCCGAGAAACGGTTCAGCATGAACTTGTTCTGGATTTTGTAGCGGTTGGCCTCAATCCATTTGAAGAATTCGTTTATGCCTATGATCGAGCCGTCGTCGCCTTCCACGCTGTGGCCTTCCCAGATAAGGTCCTTGACTTCCCTGCTGAGGTTGCAGTACGGTTCGAAGACCGGTATTCCGTAGCGCGGGGCCACCTTCACGAGATGGTCCCTGAACCACCCCATCTTCTCGCCTTTCCAGCAGGCGATGGCTCCGTCGTAGATGCTTCTGGTCTTGTCCGGAACCACAAGGTCCTCGCTGATGCCGATGATTTTCCCGAGACCTCCGCAGACAGGGCAGGCGCCCAGCGGGCTGTTGAACGAGAAGAGATATTCATCGGGCTGTCGGAAGGTCATCCCGTCCATCTCGAAGCGGTTGGAATATTCCTCAGTGCAGCCGTCCTTCCGGAGGATGAGTTTGCCGTTCCCTTCCCTGAAGGCGGTGTCGATGGAGGACTGCAGCCTGGTCCGGAGATCCTCCCAGTCAGTCTGAGGCCAGGGCGACCCGTCTTCATTGTACGGGAGGCACTCCTTGAAAACAGGAAGCTTGATCCTGTCGACGAGCAGGTACAGTTCGTCAGGATACCGGCCGCCGTCGGCCATCTTCATTATTTCCTCGATGCGGATGACGCCGTCCTTCCCGAAGAAGCGGGAATATCCTTCCTCCTTGAGCCGGAGCATCAGTTCGACTTTGTCCTCACGGGCCTTCCAGTCCAGGTCGGAAAGGATGTACACAGTCCTGGAATCGCCGCGCAATATGCTGGCCATCACGTCGTTGACACTGTGACATTCCACTTCCCTTCCGCTGACCGGAGAATATGTTCTTCCGATGCGGGCGAAGATGATGCGGAGATAATCATAGATTTCAGTCGTCGTGGCGACCGTCGAGCGCGGGTTCTTGACGTTGACTTTCTGCTCGATTGCGATTGCGGGCGGAATGCCCTCTATGGATTCCACGTCAGGTTTGCTCATCCTGCCGAGGAACTGGCGGGCATAGGATGAAAGGCTTTCCGCGAAGCGCCTCTGGCCCTCGGCGAAAAGCGTGTCGAAAGCCAGGGAGGACTTCCCGGAGCCGGATATTCCAGTGACAACCACAAGTTTGTTTCTCGGGATTTCCACCGTGATGTCCTTGAGGTTGTTGACCTTTGCTCTTCTTATGACAATCTTGCCTTCCTCTGCCATAGTAAGAAGTTGTTAAATCAGAACCGCAAAAATACGAATAATCGCCGGCTTATTCATCATCGCGCCGGAACTTGTTCGCACACTCTTCCGCTTCCAGTCGCCCGGCCGGGACAGACGGGCGCGGCAAAGGCAAAGACAAAAAAACAGGCGCCGATCATTCAGCGCCTGCAATGGAGTAGCGGGGAGAGGACTCGAACCTCTGACCTCCGGGTTATGAGCCCGACGAGCTACCAACTGCTCTACCCCGCGATGTTGGACTGCAAAGGTAAGAATATTTTAATGAAAAGCAAAAAAATCCTAAATATTCTTACCCTTTATTATTAATACATCCGGAAAACGGCTGCGGACTGCGCTAGCGGGCGCCCAGGAAAGCCTTCATTCCTTCTATGTCGTCCTTGGGGAACGGCTTCTGCTCCCCGCTGGCAAGATTCTTCATCTGAACGGTACCGGACGCGGCTTCGTCTCCTCCGTTGATGGAAATGAACGGTATGGATTTCTTCGCGGCATAGTCGAACTGTTTCTTCAGTTTGGACGGCTCCGGATACACCTCGACCGAGATCCCCTCGGATCGGAGAGCGGAGGCGACTGGAAGGACATAGCGGAGATCGTCCGTCCCCATACAGGCGAAAAGCAGCGTTGTGCTGGAAGACAGGGATGCAGGGAATTTGTCAAGGCCCTTCAGGACATCGTAGATTCTGTCGGCACCGAAACTGATTCCGACTCCGGACATGTCCGGGAGACCGAATATTCCCGTAAGATTGTCGTAGCGTCCGCCTCCGCAGATGCTTCCTATCTGGAAATCAAGGGCTTTCACCTCGAAGATCGCACCCGTGTAATAGTTCAGGCCTCTCGCGAGCGACAGGTCGATCTCCACAGGACTCTTTACGCCGGCGGCATCGATCAGGCCGAACAGCTCCTCAAGTTCATCGAGGCCTTTCAGGCCAGTCTCGGACACGAGACCGGAAGCGGAACCGCCGTTCATCAGCGAACGCATCGCAGCCAGTTTCTCTGAAGTGGAGCCGGACAGTTTGAGGATCTGCTCGATCACGGCGACGGCCCCGTCGGTCAGACCCTTCTCCCGCATTTCATCCTCAACGCTCTCGAGTCCTATCTTGTCCAGCTTGTCGATCGCCACGGTGATGTCCACGACCTTGTCCGGGAAACCGCAGATTTCGGCGAATCCAGTCAGGACCTTCCTGTTGTTGATCTTCACGAGGACCCTCACGTCAAGAAGGCTGAATACCCTGTCCACGATCTGCACGAGTTCCAGTTCGTTGACCTGCGACCTGCTGCCGATGACATCGACGTCGCACTGGTAGAACTCGCGGTACCGGCCCTTCTGAGGCCTGTCCGCCCTCCACACGGGCTGGATCTGGAACCTCTTGAACGGGAATGATATTTCACTCTGGTGCTGTACGACGAAACGGGCGAACGGCACCGTCAGGTCATACCTCAGGCCCTTTTCGCAGACCTCCTTTGAAAGAGCCGCGCTGTTGACTTCTCCGTCCCCGGTGCGGCAGGCGTCGAAATCGACCTTGGAGAAGCAGTCTCCCGAATTGAGCACGCGGAAGAGAAGCTTGTCGCCCTCCTCCCCGTATTTTCCGAGAAGCGTTGACAGATTCTCCATCGCCGGAGTCTCGATCTGTGAATATCCGAACGTTCTGAAGACGCTTTTTATCGTGTCGAAGATATAGTTTCTTTCAGCCATGCTCTGCTGGCCGAAGTCTCGGGTCCCCTTCGGGATTGACGGTTTCTGAGCCATTTCCTTGTCTATTTTTCCTTAACTGTTTCTGCCTGGGTTTCCGTTGCGGTTTCCGCCTTGTAGCCAAGTTTTCCGATAGCCTTGGCAAGAGCCGCCTCGTCCGTCTTGCGGTTGTCGTATGAAATGACGATCGTCTGATTCTCCAGAGACACGTCGAGGCTCTTCACTCCTTTGAGGAAGGAGATGTTCTCCTTGATCTTGCCGACGCACTTCTGGCAGTGCATATTCGTGTGGAAAGTCACCTTGCTGATGTTCTTTCCAAGACTTTTCTCCTGCTGCGGCAGGGTTGGGGCCGCATCCGCAGAGGCCGCGAAGGATGCGGGAACCGACAGCATCAAGGCTGCGAAAGCGATAATCAATGTTCTTTTCATAACGGGCATCATTTCAAGCCGTCCGGCGACGTTGCCGGGACAGCCTTGCAACAATCTGCAAAGTTAATCAATATTAATCATTCCTGGTAGCCCTCCAGAGCGTAAGCCTTACTCCGAGATTGAATCTGCGCCCCATCAGAGGTCCCCAGATGCAGCTGGCATCGAAGCCCCCGTTCCAGGGACACAGTTCTCCGTCAGGCCCTTCCGCTCCGACCAGGACGTTCTTCTGGGTGAAGTTCGTGATGTTCTCGACTCCGGCATAGACGTCGAACCCGCGGAAACGCCTGGTCACCTGCGCATAAAGCAGAGGATAGACAGGAGTGCGTCCGTCGGGGTACAGCAGGGAGCCGTCGTCGCCGCGCAGGTCCTTCATGAACTCATAGACCCTGGCCGACCCGTTGACGGAGGCGGTGAAATCGAATATCCATCTGCTGAGATTAGTCTTGTACTGAAGGTTGAGCACTCCCTTGAAACGGCTCAGCATCGGCTTCTCCACAAGGTCGCGGCCATAGTTCCCGGACCTTGCGTCCGTGTACCGGCCGGTAAGGGACACCGTGAACCTTTCGAAAGGCTCCGTGCTGAAATCCGCCTGCCAGCTGTTCGAAAACGACTCCCTGCCGTCCGAATCGAAGAAGCAGGAGTACCATCCGGACCAGTCGCCGGGAAGCCGCACTTCATTGTCCAGCATCATCTGGCGGGAGAACTGCGTTCTGAAATAGTCAAAGCTTATGTAAGTCTTCTCGGGATCCGTTCCGAAAGGCAGGTAGAAGGTGACATTGCCGCCGAAAGTCCAGGAATCTTCAAGCAGCCGCTGCAGGCAGTCTCCGTAAATGCGCCTGTGCGTGGACATCACACCGATGTTGTCGGCGACCGGGTCGGCATAGCGGAGTCCCCTGCCGCCGTTCGCCCTCACCACAATCCATTTTTCCGGCGAATATCTCAGAGTCACCCTCGGAGACACCTTCAAGCCGTTGTTCCTGTACCAGTCCGCGCTTATGCCGGCTATCGAAGTGAACCTGTCGCCCGCGTGGAAGGTGTATTCTCCGTAAAGACCGCCGAAGAAAAGGTCAGATCTGTCCGAATACGGTTCCAGGGCAAGTCCAATGTTCATCTTCCTTATGCTCTCGTCGATATTGTCAAAGGTTCCCCTGAGTCCGACAGTGAAGTCGTGGGAATCGTTCAGCATATTCCTGTAAAGCAGGTTGAAGAATCCGGACTGCTGTTCCCCCAGATAGGATGAAGCGCCGAACCAGGAGTCGCTTTTCTGCCAGGACCAGTCAAGGATGGCGGCGATGCTGGCGGAGCCGTCCTCCCTGAGCGGCTTGCCGACTTTAAGGTAAGCATTCAGCAGGCGGTTGTCGATGTCTGTGCCCCAAGGCTCGGACTGCAGGGAAGGTGTTCCGACTGCTGACTGAACCCTGTCCTTGTCGTAGCCGTCCATTCCGCCCTGCCTGTTGTCCCTGACTGCCTTGACTCCCCAGCGCACCTGCAGTTGCGGAGTGTAGTAGAGCCAGCGGTTGGCGACGTTGAACTGCAGGGACTTCGGATCATCCCTGAAGCCGTCTCCGTTCATATCGTGCGTCTTGAAGTTGCCGCTGACGTGGCCCATGACTATCGTGTAGAGAGTCGGGCTTAGCTGCCAGGCCGATGTCGCGTTGAAGTCCGCCTTCGAATCGCTCATCATCGAAGCCTGCACGAACAAAGGCTTTTCCTCGGTAGGCTTTTTGTGTTCAAGATTGATCTGTCCGGTCATAGATTCCAGGCCGTTGATCACGGACGGTGAGCCTTTGGCAATCTGAATGCTCTCAAGCCACGGCCCCGGAACGTAGGACAGGCCGTACGGAGCGGTCACGCCCCTGAGGACCGGACGGTTTTCGTCCAGCATCTGCGTATAGGTTCCAGACAGTCCCAGAAGCCTGATCTGCCTGGCCCCCGTCACTGCATCGGAGTAGCCCACAGTCACGCTGGCGGAATTCTCGAAACTTTCCGCGAGATTGCAGCAGGCCATCTTCTGAAGCCCGGAGGCTGAAATCAGTTCCGTCCTCAGAGTCTTCGTCCTGGATATGCTGTTGTCCTGATGGCCGACGAACACGGTGGCCGCCAGACTGTCCTTCCTGTCCTTATATATGGATGAAGTGTCCACCGTCTGGGCGGACACGGCGGCGGCCGCGAACACGGCGTACAACAGAGCTATCGTCCTTTTCATCTTGAAGAAGTCTTTTCCAACGCCGCGCGGAACGGCGTAATTCCGTCCGGAGCGGCAAAAATGCAAATTTAAATATAATGATTGAATATCAAAGAAGTTGCTTAACTTTGCCGTAAATCGGAATTTTCAAAACAACTTCAATAGCAAAATGAACACGAAAGAATTTGTAAAATGGGTGCTGGCCGTTCTCTGCGGCCTGTTCATCTGGGGCATCGTCAAAGTCGTGATGTTCTTTATGATGATCGGTTCAATGATTGCCTCCTCGGCCTCATCCGGATCCGGAGCGGCGGTTCCGAAGGAGGGAGTGCTCCTTATGGACATGGCCAATGTAGCGATAACCGAACAAACTCAGGAATCCAGCCCGGTCGTCTCGCTTCAAGGCGGTTCGATGGTACAGCAGGTAGGCATCCTGGATGCAGTCAAGGCAATTCACAAAGCGGCGGAAGACCCTGGAGTAAAATATATCCTCATCAAGACTGACGGCGCGGCAAGCAGCGTCAGCAAGATCGAGGAGATCAGGAAAGCCCTCACCGAGTTCAGGAAGAGCGGGAAAGCCATCGTAGCATACGGAGAAGCGTTCACGTCAGGCAACTACTACCTTGCTTCGGTCGCAGACAGGATCTACACCACGAGCCACCACGGAGGCAACAACTTCATGCTGGGAATAAGCGGAAGAATGCTCTTCCTCAAGGATCTGCTCGACAAACTCGGAGTCAACTACCAGCTGATCCGCCACGGGAAATACAAGAGCGCCGGCGAAATGTACGTCAAGAACGCCCCGAGTCCGGAGAATATGGAGCAGAACCAGGAAATGGTCGACTCGATGTGGGAAACCATAGCGAAGGAAACGGCGGAAAGCAGAGGCATCAGCGTGGATTCCCTCAACTGGTTCATCGACAATCTCTCGATATCGCTGCCTGAAGACATGGTAAAGCACAACCTGGCCGATGCGGTCCTTTCCGTCGAGGAATACAAGTCCAAGCTTGCCGACCTTGCCTCCAAGGAAAGTTACAAGGACGTGAAGTTCATTCCTTTCAAGGACTACGCCGCAGCCAAAGTCTCCACGAACTCCTCCGCCAGAAAGACGATTGCAGTCATCTACGCCGACGGCAACATCGTCGAGCAGGATGACCCGAACAACATCAGCGGAGACCGCTTCGCTTCGATAATCGCCAAAGTCCGCGCCGATTCGACAGTCAAGGCAGTCGTCTTCAGAGTCAACTCCCCGGGAGGCACCGTGCTTGCGGCCAGCAAGATAAAGGAAGAGATCGACCTGACCGGGGCTGTCAAGCCTGTGATAGCCTCCTACGGTGACTATGCCGCATCGGGCGGATACTGGATCTCTAACGGCTGCGACCACATATTCACGAACGCGACGACGCTGACCGGCTCCATCGGAGTGTTCTCCGCCATTCCGGAATTCAGCGGGACCCTCAAGGAAGTCGCGCACGTGAACATGACTCCGGTCAACTCCCACAAGCATTCCGATATGCTGTCCCTCACCAGGCCGTTCGACACGGAAGAGACCGCCTGGATGCAGATTTATGTCGACGACATCTACAACCAGTTCGTCGGAATAGTCGCCGAAGGCCGCAATATGACGTTCGAAGCAGTTGACAGCATAGCTCAGGGCCGTGTCTGGACCGGCGCCGAAGCCTTGAAGATCGGACTGGCGGACGAGATAGGCACTCTTGAAGACGCCATCGCCTATGCGGCGTCGATGGCCGGAGACCCTGATGTCTCCAATTGGAACGTGACCGGATATCCAAAGCCGCTTACAATGATTGAACAGCTGATGATGCAGTTCGGACAGGGCAATCAGATGGAAGAAGCGATGGCCGGAGTTTTCGAGGGGACTCCTTTCGAGAACATCGCAAGAACCCTTGTCGGATGGCAGAAATCCTGGGTCAAGGGCGGGAACGAAAACCTCGTGTTCGCCAGGATGCCTTTCGAAATCGAAATCAGATAAGACGGATGACGGTGACGGAGGCAGTGGCCTTCGTCACTTTGACGGAATCGTCGATTCTGCTGCCCACCAGGGCAAGCACGTGAGAGCCTTCGCCGGAAACGACGAGGGCTTTCTCCTTGCCGGGCAGACCGGTCTTCAAGTCCACGAAAATGTCGCTGAGCTTCCTGCGTCCCTTCATTCCGAGAGGACGCATCCAGTCCCCCGCCCGCCAGCGGCGCACGGTGAACGGGAAAGGGACTGCGGCTGAATCGAACTTGGTCTCCCCGGGAGACGTGAACACGTCATCCGTATCGCCGCTGAGGCTGACCGTGAACCCGGTCTCTCCCAATGAATATGTTCCCGGGCCTTCCACCGAAAGTTCCTGCGGTTCCGGCCCGCCATTAGGGAAGCGCTTGGAGAGGCGCAGCGTCCAGCCATCCGTAAGCGCCTGATATTCATCGGAGAAGAATCTCCGACCACTGACAGTGGAACCGTTTTTCAGGAGATCGGCGATGTCACCTATGGCAGAGGATGTGAAACCGTAAGGTTCAAGGAGTCTGAAAAGAGCATATTCCCAATGCCCGTTCTCCGTAAGCCTGCGGATGTCAATCGCCGGAAGGCCATCGCCGGAAAGGCTGACGGCCGCCTCCCCCACCGACCTGAAATGGTCGTCGGCGATGGCCTGGACCTGGGAAAAACGAGCCATATCCCCCTTCAGCGTAGCCAGGAACGACGGGTTGATCCGGGCGAAAATCGGGAAGACCTCATTTCTGATGCAGTTTCTCTTGTATGCGGAGTCGGCATTGGTCCTGTCCTCTCGCCACGCGAGCCCGCGCGACAGTGCATATTCATTGATGTCCTTCCTGGAAAAGTCCAGCAGCGGGCGGACGAGAATAGCTTCCGAGCCGGGCAATGCCGACGAGGGCCGCATACCCGTCATCCCCTTGACTCCGGTCCCCCGGAGCAGGTTAAGAACCATAGTCTCCGCATCGTCGTTTGCGTTGTGGGCCACCGAGAGGGCGGAGAACCCGTCCATTCGGCAGACTTCCGCGAACCAGGAATACCGCAGTTCCCTTGCGGCCATCTCGATGCTGAGTCCTGCTGAAGCGGCGTGTCCGGCGGTGTCGAAATCCTTCTTTATGAATATGATTCCGTGTTTCCCAGCCCATTCCTTCACCAGAGCCTCGTCCAGGTCGCTGTCATTGCCGCGAAGGTGGAAATTGCAGTGGGCGACCGCGAACCGGGGATGCAGCCGCGAATTCAGGAACAGATCCGCCATACACATCGAATCGACGCCGCCGCTGACTGCCAGAAGGACCGCTCCCCTTCCGGGAAGCAGTCCTTCCAGAATTCTGTCAAACCTGTCCTGCATGTTCGGAGGCGGCTATTTCTTGCTCGCGAAGGTATAGGTGAATCCGAACTGGAGGGCCTGCGCGAACTGCACCTTCCTGTGACCGTCGCAGTTCTCGTGGTCCTTGTCGGCGATCAGCACGGTGTCGTCGTAGATGAGGTTGGTGGTAAGGTTCAGCGAGAAGAACCGGCTGAGCTTCCACATCATGCGGGTGTCCCAGTTCACGCGGATGTTCTGAGGATTCTTCAGATAGTTGGAGAAGAGCAGCAGGTGTGTCGAGCCTTCGAAATTGTCATTTACCTTGACCTTCGCATCGGCGGTCAACTGGGCACCGAACTCGAAACGGGCCGGCTTGTAATAGTTTCCGGTCGTGTAGTATATTCCCTGCCCGTCCTTTTCGTCCGGATAGGCTTCCGTGTCCGCATAGTCCTTCTTCCTGTCCATACCGTTGTTCTTTCTCAACTTCTCGCTTCCGACGATAGTGAAACCGCCGGTGAGAGGTGCCAGGTTGACAGTCAGCCATTTGCTCGGCACCCAGTCGATACCGAGACCCAAATTGACTGTTCCAGGAGAAAGGATGCCGGACTTGAGAACCCTGGCATTCCTCCAATCCTTGCTTGACGGCTCCTCGTCTCCTTCCACTGCAGGTGTAGGATAGTTGTAACCGTTGGCGAACTGGCTCAGGAAAGTGAACTTGGCGGAATAGTTGAGGGTCTTGGTAGCCTTGTAGCCCCAGGTGCTCTCAAAAAGGATGCGGTCCTTGTTCTTCTGAAGAATCGGTTTGTCGGCGGAATAGAGGAAACCGTAGTCGAGCTGGAGACGGTTGTTCCAGTACATCTCCCCCTTCTTCCAGTTCGTGTTTCCGTCGATGTAGGCGCTCATCGCGTAGTTGTTGTAACCTCCCTTGGCCCAGTTGGTGAAACTGCTCTGGACAAAGTTCAGATTGGTCATCAGCGACTTGGTCCAATAGTTCGGCTTGGGTTCTTCGACCTTCTTCTCGGTCGTGGCGCTGAGCATTCGCGCTGCGGCCGCCGCGGCCGACTGGGCGTTTGTCCTTGCCGTATCCGTCTGCGCCGACGCCACGGCGGAACCCGCCATCAAAAGTGCCACAGCTATGGCAATCCGACTTGAAACTCCACTTCTCATAGTCTATTCGTCAATATGGTTAATATGCAATGCCGAAGACCACCCTGCGGCTTGAAGGCTTGCCGGAATAGATGTCCTTGCCCTCTTCCTCGCAGACGAAGCTGTCCACAGGAATGCACCTGATCGTGGCCTTCGTCTCGTCCTTGATCTTCTGTTCGGTCTCGGCTGAGCCGTCCCAGTGGCAGAGCAGGAACTTGCCCGTTCCGATCTTGGCCTTGAACTCCTCCCAGTCGTCGCACTTCTCCACGTTGGCCGCCCTGAAGTCGAAAGCCTTCTGATAGATCGTCTTCTGGATGTCGTCCAGCAGGGCGGCTATCGACTTGTCCAGACCTTCAAGAGCCACTGTCTGCTTTTCAAGAGTGTCGCGTCTGTGTACCTCAACCGTGCCGTTCTCAAGGTCGCGCGGTCCCATAGCAAGACGCACCGGAACTCCCTTGAGTTCCCATTCCGCGAACTTGAATCCAGGACGCAGAGTGTCGCGGTCATCAATCTTGACGGTGTGTCCCTCGGCCTCAAGGGCCTTCTTGAGCTGAGACATCTTCTCGAGAATCCGAGCGTGTTCGTCGTCCGTCTTGAAGATCGGAACCATAACCACCTGGATCGGAGCGAGAGCAGGAGGCAGGACAAGTCCGTTGTCGTCGCCGTGAGCCATCACGAGAGCGCCCATAAGCCTTGTGGAAACGCCCCAGGAAGTGGCCCAGACGTACTGCTGCCGGCCTTCCTTGTCAGTGTACTTGACATCGAACGACTTGGCGAAATTCTGACCGAGGAAATGCGAGGTGCCGGCCTGCAGGGCCTTTCCGTCCTGCATCATCGCCTCGATGGTCAGGGTGTCGAGAGCGCCCGCGAACCTTTCGTTAGGACTCTTGTGGCCCACGATGACAGGCAGGGCGAGATACTCTCTTGCGAACTTGGCGTACACATCGACCATTCTCCGAGCCTCTTCCTGAGCCTCCAGGGCAGTAGCGTGGGCCGTGTGGCCCTCCTGCCAGAGGAACTCGGCGGTACGGAGGAAGAGCCTCGTGCGCATCTCCCAGCGGACCACGTTCGCCCACTGGTTGCACATGATAGGCAGGTCTCTCCAGGAAGTGATCCAGTTCTTGTAGGTACTCCAGATGATGGTCTCGGACGTAGGCCTGACGATCAGTTCCTCCTCCAGTTTGGCGGACGGATCCACGACGACACCGTTGCCGTCAGGATCGTTCATAAGCCTGTGGTGGGTCACCACCGCGCATTCCTTGGCGAAACCGGCCACGTGCTCGGCCTCCCTGCTGAAGAATGACTTCGGGATGAAAAGAGGAAAATAGGCGTTCACTGCGCCGGTTTCCTTGAACATGTCGTCAAGGGCGCGCTGCATCTTCTCCCAGATGGCATAGCCATAAGGCTTGATGACCATGCAGCCCCTTACAGGAGACTGCTCCGCGAGATCCGCCTTCACCACAAGATCGTTGTACCACTGAGAGTAATTCTCAGACCTTTTTGTCACTTCCTTTGCCATATATCTTTGCTGTTTTTGACAATTATTCTTAATATTGTGCAAGATTCCCGCGGGTACGGATTTTGTTCACAGAACATCGCTCCGCGACCGCACCGGCGGAAACGGATGCGAAGTTACGAATTTATTGTCAAATATAGGAGATTCAGAAATGAAAACACGCACAATCATCTTTATCTCGGCGCTTCTGGCACTGACTTCGTGCGGAACTGCGTCGCAGTATGCCCAAAATGCTTCCAGACAGAAGTATCAGGACGGAATCTACTATAGTTCAAGGTCCGGCGTCAAAGAGCAGGCGGCAGTTCAGGAAAGCACCGCAAGCGAAGAAGAGACGGATCTTCTGGTGAAGAAGACCAAGGAATCGCCCATCTTCATGAAGAGCGGAGAGAAAGTGGACACTCTCTTCATACCGGACAACAAAGTGGCGAAGATTGATTTCAGCGAAAGCGGGAACACCACATCAGTCTATCTCTATGACAGCGGATGGGACACCTGGGCCGCATACCAGCCTTGGTACGCTTCATCCTGGTACCGCTGGAACCGTCCATTCTACAGTTCCATCTACTGGGGAGCGAATCCGTGGTACTACGGCGGATGGTACGACCCGTGGTATTACAGCTATTCCTGGGGATGGAGCGGCTGGCGCAGCCCGTGGTACTGGAGCGGGTGGTATGACCCGTGGTACTACGGCGGATGGTATGGAGGTTGGTATGCCGGATGGTACGATCCGTGGTATTACGGAGGATGGGGCTATGCTCCGCATCATCACCACATCGACCACGATGTCTTCGGCCCGGGCACCGGCAGAGCCTACACTCCGCGTCTTTCCACAACAGGCTCGGGTACCGGAAACAGAAGCGGTCTCGGCACTACATCCAGATCCTCGGCCGGCAGTTCGGTACGTTCATCAGGGACCAGGACCGGGGGAAGCGTTTCCACAAGAACTTCGGGAGACCGTTCATCCTCGGCAATAAGGACATCCGGCACCGGCGGCACAAGGACAGGAGCCAATCCTGTGGTAAGGACTTCTTCAGAGAGATCGGTTTCAGGCAGATCGACATCCGGCAGGGCATCTTCATACAGGTCTTCCGGCATTTCAGGACAGTCATCGTCGAACGGCAGTTCTTATTCCACCGGCGGAAGCGGCATCAGTTCCGGGACTTCGTCATCGTCCGCATCCTACGCGAGGCAGTCCAGCACCAGAAGTTCCTCCGGTTCAGGCAGTTATTCATCGGGCAGCACAGGCAGTTCTTCGGGAAGCTACCGATCATCCGGTTCGTCATCATCATCTTCTTACCGCTCGTCGGGCAGCTATTCGTCCGGCAGTTCAAGCAGAAGTTCAAGCAGTTCTAGCAGGAGTTCCGGCAGCTACTCCTCCGGCAGTTCAAGCAGAAGTTCTTCCGGCGGAGGATTCTCCGGCGGCAGTTCATCCAGAAGTTCCGGCGGCGGCTCAAGAGGAGGCAGCGGCGGCAGAAGGTAGAACAGTTTCAAGGAAACGGGACGATGCATTATTTCAAAACGGCTTCTTAATTTCAGACAGAAACAGAAATGAAAAAGGCAATGATCACTGCGCTGATGTCACTCACGGTTGTGACCGCAGGGGCGCAGACAATGTACGACGGGCTGACATTCAGCCAGAACGACTATTACGGCACGGCAAGGTCAATCGGTATGGGCAATGCGATGACAGCCGTCGGAGGTGACCTCGGTTCGGTCGGCATCAACCCTGCCGGTTCGGCCGTGGCCGGATATTCACAGTTCACCATAACCCCGAACCTCACGGTCAGTACGATGAATTCATCGTACTCCGCCACCAACAACGGAGTCTATGTCAACGGACAGAACACGAACCTTGCCAGGTTCTCGATGCCGAATTTCGGACTGATGGTCAACTGGGACACGGGAAGCAGGAGCGGATTGACCGCCATCACCTACGGCATCGTGTTCAACGGGACGAACAACTTCACCGGACACGTAATGGGCGGCGGAGCGAACAGCTCGAGCAGTTACCTCGGCGCGCTGGCCTCCGCGGCCACTGGCTACGATGTCGACTACCTGAACGGTTACCAGGATAAGACCGGCGGCAGAATTGACCAGTGGGACTATGCGTACTACAACCCTGACAGCCGCGGCTATCAGGCACCGTGGAACGTCATAGCGAACGCCCAGGCCGGAGCCATCGCCAATTTCGGAAGCACTTCGGAGCCTGACTATTACCGGCGTTACATCGGTGCCACTGAGACATACGTCGACACGGGAGTTGACGACGAGGCCGGCAACTACATCTACAAGATCTACATTCCGGGAACCCTCAACCAGTCCTACGGACGCAAAGTCACCGGAAGCAAGTACGATGCGATCGCGAACATCGGCCTGAACTTCGGAGACACCTTCTACCTCGGAGGCAACCTCGGCCTCACATCTCTCAGATACGACACTTCAGAGTACATCAAGGAGGCTGCGGAAGATCCGTCCGACTTCCCTCTCGACTTCGGGGACAATGGCAAGACCTGCTTCGACAACTACCGCGGACGCTATTCCTACTCTGCGACAGGAACGGGCATCTACGGCAAGATCGGATTCATCTGGAAGCCTGTGGACGGACTGAGAGTCGGAGGCGCGTTCCAGACACCGACAACGATGGAGATTACCGAGCGCTGGCTCCACGTCGCCGACATCACCTATACCTCCGGGAAGACCGACGAAGCCAAGTCTCCGGAAGGGGAATACACCTACAGGCTCCGCACTCCGTACAGGGTCAACGCCGGACTGGCCTTCACTTTCGCAGGAATGGCCATGGTCAGCGCCGACTACGAGATGACGGACTACAGCAGGATGAAGTTCCTGGACAAGAACACCTGGGAGACAACTTTCGATGACCTCAACCAGGACATCGCGGACTGCATGGGGATTTCGCACACGGTGAGAATCGGTGCGGAATTCAAACCGGTGCCGGAGATCGCCGTAAGGGCAGGCTACAACTTCACCGTGACCCCTGAATATTCCTACTACGCCGACAGGAAGAGCACCACCAACGACAAGGTCCACTCCTACTCGGTCGGACTCGGCTACTCCTCCGACGGGTCGTTCTTCGCCGACATAGCGGCGAGGCTGACCACACTGGCAGATGAATATATCTACCTCTATGACGACTACCTCGACGATGCGGCGTCCCCTGTGATGCTGAACAAGAGACAACGCTTCAACATCACCGCCACTTTCGGCTGGAGATTCTAGGAAAGACCGGGATTCAGATTTTTCAGATAGGAAATCGAATCGGGGCCTTCGTTGAACAGAAGGTCCATTATGGAAAGATTCGGGACGAAACCGTACTTCCGGGCGAAGACCTGGAAATACGGTTTTTCCAGATTCAGATTCCTGAGTATCGTATCCGGCCGTTTCGGATGGATGATTTCACGGTAGTCCAGTCCGTAGCGCCCAGTGTCAAGAGGCACCTCACGGGAACGGACAGGGACATATTCATCGGTCAGACGGATGTCGGCGGCAATGCCGATCTTCTTCAGGAAGAACCTTATCATCCTGAGGTCAAGGTCGAAGAGAGTCTCAGGCTTCGAATCCAGGATGGAAAAGAGGTCGTCGCGGTAATATTCGAAAAAAGCCGAGGATTCGTAGGCAGAAGATATCGCCCTTTCTGTACGGATGACCCACGGGGTGGAATAATCAACTCGGACCTCGGTTATCGGAATGCGTTCCCCTCCCTCGTGCACGATCGGGAAATTCAGGCTCTGCGGGCCGTCGGCCGCATAGAACCGGAAGCGGTTCCGCCAGGACTGCTTCTGATAGTGTTCGCAGGCTTCTATCCATACGACAGAAGGCTTCACCCCGTCAGGAGACAGGACGAAGTCCTTTGCCATCAATGCGAAATAGCTGACAGGCGGACACCAGGCTATGCTGCAGAGCACGGCCTACTCAAGCGCTCCTTTCTCGTGGGAGTCGTTGGCCTTGATGATGCCGCGCTTTGAATTCTTTATGAAATCAAGGATTATGTCGCGCTCTTCGCTCGGAGGGAATCCGGCCTCCACTTTGGCACATCCATCGGAAATGTTGTAGCCTGAGAAGTAGATAGTGTCGTAGATGTCCTTTATGTTGCGGATGGTGTCATTGGAGAAACCGCGGCGGCGCAGTCCGACGATGTTCACGCCGGCATAGCAGATAGGGTCGCGCCCGCAGAGGACGTAAGGAGGTATGTCCTTGTTGATCTTGGACATTCCGCCGACCATCGCGTGACAGCCGATTCTTGAGAACTGGTGGGCCTTCGCTCCGCCGCCGACTATTGCCCAGTCGTCAACCACAGTCTCGCCGGCGATGCCGACATAGCTGACAAGTATGCAATGATTGCCGACAACACAGTCGTGTGCAACGTGCACATAAGACATTATCAAGGTGTTGCTGCCGATCTTGGTAACAAGTTTTCCGCTGGCCTTAGTGCCACGGTTGATGGTCACGCACTCGCGGATGGTAACGTTGTCACCGATCTCCACATAGGTAACCTCTCCCTCATACTTCAGATCCTGAGGGATGGCGCCGACAACGGCCCCCGGGAAGACCTGGCAGTTACGGCCCACCTTGACATACGGATAAATCACGGCATGCGGGTGGATCTTGCAACCGTCTCCGATCTCGACGTTCTCGTCGATGAAAGCGTACGGTCCGATTTCAATGTTGTCGCCCAGCTTTGCCTTAGGGCTTACGGAAGCCAATGGTGAAATTGTGTTCATATCGTTTCGTCTATGTCCGGGAATCAATACCCCAGTTTCTTTCTGATTTCAGCCGCGGCTCTCGTGTTGAGAGCGTGGCCCGGCTTGAACGCCGTAACTTTCGCATTGAGAATACCGCCGGCAAGCCTCAGGTCACCGATCAGGTCAAGCAGCTTGTGCCGTCCGCACTCGTTCGGAAAATGAAGCTGGAGATTGTTGAGGTAACCGTTGTCGCAGATGGCCAGTTTCGGCACGTTGAACAGGTTCGAAAGCCTGTCGATCTGCTCCTGAGTGACCGGATGCTCTACGATGACGATCGCGTTCTCTACATCACCACCCTTGACCAGATTGTTCTGGAAGAGATACTCGATCTCGTGGAAGAACACGAAGGTGCGGCAAGGCGCGATCTGGGCGGCGTAATCGGTGTCTCCGTCCCAATGCGCGGTTTGAACTCCAAGCACCCTTGAGCCGAAATCGACAGTCAGGTCGATCGTAGGGGCCTGCGAAGGAGTCATTCTGATGAAGGCTCCGGACTTCTCGTCACGGACCTCGATTTCTTCAGGGATTTCAATGTACCTGCAGTCAGATTCCTGTTCCTTCAGCCCGTCGCGGGCGATAGCCTCGGCATAGAGTCTGGCGCTGCCGTCAAGGATAGGCACTTCGACATTGTCAATCTCCACCTGAGCGTTGTCAACGCCGAGTCCGGCAAAAGCGGACATCAGGTGCTCGATGGTCGACACGGAAACTCCGCCTTCGGAAACTGTGGTGCTGCGTGCGGTTGAAGAAACATTCTCCGCAAGCGCCTTGACGAACGCATCGTCGCCGATATCTGTTCTCAGGAACACAATTCCTGTCCCGGCGGGAGCCGGTCTGAGAATCATACGGGACACTTTCCCGGTATGTAGCCCTTTGCCCCGGAATTCATATTCACCGGCAAGAGTGTGCTGCTTGTTTGAACTCATACTTTGTATTTTGCAGGCCGCCGGCTGAAGCACGGCGCGGCGGTGCGGGCCGCAACGAGCCTTAGGCCACAATTAATTGCAGTCTGCAAAGATAGCAACGATTTTCGAATATTCAAGGATTACCCGCCGAATAGTTGCCATTGGCTACTATTCTTCGCCCTGACGCTTGAAGATGGCGTAGCTGCGGAGGTAGTTCTTGAGCGGTATCGCAGGTGAACCGAGCAGCACCTGACCCGGTTTGCGTACATTTCCGATGACACCGCACTGGGCGCCGACGGTGGTGTTGTCGGCGATGTTGAGATGGCCCGCGATGCCCACCTGACCGGCAATTATGCAGTTCCTGCCGATCTTTGTCGAGCCTGCTATGCCGCACTGGGCCGCCATAACCGTGTTGTCGCCGATCTGGACATTGTGGGCAATCTGGCAGAGGTTGTCGATCTTCACTCCGTTGCCGATGATGGTTGACTCCATCTCGGACTTGTCGATGGTCGTGCCGGCACCGATCTCGACATTGTCCCCTATTATGACATTGCCCAGATGCTCTATCTTCTCCCAGGTCCCGTCGGAAAGAGGAGCGTTGCCGAAACCGTCGGCTCCGATGACTGCGTTGGAGTGGATGATCACATTGTTTCCGATGACCATCCCCGGGTAGATCACGACACCTGGATAGATGATGCAGTGCGAGCCGATCACGGTGTTGTCGCCGATGTAGACATTCTCGTAAACCTTGGTGTAATCACCGACCTTCGCGTGGTGGCCGACGTAGGAGTGGCTGCCGAGATAAACCTTCTTTCCGAAACGGGTCGTGAGGAACCACGACGAACGGAATCCGCGGTGTCTCTTGTCCGTGCGCTTCTGCGTTGCGACGTGCTTGAGAAGGTCGGCCAGCGACTTGTAGGCGTCGTCAACCCTGACCATAGTGCAGGAGACGGCCTCCTTCGGCTTGAAGTCCTTGTTCACGAGCATAATGCTCGCCTTGCAGGTGTAAACGTACTTCTCGTACTTCGGATTGGCGAAAAAACACAGCTGACCGGGCTTGCCGTGTTCAATCTTGGCGAACGATGTTACCTTTGCGAGGGGGTCGCCGTCAACGGTTCCCTTCAGAACTTGGGCCAATTGCTTTGCAGTGAATTCCATCTTATTTAGTTTTTACCGGACCGGAGTCCTTGCCTGTTTGTTTCCACCGTCTGCCGGCGAGAAATGGTCTGCAAAGAAAGCAATTTATTTTCATATTTGCCAAATTATCCTTATCTTTGCATCGTTGTGAGAGATAGGGGACGAAAGCGTCCCCTATCTTTTGTTTTGACGGACACGGGGAAACATTTGACGTTCACCCGATTAAATAACGACGGACATCTGTCCGGCCAAGAGACAATGGAAAAGAAACAGATTATGCAAGCGGTTGAAGGAGCCGTGGCCGCAAGAGGCTGCTTCATCGTGGACGTGACGGTGAGCGGAGACAACGACATCGAACTCATCATCGAAAAGGACTGCGGCGATGTGGAGCTTGAAGACTGCGAAAGCGTCAACGACGCTTTTCTCGAAGCCTTCGACAAGGATGCCGAGGACTATTCGCTGACCGTTTCCTCAGCCGGTCTCGACCGCCCGTTCAAGGTTCTCAGGCAGTACACCAAAGCCATCGGCTCGCAGGTGGAGGTGCTTCTCAAGGGAGGCAGGAAACTTGTGGGCGTACTGACGGCCGCCGATGATGAAGGAATATGCCTGCGCCATTCCCAAAAGGAGGCCGTGGAGGGCCGCAAGAGGAAAGAGCTGGTGGAGAGGGAGGAAAGGCTTACGGCCGGAGAGATCAACTCCGTCGCGCCGCATATAGTGTTCAAGAAATAAGGAATATTGAAAACAAAAGAATAAGAAATGGAAAAGAAAGAAGAGATTACCCTGATCGATGCCTTCAAGGACTTCAAGGAAGAGAAGAATATCGACAGGCCAGTGATGATGGGTGTGCTCAAGGACGTGTTCCTCACCCAGATTGCCAAGACCTACGGTTCTGCGGACAACTTCGACGTGATCATCAACGTGGACAAGGGAGACTGCGAAATCTATCAGAACTTCGACGTTGTGGAGGAAGTCGAGAATCCCAACACTCAGATCACGATTGATCAGATCAAGGCCGAGACAGGCGACGACGACTACGAGATCGGCGATGTCTACACGAAAAGGCTGTCCCTTTCTTCATTCGGCCGCAGAGGCATCCTTAACATCAGGCAGAACCTCCAGGGCAGGATTATGGACATCGACAAGGCGAACGTGTTCAAGGCATATTCAGACAAGGTGGGAGAGATCTTCACCGGAGAAATCTACCAGACCTGGTCAAAGGAGGTGATCATTCTTGACGAAGACAACAACGAACTGCATCTTCCGAAGGCTGAGCAGATCCCCGGAGAGCGCTTCAAGAAGGGCGACACCATCCGCGCAATCATCAAGAGCGTGGAGATGAAGAACAACACCACTCCTTTCATCACGCTTTCAAGAGTCACCAACGAGTTCCTCGAGAAACTCTTCGAACACGAGGTTCCTGAAATATTCGACGGTCTGATCACCATCAAGAAGGTCGTCCGCGTCCCTGGCGAACGCGCGAAGGTTGCGGTTGAATCCTACGACGAGCGCATCGACCCGATCGGAGCCTGCATCGGCGTGAAGGGTTCAAGGATAATGGGAATCGTCCGCGAGCTCCGCAACGAGAACATCGACGTGCTCCAGTGGACGAACAACACGCAGCTGCTCATCCAGAGGGCCCTGAACCCTGCAAGGGTGTCATCGATAGACCTCGGGGCTTCCGATGAGGACAAGATAAAGGTCTATATGCAGCCGGACGAGGTGAAGAAGGGCATCGGCCGCGGCGGATGCAACATCAAGCTGGCCGGAATGCTCGTGGGCAGGGAAATCGAAGTCTGGAGAGAGCTTCCTAAGGATGAAGTCCAGGAGGAAGAGGACGTGCTGCTCAGCGAGTTCAGCAACGAAATCGACCAGTGGGTGATCGACCGTCTGGAATCGATCGGCTGCGACACGGCCAAGAGCGTGCTCGCATTCACGCCTGAAGACATCGCCAAGAGGGCTGACCTCGAGGACGAGACCGTCGCTGACGTGTTCAGGATTCTCAAGGCGGAATTTGAAGACTAGGTAATAATTTAAAGGGGTTGAATATGGCAGAAATCAGACTGAACAAACTTATTAAAAAATACAACGTCGGCTTGAAGAACCTTGTCGAGTTCCTGGCCAGCAAGGGGGTGGAGATCGAAGCCGATCCGAACGCCAAGATTTCGGACGAATACCTTCCGGCCATCGAAAAACAGTTCGCCAAGGATCTGGAACTGAAGGCGGCTTCGGAGAGGATAGACATCAAGCTGAACGAGATTCTTGAAAAGGCCGCCAAGAAGCAGCAGGGAGACTCCCGGTCGGACGACTTCGACGAGCCTGAAAGGGAGACCGTCATCAAGACCGGCATCATCACTCCGGTCGAACTGAAGCAGACTGCGGAGCCGGCCCAGGCGCCCGCACCGGCGCCTGCACCTGTACCGGAACCGGCACCCGTACCGAAACCGGAAGCCGTTCCTGCACAGGAGACGGTTTCTGCAGCCGAACCGGTCCGGACCGAAGCTGTCCCTCAGCCTCAACCGGAAGTGGAACCTGTCAAGATACCGGCGGCAGAGCCTGTCCCGGAAAAGACAGCCGAGCCTGAGCAGGAGCCTGCAAAGGCTCCCGTGCCTGAAACCGAACCTCAGCCGAAGGACGAGAATCCGGCAGCCGTCAGGACTGCCGCCCCTGCCACGACCCCTGCAGGGGGATTTGTCCAGCAGAATGGCCAGAGACCTTTGAACAAGCACGAGAAAAAGCTTGCGGCTGCGTCAAAACAGAAGGATGAGCAGGCCTCCAGGCAGAAGGATGAGCAGCCGGCCGCGCAGCAGAACGACGGGAAACCGGCGGATGCTGAACAGGGCATAGGACTGAAGGTCCTCGGAAAGATAGACCTGTCCCAGTTCGACAAGAAGAAGGAAGGAAAGAAGCGTGAAAGAATCGCCAAGGGCAGCCAGAAGGTCGATGTGGCCAAGGAGGGCAAGCAGGCGGACAACAACTCCCGCAAGGACAAGCGCGACGGCGGCAGGAAAGATGCCGCCCGCCAGGGCCAGGAACAGGGCAAGGGCGGGAAGAAGCGCAACCGCGGAGCGGACCGTTTCAAGCCGGCGATGACCGAGGAGGAGCAGGAGGCGATGCAGAAGGAGATCCAGAAGCAGGTCAAGGAGACCTACGCCAGGATGAACGACAACAAGAAGAACAACTTCGGAGCCAAGTACAGAAAGGAGAAGAGGGAGATGGCCGCGGCCAAGTCCCAGGAGGAGATGGCGCAGGAGATGGCGCAGAAGACCGTCCTCAAGGTCACCGAGTTCGTTACTGTCAACGACCTCGCCACCCTGATGAACGGCACTCCCGTCAACGAAGTCATCAAGGCCTGTATGGATCTCGGTCTTATGGTGTCCATCAACCAGAGGCTTGACGCCGAAGCGCTTGTGCTCGTCGCCGAGCAGTTCGGCTACAAAGTCGAGTTCGTCACCGCGGACCTGACCGAAGAGATAGCCGTGAACAACGGCCAGCCTGACAAGGAGGAGGATCTCGTGCCGAGGC
Source organism: bacterium (assembly GCA_963640265.1). Taxonomy (GTDB): domain Bacteria; phylum Bacteroidota; class Bacteroidia; order Bacteroidales; family UBA932; genus Cryptobacteroides. Next base: position 1,483 of record CAVHYF010000008.1, on the reverse strand, counting down.
CGCCGGTCATCACGGTGATGGGCCACGTGGACCACGGCAAGACATCGCTGCTCGACTATATTCGTAAATCAAACGTCATCGCCGGAGAGGCCGGAGGCATCACGCAGCACATCGGAGCCTACAACGTTGAACTCCCGGGAGGGAGGAGGATAACCTTCCTCGACACCCCTGGACACGAGGCCTTTACGGCTATGCGAGCCAGAGGTGCGCAGCTCACCGACCTTGCCATCATCATCATCGCCGCAGACGATGCGGTGATGCCGCAGACAATCGAGGCCATCAACCACGCGCAGGCCGCAAATGTACCGATGGTGTTCGCCATCAACAAGATAGACAAGCCGGGCGCTATGCCTGAGAAGATCTATCAGCAGCTGGCTCAGATGAACATCCTCACGGAGGCGTGGGGCGGAAAGTACCAAAGCCAGGAAATCTCGGCCAAGAAGGGTCTCAACGTGGACAAGCTGCTCGATAAAGTCCTTCTTGAGACAGATCTGCTCGACCTCAAGGCCAATCCGAACAAGAACGGCATCGGTGCAGTCATCGAGTCGTCGCTGGACAAGGGCCGCGGTTATCTCGCCACGGTACTCGTGCAGGACGGAACCCTCAAGACAGGTGATATGGTGCTGAGCGGAAGCTACTACGGTCGTGTCAAGGCAATGTTCAACGAGCGCGGCCAGAAGGTCAAGGAGGCGGGGCCTTCCACACCTGTGTCCATCCTCGGTCTGAACGGTGCACCGAGCGCCGGTGACAAGTTCAATGTAATGAACGATGAGAAGGAGGCCAAGGCTATCGCCAACAAGCGTGAGCAGCTGCTCAGGATCCAGGGCATCAAGACTCAGAAGCATATGACTCTCGAGGAGATCGGAAGGCGTATCGCCATAGGAAACTTCAAGGAACTCAACGTTATCGTCAAGGGTGACGTGGACGGCTCCGTGGAGGCTCTCTCAGACTCACTCATCAAGCTTTCGACCGAGCAGGTGCGCGTCAACGTCATCCACAAGGCTGTAGGTGCGATTTCGGAGTCGGATGTCATCCTTGCGGAGGCTTCGGATGCGGTCATCATCGGTTTCCAGGTGCGTCCTTCCACGGATGCGAGGAAGTCGGCCGACGAGCAGGGTATCGAGATCAGGCTCTATTCAGTCATCTATGATGCCATCAACGATGTCAAGGACGGTATCGAGGGTTTGCTCGAGCCTATCAAAAAGGAGGAGATCACAGGTACTGCGGAGGTCAAGCAGACCTTCAAGATTTCCAAGGTCGGGACCATCGCCGGTTGTCTTGTCAAGGACGGCAAGATTTCCAAGAATGCGAAGTGCCGGCTTATCCGTGACGGTATCGTAGTCTATACCGGTGAGTTTGCTTCTTTGAAGAGGGGCAAGGATGATGCGAAGGATGTTTCCGCCGGTATGGAGTGTGGAATCGGCATCGACAAGTTCAATGATGTGAAGGCCGGGGATGTGATCGAGGCCTTCGTCATCACCGA
>CAVHYF010000007.1:0-70266 GCA_963640265.1 bacterium | reverse complement strand
ATTCATAACATAATTCACAAATTGTCAATCAGCTGCAGCCGGAGCATTGTCTTTCATCTCTACTGAGACGACGCTGCATTCAAGAGTGCCGTCGGCGAACATCATCCTGACCCCGTCGCCAGCCTTGCGGCCGGAGGCCGAAGCCATCCGGACACCGTCGGCGTCCAGAGTCAGCGCAAAGCCTTTCTTCAGAATCGCCCTCGGATCGGACGCTGCAATCTTCGTTTCCAGCACCAGAAGCCGCGAAAGGGCTTCCGAGATTCTCGAACCGGCCCGGTGTTCCACCTTGCCTTCAAGGACGGCAAGCCGGGATAGCGCGTCGGAGACCCTCGACTCGGCGCGGCGGACTACGGACGATTCCAGAAGGTCAAGGCGCGACGACATCCTCGCGATGCGGTTGGCAAAGGCTATCCTTAGCCGGGAGTCAAAAGACCCGAGCCTCTGGTCTTCAGCGATGTAGCAGTCCAGAAAGAGGTCGGCGAGCGCTGTCGGGGTCTTGACGGAAGTGTAGGCCACCATATCGGCTACGTGATGGTCCTTGTCGTGGCCTATCGCGGTAATGACGGGCAAAGGACAGCGGGCTATCGTCGCAGCGAGGTCATAGTCGTCGAAGCAGGCCAGATCGAGTTCCGAGCCGCCGCCGCGCATTATCAGGATTGCGTCATAGTGGACCCGGGACGAGATGATCTCGGAGAATGCGCGGACGATGGAGGCAGGGGCCTCGTTGCCCTGCATCAAAGCCTCGAACAGACTGACGTTGAACGCGAAGCCATATTCATTGTCAAGAAGATGATGGCGGAAGTCGCCGTAACCTGCCGCTCCCCTCGCGGAAATGACGGCCAATGAATATGGAAGCGCAGGCAGACGGAGGCCTTTCTGGACGTCAAGAAGGCCTTCGCCAGCAAGCCGCTCTATGGTCTCCCTCCTTTTCCGCTCGCCCAGACCTAGCGTGAACTCCGGGTCTATGTCATCCACATTCAGCGAAAAGCCATAGACCGGGTGGTAATTGACTTTCACCGCCGCGAGAATCTCCATTCCCGCCACCAGCGCAGAGCCGGTCACACTGCGGAACTGCCTGTCTATCAGATTCCAGCGAAAAGCCCAGACCGTAGCCCTTGCCTTCGCCACCACCTGCCCGTTCCGGCTTTGTGAGAGGTCCATATAGCAGTGCCCGTTCTGCCTGCAGCTGATGCCGGCGATCTCGGCCTTCACCCAGATGAGGTCCGTGAAGTTTCCTTCCACGGCGTCCTTTACGTGCGACTGAAGCGTGAACAGGTCAATGTAGTCTTCTTTCATTTTCAGAATCTGTTTTGAAATCAAAGCATCTTCTGCAAAATTAACAAAAATCGACTATCTTTGTAGTTAAATCCAGAGGCAGATTTCAACAAGATGATCATCACTGAAGCAAAATTCGCAGGCAGCTGCACCAGAACAGACCAGAAGCCGTCCCGGAAACTGCCGGAGTTCGCGTTCATAGGACGTTCGAATGTCGGCAAGTCCTCTCTGATCAATATGTTGTGCGGCAACCGCAAGCTTGCCAAGACATCATCCACCCCCGGGAAGACCAAGCTGATCAACCATTTCATCATCAACGACAGCTGGTATCTCGTGGACCTGCCGGGCTACGGATTCGCCAAGATTTCCAAGGAAGGGCGCGAACAGCTGCGGAAGATGATCAACGACTACATAGCCAACTCCGAAGAGATGGTGGTCCTCTTCGTCCTCATCGACTCGCGCTTCGACATTACCAGAATAGACCGCGAATTCCTGGCCGGCCTCGGAGAGAACGGTATCCCGTTCGCCATCATATTCACGAAAGGTGACAAGCTCGGGCCGAACGCTCTCAAGGCCCAGATCGAGAGGGACAGGAAGATCCTTTCGGAGGATTGGGAGGAGCTGCCGCCGATGTTCGCGTCAAGTTCCGAGACGGGAGCCGGCAGGGAGGAGATTCTCGAATATATTCAAAAATATATATAACATTTTCTTAAAGCAATGTACATCGAACACAGAATGGAATTGTTTGCCTGCCGGGCCTCCAAGGACTTCGCAAGCAAGGTTGTCGACGAGTTGAACAAGATCGGGGAAGCCACAGGCGAGAAGTACCACCTGGGAGACTCCGAGGTTACACAGTTCAGCGATGGCGAATTCGTACCTTCATTCACCGACAGCGTTAGAGGAGCTACGGTGTTTATCCTGCAGTCCACTTTCCCGCCAACGGAGAACCTGATGGAACTTCTGCTGACCGTTGATGCAGCGAAGAGGGCTTCCGCCGACAAGGTCATCGCAGTGATGCCTTATTTCGGCTGGGCGCGCCAGGACCGCAAGGACAAGCCGCGCGTCTCCATCGGGGCCAAGCTCGTGGCCAATCTGCTTACCGCCGCCGGAGTTGACCGCATAATGACCTGCGACCTCCACGCCGACCAGATACAGGGCTTCTTCGACAAGCCTGTGGACCACATCTACGCAAGCAAGGTCTTCATTCCGTATCTTCGTTCACTTAACATTGAAAATCTGGCCATAGCGGCGCCGGACATGGGCGGCGCCAAGAGGGCCAACGCCTACGCCAAGGAACTGGCCTGTCCTGTCATCATCTGCCACAAGTCCCGCGAAAGGGCCAACGTGGTGGCCTCCATAACCGCAATCGGAGATGTCGAAGGAAAGAACATAGTGATCGTGGACGACCTGATCGACACCGCCGGGACGCTGGTGAAGGCTGCGGACGTGCTTATGGAGAAGGGCGCCGCCAGCGTGAGGGCTTGCGCCACCCACGCCGTGCTTTCCGGTCCGGCATACGACAGGATCAACGCCTCCTGCATCAAGGAACTGTTCGTGACCGACACGATTCCTCTCAGGAAGGATGCTGACACAAGCAAGATAAAGGTAGTCTCGATGACGGGGACCTTCGCGTCAGTGATCCGCAAGGTTTACCACTACGAGCCTATCAGCACGGAATTCATCTTCTAGAGACCATAGAGAATGGAAACTTTCCTCGCTGCGCTCATAATCCTCGGCATAGGCGTTTTCGGAATGTGCTTCAACATCATATTCCGGAAGAACGGCAAGTTCCCGGAAACGGAAATCAGCCGCAACGAGAACATGCGCAAGCTGGGCATCAAGTGCATGAGGGAGGTAGATGAGGAGATCTTCTCCAAGAAGCCGGAGAAGGACGGCAGGAATGCCGGATGCACCGGCGACTACAGCGATGCCTGCAAAGGATGCGGTCTTTACTCCTCCGAGTTCGGAAGCGGGAAGAAAGACTGACGGCGGTGGGCAATCACCCCGGACATTGAGTTGGACAAAAGGCAATTGCCTGCCTGAATGTGATTGAATTATGAATCTGGTAGCTATAGTCGGACGGCCGAATGTGGGCAAATCGACGCTTTTCAACCGCCTTGTCGGCACCCGCCAGGCAATCGTGGACGAGGTCGCCGGCGTGACAAGAGACCGCCACTACGGTAAGTGCGAGTGGTGCGGCAGAGAGTTTTCCGTGGTGGACACCGGAGGTTGGACAACCAATTCTGACGATGTGTTCGAAGAAGCCATCCGCAGACAGGTTGTCATAGCCGTGGAGGAATCCGACGCGGTCATCTTTATGGTGGAGGCGGCGGCAGGCATAACGGACTACGACGCCGAAATCGCGGACTTGCTGCGACGGAGCAAGAAGCCTGTCATCCTGTGCGTCAACAAGGTGGACTCCGGTGAGAAGATGTACGACGCCTACCAGTTCTATTCACTCGGACTGGGAGAAATCTGGAGCATTTCCGCGGCCAACGGCAGCGGCACGGGCGACCTTCTTGATGAAGTGGTGAGGATTCTCCCCGAAGACACGAAAAAGGATTCCGACGACCGTCCGGACCTGCCGCACTTCACGATCGTCGGCAAGCCGAACGTGGGCAAGTCATCCCTCACGAACGCCCTGCTCGGCGAAGAAAGGAACATCGTGACTCCGGTGGCCGGAACCACCAGGGACTCCATCTCGACCCACTACAACAAGTTCGGGCACGAGTTCATGCTGGTGGACACGGCAGGAATGAGAAAGAAGGGGAAGGTCAACGAGGATCTGGAATTCTATTCGGTGATGCGCGCCATCCGCTCAATCGAGAATTCCGACGTCTGCATCCAGATGATCGACGCCAACAACGGTATGGAGGCGCAGGACATGAGCATATTCAATCTCATCGTCCGCAACCGCAAGGCCTGCGTGCTGGTGGTCAACAAATGGGACCTTTTCCCGAAGGAAAGCAACACGCTCAAGGAATATGAAACCAGGCTGCGCCGCCGTCTCGCACCTTTCGACGACATTCCGATAGTTTTCACTTCAGTGGTGAACAAGCAGAGGATAATGGATGTGCTGGATGCCGCGGCCCGAGTCTACTCCAACTATTCGAGGAGACTCTCGACCGCGAGGCTCAACGAGGCCCTTCTTCCTGAAATAGAAGAATGCCCGCCTCCTTCGTGGAAGGGCAAGTATGTCAAAATCAAGTACATCACGCAGCTGCCTACCAGATTCCCGGCCTTCGCGTTCTTCTGCAACCTGCCGCAGTACGTGAAGGAGCCGTACAAGAGGTTCCTGGAGAACAAACTCAGGGAACATTTCGACTTCCACGGCTGCCCGATACAGATTTTCATGAGAGCAAAATAGTTCTGCGATGCTGCTGGAGATTCTGAAAGCGTTCCTGATCGGCATCTGCGCATCGGCTCCGCTGGGGCCGGTGGCGATTCTGGTCATTCAGAAATCTCTGTGCTACGGACACAAAGCCGGCTTTGCAACCGGACTGGGAGCGACTCTGGTGGACACTACTTACGCAATAGTGTCGGTCTTCGCACTGGCTTTCGCCCAAAGGTTCATCGACACCTACGAAAGTTTCATATTCATCGCCGGAGGCATCATCATCGCTTTCCTCGGCTATTCAATGGCATTCAAGGACCCTTTCAGGAAGATGGAGCCCGGAGAGAACGAAAGGGGTGCGTCCGTCAAAGATTTTCTCCAGGCGGTCGCCACGACAATATCGAACCCGGGAGCCGTTTTTGTTATGCTGGCTTTGTTCGCTTTCTTTCAGGTGGACGTCGCCGACAAGAGCCTGAAAGTCTATCCGATCATTCTCGCAGTCTCCGGAGGTTCGATGACCTGGTGGTTCCTCTTTTCGCTTTTCTTCAGCAACTGGAGAAAAGCATTCAATATGAAAGCCATAATCTGGATGAACCGGATTGCAGGGATAATAATCATAATAATAGGTCTCGCTCTGCTCGGGGACGGACTCTTTGATGTCATCTTCAGTGGCGGGCAACAATGACGAATATGGAAAAACAAGAAAAAAGCAACGGGTTCCTTGGCAACTGGATCGTCAGGAACATCATACTGGCAGTCCTGTTCTTTGCGGCGCTGCTGATTGCGGCGACCGTGCTGCTCAATTCAATCACGCACCACGGCAGGACGATAGATGTGCCTGACTTCACGAGCATGAGCGTCGAGCAGGCTCAGAAGGCCGCATCGGACGCGAATCTGCGGAGCGAGGTCATCGACTCGATCTTCGTCAGAAAGATGGAGAGAGGGGCCGTTTACAGCCAGAATCCGAAAGCCGGTGCCAAAGTCAAGAAAGGAAGGCGCATTCTGCTGACGATCAATGCAAAGAACGCCAAGAAAGTCAGTATGCCGAATCTCGTCGGCTATTCAATGAGGCAGGCCAAGGCGGAACTCAACTCTCGAGGTCTCGCGCTCGGCAAGCTGGTCTATGTCAACGACATAGCAACGAACAACGTACTGCGTCAGATTTATCGCAACCACGAGATACGGCCGGGAAAGCAGATAGAGTCCGGTTCGGAGATCTGCCTGGAAGTGGGATTGAACCCGGAAGACAACCAGACTTATGTTCCGAACCTGAGCGGGATGAAATATCTCAGGGCTGTGGATGCCATCCACGACAACTCCCTTAACGTCAGCAGACTGGTCTTCGACAAGAACGTCAGGAACTACTCCGATTCGCTCAATGCATCAGTGTACAGGCAAAGCCCAGCCCCTTCCAGCAATCCTATTCTGATGGGGTCGGACGTAACTGTCTATCTGAGGCTGGAAACTGAACAAAACGGACAGTAAAGTGGACGAAGGGAAAATCTACAGCAACGCCGAGGACTGCATCGAGGACGAGGAGCAGGGGATGTTCGAGCATTTCCGGCTCAACGTCGATGTCGGACAGACTCCTATGCGGGTGGACAAATATATGGCCACCCATCTTGAGGACACCTCACGTCACAGAGTCCAGTGCGCCATCAAGGAAGGCTATGTGAGGGTGAACGACAAGGTGGCCAAGGCCAATCTCATCATCCGGCCGGGAGATGTCATCCGTTTCGTGATGCCTTACCGCCGCAGAGGTCTGGAGATCCTGCCGCAGGACATTCCTCTTGACATCGTCTATGAAGACGATGACCTTCTCGTGGTCAACAAGCCGGCCGGAATGGTGGTCCATCCGGGCCACGGCCACTTCGAGGGGACCCTCATCAACGCACTCTCCTACCATCTGGGAATATCCCAGGGGCCGGACGCCACGGACGAGAGGATGGGCATCCTCGTGCACCGCATCGACAAGGACACCTCCGGGCTTCTTGTCGTGGCGAAGAACGACGAGACCCAGCTCGACCTTGCCAGGCAATTCTTCGAGCATTCTATCGAAAGACGCTACGTAGCCGTAGTCTGGGGCAATCTGAAGGAGGATGAAGGCACAATCGACGGCAACATCGGCCGCGACCCCAACGACAGGCTCCGCTTCAAGGTCTACCCGGGCGATGACGACCGCGGCAAGCACGCCGTCACGCACTACAGGGTGCTGGAGAGATTCGGCTACGTGACCGTGGTCGAGTGCAAGCTGGAGACCGGAAGAACCCACCAGATCAGGGTACATATGACCCACATCGGCCATCCTCTGTTCAACGATGAAAGGTACGGCGGCTCGGAGATCCGCAAAGGCACAATCTACGCAAAGTACAGGCAGTTCATCCTGAACTGCTTCGAGCTCTGCCCCCGCCAGGCCCTGCACGCCAAGACTCTGGGATTCGTCCATCCGGGCACGAAGAAGTGGATCCAGTTCGACTCCCCCATCCCGGAAGACATCGAGACGATGATCGCCAAATGGCGGGCCTACGTAAACACTAAAAAAAGCGAAGAGTGATCTTCGCTTTTTTCGTTTTCAGCGCACTTGTTTAATTAAAAAAAATCATCGTCCTTTTACTTGCCGGAGTCCTTCTGAGCCTCGGGGCCGGCGCTCAGGGCATAAGGGTCACCTACGCCCACTACTACAAGATCGACAAGGAACTGCGCGGCTATAAGGCGGATATGGACTTGACGCTGGACTACACACCGGGCCATTCCTCCTTTTACAGTGACAACACCTTCGTGCGTGATTCAATCGGACTCATCGCATTCAACGGTCAGGGGGGAATCAAGGACGATGAAGCCTACGGGAAGCTGGTTCGTCTGCCCGGCACGACATCAAAAGACGTGGTCCTCTACGGAAATATTCACCACCGGAGAGAATAAATTACATTCCCGGAGGAGGTCCCATAGGACCGCGGCCAGGGCCACCGCCAGGACCGCCAGGGCCGCGGCGTCCGCCCTTGCCTCCGAAGTTGCCGAAGCGGTAGGTCAGGGAGACGATTATGTAACGTCCGAGAGTGTTGTTCAATGTCTCTGTGTGATAGTTGGACGAATCCGAAATCGAAAGGTTCTGTGCCTGGTCAAGGATGTCATAAGCGTTGAGAGCCAGGGTGAACCTGTTCTTGAAGAGCAGTTTTGTGATCTTTGCGTTGAGAATCAGCTGCGGTTCCTGCTCGGTCGTGTAACCGTTGTACCAGTTGTAGTTGCCTTCAGCCACGAATTCGAAGCCGCCCGGAAGAGTCCAGTCCATCGAAGCGGAAGCCATATTGCTCCAGGTCATGTTGGTTGACTGGTTGGCCACAGTGTACCAGGATTTCGACATCCTTGTTCGGCCTCCTGCAGTAAGTTCCACAAGGTCATTGCGGTAGGTGACGCGCAGACGCTCAGTCACACCGACTGTCTGAAGATTGTTCAGAGTGAAGCCTAGGCTCTCGAAATCCTCAAGGAACTTGTCGTCAAGCACATTGTTCTCGGCATCATAGTAGCCGCTCATATCAACGGAAGTACCGATGTAGGATGAAGATTTCGAGTAGCTTGCCCTGAGCATATTGAATATGCTGAAGTTGGACTTGGCGATAGGAGTGTTGAGCATCACGCGGAGGCTTCCGTTGAAGGAATCCTTGCCGTTCACAGGGATTGAGTACTGCACGCCGTTCGTGCCGTACCACTGCGCGTTCACGATAGGGTCCTTGACGATGCCGCCGTCGATGCCGGCATTGATGGACATATAGGTTTCCTTGTTCGTGTGGCGGAATTCGGTCCTGATGTCGTGGTTGAAATAAGGCAGCAGGTACATATTACCGAACGACACGCTGAGAGGGTTCGTGTTGTCAGGAACTTTCATCAGCTGGCTGACCGAAGGCTGCTGGGAGCGGCCGAAGTAGAATCCGCGGACATTCGTGTTGTCGTCGATGTCGTACCAGAGCATCGCCTGAGGAGCCCAGTTGAGAACGTGGCTGTCGTAGGCGTCGTAGCCTGTAGTCTCGTTGTGGGTGTCAGTAGGATTGGCGCTCACTCCGACCTGAGCGCGCAGCTTTTCCTTCTGGTAAACGAAGTTTCCACCGAAAGTCTGGTTGACATAGCGGTTGATGATTTCGCTTGAGTACTGGTCGTTGATCAGTTCCCCGACAGGGTTGTATCTGTAGCTGTCCTTGTTGAACACATCGACGATTCCGCTGTCGAAAGTGTTCTTTGTGGAAGTCGTCTTGTTGTAGGACGCCTCGTAGTTGGCCTCGATGAAGAATCCCTTGCCGAGAGGCTCGGTGTAGGTGAGCCGGCCGGTCAACGAGTTCGTGCTCTGGTTCTGGGCATAGCGCTGGTTGATGATCGAGTCGGACGGGACGTTGAACTCATCGAAAGTTCTGGTCAAGGACTGGTTGAATCCGTTGGTCTCGTTGCCGCTGAAGTTGTAGCGTACATTGAACGAAAGTGTTCTGCCGGCCTTGCCGAGCTTCTGGCGGAAGAGGAAGAAGCCGTTGGTCTTCCAGTTGCTGTTGGAACCGGTGTTGTTTGTGAAACCTTCGTTGGTCTTTCCGGTGCTTCCGTTCCTTTCAGTCAAAGTCTCGAAATCCGAGTACTCGATGAAGTCGCCGTTGCCGAAACTTACCTGAGGCTGGAAGAGAATGGATGTGTTCTCGGAGAATTTGTGTTCGAGGCGCACTCCGAAACGGTGGCCGTCCGAATTGGTGGTGCTGTAGCCGTTGTTGTTGTAGATGAGGTTGTAGTCGTCAAGATAAGTCTTCTTGATGCTGTTCTCCTCGACGTAAGTCTCGTTGTTGTTGTAGAGGTAGTTGCCGCCGAGCTCCATCTTGTCGTCGAAGAGGTCGACATTGCCGTTCACACCGGCCATCCAGGAAGTGGTGATACCGTTGCCGGGGCCCCAGCCGCGGCTGCCGCGGCCCATTCCGCCGCCACCGCCTCTCATTCCCTGCATCATACTGCCTGCCAGGTCGTTGAACCCGCGGTTGTTGGTGTTGTTGCCGTTGACGATGACGCTGAGCTGGTTCTTGTCGGTGAAGCGGCCGAGGAAGCCCGCTCCCTGGTAGCGCCAGTCACCGTCTCCGGTTGACAGAGAGGAACCTGCCGCAGCCTTTCTGACATCGTGGCCGCCGCCGGCCATCACGTTGCCGAACAGTCCGTTCATCATTCCCTTCTGGATGGAAAGGTCGATCACGGTCTCGTTGTTGCCGTCATCGATGCCGGTGAACTCGGCCTGCTCGGACTTCTTGTCCACAACCTTCACCTTCTCGATGATCTTTGCAGGAATATTCTTGGACGCAAGTTGCGGATCGTCCAGGAAGAAGGTCTTGCCGTCAATGGTGATCTTGCTGATCGTCTGCCCGTTGGCAGTCACGGTGCCATCCTCCGACACCTCGACTCCCGGCAATTTCTTGAGGAGGTCCTCAAGCATATCGTTGTCGGTCGTCTTGAAGGAAGACGCATTGTACTCGATCGTATCCTTCTTGATCACAATCGGATTGCCGGCTGCGGTGACGCTGGCTGCCTCAAGCACCTGGCGGTCAGGATCCACCTTCAGAGTGCCGAGATTCTGGTTGCCCTTCATCTCGATTTCCTTTACCAAAGGCTTGTAACCCATCAGCTCAGCCTTGAGGGTGTACTTCCCTGAAGGCACCTTCTCGATGACGGCTTTTCCGGCGGCATCGCTCAAGGCATATTTGAACGCCTTCGTCGCCCCCTGCTTTGTCAGGGAAACCGTGGCGAATCCGAGAGCCTCACCATTGGAAGAATCTGAAAGTACGAGAGTCAGTGCGCCTGAAGACTGCGCGAACGCAAGAGAAACAACCGACAGAATGCCGGCGAGGACAGTGATCAATCTTTTGAAATCCATACAGCTACTATACTAACTATTCAGTCAAACACAAATTTGACACGACAATGTGTCCGCGGTTTAACACGGAAACGAAAAAAATCTTCATTTCACCCTGTCAGGATGGGCTTTTATGAAACTTTCCCAACCTGAAGAGGTTTTTTTGGACGCCAGCGGGGACGATGTCGTGTAGAAATGGCAGAGGGCTATGGCCAGAGCGTCCGTCGCGTCAAGGTGTTCCGGCTTGAAATCCACGGAAAGCGTCTTGCGCAGCATCACGCTCACCTGCTCCTTCGAAGCGGCACCGTTGCCCGTGATCGCCTGTTTGGCCTCGCGTGGAGCATATTCGGCGATGGACGTGATGCCATATTCAAGAGCCGCAAGCATCGCCGCCCCCTGAGCCCGCCCCAGTTTCAGGATGACCTGCGCATTCTTGCCGTAGAAAGGCGACTCCAGGGCCATCTCGGTGCCGTGGTAGGTCTTGCAGACCTCGCTCACCGTGTCGAAGATCTGGCGGAGCTTTGAATATGCGTCCGTCTCCTTCCGCAGGTCAAGGATGCCCATATCCACGAACGAAGGCTTTCCGTCGACAACGTCAATGACCCCGAAACCAAGCAGGTTGGTTCCGGGGTCTATTCCTATGATCGTCCTCTTGTCCATAAGTCTGTTCCGGAAGCGCAGGAGCCTCCGGGAAAAGCGGATTTAGTCGATGTAATCAAATCCGGTGTAAGGCCTGAGGACCTCAGGGATGACGATCCTGTCTTCCTTCTCGTTGTCCTCGAGCAGGGCGGCCACGACACGCGGAAGAGCCAGCGAGCTGCCGTTCAGAGTGTGGCAGAGCTGCATCTTGCCGTCGGCGTCGCGGTAGCGCAGATGCAGACGGTTGGCCTGGTAAGTCTCGAAGTTGGAGACCGAAGAAATCTCGAGCCAGCGTCCCTGGGCTGCCGACCAGAGTTCGAAGTCGTAGGTGATCGCCGAAGTGAAGCTCAGGTCGCCGCCGCAGAGGCGGAGTATCCTGTACTTGAGCCCGAGCTTGTTGACGAGGCTCTCCACGTGGGCCACCATCTCGTCCAGAGCGGCGTAGGAGTTCTCAGGCTTCTCGATGCGCACTATCTCGACCTTGTCGAACTGGTGCAGACGGTTCAGTCCGCGCACATCCTTACCGTAGGAACCGGCTTCGCGGCGGAAGCAAGGCGTGTAGGCGGTCATCTTCTGCGGGAAGTCGTCGTTGCCGAGAATCACGTCTCTGAATATGTTGGTGACAGGCACTTCGGCGGTAGGAATGAGATAGAAGTCGTCCAGACCGACATAGTACATCTGGGCTTCCTTGTCAGGAAGCTGGCCTGTACCGAAGCCTGAAGCGGAGTTGACCATTATCGGCGGCTCGACCTCCCTGTAGCCGGCGGCGGTGTTCTCGTCGAGGAAGAAGTTGATGAGGGCTCTCTGGAGTTTCGCGCCCTTGCCCTTGTAGACAGGGAAGCCGGCTCCGGTGAGTTTCACTCCGAGGTCGAAGTCGATTATGTCGTACTTTTTGGCGAGTTCCCAGTGAGGAAGAGCGTTCTGAGGAAGATGCACCTCAGGGCCGCCCATCCTGACGACCTGGTTGTCCTCGGCTCCCTTGCCCGGGATGACAAGATCGCAAGGCATATTCGGAAGAAGAACCAGCTGAGCCTCCAGTTCCTTGTTGTTTTCGTCAGCCTTTGCCAGAAGTTCGGAGGACTTCGCCTTAAGGGCGGCGACCTCTTTCTTGGCCTCTTCGGCCTCGGCTTTCTTTCCCTGCTTCATCAAGGCGCCGATTTCGTTGGCCTTGACTTTCTGCTGAGCCACGATGGCATCGCTCTCCGTCTGGAGCGCCCTTCTGTTCGTGTCCAGTTCGAGGACTCTTTCCACGATGGCCCTCGCATCGAAATTCTTGACTGCAAGCTTCTCGATCACGTGCTGCGGATCGTCGCGAAGCGTCTTAAGTGTCAACATGATATTTGTATGTTTCCGGATTATACCTAGGTTATGCGATTATGAAAAAGATAAAGAGGACCGCTGCGACAACTCGAAGCCGGTCCTCTTTCATCTATGAATCCTCCGAGTCTTAGTTCTCAAAAGGGATAACCGAGACGTAGGATTTGTCCTCTTTCTTCTTTGTGAACTTCACCGTTCCGTCAACGAGAGCGTAGAGCGTATGGTCCTTGCCCATTCCGACATTCCTGTCAGGGTTGTGGACTGTACCCCTCTGCCTTACGATGATGTTGCCGGCCTTTACGACCTCACCGCCGAATTTCTTGAGTCCAAGCCTTTTGGAATGAGACTCACGGCCGTTCTTTGAACTTGATTGTCCTTTCTTGTGTGCCATAATCTGTTACTCTTTAGAAATTAAGCGATTTCATCGATACGGATCTTGGAAAGCTTCTGGCGATGGCCATTGAGCTTCTGGAATCCCTTACGACGGATTTTCTTGAAAACGAGCACCTTGTCAGCCTTGGCCTGGTCATCGAGAACAGTGGCCTTCACAACAGCGCCCTTCACATAAGGATTACCGAGCTTGATCTGCCCTTCGGAGTCAACCAGCAGCACTTTGTCGAACTCAACGGAAGAATCCTTGGCCGCCGCAAGGCGGTTGACGAAGATTTCTTTTCCGGCCTCAACCTTGAACTGCTGTCCTGCAATGTCAACAATTGCGTACATAAAAAACAAAACTTATTATTAAGTTTCAGCCGCAAGCGCCCGTAACCTTACGGGACTTCCAGAGCTCCACGGCCATAAAAACGGACTGCAAAATTAAAGAAAATCCGCCAATCCTCAAAATATTTTGAAAGATTGGACGGATTTACTGATTTCAGAAATGATTTCAAGCCGGATTCCTGTCCTTCCGCCAGAGTTTCGACATATCCTCCAGAGTCTTACCCTTGGTTTCAGGGACAAGTTTCCAGACGAAGACTGCCGCGACCACGCAGATGATTCCGTACAGACCGTAGGTGAACCAGTGGCCGAAATTGTCGCCCGGAACCAGATGCATATTGAACATCGGCACGAAGGTCGAGCTGACTATGAAGTTGAAGATCCACTGGAAAGCCACGGCGATGGCCACGGCGGCGCCACGGATCGTGTTCGGGAAGATTTCCGCGATCAGGACCCAGCAGATCGGACCCCAGCTGAACATGAAGGAGGCGCTGTAAAGCATAATGCTGACAAGCGTCACAAGGCTCAGAGCCTCGTTGCCGAACGTCAGCGCGACGCCGAACGCACCTATGCCCATTCCGATGGAGCCGCAGATCAGAAGCGGCTTGCGTCCCAGTTTCTCGACGGTGAACACGGCTATCAGGGTGAAGGTGATGTTCACGACACCCATTATCACGGTCTGCACCATCGGGTTGCTCATTCCCATATCCTGGAATATTCTCGGGGCGTAGTACAGCACGGCGTTGATTCCCACCGTCTGCTGGAAGACGCTCAGCATTATGCCGACGAATATGCACATAAAGCCATAGGAGAAGAGTTTCTCCTTCTTTTCCGCAAGAGTTCCGCGGATGTCCGCAAGAATCTCCCCGGCCTTCGCGGCACCGTTGATTCTTGACAGCACGCCGAGCGCCTTCTCATCGTTCCCGGTCATCACAAGATAACGGGGAGTCTCGGGAACAAAGAATATCAGGACGGAGAACAGAGCCGCCGGCACGCATTCCGAACCGAACATATACCTCCAGCCGGTCTCGATCGTCCACTGCGCATCAAGAGCGTTGGCCAGCGCACCGGCCGCATCATAGATCGGATTCGCGTGGCTTCCGAGGATGAGGAAGTTGACGAAATAGACCACCAGCTGACCGAAGATAATCGCGAACTGATTCCAGCTCACAAGCATTCCGCGGATGTTGCTCGGGGCGACCTCGCCGATGTACATCGGACAGATGGCCGAAGCGATGCCCACTCCGATTCCGCCGAGAATCCTGTACAGATTGAATACAATCAGGAGCGTCAGGGATGGCTTGCCTACAGGCAGGATTCCGTACATTTCAGGAGCCATGCTTCCCCACGCCGAGATGAAGAAGCATATTCCCGCGATGACGAGCGAACGCTTGCGGCCAAGCCTGGTCGCGAAGAATCCCGACAGGGCGCTTCCTATCACGCACCCGATCAGGGCGCTGGAGGAAGTGAATCCGTGCAGGAAGTCAGTGTAGTTGAAGTCGGAAGCCCCTTTGAAGAAGGCCTGGAGGCCCTTCTCCGCGCCGGAGATGACTGCCGTGTCGTAACCGAACAGCAGCCCTCCCAGCACGGCTACAAGGACTATCGAAAAAAGATAGGCTCTGCTGCCTTTCTCAGGACAGTTCATACCTATTTGCTATAGATGTTGACAAGGGTCTCGTAGAGTTCCTGCTGACCGCTGGTCTGCCTAGGCTCTCCGTGCTTCTTGGCGTACTCGACAAGTTCTTCCAGAGACATCTCTCCATTTTCGAAGCGCTTGCCTTCTCCCGAGTCGAACGAAGCGTAGCGCTCCTTGACCATTTCAGGGATAGGAGACTCCTCGACGATGGCGGCGGCGTTCAGAAGGGCGCGCGCCATCGCATCCATTCCGCAGATGTGTGCAATGAATATGTCCTGAGGGTCGGTGGAATTCCTTCTCAGTTTGGCGTCGAAGTTGGAACCGCCGTTGCCCAGACCGCCGTTGCGGATGATCTGGAGCATTGCCTGGGTGAGTTCGAAGTTGTCCACAGGGAACTGGTCTGTGTCCCAGCCGTTCTGGGCATCGCCTCTGTTGGCATCGATGGAACCGAGCATTCCGTTATCGACCGCCACTGCAAGTTCGTGCTCGAAGGTGTGGCCCGCAAGCGTGGCGTGGTTCACCTCGATGTTGACCTTGAAATCCTTGTCAAGTCCGTGGGCGCGGAGGAAGCCGATGACTGTCTCGGTGTCCACATCGTACTGGTGCTTGGTCGGCTCCATAGGCTTAGGCTCTACCAGGAACGTGCCGGTGAAACCTTTGGAGCGGGCGTAGTCGCGGGCTGCCTTCAGCATCTGGGCAAGATGGTCCTTCTCTCTCTGCATCTGGGTGTTCAGCAGACTGGAATAGCCCTCGCGGCCTCCCCAGAACACGTAGTCCGTACCTCCGAGCTTGATCGTGGCGTCGATCGCGTTCTTGATCTGCACGGCCGCGCGCGCAACGACATCGAAGTCAGGATTGGTGGCTGCGCCGTTCATATACCTCTTGTGGCCGAACACGTTGGCCGTGCCCCAGAGGAGCTTTACGGGAGTACCTTTCATCTTTTCAAGGGCATAGTCAGTGATGGCCTGCATCCTTGATTCATATTCCTCGATCGTGGCCGCCTCGTCGATGAGGTCCACGTCGTGGAAGCAGAAATACTCGATGCCGAGCTTGTCCATAATCTCGAAACCCGCATCCATCTTGTCCTTGGCTCTCTGGAGAGGACATTCTGCCTTGTCCCACTCGTAGGAGCGGGTCTGGCCGCCGAACTGGTCGGCGCTTGCCTGACCGAGCGTGTGCCACCAGGCCATAGCGAACTTCAGCCAGTCCTTCATCTTCTTTCCGAGAACAACCCTTTCAGCGTCATAATAATGGAATGCGAGCGGATTCTTGCTCTCCGCACCCTCGAACGGAATCTTTCCGATCTGCGGGAAATACTCTTTTGTTGCCATGATCTCAATGATTATGTTTTAATGTCACTAATTGATTATCGGTTACTTGATCCTGTCGACTTCTTCCTTCCATCTTCCGTAGGCTTCAGCATACGCCTGCGAATCGGCCTGCGAACCGGAAGGTTCCACTACGGCAAGCCTTTCCAGACCCGCGAAAGCTTCACGGCGGTCCTTGAATATGCCGGCTCCGATTCCGGCCCCCTTGGCCGCTCCGACCGAACCGTCGGTGTCATAAAGTTCGATGACGGCTCCGGTCACTCCGGCCAGAGTGTTCCTGAAGACAGGGCTGAGGAACATATTTGCGTTCCCGGCGTGAATCATCTTCGCCTTCATTCCCAGCGAGGCCATTATGTCCATCCCGTAGCGGAACGAAAACGCGACGCCTTCCTGGGCCGCACGCACGAGATGTCTCCAGCCGTGGACATTGAAGTTAAGCCCCGATATCCGGCAGCCGGCCTCCTTGTTGCCGAGCATTCTCTCGGCCCCGTTGCCGAACGGAGTGATGGACACTCCGGAGCTGCCTATCGGAATTCCTGCGGCTATGTCATTCATTTCCTGATAGGATACGCCTTCCGGGACAACGTTCCTGCGAATCCAGGAATTCAGTATTCCCGCTCCGTTGACGCAGAGCAGAATGCCCAGCCTCGGAGCCTGCGCGGAGTGGTTGACGTGCGCGAAAGTGTTCACCCTGGACTGTGTGTCGCGGCCATATTCACCGCTCACTCCGTACACGACTCCGGAAGTTCCGGCCGTGGAAGCCACCTCGCCAGGCTCGAACACATTCAGCGACAAGGCGTTGTTAGGCTGGTCGCCGGCCCTGTAGGTAATCGGGATTCCGGCCTTGAGACCGAGTTCGGCAGCTGCCGAAGCCGTAAGCCTGCCCTGCTCGGAGAAAGTCGGGACGACCTTCGGCAGCAACCCTTGGCTGAAGCCGAACCAGTCCATCAGGAAAGCGGCGGGGGCGTTCTCCTTGAAGTCCCACAGCATTCCCTCGGACAGTCCGCCGACCGTGGTGCAGGTCTCGCCAGTCATCTTCAGGGCGATGTAGTCTCCCGGAAGCATTATCTTGTCCGTCTTATCAAAGATTTCCGGTTCGTTCTCCTTGACCCAGGCCAGTTTGCTGGCCGTGAAGTTGCCCGGAGAATTGAGCAGGCTGTCAAGGCATTTCTCCTCGCCAAGGCCCTTGAAAGCGGCTTCGCCGTAAGGGACGGCCCTCGAGTCACACCAGATTATGGCGTCGCGCAGAGGCTTTCCGTCCTTGTCCACGCACACGAGACCGTGCATCTGGTAGGATATTCCTATGGCGGCAACATCGGCCTCCCCCGCTTTGGAGAGGACTTCCGCCGTGGCGAGCTTCAGGTTGTCCCACCACATCTGCGGGTCCTGTTCGGCCCAGCCTATCTTTCTGGAGACTATCGGAGCCTCGCTTTTCGGGAAGAAGGCGCTGGCCGCACACTTTCCGGCGGAGATGTCCACCAGACTGGCCTTTACCGACGAACTGCCCACGTCGTAGCCGAGAAGATACTTTTTCATATTCTGGTCATTATGAAGATTTCAGTGTCAAAACGATGTGTCCGGATTCCTTTGCTGTCACCCGCGGGCAAGCATATTCGCGAACGTTTCCATCCCCTTGGTTGCGACTTCGCGGATGTGGGTGATGCGCGGGTCGCTGACGGCGACATCCTCGGGGTCGATCAGGTAGACCGGGACTCCGTTGGAGACGTAGCGGTACAGGCCTGCGGCGGGATAGACATTGAGGGAGGTGCCGACGATCAGCATCACGTCCGCATCGGCCACGATGCCGATGGCCTTTTCGATGTTCGGCACGCCCTCGCCGAAAAAGACTATGTGCGGGCGCAGCTGGCTGCCGTTCGGAGCCTTGTCACCCAGATGGATCTGCCCGTAGCCGATGTCGATGACCTCCTTCTCCGAATATGTCCTGTCATATTCACCGGCTTCGGGACGCACCTTCGTCGCTTCGCCGTGGAGGTGGAGAACTCTCGTCGACCCCGCCCTTTCGTGCAGATTGTCGACGTTCTGCGTGATGACGGTCACTGAATATTTCTTCTCGAGTTCCGCTATGGCATAGTGCGCCGCGTTAGGCTTGACATCGCGCAGCCTCCCGCGGAACTCATTGTAGAAGTCCAGCACAAGACCGCGGTTTCTGTACCATCCTTCGATGGACGCGACTTCGTCAGGGTCATACCTGCCCCACAGTCCGTTGTTGCCCCTGAATGTGTCAAGGCCGCTTTCCGCGCTCACTCCGGCGCCGGTCAGAACCGCTATCTTCTTTTTCATATCATAGAGTTTTCAGATTATCGATGTTTGGAGTCCCCTGCTGCATCGCCTACTGCCTTTTGTTGAAATAATAGTTTCTGAGCCAATATTCAAAAAGAGGGTCGAGGACGACCGGGCGGCCCTCCTCCCCCACAAAGGTGAGGATTTCCTTTTTCATCAGCGCATCCTTGAGGCGGCGCACGTTGGCCGACGAACTCAAGGCATACTTCCTGATCACTTCCGCCGTGCTGAACTTGGTGTAACCGTCGATGACGGCCTTGAGCAGGCTGACCTGGAACGTCGTGAGGTCATTCACTGTCGCAATGAACCTTCCCTTGTTGACGGCTATCACCGTCGCCAGGGCCTCAAGCAGAACCGGCTCCATTATGTAGCCTTTGGAAAGCGCATCGCAGACCGACGTGAAATGATTGATGTAGAAAGGGTTGCATTTGAACAGGCGACAAGCCCCGCTGATGAGGTCCCTGTCGATCACCTTGCCGCTCGCAAGGAAGCCTTTTATGATGTGCTCGACAATCTCCCTCTCGTCGATGCGGCTCATCTTCATTCGGGTCACGCGGCGGTAGAAGAAATGACGCTTTACGAATATGTCCGCCATAGCGTTGACCCGGGAGCCGATGAATATGTATGAGAACTGTCCCGAGCCGGCGGCCCGCATTTCATCGACAACCTCCTCCATCAGCTTGAAAATCTTCTCCCCGTCTTCCGCCAGGTCAATGTTCTGGAACTCATCGATTATCAGATAGATCCTGTCCCTTCTTCCTTCCGAAAGCCGGTACGGCAGACGAAGGACAGCCTTGAGATCGTCATCGTCCAGATCCCAGTTGGTGGACAGAATCGTGTCGGTGTCCGAAAACGCTTTTCTGTCAAAGACATAGTGAGTCCCGGCAAGCCGCTCGGCAACTATGCGCTCGTACTCGTCAGGGGTGGAGGCCACAAGGCGGATCACCGCGGCGCCAAGTCTGTTGACGAAAGTCTCTCCGGAACGGATGTCCAAGGCCGGCACTTCGCCCACGATGAAATTGCCGCCGCTGACCTTCATCCTGGTAAGCACCTGGTGCACAAGAGATTTCTTCCCTGCTCCGAAAGGTTCCCAAAGCACGACGTTTTCCCCTTGTCTGAGAAGATTGCCAAGAATGGTGCAGTCTTCCTTCCGGCCGATGAAATGCTGGCCGGTGACGTAACGGTTGTAGAGGAACGGGCTGTCCATTTTTACTCGCTGAAGAATAACATTTTTGTTCTTACAAAAATAATGATTTTTTCCGCACATTCTACACCGGACCGTCAGATTCTGCCGCCGGCACAAAAAACTTTCCGGAAGATTCTTCTGCGGGAAAGGCTCATCCATATACGGAAAGAGGGCGGCTTTATATGGCCGCCCCCGTTATCCTTTTTAGAATGTGTTGTCTTTACCGGACAGATTACTGCTCATCCTGCAGCTGGAGATGCTGTACATAAATCGCTTTCATCTTCGCGGCTCTCTTCTTTACAGAAGGCTTTTCGAAGTTCTTGCGGGCGCGAAGCTCACGGATAGCACCGGTCTTCTCGAACTTTCTCTTGAATTTCTTAAGAGCCCTTTCGATGTTCTCGCCTTCCTTGATTGGAACTATGATCATAATGTGTTTACCACCTCCTTTTTCTTAGCGGGTGCAAAGGTAAGGAAAAAATCTTGAATTCGACAACTGCCCCGGATAAAATCTTTCTCAACTCCGCTTTACGGCCTTGCCGTCTTCCGGCTCAGACTTGTCATCTTCCGCGCGGGTGAAGAACCTGCTCTGGAAAAGAATCAGATAAAATGCGCCGACGGTCACGCAGCTGTCGGCGAAATTGAACACCGGCGCAAAGAACAGGAATCTTTCTCCTCCGACAAAAGGCATCCACGATGGCCAGACAGTGTCGATCAGCGGAAAGTAGAACATATCCACCACGCGGCCGAACATCAGAGGAGCGTAGCCGAAGGCCGCTCCGTAGAAAAGACTGTCGATGATGTTGCCGAAGGCCCCGGCCGTAATAAGGGTTAATCCCACAAGCACCCCGGTCGGGACCGCCGGTTTCCCGTCGGAAAGCAAGGCTGGCCGGCCGTCGGGCCCGACCGACTTGCGCACCAGCGAAGAAATCCACCAGCACAGAACCCCGGACAAGGCTATCCTGAACAAGGACAGGCAGAACTTTCCCGCAGCCCCGCCGAACTTCATTCCGAAAGCCATCCCCTCGTTCTCAATGAAGAAGATCTGAAACCAGTTCCCGATCACGCTGAAGTGTTCCCCTATCTCCATATTCGTCTTGACCAGAATCTTTATGACCTGGTCAATGACAACGAGAACGGCTCCCAGAAGGAGGAGCTTCTTACCCTTGGAAACCTTCACTACTTCTGTCCGTTTTTGGCGAGCATTTCCTTGGCGGCTACGGTAAGAGTAGCGTGAGGCACCAGGCGAAGCCTTTCCTTAGGGATAAGTTCGCCCGTGACACGGCAGATGCCGTAGGTCTTGTTCTCGATACGCACAAGAGCGGCTTCAAGATTCTGGATGAACTTGTACTGCCTCTGCGCCAGCTGACTCGCCTCTTCCTTGGAAAGCTGCGAGGACCCGTCGTCCTCCACGGTCTTGAAAGACGGAGTGGTGTCCTCGATGTCGTTGCTTCCGCTATGCATTATCACCCTGCGGAGATTGTCATACTCTTTTCTTGCCTTGTCAAGCATATCATTGATGATGCCCCTGAATTCCTCAAGTTCCTCATCACTGTACCGCGTCTTCTTCACTTCGGAAGACGATGCGTCAATTTTGATTTCCTCTGACATAGTATGAAATGTAAATGATGTTAAATTTTTCTTGTCAATGCCATCTTCACTGCGCCTTCATCCCACTCGACGTCCGCGGCATCCGACGGAGCCGAGTCCACCTCATCCAGACCGACTGACAAAGCGAGAGTCTGCGAGGCGACATATTCCTTGAAAGCGTCAAGCGAAGCGGCGATCTCCTCCCCTTCCTTTCCGGATGCAAAGATAGCGACATCTATCTTGTCGGTGACATCGAAACCGCTGTCTTTCCTGAGATTCTGGATTCTGTTGATCAACTCGCGGGCCACACCTTCCTTCTTCAGTTCATCTGAGATCTGGATGTCAAGGGCGATGGTGATCTGACCTTCCGTAGCCACGAGCCAGCCCGGCATATCCTCGGAAGAGATTTCGTAGTCGCCGGGACGGAGTTCAACCGCCCCTGCAGGAAGTTCCAGCGAATATGTCTCACCGGCAGCCTCGGCGGTCTGAATGGCGGATATAGTAGCCTGGTCGAGTCCCGGGAACGCTCCGGCAATCTCCTTCATACGCTTGCCGTAAACCTTGCCGAGAGTCTTGAAGTTCGGCTTGATCTTCTTGGTGATGATGCCGGCGGTGTCGGAGATGAACTCGGCCTCCTTGACATTCACTTCATTCAGGATGATGGACTTGACCTGTTCAAGCTGTTCCCTCACCTTGGCGGAGATCACAGGGATTATGAGTTTCTGAAGCGGCTGGCGCACCTTGATGGAAACCTTGCGGCGGAGCGCAAGCACCATAGACGTGGCCTTCTGTGCCAGAGCCATCCTTTCCTCAAGATCGGAATCGATTACGGACTCGTCGCAGGAAGGCATCATAACGTAATGCACGGATTCTTCGCCGTCCGGCACAAGATCGAGATAGAGACGGTCCATATAGAACGGAGCAATCGGCGCGGAGAGAACAGCTACATCCACAAGCACCTCATACAGAGTCTGGTAGGCGGCAAGCTTGTCCTCATCCATAGTACCGCCCCAGAAACGTTTCCTGTTGAGACGTACATACCAGTTGCTCAGGTCGTCGCAGACAAAATCCTGGATGAGCCTGCCCGCCGTCGTGACATCGAAGTCCTCATAGGCCGCCTCGACCTTCTTCTTCAGGGTGTTGAGCAGCGAGATGATCCAGCGGTCGATCTCAGGCCTTCTTGAATATTCCACCTTCGGCGCCTTCGGGTCGAAACCGTCCACATTGGCGTAGAGGGCGAAGAATGAATACGTGTTGTAAAGTGTTCCGAAGAACTTCCTGCGGACCTCGTCCACGCCGGACTCGTCGAACTTGAGGTTGTCCCACGGCTGGGCGTTGGTCAGCATATACCAGCGGAGAGCGTCGGCTCCGAACTTGTCCAGTTCCGCGAACGGATCCACGGCGTTGCCAAGACGCTTGCTCATCTTGTTGCCGTTCTTGTCCAGAACCAGGCCGTTGGAAATCACTGTCTTGAAGGCAGGAGTGCCGCTGATCATCGTGTGGATGGCGTGGAGGGTGTAGAACCAGCCTCTTGTCTGGTCGACTCCCTCGGCGATGAAGTCGGCGGTGCAGCCGAACTTCGGCGAGTCAATGCCGCGAAGACCTTCCTGAGCGTAAGGCATCGCGCCGGAATCGAACCACACGTCGATGAGGTCCGTCTCGCGGGTCATCTTCTTCCCGGAAGGGCTGACAAGGAATATGTTGTCGACATACGGCCTGTGGAGGTCGATCCTGCCGTAGTTCTCCTTGCTCATGTCCTCAGGGTCGAAACCCTTGTCCTTGAACGGATTGGAAGCCATCACGCCTGCGGCGACAGCCTTCTCGATCTCTGAATACAACTGTTTGACCGATCCGATGCAGATTTCCTCCTTGCCGTCCTCGGTACGCCAGACAGGGAGCGGAGTGCCCCAGAAACGGCTGCGGCTCAGGTTCCAGTCCTGGATGTTCTCCAGCCACTGGCCGAACCGGCCCGTGCCCGTGGATTCCGGCTTCCAGGTGATCGTCTTGTTCAGAGCCACCATCCGGTCCTTGACGGCCGTGGTCTTGATGAACCAGGCGTCGAGCGGATAGTAGAGGACAGGCTTGTCGGTCCTCCAGCTGTGAGGATAGCTGTGCGTGTGCTTCTGGATCTTGAACGCGCGGCCGTCCATCTTCATCATCATGCAAAGGTCGACGTCAAGTGTCGGAGCGTCGGCCGGAAGCGAATCGTCGAAAGCGTTCTTCACATAGCGGCCGGCATATTCCTTATAAGAAGGATCGACGTGTGAGCTGACATATTCAGGATCAAGGTCTTCGATCGGATAGAAGCGTCCGTCGTGGTCCACCTGCGCCTGACGCTTGCCGTCCTTGTCGATGACCATCATTCCCGGCACGCCGAAGTTGGCTGCGACTTTCTTGTCGTCCGCACCGAAGGTAGGGGCGATGTGCACGACTCCGGTTCCGTCCTCGGTCGTGACATAGTCGCCGGAAATCACTCTGAAGGCCTCGCCTTCCTCGACCGGCTTGAACCACGGAATAAGCTGCTTGTAACGGATTCCGACAAGTTCAGAGCCCTTGAAAGAGCCGTCCAGCACCTTGTAAGGCACCAGCTTGTCGCCAGGCTTGTACTCACCGAGAGGAATCTCCGCCGCCTTCGGGTTGAACCAGGCGCCTACGAGTTCCTTGGCCAGCACATAGATGGCCTCGCTTCCCGTGTACGGATTGAACGAGAGGACCCTGACATATTCAATCTTGGGTCCGACGCAGAGCGCCGTGTTTGAAGGCAGAGTCCACGGGGTGGTGGTCCAGGCAAGGAAGTACACCGGGAAGGCCTCGGTGCCGAAGAGAGGCTGTGACTTTCCGTCCTTGATGACCTCGAACTGAGCCGTCAGGGTGGTGTCCGTCACGTCCTTGTAGCAGCCCGGCTGATTGAGTTCGTGGGAACTCAGTCCCGTGCCGTCGGACGGTGAATATGGCTGTATGGAGTAGCCCTTGTAGAGCAGCCCCTTGTCGTAGATCTTCTTCAGAAGGTACCACAAAGTCTCGATGTAGCGGTTGTCGTAGGTGATGTAAGGGGCGTCCAGGTCGACCCAGTAGCCGACACGCTGCGTCATCTCGGTCCATTCGGCGGTGTACTTCATCACCTCGCTGCGGCAGGTCCTGTTGTACTCCTCGACAGAGATCTTCGTGCCGATGTCGTCCTTGTGGATGCCGAGCTTCTTCTCGACGCCGATCTCCACAGGCAGTCCGTGGGTGTCCCACCCGGCGCGGCGGTTGACCTTGTAGCCGGTCTGGGTCTTGTAACGGCAGATCGCGTCCTTGATGGAGCGCGCCATCACGTGATGGATGCCAGGCTTGCCGTTGGCGGAAGGAGGTCCTTCGAAGAATATGAACTCAGGAGCGCCCTCCCTGACCTCCAGGGATTTCTCGAACGCGTGATTCTTTCTCCACCTGTCGAGAACCTCATTCCCGACAGAAACCAGATCAAGGCCTTTGTACTCTTTGAATGTCATAATTTTCTTTCTATTTTTGCATCGGAAAAGGCTTTGCCCCCTCCAAAACAATGAAGATGCAAAGATAATGATTTTCAAATTTCTTATCAAATATAGCCTTCATTGCAGTTATAGGATTTAAAACAGAGCTATCAGGATTTAAGACAGACAGATGAACGTCCTCGACATAATTATGCTGCTGTGCCTTGTGCCGGCAATCTTCCGCGGCGTGAGCAAGGGATTCATTTCCCAAGCCGTGGCCCTGGTGGCACTTGTACTTGGAGCCTGGATGTCTTTCAGGTTCTCCGGTGTGGTCGTGGACTGGCTCAAACCGGCCATAGATCTGCCTCCGGCCATTCTTCAGGTCGTAGCCTTCGCCCTGATTCTCCTGGCCGTGTTCTTCGGGCTCACTCTTGCGGGGAAGGCCCTTGAGGGCATCGTCAAGTTTGTGATGCTGGGCTGGCTCAACAAACTCCTCGGCGTGGTCTTCGCCCTGCTTAAAGTGATTCTTGCGCTCGGCCTGCTGATCATCCTGTTCGATGCCGTGACCACGGCGCTTGGAGCGGACTGCTCGAAGATCACCGGAGAATCCGTTCTGTACAACCCGCTGAAGAGTTTCGCCGACGCCTTCTTTCCTTACCTTAGAGAATTGATATTCAACAAATGATGAATAGAATACTCCTCATAGAAACATCCACGTCGCTTTGCTCGGCAGCCCTTGCGGAGGACGGCTTGATCGTCAGCGAAAGAATAAGCGCCGAGCCGAGGGCGCACGCATCCAAGACCGCTCCCTTCATCAACGGTATGCTTGAAGAAAAAGGGCTGAAGGTTTCTGACTGCAACGCCGTGGCCGTCAGCAAGGGCCCTGGATCCTACACCGGTCTGCGGGTCGGAGTGTCAACGGCGAAAGGACTCTGCTTCGGAGGAGGAGTTCCCATGATTTCAGTCGGGACGCTCGACACGCTGGTCTGGCAGGCCATTGACGGGAATATGCTTCCGGAAGGCTGCCGGTACATTGTCCCGATGATCGATGCCCGCAGAATGGAAGTCTACACAGGCACGTTCACTACGGACGGCAGGCAGATTGCTCCGACTGAGGCAAAGATTGTGGACACCGGGTCCTTCAGGGACATTCTGGAAGAAGGTCCCGTACTTTTCATCGGAGACGGAGCCGACAAATGCCGCGAAGCGCTGGCGGGCCCTAACGCACATTTTATACAGTGCTGTCCGAAAGCGTCCTCGATGATCCATCCTGCCGAGGAAGCCCTGAAAGCGAAGAGATTCGAGGATGTGGCCTACTTCGAGCCTTTCTATCTCAAGGAGTTCATCACGACGGTCAGCAAAAAGAAAATCTTTTAAAATCAAAGCATTATGAAAATAGGTGTTGCCAGCGACCACGCTGGATTCGAGTACAAAAGCAAGATAGCGGCCCTGCTCAGGAAGAAAGGTCATGAAGTTGTGGATTTCGGAACATATTCGGAGGAAAGCTGCGACTACTCCGATTTCGGGCACGCTCTCGGAAACGCCATCGACAACGGCGAGGTGGAAGCCGGCGTAGCGTTCTGCGGTACGGGCAACGGAATCTCGATGACGCTCAACAAGCATCAGAAGGTTCGTGCCGCCCTCTGCTGGGGAACAGAACTGGCCAGACTTGCCAAGGCACACAACAATGCCAACGTGGTCGTGATGCCGGCACGCTTCATCTCCTACCAGATGGCCACAGCCATAGTCAACAAATGGTTCGCGACCGAATTCGAAGGCGGCCGTCACCAGAGACGCATCGACAAGATGCCGCTTGCCAAATAACATTCTTTCAGTTTGGAAATCAAGGCTCTGATAGCGGACAGAGGATTCCTGTCCTCCGGCCGCACCTTGTCCGGAAGCATAGACGACTATCCGGATGGGGTCATATTGCCGATCGACAAGCCCTACAGATGGACATCCGCCGACGTCATTCGCAAAGTCAAATGGGCGGCCTGCCGGCATTTCCACAAGAAGAACCTCAAGGTGGGCCACGCCGGCACACTTGACCCTCTTGCCACCGGTGTCCTGCTCGTCTGCATCGGGAAGGCGACCAAACTCGCGGAAACGCTCCAGAAGGAGGGCAAGGAATATCTTGCCGGGGTCGCCTTCGGCGCGACCACTCCATCCTACGACCTCGAAAAGGCGATAGACAAGGAATATTCCACCGAAGGAATAAGCGAAACGTCACTGAAAGAAGTCCTGCGGCAATTCATCGGCGAGCAGGAGCAGATCGCTCCCCTGTTCTCCGCGAAGTCTGTCGACGGAGTCAGGGCCTACGAACTGGCACGCAGGCAGTACCGTGACGCGCACAAGGAGAAGACGGAAGTAATGACGGACTTCGACCACACTATGGCGCAGATGCTCAACCGCCAGACTATCAACATAACGGAAATGGAACTCGTGGCCTGGCATCCTGACGGGAAACCGGCCGGAAAAGCGGAGGAGGATGAAGACCTGCGCCCGAATCCGCGCATCAACGTCACCGACACCTCCGCACTCCACTTTCCTTTGGCGGAGATCAGGATAGCCTGCAGCAAAGGAACTTATGTAAGAGCAATCGCCAGAGATCTCGGCGAAGCGCTCGGAAGCGGCGCGCATCTGGATTCACTGAGACGGACGAAATCCGGAGGGTTCACGGCTGAAGACGCTATGTCTGTAACGGAAGCGGTCAGGGTGCTGAGCCAGGACGGGACTTCTCAGAACAGATCTTCGGAAGACGGAGCGCTGTAGCGGGCGTGGTCCCTGGACACTTCAAGCACGCCCTTGACCTTACGGAAATAGGCGGCCGCGTCATCGATGTCCTTGCCGTCCGGCATCTTTAGAGCCAGCGCGTGAATGACGCCATAATCGTAGGTCACCCGGGCCCCGTACTTGCGGATGGCCTTGCGCAGAGGTTCCAGGCCGACATTCTCGTCATAGAAGACAATCAGCGAGTTTTCCGATGAATATGCCAGCCCGACCGGACGCGGTCTGACCGGAGGAATTTCTCCGATGGCAGGAATGTCCGGAGAGTCATACGAGTCAACCTTTGACAGCTGCTTTTCGGTTCTGCTTATCGTACTGCAACCGACAGCTGCGGCAAGAACCGCAACCGGCACGAACAATGAAATTCCCTTCAAGAACCTTCTCATCATTCGTGTTCACCTGCAAGATTAAAGCCAGACGACGCCCATTCGGACATTGAATCGCCGTCAGCATAGATCAGATAGCCTTCGATGCCGGCCTTGGAGGAGATGAAAGCCTTGGATTCTTCAAGGCCTATCACCATACAGTACGTCGCATAGGCGTCAGCAAGCGCGGCCGTCGGCGCGACTATCGTGGCGCTGAGCAGCGAGTGGCTCACAGGGTAACCCGTGCGCGGGTCGATTGTGTGGGAATATTTCTTTCCGTCCTTTATGTAATATTTCCGGTAATTGCCTGATGTCACGACTCCGCAGCCGCTGCCGTCCCCCTGCCATACTCCTTCAAGTCCTTCGCCTCCCGGGACCATATTTCCGTCCTTCGGCCTGTCAACTCCGATCTTCCACGGACTGCCGTACCGGTTCACGCCCTCACAATAGATTTCGCCTATGTTCACGAGCATATTCACCACTCCCTTCGAATGCAGGAAATCGGCTATCCTGTCGCAGGTGTAGCCTTGGGCTATCGCATTGAAGTTAAGACAAGGCCTGACTCCCGGCTTAAGCGGAGACATGTTCCCGTCAAGTTCGTCCATCCCGCAGACCGAGAGAAGGCTGTCCACGACCCGGGCCGAAGGCAGCGAATCCCTGGTGAACCCGAAGCCCCAGGCATCGAAAAGAGGGCCCGCAGCCACGTCGAGAGCACCTCCCGTCTCCTCGTAGAGATCTTTGGACAATGAATATATTTCCTTGAATGTCCGGTTGGGAGTCACCGGTATGCCGGCATTGAACCGGCTCAGCTGGGAGCCTTTGTTGTAGCCCGACAAGGTCGTGTCGATCAATGTCAGGATGGAGTCCACAGCCGAGCGGACCCCGTTGAATTCCGACTTTGTGAACGAGCCTTTGAATCTGACCGAGTAAGTTCCCCCCTGAGCGTTTCCGCTCAATTCATAGTACCGTTCCCGAGGACGGCACGAAACTGCCGTGAGGAGCAATGCGGCACACAAAAATATTCCTGCTGTAGATTTCATTTCTGCAATTATAAGCATTTGCTTCAAATATCCGTCAACCTTGGACTGGTTTTTGTAAAATCCACTCGGTTTTTAGTTTGACGGAATATATTTGTTCATAGTTCAGTCAGCTTTCACTATATTTGCATTTCTTATGATGGAAAAAATGAAGATCGGAAAATTTATTGCCCTGGGAGCGGCGGCCGCGCTGATTCTCGCCGCATCCTGCAAGAAGGATGACGACGATGATTCGACGAAGCCCTATCTCAACGGTACGTTGTCTTTTAATATGCCTGGATATGTCCTCAAGGGTGAAACCTATACGCTCACACCGAAAGGCGTGACCAACCCTCTGGACGGCAAGAATGAAGACGAAGTCGGCTACTACTGGTACACGTCCTGGAATTCTTCCGTAAAGGACACCACCAAGACAGAGACCGGAATCGGAGACGGCGCCTACACTTTCACCGTTCCGGAAGAGGTCGGAAGCTTTTCCGTCAGCTGCCTGGCCTTCGCTGACGGATGTTACTCTTCAAGCCTCTCCTCGACGTTCTATGTCGTCGATCCTACGATTGATTCCACGATAACGGACGGCGGGTACACTGCAAAGGACGCTTCCTTCACCGACCTTCGCGACGGAGCCGTTTACTACACCGCGGAGGCAGGCGGCAAAACCTGGATGAAAAACAATCTGCATTACGCAGGCTCCGGAGCGTCTTATGAGAACAGCAGCGCGATGGATGCCATATTCGGCCGCTTTTACACCTGGAATGAAGCCGTCGAGGCCTGCCCGGACGGCTGGAGACTTCCTTCCGATGCAGACTTCGCGGCGCTGGCCACTTCAGTCGCACCGCAGGGAACGGTTTTCAAGGCTTTGGAGGAATTCCCCGGCGTGGCCGGAAACCTTATGGTCAACGCTAAGTTCGTGGGAGAAAGAATGTGGGAATACTGGCCGCAGGTGGACATCACCAACAAGACCGGATTCTGCGCATTGCCTGTGGGCTACGCCATCTACTCGGGATCGGGCAACAGGTTTGTCGGAATCAACACCTACGCCATGTTCTGGACTTCCGACGCTGAAGGCGGAAACGGATTCTACCGCTACATCCACGTGCAGGAGAACGACATTCACATAGGTAAAGGAGACAAGGACTCTTTCAGAGCCACCGTCAGATGCGTGAAGTCAAGCGAAAACTGACCTAGTGAGCCGATCACCTCAAGTCAGTGACGACATAAGAAGAACCGAGAGTCTTTTCGTCAAAACGGAAAGACTCTTTTTGTGCGCTCCCGTCCTCGAACCTTATGTTGGAAATCGTGAAGTCGGAGACTGTCCCGTCGTTGAGTTCAACCCTGGCACCGACAAGAGTCCGGGTTCCGGACTTGAAAAAGAGCTTGAGACCGGAGAGGTCTTTCGAACCTCTGCCCTTGATTTTCGGAGAAAGGACCGATGCGTCCACTGCTTTTCCGCCGAACTTGGACGCACCGAACGAAGTCTCGGTGAATGCATCGTCGACCGAAGAGATCATCAGCGCAGGATTGGTGGAGAAACTGTCCCCGGAATCATCGACGGACTCGACAAGGGCCTCTTCAGAAATCCTGTCGACCGTCCATCTGGTCTTTCCGTCACACCAGATTTCCAGCCCGTTGCCTTCCATCCGGAATGAACTGCCCAGCACCCTGACTTTACCGCTGCCGGTCATCTTCGTCTTCCCGGATGGCATCGAATAGGCGTAATCGAAAGAAACCAGCGAACCGGAAACCTTTTCGATGAAATCGGAAAGCGTCCTGCTTCTGGCGGAAGCGGCCGTGCTCAGCGCAAAAAGCGCGGCAACAGCGAATATTCTGCAGATTGTTCTCATTATTGTTTCTGATTTCTGTAGGCGTCAAGAACCTTTTCCAGTTCGTCAAGGCTGGAAATCAGCACCTGTCTCGGCTTGGAGCCTTCCTGCGGTCCCACCACGCCGGCCCCCTCCAGCTGGTCCATGACACGGCCGGCCTTGGCATAGCCCATTCCGAGCCTGCGCTGAAGATCGGACGTGGAACCCCTCTGGTTCATAACCACCATCCTCGCAGCTTCCTCGAAACGCTCGTCAAGATTCTTCATATCGACGAGCCCTCCCGAACCGTCCTCGGTCTCGTCATCGACCGAAGGCAGGTAGTAAGGAGTGTTGTAACTCTTCTTATAGCCTTCCTGCGAGCCGATATATTCAGTCAGCCTTCTGATTTCCTCGCTGTCGATGTAGGCGCACTGGACTCGCTCCATCTCGACGCCGGCGTAGTAGAGCATATCTCCCTTGCCTATCAGCTTCTCGGCTCCCGGAGAGTCGAGAATAGTGGCGGAATCCGTCCTGGACACCACCCTGAACGCTATTCTGGTAGGGAAGTTGGTCTTGATCAGACCCGTGATGACATCCACGGAAGGTCGCTGCGTTGCAAGCATCACGTGGATGCCGGCAGCACGTCCCTTCTGCGCAAGCCTGATTATGGAAGTGGTGATGCTGCGGGAAACGGCCTTGGCTTCGCCGCTTCCGCCTACGGACATCGTCAGGTCGGCATATTCATCGATGATCGTCACGAGATACGGCAGGAATCTGTGTCCGTCCGTCGGAAGAAGGTGACGGTTCCTGTATTTTTCATTGTAGGTCTTGATGTTTGGAACGCCGGCGAGACTCAGCAGTTCGTAACGCTGGTCCATTTCCAGGCACAGGGACCTAAGTATCTTGTCGGCCTTGTCGGCCTTCTTGACGATGGCGTTGCTCTTCTCTTCATTCTCATCGTTTGCAGGGAGAACCGCAAGATAATGCTTGAGAAGACGTGCGTAAGATGAAAATTCCACCATCTTAGGGTCGATGAACACCAGCTTAAGCTCAGAAGGGTGCTTCGAATAGAGCAGAGAAGTCACTATCGCATTGAGACCTACCGATTTGCCTTGCTTCGTGGCACCGGCCACGAGAAGGTGCGGCGCATCGGCCAGGTCAAAGACCTTGACCTTCTGCTGAATCGTGTAGCCGATTGCGACAGGAAGTTCGGCCTTGCTGGTTCTGAACGCCTCATCGTTGAGCACGGCGCGCATAGGGACTATCGAAGGGTAGTCGTTGGCCACCTCGATCCCGACACAGTCGGTCAGGACGACCACGCGCACTCCCCTTGCGTG
This sequence comes from bacterium, assembly GCA_963640265.1. GTDB lineage: Bacteria > Bacteroidota > Bacteroidia > Bacteroidales > UBA932 > Cryptobacteroides. Next base: position 38,303 of record CAVHYF010000007.1, on the reverse strand, counting down.
GAGATGCATACCCAAATCCTCCTGCAGTTTCTTGATTTCGGCGATCTTCACGCCCGGAGCCGGATAGACTTTGTAAAGGGTGACAGTCGGGCCGACCACGGCCTTGACGTCCATTATCTGGATCCTGTAGTTCTCGAGGGCGTTGCGGATTCTGTTGTTGTTCCTTTCAAGTTCCTCGTCAGAAACATCGCGTCTGTTCGATGAATATGTGTCAAGCAGTTCCAGCGAAGGGAACTTGTAGTCAGGGAGTTCGTCCCGGACATTTATTCGCTCGAGTTCCTTCGTGACTTTGGTGCTGAGTCCGTCGCCCTTGATGACCTCGATTCCGGCATCTTTCCCGTCGTCAGTCTGCTGCAAACCCGCAGGCGCATTCTGCCGCTCCGGCTGACGGAGCACCGAACTGCCATCCGCTGCACGCAGCGGCCGGCTCGGCGGCTGCTCCGCGGTACACTCCTCGGGACGTTCCGCAGGCTGCACGGACGGTTGTCCTGCATTGTGTCCGGAGGACTGTTCCGTCTGACGGCCGGACTGACGGGCTTCGGCACAGCCTGCAGGCGCCGAACGGCCGTTCCCGTCAGAGTTCTCTTCCGCAGTCTTTCCAAAAGAAAGAAGCCAGGAGGAGAAACGCCGGCTTGCAAGAAGCAGCCAGATGAAGACAAGAAACGCAAGTACCAGTCCTGTAGGAGCTTCACCGAGCATGGATCCGGCCCATTTGACCACCGACTCTCCGCACTGGCCGCCCAGGCCGCCGCCGAAGGCATTACTCAAGCCGAGGGCACCGGAGAAGAATGCAAGGACAAATGACGCTATCATCGCTCCTGTCACTGTCAGAAGGACTGTCCGGACCATAGAATAGTGCCAGCGCTTCATCAGCAGCCTGACGGAAACCGCAAACAGTATCACAATGAAGGCAAGGCTGCCTAGACCGAACCAGCGGCACACCAGCAGATGAGCCCAGCGGAAGCCGAGCTTTCCGGCAAGGTTGCTGACATCGACGGAAACGTCGCCTACCCCTGCAGCAAGCGCGCTCTGGTCAACTTTCCAGGTGAACAGATAGGAAACCGTTGCCAGAAGGGTGAAGATTGCAAACAAAGCGACTGCAAGGCCGGTCACCTTGACCAGCCTCGCCTTGTCGTCTTCGTCCATATCTTTCCAGAATCGCAGCATTACTTGCGGTTTTTGCGATTGTTGACGTTGTTGTTCTTCCTGCCCGCATTCCTTCTGTTCTGATTCTGCTTAGGGTTCAGATTGAGGCCGGGACGTGAAAAATTGGAATCAAACGAGATTTCAGGCAGTTCCAGACCTTCGGGCACCCGGATTCTGTTGCCGGACAGTTTTTCGATGTCCGCGAAGATCGTCCCGTCCGCGACGCTGTCCTTGTTCCAGATAAGGTACTGCTGCCTCATATAGATGGCAAGCGAACGGATCAGGGCGGTCTTGACTTCTCCGTCCGGTTCGCCTGCAATCAGGTCGATGATGCTTTCTATGTTGCGCCCGTAATGATTGGCGCGCACGGGAGTCTTATCGATCGGAATCTTCATCGGCGGCTCGTTCTTGGTCTCCGGATGAGGGACAGGGAACGGAGCGTCAATGTCCAGGTCATAGCCGGCGATCATGAAAAGGTGGTCCCAGAGCTTCTGCGCGTAGTTTTCCTGAGTGTGCACCTGCGGGTTGAGCAGTTCCATCACCTTGACCACGGCCCTTGCCTGTTCGCTTCTCTTGTCACGGTCCGGAATGGCCTTGACCTGCTCGACCATATTCAGCACGATGCGGCCGTACTCGGGCATCTGCAGTTTCTCCTTTTCCGTGTTGTAGTAAAGCTTTATAGAGTTCTCGTTCGCTTCCATAAAAATAAGGTGTTAATGTGCAAAGATAGCAAATTTTTCCGCCTGTACCACCTGTTCCACCTCATCCGTCATCACGTACCAGATTGAAGCGGTTATTTCCTCATAGCCCATTCTGCGGTAGATGTCCGCGTAGCGGGCGACCTGACGGGCATAGCGCGGATTCCTGCCGCCGAACTTGTAGTCTATGACGGTGACCTTGCCGTCACGCACGAGAACCCTGTCCGGACGCCGGATTTCTCCGTCAGTGTCAATCAGCTGGGTTTCATTGAACACGCCTTCGCCATCTGCGGGGAACCATTCAGGATGGGCCCCGACGGCCTTTGTCAGAATATTCAGATACTCCTCTTCACGTCCTGCATCGATGTCGCCCGCCTCGAAGGCGCGTCTTACCGCCACCGGGATGTCCGAAGGAGTCCTGACCTCCGAAAGTATCCCGTGAAGCACGGTACCGTTCAAACGCGCCTCCTCCCTCGCCCCGTCAAGAAAGAAATCGACCGAATCGGCGCTGAACTTGAGCCTGCCGCGCTCGCGGACATCGGCATCGGCATCCGCATCCTCTTCCGATTCCGGATTCAGAGGGAATGACGGGTAGCCCGGCATCAGCTCGGAAACCGCCGCCGCCTTCCTCACGAGAGAAGTATAGTCATAGAGAGTTCCCTTCGAAAAGGCGATGCTCCCCTCCTCTTCCTTCAATGAATATCCGAGGGCGGCTCCACGGGTGCGCAGATAGCAGTAAAGCACCTGCGAGAAATCCGAAAAGCCTCCGTCAGGAAGTTCAATCTCGTCCGGAACTCCGTCAAGGCAAGGTATATCGGCGACGGCGTCAAGGCATTTCTTCGACGGCAGGGCGGCGATGACGGTCAGTCCACGCACGGCTCTGGTCAATGCCACATAGAGAGTGTTGATGTTGTCGATGTACTGGTACTGCGTCTCGGCGAAGCTTTCGCTCGTGAAGAGGGACTGCTCGTTCTTCGGCTGGCTGAGCGTGACGTGATAGACACCGTCGGCCACGCCCTCCAGCTCGGTACCCTTCACGTCTGGCTTGGCCCAGCGGCTGGTGCCCTTGCGGAACATCTCGACTCCTTCGGCATAGGGGAAGATTACGTGGCTGAACTCCAGGCCCTTGGACTTGTGGATGGTCATAACCCTGACCGAATCAGGGTCGGACGGAGAACTGATCTTCGGATCTGAGTCCTGCCATGCCTTCAGAAAACCGTCAAGGGCGTTGCTGCCCGCCGAGACATAGTCCTGGACAAAATCCATAAAAGACTGGATGTACTGAGTCTCGGACTCGAACAGTTCCGGATTCCCCGCCTTGAGCAGACGCAGAATCCGCTCGCAGAGGTCGGAAAGGCTGATGTAGGAAATGTTCCTGACATCCAGGCCCATCTCTCCGGCCAGGAAAGAGCCTATGGAGTCGTCCTCATTGCCGACGGAAGAGATCAGCGACACCGTCCTGCGGACTATGGCCGAGGACTTCAGGCTGAGTGAATCGTCAGTGATGACGCTCACTCCGTTGTCCATCAGGAATCTGGCGACTTCGCCGCCCTGCTTGTTCTTGCGGACGAGGACAGTGATCTCGCCGAGCCTCGCTCCGGCTTCGTTCACTCTGCGGACGGCGGCGAGCACCTCTTCAAGGATGGAATCCTTGTCGCGGAAAATCACCTCCACGCTTCCTTCGGCGGAGTCCTTGCTCTTCACGGCCTGGCTTTCGTCAGCGTAGATGTCCGCGACCCTGTAGGCATCGACTCCGTCGGGAGATTCGCCGAGCATATCGTCAAGAACTTTGGGAGCATATTCAAAGAATGCGTTGTTGAATTCGACTATATTCTTCAAACTGCGGTAGTTGCTGTCAAGGGTCTCCGTACCGCTCTCCGTGAATTCGCCCTGCACCTCCTTCGCCATCATCCTCCAGTCCGAGCCGCGCCACCGGTAGATGCTCTGCTTCACGTCGCCGACAATCAGGTTCTCGCGTCCCTGGGCGACGCTGTTGGCGATCAGCGGACGGAAATTGTCCCACTGGATGCGGGACGTGTCCTGGAACTCGTCAAGCAGGAAGTGCTCGAAACGGACTCCGAGCTTCTCGTAGATGAACGGAGCGTCGGTGCCGTCGATTATGTTCCTCAGAATCACGTTGGAGTCATCGATGCTCAGGACGTTCTTCTCCTTCATCAGCTGCGCGAACTCGCGGTAGAGGTCGCTGGCTATTCCCATCTCGCCGAGTATCTTCCGGATCTTGCCGGCGGTCAGGTACGCCCTGTACCTCGCCCCGGTGAGCAGCGAGCAATAATTCTGCAGAAGGGGCATCAACGTCCCTTCAAGATGGGCGTACTTAGGCCTGTCGGCCTTCTTGAACCAGGCGTTGTAATCTTCCTGCTTGTTCAGCACCGCGTCAGTCGGGTAGATGAGGCCGTCCTTCGGCTTTACTTCAGCCTCGGCATAGACGGATTTGAAGCAAGAGCGGGAGAAATCCCCCGAAGCGAGGCCGCCCTCACCCGCCGCCTTCACGAAAGCGGCGGCAGCATCCTTCGCATCCTTCTCGAAATCCGCCACGACCTTCGAAAGAGCCTTCCCGGTCTTCTCGAGATTGTCTTTTGAATATTCAGCATCCTCGTCTATGCCGTATTTCTCGACGGCCTCACGGTGTTCGTCCGACTTCAGGTTCAGGGCCATCTCGTTGAGCTTGCTCTCGAGATTGTACCTGTCGCCTCTCTCGAGGTCCTCCATCGCAAGTTTCGTCAGCCAGGAAAGAAGTTCCTTGTTGTCGGCGGTAAGCGAGTCAAGCACCCTGTCCACGCTCTCCTTCACCAGGGAATCCTTGTCCAGTTCGACCTGATAGGACGAGAACTGGCCGATCTCCCTTGAAAAAGCCTTCAGAGTCTGCTGGAAGAAGCGGTCTATGGTGCTGACGGCGAAAGCGCCGTAGTCGTGCAGGATGTCGCAGAGCACCGCCGATGAACGTTTGCGCAGCTTCTCCTCGGAACCGAACAGCGGGAGCAGGTCATCGGTATAAGGAGAGCCCGCTGTGTCGGTGGACAGCACGTGCAGTTCCTTCAGGATCCTGTTCTTCATCTCGTCAGTGGCCTTGTTGGTGAAGGTCACGGCAAGAATATGCCTGTAGGAGTACCTTTCCTCGTCAGTGAGAAGGAGCCTGATGTATGTCTTGGCCAGGTTGTAGGTCTTACCGGAACCGGCCGATGCCTTCATTATGCGTATCATCTTCCACAGATCATTCTGAAATCACAATATTCACAAGTTTCCTTTTCCTCCGTCCTGCGGAACGGGACGTCGACCGAGGCTATCTCCGCCAGAAGGGAATGGAGCCTGTCCTTCGTCATATTCATGAATTCCCCGCTGACAGGCACTTCCTTCACCTGCTCCGTAAAGAGGTTGGCCGGAGGATAGATGACGTTGACAAGCCGCGCCCCACGGGAATCATTGCGCGCTGAGCAGAACACGTCGTAGAGATAGAGCTGCAGAGCGATCTTGGGCCTGCTCTTGTTGACCGGGCCGAACAAGGCATCGACCACCTCGGCTGCATTCGAGTCCGTGATGTTCACATCCTTGTCCTCCACCTTTCCGGTCTTGTAGTCCACGACACGGACCTCGCCCGGCCGCAGGCTGTCCAGCCTGTCGATGAAGCCTATGAAGCTGAAACCGTCGATCCTGCATTCGCATTGGAGTTCAAGTCCCAGAACGTCGAAGCCTTCCGAGCCGGTGGACTTCAGGAGTTCAAGATCCCGGGACAGGGTCTTGAGGACATATTCAACGATCACATCCTGCACGACAAGGTCGCGCCCCGTCACTTCAAAGGAATGGAGTTCATTCAGAATCAAACCATTGACAATACTTTTGATTTCCGCACGCCTCTTCTGCAGTGAGGCGAGGTAGGAAACCGTGACCATCTTCCCGCCTGCCGTCTCAGGCGAATAGAGCCGCTCCATCGTCTTGTGGAACACGTTTCCGAGCATTCCGGAGTCCAGATCCTCGGAAACTTCGTCGGTCTTGTGCAGTTTCTTGACCGTGTGATAATAGAACTTGGCAGGGCAGTCGAGATAGTTTTTCAAGGCAGAAGCGGACAGGTTGGATTTGCGAACGGTTTCCACATCCTCCGCCGTCTTCGGGATGTCGTCCGAAGATGAATCTCCGGATGCGTTGGCCTTCACGAACGACCGTTTCATCGGCACGTTGAAGTGGTACTGCAGCTGTTTGATGTAACGGCTCTCCTCTCCGTTCTTCAGGCCTTCGGTCCTTGAATCATAGACAAGGGTTACCTTCCCAGCCCTCTGCAGAAGCCTGTAGAAGTAGTAGGCCCAGACGGCGTCCTGGAACTCGTAGGTCGGAAGGCCGAATCCTTTGCGCAGTTCCGGAGGCACGAACGAGGAACTGACGCTCCGTCTCGGAAACATTCCCTCGTTGCAGGATAGAATCATCACCTGCGGGAAGTCCAATGCTCTGGTTTCCAGCGGTCCCATAATCTGCAAACCCTTGAGAGGCTCGCCGTTGAACGGTACGGAAACGGGGCCGAACAGCTGCCCCAGCAGTTTTACATAGGTTAACGGCAGGACTCCGAGTCCGACGGACTGCAGCCTGTTCACTGCATTGTACGCAGCCTTGGCGAATTCGAGCTCCATCGCCATCGACTTGTCCTGCGCCAGATGCGGCGCAATGCCCTTGATGATGGCCTTCTGGTACTCGGCGAGAGCCGCGATCTGCTCCGCATCGGAGGATTTCGTGTCTTGCACCACCGGCCGGAAAAGCAGGTCGAACAGCGGAATTCCGGACAGCTCATCCTGCGGGATGTAGTACTTCCTGCCATTCTTGACGGCCTTCACCTTTTCCTTTACAGCCTCGTCGCCGGCAGTGATTTTCTTGAATATGCCCGAGCAGAACAATGCCCAGACCTGGGTGTGGTAGAAGTACCACTTCCCGTCCTTCCGGCGAAGGTGCATCTGCATCGCCGACACCAGATTGAAGAAGTCGAAGAAGGCGCTCCCCTTCATAGGATAGCCCATCGTGACATTCACATCCCTGATGCTGTCCGGAATCGAGTTCAGCACAGGCACGAGCAGCGACTCGTCCGGCAGCACGACTGCGCAGCGCCCGTCCTTGACGACTGACGGAATCAGTTTTGCCTGCCCTACCGACGACGGCACGCTGATCACTTCGATTTCAGGCACTTCCAGCCCTTCAGCATCAATTTCGAAACTCTGCGGGAAGTCCACGACGTTCCTGGACATAAAGAACGAGGACTTGTTCATCGGATCCTTGACCATAGGACTTGAATAGTCCCAGCAGAATTCGGCCAGGCCTGCGTCGCGCATCCTGCGCATCGCCTTCTTTTCGCACTCGTTCAAGGCGTTGAGACCTACGAACACGAATTTCCTGACATTCGGAAATGCCTCCGAAAGCACATCAACTGCAGACTCGTCTTCAAGCCTGTCGGCCAGACTGCGGTAGACCATACCCTCATAGGCGAGACCTTCGGCGGCCAGCCTGCCGCGGAAATCCCGGTACAGAGGCAGAAGGATGTTCCAGATCTGAAGGAAGCGCTCCTTGACGCCGGGGTTGTCGGAGCCGAGGTCCACGGTCAGTTTCCCTCCGCTGCTGAAATGGCCGACAAAACTCTCAATCGCCTTTCTCTGGTTCTCGGTGAGGTATGAATATGAATCCTGGATGCTCTTGAAGTCGCAGATGTTGGCGAACAGCTTCTCCGGATCGACCAGATACTTGTCCACATCATCGAAGTCACCGAGGATGATGTCCCCCCAGAACACGAATTCATCCAGCGGCTCGGCCTTGGGATTATGCTTCCTGTAGCAGTCGTACAGTTCCAGCAGAAGGTTCACCCTGTCAGCGGGTCTTTCATCGGACAATGCGAAGAAGAAATCGTTGATCGTCATCATTTCAGGAGCGACGGCAGGCTTTCCGGACTCCTTCACCGCCTCTCCGAGATACTTGGTGAAAAAGACCTGGCTGCGCCTGTTCGGGAATATGAAGCACAGGCCGGCGACATTCCCGCCTGCCATATAATGCTCCGTTACCTGTTTAAGAAAAGGTGTCATAAGCCGAGTTCATATCAGATTTCTGCAAAGATAAAAGAAGCTTGTGTAAAATCAGGGTACAAGCTCACGATAAAAACAAAAAAAGTGTGGCCGGTTTCCTGCGGCCACACTTGACTATCCACTTATTGTATTGAAAGCCAGTTCGGGAACTAGTTGTTCAGGATGGCGTTGTACTTCTCGTAGCCGGCCTGATATTCAGGACTCTGCTCACGGAGACGGTAGTAGATCTGCTTGAGGTACTCGGCGATGGTTGACTTGATGGCCTGGTCCTCGCAGACTTCATAGGCATTCTCGAACGGAGCGATGCAGTTCTTCAGAGTAACCTCGAACTCCTGGGTGAGAGCCATATACTTGGCCTCGTCAAGTTCGTTCTGAGCCTTGTCCTGAAGATCGAGAGCCTTCTCGTAGTACATCTGCCCCTTTCCTATGTAGGCATAGACATACTTTGGATCCTTGGCTGCGGACTCGTCGTAAGAGGCAGCGGCCTTGTCGAGGTTGCCGAGCTGCTTGTAAGCCTGACCCTCGACATAATAGAGGGAAGCATTGTCAGGAGACGTGCTCTTGGCCTGGTCGAGAAGCTCGAAGAGCCTGTCGGTGCCTTCTCCGCTGGTCATATAGAAATTGATGAGACCGAAAACGATGCTCTCGCTGGTAGGGAACTTTGCGAATCCCTGCTCAAGATAATCCTTGGAAGCGGCCTTGCCGGCAGCGGTCGTGTCAATCTTGGCTGCGAGGTCGGAAAGCTTCGCGAACACCTCTCCGTTTTCCGCATAGTAGTTGTAGCTGAGGCACTTCTCAAAAAGATCCTTTGCGTGATTGTTGTCACCTGCGCTCCACGCGGTGAATGCGGCGTTGTAGAGAGAGTTGGTGTCGATCTGGCTGTAAGGAGCCTGCTCGCTGGCCTTGGCAGCAGCCTCGAAGCATTCCTGCGCCTTCTTCATGTCTCCGAAGGTGTAGGCGTTGTAGGCATCCTGGTTGAGCTTTTCGATGATGAGCTTGATGCCGTCGCGGATATCCTTGGTCTTGGAACCCTTGACATCAAGTTCGTTGGCCTTCGCGAAAGCCTCAAGAGCCTTAGGAAGAGCGTTCTCGACTACAGGCTTAGTGATCTCGATGATCGAAAGCACGCCCGATCCGTTGAAATAAAGGTTCTTGTTCTCGTAAACCTCCTTTGTGTACTGTGTGCCTGCAAGGACAACAGACTCGGTTGAAGACGGTTTCTCGCTGCCCATGGAAAGCGCGAGCGCGTTATGGTCGGCTCCTACCCAGACGTTTGCAGCAGGTGCGTTGTAAGCGTCGAGGTATTTCTGTGCAAGAGTCGTCCAAGTAGCCACCTTGACTGCCTTCTTCTCGTTCTGGGTAGCGGCGAGGGCTGATTCCACGGCCTTGGCTGCGGAATTCACATTAGACTGGGCATTCGCGACCTGGAAGGAAGCAAGCAATGCCATAATGATCAATGTCTTTTTCATACTAGTGGTGATTTTGTTGTATAAATTATTCTGCAGTGGTTTCAGGCGTACCTTCTGACGCCGTTTCCTTGTTTTCTTCTCCGTTCCGCCCGACAGTGGAGACTGCGGCGATCGAGTCGCCCTCCTTGATGTTGATCAGTTTGACGCCTTGGGTAGCCCTTCCGGCGATGCGGATGTCAGAAACCGACATCCTGATCGTGAGTCCGGACTTCTCGATGATCATCAGGTCATCGTTCTCCGTCACGTTCTTTATCGCAATCAGCTTGCCTGTCTTCTCGGTTATGTTGATTGTCTTGACTCCCTTCCCGCCTCTCTTCGTGATTCTGTATTCGTCAAAATCGGTCCGTTTTCCGAAGCCGTGTTCGCTGACTACCAGCACTGTGTGGGCCGCGGCATCTTCAGAAGCCGGGTCATAGTTTATCGCTCCGACAACCTCGTCGTCCGCTTCAATATTGATGCCACGCACACCGGTGGAATTTCTACCCATAGGACGCGCGTCCGTCTCGTCGAAACGGCAGCAGCGACCCTCGCGTGCGGCGATAAGGATTTCCTCGCGCCCGTTCGTGAGAAGCGCCTCCACCAGTTCATCGCCTTCACGGAGATTTATGGCGTTGACTCCAGCGGTCCTCGGATGTGAATATGCCTCCAGAGATGTCTTCTTGATGACTCCTTCCTTTGTAACCAGCACAATGTTGTTGGCACTGACATATTCCTGATCCTTGAGCGTCCGGACGTTTATGTAAGCCATTATCTTGTCGTCAGGAATATTCAGAAGGTTCTGGATGGCGCGGCCCTTCGATGACCTTGAGAATTCAGGAATCTCGTAAACCTTGAGCCAGTGGCAGCGGCCGGTCTGGGTGAAGAACAGCATCGTCGAATGCATGTTCGCGATGTAGATGTGGTCGATGAAGTCTCCGTCCCTGGTGGAGCTTCCCTTGACTCCGACACCGCCGCGGGCCTGTGTACGGTACTCAGTGAGAGGAGTCCTCTTGATGTAGCCGAGATGGGAGATGGTGATCACGACATCTTCATCGGCATAGAAGTCCTCCGGATTGAATTCCTCGGCGGAAGGACGGATCTCGGTCCTTCTCTTGTCACCGTACTTGGACTTCAGTTCCATAGTCTCGGCCTTGACGATCTTCCTCTGTTCCTCGCTGCTGCCGAGAATCTCGTTGCAGCGGGCTATGAACTTCTCAAGTTCGTCATATTCAGCCTGAAGTTTCTCTCTTTCGAGTCCAGTCAGCTGGCGGAGCTTCATCTCGACGATTGCGGAAGCCTGCACATCGGTAAAGCCGAAGCGGCTGATGATTTCGGACTTCGCCTCGTCGACGCTGGCCGAATGCCTGATTATGCTGATGATCTCGTCGATCACGTCTATCGCCTTGAGAAGGCCTTCGAGGATGTGGGCTCTCTTCTGTGCCTTGTCCAGTTCGAACTTTGTCCTTCTTACGACGACCTCGAGGCGGAAATCCACGAAGTTAGCGATGATGTCCTTGAGGGACAGAGTCCTCGGACGGCCGTTGACAAGGGCGACATTGTTGAAGGCGAAGCTGGACTGGAGCTGCGTGTACTTGAAAAGAGTGTTCAGCACCACGTTGGAGTTGCAGCCCTGCTTGACACGGATGATGACGCGGACACCTTCCCTCGAAGACTCGTCGTTCACGTAGGTGATGCCCTCGATCTTCTTGTCCTCGACCATCTGGCCGATCTTCTCGATCATGTCCTTCTTGTTGACCATATACGGGATTTCGGTCACCACGATGGTCTCGCGTCCGTTTTCCGCCACTTCGATGTCGGTCTTGGCCCTGACGACGACGCGGCCGCGGCCCGTCTCGTAGGCTTCCTTGATTCCGCTGATGCCCATTATGATGCCGCCTGTCGGGAAATCCGGCCCCTTTATGTACTGCATCAGGCCTTCGGTGTCGATGTCCGGATTGTCGATGTAGGCGCAGATTGCGTCACAGCTCTCGCCCAGATTGTGCGGAGCCATATTCGTGGCCATTCCGACTGCGATTCCGGAGGAACCGTTCAGAAGAAGGAGCGGAGCCTTTGTAGGAAGCACCGTAGGTTCCAGTTCGGTGTCGTCGAAGTTGGGAGCCATATCGACGGTGTCCTTGTCGATGTCAGCGAGCACGTCCTCGGCTACCTTCATCAATTTGGCCTCGGTGTATCGCATGGCCGCCACCGGGTCACCGTCCATAGAACCGAAGTTACCCTGGCCGAAGACCAGCGGATAACGCTGGTTCCACCACTGCGCAAGCCTGGCGAGCGCATCGTAAACGCTCGAGTCTCCGTGCGGATGAAACTTTCCGAGCACCTCGCCCACTATCTTGGCGCATTTCCTTGTCTGGCCGGAGAACGGCAGGTTCAGTCCGTCCATTCCGAAAAGCACCCTTCTCTGCACCGGCTTAAGACCGTCCCTCACGTCAGGAAGCGCTCGCGAAACGATCACCGACATCGAGTAGTCGATGTACGCCGTGCGCATCTCGTGATCGATCTCGACCGGCTCGATGATGCCTGTTTTACCTTCCTCTATCTTTTCCTCCATATCCATTTTCTGCTTTCGAATACATTATGGTTAAACGTGCAAAATTAACAAAAAAAACAGACAGAGACAAGACCGCAGAAGATATAAAAGAATATTGCCGGAAGCAGGCTGGAAAACGGGAAAAAATACCTAACTTGCGGTGTTTTGTCCGGGTGGTCCGGACCGAACGTTTTATCATTTCACATCTAAACAGACAGTACTATGTCACTGAACAAAGTTATGCTGATCGGTAACGTTGGAAAAGATCCGGAAGTACGTTACCTTGACGGAAACAACCCGAACGGGGGAACCACGAAGGTGGCCACTTTCACCCTCGCTACGACTGAACGCTATCGTGACCGCAATGGAGAACTTCGCGAAAACACGGAATGGCACAACATCACAGCCTGGAGGAATTCGGCTGACATCGCCGAAAAGTACATCCGCAAGGGAAGCCAGGTGTTCATCGAAGGAAGACTGAGGACCAGGACGTGGACCGACCAGAGCGGCAACAAGAGAAGCACAACCGAAGTGACGGTTGACAACATCCAGCTTCTCGGGAAGAAGTCCGACAACCCGGCGGCCCAGACTCCGGGAGCCGCTTACGCTCCGGCCGCGGGCTACCAGCCTGCCGCAGGCGGCTACGGCCAGCCGCAGCAGAATCCGGCCTACGCCAGACCGTCCTACCCTTCCCAGGGACCGGCGCCTCTGCCTGCACAGCAGCCTGTCCAGCAGCCGGCACCCGTAAATCCGGTTGACATTCCTGCGGAGGACGGACCGCAGGACGACCTTCCGTTCTGATTCCGTTCAGATTGAAAACAAACGAATTTTATCAAATATGAGTTCAAAACTTGACGTGGTTCTCGGCCTCCAGTGGGGAGACGAGGGCAAAGGTAAGATTGTGGATGTGCTGGCGGGACGCTACCCTGCCGTGGCCCGCTTCCAGGGCGGTCCGAACGCGGGACACTCCCTCCACTTCGACGGCAAAAGCTTCGTCGTGCGCAGCATTCCTTCAGGAATATTCAGGGAAGGTTCCACCAATGTCATCGGCAGCGGCGTGGTCCTTGACCCCGTGACGTTCCGCGAGGAGTGCGCGAATGTGGAGAGGATGAACATCAACCCGAAAGAGAGGCTGTTCATCTCCAAGAAGGCCCATCTGATCCTTCCAACGCACCGTCTTCTCGACGCCGCCAGCGAGGCGGCAGCCGGCAAGGGCAAGATCGGTTCGACGCTTAAGGGCATCGGCCCGACCTATACGGACAAGATCAGCAGGCACGGACTGAGAGTCGGCGACATTCTCGCCCCTGACTTCAAAGAGAAATTCGAAAGACTCAAGGCCAGGCACCTCCAGCAGATTGCCGACCTGCACTATGAGTGCAACCCGGAGCAGGGAGAGGCCGAGTGGATGAGCGCCGTCGAGTTCCTCAAGGAATTCACGCTCATAGACTGCGAGTACTTCGTCAACAGCTGGCTGAATGACAAGCCTATGCTTGCCGAGGGTGCCCAGGGTTCGATGCTCGACGTCGACTACGGTTCATATCCTTTCGTCACTTCCTCTTCGACCACTGTCGGAGGTGTCTGCACCGGACTGGGTGTCGCTCCGTCGAAGGTCGGCAAGGTCTACGGAATTTTCAAGGCCTACTGCACGAGAGTCGGCAGCGGTCCGTTCCCGACTGAACTCTTCGATGAGACCGGCGAGAAGATCCGCAGGATAGGCAACGAATTCGGTGCAGTCACCGGCCGTCCGCGCCGCTGCGGCTGGCTCGACCTCGTGGCGTTGAAGTACACGGTGATGATAGACGGAGTGACCGACCTCATAATGATGAAGTCCGACTGCCTCGACGATTTCGAAACCATCAAGGTCTGCACTTCCTACAAGGTGGACGGCAAGGAGACCAGTGAGGTGCCGTTCGACATCGCGGCCGAGATCGAGCCGGTCTACACCGAGTTCCCTGGCTGGAAGGCCGATCTGACCGGAATCCGTGAGGAAAGCGCCCTCCCGCAGACCTTCAGGAACTACATAAAGTTCATGGAGGACTACCTCGGAGTACCTATCAGCATCATCTCCCTCGGTCCTGACCGCGAGGCGACCATCGAGAGATAGGCCGCAATGTCAAAGTGAAGAAACCCTCCAAGTCACTGCTCGTTGCATAAAGCATACTTCTGACGATTCTTCACTTTTCGACCCGCTGTTTTACGTACGATGCCAGGCTTAACTGGTCGGAAGGTCGGTAAGGGATATTCCAAGAAGGTCGAGCTTGTGGCGGATGGCAGGCCACTCGTTGGTAAGGAAATCGCTTCTGAAGGCTTCAAGCACCTTCTCGGAAGCATCCGGCGCAACGAAGTAACCGATGCCGCGCTTGTTGTAGATCACCCCGTCTGCAGTGAGCTTCTCGTAGCTTCGCATCACAGTGTTCGGATTCACTCCTGTTTCGGCACCATATTCACGGACAGAAGGGATTCTGTCCTCGCTGCGAAGGTCACCGGAAAGGATTCTCTCACAGATGGAATCAGCTATCTGGAGATATATCGGTTTGTTAGAGTTGAATTCCATGGCCGTCAGGATTAGCGTTTGACATTGCGAACTCTTAAATAGACCCAGAACATCATTGCAATCACAATGACAGTGCTCAAGGCGAGGCTTCCCCACATAACTCCATTCAACAGCTCGTGAAAAACTGCATCGTTCATCATATTGAGGACACCTTCTCCAAAATGGAGCATAAGTGGAGTGAATGCCATACTGCTGACCATTGACACAAGAATCAGCGCAAGGATGGTCATACCGATTTTGTTTTTCTTGAAATACAACGCTCCGAGAAGGAAGGAAAGAACCCAGCTTAGGATGTTGACAACAACCCCTGCGAAAAACAGTCCCGCGGACAACGCGAGGTCCCCATCTTCAACGCAGTTCTGATTGAAACTGCAATTCAAGGTAAAACAGAAACGGGAAATCTGGCTTACCAGAGTTTCCCCGCATTGCGGGTCCACAAGACAGAGCAGGGCATCGGCGCAAAGGGCGATCACCAGATAGACGACAGGTGCAATCACGGCCGTATTCAGAATCATTGTGATTGCTTTTTCCAGCGGAGAAACAGGAATCATCGAGAAGAACTCCCCCTGCCTCTTGTCTGTGAAGTACCCGTAGGCCTTGGAAGGAAGAACCATTATCATTATGTACAGCACGGCGAGGAAGGTGATTACCCTGCCGACCAGTCCATAAGACGCCCAGCTGCCTTCAATGAACAGACGGAGCACTCCGCAGAAAAGGTAGGCAAAAAGGCCTGCGAGAGAATAGAGAAGAACCGAAAGCCAAACCTTGTTGAAAGTGTTTCTGAAATCACTCACGAAATATTTTCCGAATCTGGAAAAATTAAATGTATCGCTCATAAAATTGTTATTCTAAAGTGTCGATTGTTTCAAATGCCTGTTCAGGATGCCGGATTACACAGTCTCCTGAAGTTCGGTGCATCCCTGATTTCCGAATGCTGCGGCGAACCACGCCTTGTTCTTGTGGACGGCGTTGAACAGAGCCTCGATGCTGACCTTGCTTTCGGCTCCGCCCGTGTTCGGAAGGACCTGTACGCATCCGCCAGGAACGAACTCACTGTAAAGCGCGCCCGGTCTCAGTTCCGTGCCATAGTCAAAATAGACCTTCTCCGAAATCCCGGCGAGGCTTGAATTCAGCAGAACTCCCTGACGGTCGAGGATTATGACAGGATCAATCACGCTCTCGAGATCCTTCACCTGGTGGGTGGAGATGACAACTACCGAATCCTCGGAAGTAAACTGCAGCAGCGCCTTGCGGAATTGCGCCTTCGAAGGGATGTCAAGGCCGTTTGTCGGCTCATCCATGAATATGTACCCGCAGCCTGTGGCAAGGGCGAAGCAGATGTGGGTCTTCTTCAGCTCGCCTGTGGACATCCTGTCCATCCTGTTCTCACGCGGAACCTCAAGAAGATCAAGAAGGGCGTTGAATGAATCAAGCGAGAATTTATCCCAGAATATTCCGTAGTTTGCTGCAAACTCCTCCGGTTTCATTGAGATGTCGGCCACGGCATCCGCGAGATAGAAGATTTTTGAAAGCAGCCGAGGCTTACGGTCAAAAGGCTTCAGACCGTCGATGTCAACTGTTCCTTCAAGAGGCTTTTTCAAGCCGCTGAGCAAAGTCAGAAGAGTGGTCTTTCCAACTCCGTTTTCTCCAAGCAGACCGTAGATGTTCCCCGGCCGCAGTTCCATCGAGATGTTCTTCAACACGGCATTTTCACCGTATGAGAAGGATAAATTATTAATTGTCAACATTTTAATAAACTACATATCTAATTATAACACTGTATTAGTATCGTAATACACTGCAAAGGTATATCAATTATTCTGTTTTACAAAATTTTCCGACAAAAAATTTCGCCCCGACAGTTGCCTCGGGTGCAGAGGCTAAGTCGGAGCGGATCCAGAAGATGTACTCGACGATCGCGCGGGCTATGGACATTACATCATAGGTGGATGTGTCTCTGTCTGTTTCGTCAGGAAGAATCAGCGAGCGCTAAGAAAGGTTGTGATCATCGATGCCGTGGAACAAGGAAAAAGGCTGGCTGAAAGTTTCTTTCAGTCAACCTTTTTCAACAGTTTCAGTACGACCTTCCGTTCATTCTAGAAAGCGTAGCGGAGACCGAGGCCGAAGCTCAGGATTCCGTCGCTCCAGACACCGCCGTTCCCGAACATAAGCCGTGGACGGATGTCAAGGGAGATCTGAAGAGGAATGTTGAAGGTGTACTCAAGTCCGAGGTTGCCCACGATGCCGGCATAGACAGAGTTGGCGTCATCGCCGTTGAACACTGAAACGCTTGCTCCGGGACCGCCGTAGAATCCCCAGGAACCGGCGCTGGTCCAGTCTGGCGCAGCAATCATAAAGTTGTAGACACCGTCAACGTGGAAAGCGTCTGCCTTGTAGCCATTGTCAAGACCAAGTTCAAACTCCAGGAAGTTGGAGCCGCCTGCATAGTTTTCATAACTGAGGTCAACACCATAACCGATGCGGACACCGAGTGCCTTAGGCTGCGCTACTGCTATCGTTGCACAACCGAAAAGGACTGCAAAAATCAACAATGCTTTTTTCATAATAGAAACTATTAACAAATCTATCACAAGATAGCCTTAATATCTGAATATACAAAATAAAAACACAAACGGGAACTAAACCAGCCCGGAGAAGCCCATAAATGCCATAGCGAGGATTCCGACGGTGACAAGGGCTATCGGGATGCCTCTGAACGGCTTAGGGACATCGTTCATTTCAAGGTGCTCACGCAGGCCGGCGAAGAGAATCAAAGCCATACCGTAACCTACGGCAGTCGCGAAGGCATAGACAACTGACTCGCCGAGATTCAGCATATGGGCAGGGCCGCCGAAAGCGAACTCCTTGGTCACGACATTGAGAGCGACGCCAAGGACGGCGCAGTTGGTCGTGATTAGAGGCAGATATATTCCAAGAGCCTGATAGAGGGAAGGGCTGATCTTCTTCAGCACGATCTCGACCATCTGCACGAGAGCCGCGATGACGAGGATGAACGCGATGGTCTGGAGGAACTGCAGTCCGAAGGCCACCAGAAGGTACTGGTTGATGAGATAAGTCACCAGGGTGGCCAGCGTGATGACGAAGCAGACCGCTCCGGCCATTCCGGTCGCAGTGGAGATCTTGTTCGACACACCCAGGAACGGGCAGGTGCCCAGGAACTGGGCCAGCATCACGTTGTTGACGAATATCGCCGAAATTATTATGAGGAAATATTCCATAACTTAGTTCTTTTTAGCGATTTTGTTGAACAGGACCATAAGGTAGCCCAGGGCGAGGAAAGCGCCCGGAGCCATCACGAACACGAGGATTCCGTCGCCGGGAATCAGTTTGAGGCCGAAAACGGAGCCGCTTCCGAGGATTTCGCGGACAATTCCGAGAACCGTCAGAGAGAGGGTGAATCCGCAGCCTATTCCGAGTCCGTCAAGGGCGGAGTCGATGATTCCGTTCTTGTTGGCGAAGGCCTCGGCACGTCCGAGGACTATGCAGTTCACCACGATCAGCGGGATGAAAAGGCCGAGGGTGGAGTACATCGCAGGAGTGTATGCCTGCATCGCGAACTGGAGGATAGTCACGAAAGTGGCAATGACCACGATATAGACAGGAATATGCACCTTGTCAGGCACGACCGGAGCTATCGCAGAGATGGCGATGTTGGAAAGTACCAGGACAAAAAGGGTCGCAAGTCCCATGCTCAGGCCGTTGATGGCCGACGTGGTCGTGGCCAGAGTAGGACACATGCCGAGAAGAAGCACGAAAGTAGGGTTCTCCTTCAGGAAACCTTTGGTGAAAAGATGAAGCTTATCCATACTCTATTCTCCTTTAATTGAACTTAAAGCCTTGAGCGCGTTGTCGACGGCCAGAACATAGGCCCTTGACGTGATCGTGGATGCCGTGATGGCGTCGATGTCTCCGCCGTCCTTCCTGACGGAAAGTTTCCTGGCGGAAGGGTCAAGACCCTTGAACTGCGTGAAGAACTTTTCATCGGTGGTGCACTTGGCGCCCAGACCCGGCGTCTCGTTGTGGGACAGGACCGAGGTGTTGTAAACCTGACCGTCGGCCGTGATGCCGACCATCAGCACGAGAGGACCGCCGAAACCGACAGCAGTGGACTTCACCGCATAGGCGACCGGAACGCCGTCCTTGGTGCTGACATAATATTCAGAAGCCTGGCCTCCGACTTCGACAGGCTGCGCTTCGGAAAGCTCGCCGCCTTCCGGAAGAACGGCTCCGATGGAAGCCTTGAGGATGTCTGCGTTGGCCTTAGCTATCGGCTCCGCAGTCAGGGCGTACATACCGCCGAGCAGCGCGGAGCAGACGAGGCTGACAACCGTCAGGCAGACGACCATTGTCGTAAGATTTGATTTGACTGCCATAGTCTATGCCCTCCCGTATTTTTTCTGATGGAACCACGCGTTCAGAAGCGGGACCACCGAGTTCATTATCAGAATCGCGAAGCTCACACCTTCCGGATAAGAGCCGAAGTACCTGATCATCAATGTGATGAAACCTATTCCCACGCCATAGACGATGCAGCCCTTCGTGCTCATAGGAGATGTGACGTAGTCGGTAGCCATGAAGCAGGAACCGAGGATCAGACCGCCGGTGAGAAGGTTGAACAGAGGATCTGTGAACCTTGACGGATCGGCCAGCCAGAAGATACAGGAAACCGCAGCGACAGTTCCGAGAATGGAAAGAGTCGTCCACGGCTTGATGACCTTGCGCACAAGCAGATAGACGAAACCGAGCAGAAGCGCGATGGCGCAAGCCTCTCCGGCGGAGCCGCCGACATTGGCGAAGAGCATCTGTGAATATGAATACCCGTTCGCAGCCATAATCTCAGGAACGGTGGAACCGCTCATAAGGCCTTCGTTGATCGCGCCGAGCGGAGTCGCGCCCGAAACTGCGTCAGCACCGAAAAGTCCGCCCGGAATGTTCCAGGACGTCATATAGGTCGGGAACGAAATCAGCAGGAACACACGGCCGACGAGAGCAGGGTTGAACACATTCTGTCCGAGACCGCCGAAAGTCATCTTGGCGATTCCGATCGCCACGACCGCTCCGATGAAAACCACCCACCAGGGAGTCGAGGCAGGAAGGTTGAGAGCCAGAAGAATGCCGGTGACGGCGGCGGACCAGTCCCCTACCGTCGAAGGCTTCTTGAGCAGATATTTAGTTATCAGATATTCCAGTGCTACGCAGGAAATGACGCTGACCGCCAGCACCAGCAGCTCGGCCAGTCCGTAGAACACGACCGACACGACCACCGCAGGCAGCAGCGCAATCACGACATCCCTCATCAGGACCGCAGTCGTGGTCTTGGAATGGATGTGCGGAGACGGTGAAACCAACAATTTGTCCATAGTGATGTAGTCTTATACTGTTTTTGCTTTTGCGGCTTCAGCGGCGGCCTTGGCGGCTGCGGCACGCGCCTTCATTATTCCCATTACCTGGCCTCTGGCCTGGCTGATGATGTCGAGAAGAGGAATGTACGACGGGCAGGTGTACAGGCAGCAGCCGCACTGGATGCAGTCCTGCACGGCGTTGCGTTCGAGGCTGTCCGTGTCTCCGGCCTTCGCCAGACGGTAGAGCAGGAAAGGCTCCAGACCCATTGGGCAGGCGTCCGCGCATTTTCCGCAGCGGATGCAGTTGCCGGCAGGATGTCTTTTTGTCTGCTCTCCGGTGAGGAACAGCAGGGCACCGGTTCCTTTCAATGTCGCTGCATCGAGGTTGGCTATAGCCTTGCCCATCATAGGACCTCCGCTGATGACCTTGACGGCATCCGCAGGTACACCTCCGAGATAGTCGATGATGTAGCGCAGAGGAGTTCCCACCCTCACCAGCAGGTTGGCCTGCTTAGGGAAGCACTCGCCCGTGACAGTCACGGAATTGTCAACCAGAGGCTTGTTCTTCTGCACGGCATCATAGACCGCGAGAGCGGTGGCGACATTCTGAACGACAGCGCCCACATCGATAGGCAGTCCGCCGGACTTCACCTGACGGTGCATCACGGCGTCGATCAGCTGCTTCTCGCCGCCTTCCGGGTATTTCTTCATCAGAGGAAGAACCTCGATTCCTTCGTATCCGGAGGATTTCCCTTTCAAGCCGGCGACCACTTTCTGAATATGTTCGATCGCCTCCGGCTTGTTGTCTTCGATGGCGATCGTGGCCTTGGCCACGCCGAGAGCCTGCTTGATCAGAGCCGTTCCGACGACGACCTGCTCCCCCTTCTCAAGAAGGGTGCGGAAATCGGATGTCAGATAAGGTTCGCACTCGCATCCGTTGATGATCAGCATCTCGCACTTCTTTCCCGGAGGCGGGCTGAGCTTGACGTGGGTCGGGAAGGTGGCTCCGCCGAGTCCTACGACTCCGCCAAGGCGGATCTTCTCGATGATGGCTTTGCCGTCCTCAGGAATTTCTGTCACGAGGGTGTCTGTCCTGTCTATGCCCTCAAGCCACTCGTCGCCCTCGACGGCGATCTCGACGCAGGTCTGGGCGTTGCCGGCGAGGTCTTTTCTCGGGCCGATGGATTTCACGGTTCCGGAAACCGAGGAATGTATGAAAGCCGAGACGAAACCTCCCGGCTCGGCTATCGGCTGTCCGACCTTGACCTTGTCACCGACGGCAACGACCGGCTTGGCCGGAGCGCCTATGTGCTGTGACAGGGAGATGTAAACGGTCTGAGGCAGCGGAAGAGCCTCGATAGCGCAACTGCGGGAGATCTTGGCATCGTTCGGATGCACTCCTCCGATTGAGAATGTTCTTCTAGCCATTGTTCTGTTCCTCCTTCTTTATGGAAGCGGCCGCAGCGGCAGCCTCTCTTGCCTTCTTCTGACGCTCCTGCACGCGGGCCTTGACGGCATCCTTGTCCAGAGGCTTTGGGAAATTGACTCCCACGATGGCTCCGGTCGGACACATGGCCTCGCACTCACGGCAAAGCTTGCACTTGGTGAAGTCGATGTAGGCGACATTGTTCTCGACGACGATGGCGCCGTGGGTGCACGTCTTGGCGCAGATGCCGCAGCCGATGCAACCTGCCGAGCAGGCCTTCTTGACGGCCGGTCCCTTGTCCTTGTTGACGCAGGAGACATACATCCGCATTCCGCGCGGTCCCTTGGCCCTGAGTTCGATGATGGATTTAGGGCAAGCCTTGACGCAGGCGCCGCAGGCCGTGCACTTTTCCTGATCCACCTCAGGGAGTCCCGTTTCCGGGTTCATCGAAAGCGCGCCGAACTGGCACGCGGCCACGCAGTCGCCGCAGCCCAGACAGCCGAACGGGCAGCCGGTGTCACCGGCGTAGAGGGAGGCCTTCACCTTGCAGGAAGCAACTCCGTCATATTCATTCGTCCTTGGTCTGGCCGCGCAGGTGCCCGCGCAGCGGACTACCGCCACCATAGGAGCCTTCTCCTTGACCTCGTAGCCAAGAATAGCGGCAACCTTCTTCATTGTTTCATTGCCTCCGACCGGACAGAAGTTGTTGTCCAGATTCGGGGCCTTCACCGCCGCCTCCGCAAAAGCGTGGCAACCGGCGAAACCACAACCACCGCAGTTCGCCCCGGGCATAACCTTCTCGACCTCTTCGATGCGAGGATCCTCCTCCACCTTGAACCGCTGGGCTACAAGATAGAGGGCCAGCGCAAGCAGAAGGCCGAGGCCCGTGATGACAGCTATGGTCCAGATGATTGTTGTTGTCATAAAGCCAAATAAATAGTTATTCCTTTATATAAAACACGTACCCTTCCGCAAGGCGATCCCTGCAGAAATAGAGCAACAAGTAATACACTGCAACCCCCGCGATCGAGGCAAGTCCGCATACAAGTTCGTTCAGTCCCGCCCCGGACAAGACCAGAATCAGGACCAGAAGAACCGCAAGAGGCAGCACGTACGAAAACAGGACCGCCTTGAGTCCCGTCCTGAGTCCAAGGCAAACCTCGACGTCCTGCCCGACCGCAAACGAACCGGTCCCGGAAACCGGGACCTCGACTATCTTCTTCTTCGAGTCAAGAGCGCCGCAAAGACCTGAAGCGTGGCAGGATGCGCAGGCGGATTCGGACACGATCTGCACGGACACCTTCCCGTCCCCGACGGAAACGATCTTCCCCCTATGCGACACTTCCTTTGCTGACATATTCCTTAAACGCTTACGTGACATTCATTGTCCGACCTTGGGTTCGACAGTCGAATCGACCATCGAATCGAACTTGTGCTTCAGTTCCGAAAAACTGTTGAGCCTTCCCTGCACCTGACCGACCTTGAGCGGAGCGACGAACCAGACAGGAATCCTGTTGCCGTCGTCGGTGAACCAGCCGTAAAGGTCGGAATCACCCGAAAACACTTCTCCGGAAAGAACTTCGAAACTGAACTTCAGGCATCTTACAGTCCCGACCTCCGGGACCTTCCTGTTCTCCTTGCCGAGATAGACGAAATGAAGCGTGTACACGTCATCGTCCACCGCGAAGGTCATCGGATACCGTTCCCCCTCCTTGAGTTTCGCCAGATTGACGTTGCGAAGCACGTAGTACATCAGAGGAAGGTCGAAAGTGCAGCCGTCAAGCGGCAGCCGCACCGAAAAGTCACCTTTTCTGGACGTGTTCAGAGCCGCGTCTATGTGCTCGTCGCCAGGCGTGCGGTCATAGGAGTACAGGTTTGTGCAGGTGTACTTCCCTTCCCTGGCGAACCTCGTGAATTTCATCGGCTTTAGTCCGTCCCTGGTGAACCAGGAATCAAGATCTTCCTTGACGCGGAAGAATTTTTCGTAGAATTTCTGTGTCTTGCCCGTGAGAGACGCGTGGAAGACCTTGCTGCCGTTGAGCACCATAGTGTCCACGCTCAGGGTGGCCTGCGCCACGTCGGCATTTATTATGCCCCATTTGTAGTGGATGGTGAACACAAGTTTCTCCCCCCCCTTGAAGGCAAGTTCCGACTCCTTCAGATTGCCGACCGGAAGACATTTCACTTTGTCGCCGGCAAAGACAGGCAGACACGACATAATGAATATGAAGGCGGCGGCGCCGAATCCAACAAACCTGTCCATATCAGAAATCAGCATTGTTGTCAAACTCGCCGTTCATCGCGGAGTTCATCGCGGACTCGGTCCCCATCGACTCGGCCTGGGCAGTGAGCGACTCGCCCGGCTCCACGAAGCGTACCTGCTCGGCCTTGAAGAGCATATCGATGTCGCAGACTTCGCCGTTACGATGCTTGGCGATGATGATCTGGGTTGTCTCCTTTCCGTCAGGAGTCTCTCCGAGACCCACATAGTCAGGACGATGAATGAATATCACGATGTCGGCGTCCTGCTCGATTGAACCGGATTCACGCAGGTCGCTCAGCTGCGGCTTGCCGTTGCCGCCTGTTCTCTTGACAGCGTCACGGGACAGCTGCGACAGCGCGATGATCGGCACGTTCAGTTCCTTCGCCGTCGATTTCAATGTCCTTGAAATCTCGGCCACGGCCTGCTCGCGCATTCCCTTGTACTCCGCAGGGGCCTGGATAAGCTGAAGATAGTCCACGATCACAAGCCTCACGTCCTTGGACTTCACCAGACGCTTCACCTTGGTGCGGAACTCCATCAGAGGGATGCTCGGGGTGTCGTCGATGTACAGAGGAGCCTTGGACAGGGCGGCCAGCCTGGTCTCAAGCTGCTGCCAGTCCCACGGGTCGAGTTTCGCGCCGCCTTTGAGCTTGTCGGCCGAAAGGCCCGACTCGGTGGTCATCAGCCTCATCACCAGCTGCAGGGCCGACATTTCCAGAGAGAAGACGGCGACCGGCATATGATGGTCAACCGCGGCGTTCCTTGCGAGGTTCAGGGCGAAGGCCGTCTTTCCGACGGAAGGTCTGGCGGCCAGAATGATAAGATCGGACTTCTGCCAGCCTCTGGTCACCCTGTCAAGGGAAGGGAAACCTGACGGCACGCCGCTGAGGCCGGAGACCTTCTGGTTCCTCTCGACCTCCTTCATTGCTTCGTTGATCAGCGACCCTACTTCCTGGACATCCTTCTTCAGATTGTTCTGGATGGCTTTATAGACCTTCGACTGAGCGTTGTCGATGAGATCGTCAACCTTGACGGAGTCATCGTACGCATCCTTGAGGATTTCGTACGAAGCTGTTATCAGGTCTCTCTGGATACTCTTCTGCTTGAGAATCTTGACATAATATTCAAGATGGGCGGCCGCGCCTACCTTTTCCGACAGGCCGGCAAGAGTCACCGCACCTCCGATATCCTCAAGGCTGCCTTTCTCGCGCAGCTTGCTGCTGACGGTCAGGATGTCGACGGAAGCGTGATCCTTGTTGACAAGTTCCGAGATTGCCTCGAAGATCGTTCTGTTGCGCGAAGAATAGAAGCACGACGAAGTCAGTTCCTCAAGCGCCATATCGACGGATGAGGGTTCAATGAGCATCGCACCCAGGACGGCCTCTTCTACATCGAGGGCCTGTGGGGGCATATTGCCCATCGCCAGCTCACGCCCTACTTCGTCAAGGTCGACCGGCTTCGCTTTCTTCTTCGTTCTTGCGGGCTGGTCGGACATATCCGGAATCAGATGCTATTCGAAATCAGGATTGACAATGATTCTGCCGCAGTGCTCGCAGATTATCAGCTTCTTGTTGGAAGCGATCTCCACAAGGCGCTGTGGAGTGATGGTGTTGAAGCAGCCTCCGCAGGAATCACCGTTATAGACGGAAACGACGGCGAGATGGTTGTGTACGCTGCCGCGGATGCGGTCGTAGGCGCTCATGGTTCTCGGGTCGATCTTCTTGGCGCATTCCTCCCTGACGGCGCGCAGCTTCTTCTCGTCCTTAGAAGTGGACTCGACGATCGTCGCAAGCTCTTCCTTCTTGGCCTTGAGGTCATCGGTACGGATGGAGATGTAGTCCTTCATCGACTCGATGTCGTCCTTCTTGGCAGCGATCGCGGTCTTGGCGTCATTGATGTTCTTCTGGGCGATCTGGCGCAGAAGATCCTGATTCTCGATCTCCTTGTTGATGGAATCGTATTCACGGCTGTTGGAGATGTCGTTCAGCTGCTGCTGGTACTTGTCGATCTGGGCGTCGCAGTCAACGATGTTCTGCCTGTTGTCGGCAATCGTCTGGTTGTAGGCTTCGATGACGGCGGCATTCTGGCTCTGACGTGCCTTGAGGTCGGCGATTTCATTTTCAAGAGCCTCAACCTCGGACGGGAGTTCGCCACGCAGTTGCAGGATTCTGTCAATCGCCGAATCCGCTTCCTGAAGCGCATAGAGCGTCTTGAGCTTTTCCTCTACGCTTATTTCGGAGTCGGCGAAATTCTTCTGCAGCGAGACGAAGGTTTCTCTCTGGTCTATAGGAGTCTCGACTTTCTTGATTTTTTTGGTAGCCATATACTTATCTGATAAATATTTGTCTAAAAGTACAGCACCGGATTGGCCGAAGCCAGATTCCTGCTGATTCGGATTGCAAAGGTAGGAAATTTTTTGCTTATGAGAGAAAATAAAATATCCACAATGTCCACTTCCCCTTCGTAATGGCCTATGTCAATAACCATAAAGTCATTAGGCGTAAAGAAATGATGGTAGGACACATCCCCGCAGATGTACGCCTGCGCTCCGCTGTTCATAGCGTTCCCGATCAGCGACGAACCGGCTCCTCCGCACATCGCAACCTTGGTTACAGGGACGTCAAGGAGATGCGAGCAGCGGACCGCCTTGAGGCCGAATCGGGACTTGACATATTCAATGAACTCACGGCTGTCCATCGGATGCGGAAGCGTCCCGACCGCGCCGAGCCCGACACCTTCGGACTCTTCATCAAGAACCTTGACGTCGGAAAGGCCCAGCCTGCGCGCCATAGCCCCGCTCACTCCTCCGATCACCTTGTCGGCGGTGGTGTGGGCGGCATATACGGCAATCCCGGCAGAAATCGCCCTGATGATGGCGAGTCCCACAGGATCTTCCGGTGAAATTTTCTTTATGCCATTGAATATCAAAGGATGGTGAGTCACGATGAGGTTCGCTCCGCAAGCCGCAGCTTCATCCACCAGTTCAGCCGTGCAGTCAAATCCCAGCAGCACTCCGGTGACCTCCTGTTCCGGAGAACCCACGATGAGCCCGCTGTTGTCCCAGCCTTCCTGGATGCCCAGAGGTGCGAACTGCTCGATTACGGCGGTGATGTCCTTGACTTTCATCACTTCAGCGATTTTTTGACATTGACCAGCTGGCTGCGTATCTCCTTCAGGCTGTCCAGCACCTTGACGCGGCCGTCAACCTTCTTCCTCTCGGCGGCGAGCTTCTTCGATGCGCCTTCAAGGGTCAGGCCCTGTTCCTTCACAAGAAGATGCACCTGCTTGAGACAGTCGAGGTCCTCGAGGGTGTACAGACGGTTGCCCTTGGCATTCCTCTTGGGCTTGATGTATTTCGGGAAAGAGTTCGACCAGAATCTGACCAGCGACGTGCTTTCCCCAAGAATTTCGGCGACTTCGCCGATCGTGTAGTATAATTTATCCATTTGTCAATATTTCATTCTGTCAATATTTCATTCGGCTTCATTCATCAAGCTTCAGCCTTCCGTCAAATTTTCCTTGAATATTCTCAATCCATGGACTGCCCCGTGTTGAGGGACATCAGAAGCATCCCCATATATTCATCCGGGCCGACCGAAGCGAAGAGACAGTTCAGCGGATCGAGACGCAGAGTGTCCTTGAGCACCTCGTAATGGAGATGAGGCGCGAACGAATTGCCCGACATCCCGACCTGGCCGACCTGCTGCCCCCTGGAGACCCTCTGCCCCCTTGACACGCGGGTGTTCTCAAGATGGGCGTACCTCGACACATAGCCGTTGCCGTGGTCGATGGTCACGACATTGCCCAGTCCCTTGTTCGAATGGACCACTTCGCTGACGGTCCCGTCCGCAGCCGCAAGAACAGGCTCGCCCTGCTGGGAAATCAGGTCAAGGCCTCCGTGCATCACGGAAACCTTGTAGAAAGGATTGATTCTCTGCCCGAGGGAAGCGCCGGTGCGGGCGTAGGCGAAATCCGCCAGAGGAATGGACATCGGAGGAAGGCCGGAGCCCTTGCGTCCAGCTTCTTCCACCGCGGTCTTCAGGTTCTCCTCTATCCTTGCGGACGCTTTGACCAGGTCGTCAAGCTTCCGGGCCGTGTATTCAACGATATGCCTGTCGGACACTGAATCGGCGTCGGAGAGGGCAATGCTCGCCTGCAAGCCGCCGAGGTCCGGCGCCGGGGAATTGAACAGACGCATGTAGATTTCGTTGTCCCTCGCCTCAAGTCCCTTCAGGACATCGTCCACAAGCCCTTCCTTCCTGACCATATCGGCGTACAGATCCCTGTAGGCCTGGTTTTCCTTTTCGAGCCGCCGCTCGGAATCCGTACTGATCAGAAGCGAGAACACTATGTAATAGACGACCGCAAGCGATGCGGTCACCAGAAAATATTTCAAAGCCTTCCCGAGGACGGTGTGAACGGAATGCGACACCTTGCGGAACTCCATCCGTGTCCTGTCAAACTCATATTTCTGACTCATTTCTCCGACCTGTTTTGTTCCGATCCCCGATCATCTTCTGGCAAGGCTGAAACCGCGCCTTCGGACATCTGCGCCGGAAGCCTCCCTGCGCATTTTCACCATAGCGGCATATTCATCCTTCGACATCGACAGGTCAAAGTAATTCAGAGGATTGACCTTCTGGCCTTTGTAGACGACTTCGTAGTGCAGGTGCGGACCGCTCGAGCGTCCGGACTTTCCGGTCTCGGCGATGCAGTCCCCTCTCTTGACCTTCATTCCTTCAATGACATTGACAGAGTTCAGATGTGCATAGACAGTCTTGTAGCCGAAGCCGTGGTCTATCGTGATGCAGTTGCCGTAGCCGAAGAACTCGAAGGCTACCGTCTCCACGACTCCGTCACCCGTCGCATAGACAGGATTGCCGACCTTCATCGCCAGGTCGACGCCGGTGTGCATCTTGGCATTGCCGGTGAACGGGTCCGACCTGTAGCCGAAAAGGCTGGTCAGCCTGTAGATGGAAGGATCCGGCATCACCGGGGGCACGGCAGGAATGCAGGAAGCCATATCGCCGGCCGTCTTGGAAACCGCAGAAACCTCATCGAACGACTTGCTCTGGACACAGGTCATACGAGTCAGCCTGTCGATGCGCATCATCGTGTTCTTCAGGCGGTTGTCCTTCTCCAGACCGTCAAGATAGGAATAGCGGTCAACTCCTCCGGTGCCAGCATTGCGGACTTCGGCGGGAATCTCGTTCATTCCGAATATTGACCTGTAGATGTCATCGTCCCTTACCTTCAGGGCCTCAAGAATCTCCTCGCTGCGGTCAAGTTTGCTGTCCATCAGGTCGAGCCTTGCCTCCCATCTGGCCCTTTCCGCCTTCAGCAGCACCGTCTTTGGAAGATCATAGCCGAGGACGGACGTGAATATCCAGACGTACAGCACGGCCATCGCCACGCTGCCCGCAAGCAGAAGCACGCCCTTGAAGACTTTCGACTTCAAAGACACCTCCTTCAGCTCGAACAATAAGGTTTCCGGATTGAGAATGTATTTCCCCATATTTTACAAATATACCCTTTTTTGCGATAATTCGCGAAAAATGTTATAATTTTGCCAATTCCGTGCCTTTCTGTAGAGAAATTTCGGAAAGAAACGGGAGCATATTCATGAATTAATTGATTTTTAGATATGTACACATCCAAAGAGATTCGACAGCAATTTCTGGATTTCTTCGCATCCAAAGGACACACGGTGGTGCCGTCCGCACCTATGGTGATCAAGAATGACCCTACCCTGATGTTCACCAATGCAGGAATGAACCAGTTCAAGGACATATTCCTCGGCAACTCGACGCCAAAGACGAAACGCGCAACAGACTCGCAGAAGTGCCTCAGGGTCAGCGGAAAGCACAACGACCTCGAAGCCGTGGGCCACGATGGAAGGCACCACACGATGTTCGAGATGCTCGGCAACTGGAGTTTCGGGGACTATTTCAAGACCGAGGCCATCTCCTGGGCCTGGGAACTGCTTACGGAGGTCTACAAGATCGACAAGACGAAACTCTACGCCACGGTGTTCGAGGGTTCGGCAGAAGACGGGACCGCTCTCGACGAGGAGGCCAGGCAGGCCTGGATGAAGCTGATGCCTGAGGACCACATCATCCTCGGCAACAAGCACGACAATTTCTGGGAGATGGGCGACACGGGCCCTTGCGGACCTTGCAGCGAAATCCACATCGACCTGCGTCCGGACGAGGAGATCGCAAGAATCCCGGGCAAGGACCTTGTCAACACGGACAACGACCAGGTCATCGAGATCTGGAACCTTGTCTTCATGCAGTACAACCGCAAGGCCGACGGTTCGCTCGAACCTCTGCCTGCCAAGAACATCGACACCGGTATGGGCTTCGAGAGGCTCTGCATGGTGCTTCAGGGCAAGACCAGCAACTACGACACGGACGTGTTCTCCGGAATGATCCGCAGAATCGAGGAACTTTCGGGCCACGCCTACCACGAGTCTGACAAGACAGAGGTCGCGATGAGGGTCATCGCCGACCACATCAGGGCCATAGCCTTCTCGATCGCCGACGGCCAGCTGCCTTCCAACGTGAAGGCCGGCTACGTCATCCGCAGGATCCTGCGCCGCGCAGTGCGCTACGGCTACACCTTCCTCGGCTTCGACGAGCCGTTCCTCTGCTCCCTCGTGCCTCAGCTCGTAGCGGATATGGGAGAAGCCTATCCGGAACTCAAGGCCCAGCAGAAGCTCATCGAGAGTGTCATCCGCGAGGAGGAGATGTCCTTCCTGCGCACTTTGGACAGAGGCATCAGACTGATGGACGACTACATCGCCAAGAACGCTGCCTCCAAGACCATCCCGGGAGAGGATGCCTTCGTGCTTTACGACACCTACGGATTCCCGATCGACCTGACCGAACTCATCGCTTCGGAGAAGGGCTACACAGTGGATATGGAGGGCTTCGGCCGCGAACTTCAGAAGCAGAAGGACAGGGCACGCAACGCCACCGCCAACGAATTCGGCGACTGGACCGTCTACAACGACGGAGAGGAAGAGGCGTTCCTCGGCTACGACTGTCTCGAACTTGAGGGGGTGAAACTTCTCAAGCAGCGCACCGTAAAGCAGAAGAACAAGACTATGTTCCAGCTTGTCTTCGACCGCACTCCGTTCTACGCCGAAATGGGAGGCCAGGTCGGCGACACCGGAGTCATCATCTCCGACGGCGGAGAACAGGTCAGAATCCTCAACACTGTCAAGGAAAACAACCTGACCATCCACATAGCGGAAAAGATTCCTGCCGACTGCACCGGGACTTTCAACCTGAAAGTCGATGCCGGGCGCAGGCTCAAGATCACGGCGAACCACACGGCAACCCACCTTCTTGACTTCGCGCTGAGGGAGCTTCTCGGCACACACGTCGAGCAGAAAGGCTCGTTCGTCGGCCCGGACTACTTCCGCTTCGACTTCTCGCACTTCTCCAAGGTGACCGACGAGGAACTGCGTAAGGTTGAGCACAGGGTCAACCAGCTGATCCGCGCGGACTTCCCGCTGGAAGAGAAGAGGGACGCCACAATGGACGAGGCGAAGGCTATGGGAGCCATAGCGCTGTTCGGCGAGAAATACGGCGACCGCGTGCGCGTCGTCAAGTTCGGTGACTCCATCGAGCTCTGCGGAGGAACCCACGCCGCGTCCACAGGACGCATCGGCTTCTTCAGAATCGTCTCGGAATCAGCCATAGCCGCCGGTGTCCGCAGGATCGAGGCCGTTACCGGCGAGGCCGCCGAGAACCTCCTCGACACGGTCAGCGACACCCTCAAGGGCATCCGCACGATGTTCAACAACGCACCTGACGTTGCAGCCGCCGTAACAAAACTTATCGCGGAGAACACGGACGCCAAGAAGAAGATCGAAGAATATGCCAAGGAAAAGGCAGCCTCGTTCGCGAAGATGCTGACGGAAAACGCCGAAGTCATCAACGGAACGAAAATTGTCAAGTTCAGCCGGGACGTCGACCCTGCCATGCT
Source organism: bacterium (assembly GCA_963640265.1). Lineage (GTDB taxonomy): Bacteria > Bacteroidota > Bacteroidia > Bacteroidales > UBA932 > Cryptobacteroides. The sequence goes on along the minus strand of CAVHYF010000007.1, from coordinate 6,794 downwards.
GAGGGAAGCCGCAACGATTCTCCAGAAGGAGGTCAGCGGGTTCGCCCTCGCGGCGGCATTCTGCCACGAAGGAAAGCCGCAGCTTGTGCTGATGTATTCCAACGACCTCGTCGCCGCCGGACACAACGCGGCCAAGGACATCAAGGAGGCGGCCAAGTTCATCCAGGGCGGAGGCGGCGGACAGCCGAGCCTCGCCACGGCAGGCGGAAGGAATCCGGAAGGGATCCAAGCCGCGCTGGACAAGATGGCCGAGACCGCAACGGCATAAAAAAAGCGACCGCAACGCACACGGGAATATTCATAAAAAACATCATTCAGGATGAAGAAGATTGACAGATTCATACTGACCTCGTTTCTGGGGCCGTTCTGTATGATCCTGCTGGTGGTCATCTTCATCCTCGTGATGCAGTTCCTGTGGGTGTACATCGACGAACTGGTCGGCAAGGGCCTGAGTTTCGGAGTCGTCGCCGAATTCCTCTTCTGGGGAAGCTGCACCGTGCTGCCGCTAGCCCTCCCTCTCGCAACGCTCCTGGCATCGATGATGACCATCGGGAATATGGGCGAGAACAACGAACTGATAGCACTCAAGGCGGCCGGAGTTTCCGTCCTGCGCGTGATGCTGCCGATTCTCATCGCTTCGTTCTTCATCAGCATAGGCACCTTCTTCGTCATCAACAAGCTCGTGCCGGTGTCATACAATGAGATATTCACGCTTAGGGACGACATCGGCAAGACCAAGGAAGAGATCAAGATTCCGTCAGGCACATTCTACGACGGCGTGGACGGTTACGTTCTGCGCGTCGAAAACAGAAATGACAAGACGGGGATGATGTACGGGGTGATGCTTTACGACCACAATACCGAAGGCAACAAGCGGCTTACCCTGGCAGACTCTGCGATAATGAAGATGTCCAAGGACAAGTCCTACCTGACCCTGACGATGCACAACGGCACCAACTATCAGGAAACCAACGAGATAAGTTTCAGGGACACATCGCTCCAGCTCCAGAGGATCAGCTTCACCAAGCAGGAGATGGTCATCGCGCTGGAGAACTATGCTTTCCAGAAGTCAGACAGCGCGAGGTACGGCGACCAGGTCAAGGCCCTGCCGCTCAAGAAGCTGAAGGAGCAGAGAGACTCTCTGATGGCCAAGAGGGACAGCATCAAGGCCAACCAGATCTCCGCGACGGCCGCATCCTTCCTCTTCACCCTGAACAAGCAGCTGGACACTGCCGCTTCAGGAATATCCCGGAACTTCTCGGATCCGGACTATCTGAATTTCGCTGATGAACGCAGCACGTCCGAGGCTCTGTCAAGGGCGGCTGAAAACGCGAAGCAGCTGCAGACCAACCTCGAGGCCTACGAGTTCGGAGCATTCGACTACACGGTGCGCCTGAGATGGACCTTTCTCGAATTTCTAAGAAGATACGGGCAGGCTCTGGCCTGCTTCATAATGTTCTTCGTCGGTGCGCCTCTGGGAGCCCTGATACGTAAGGGGGGAATCGGTATCTCGGCCATCGTCTCGCTGCTTTTCTTCGTCCTGTACTGGATCATCGACATCACGGGAGTCAAACTGGCCAGGGACGGAAGCATCAGCCCCGCCGCAGGAGCGTTCCTGTCGGCCGTGATCCTGCTTCCGATAGGATTGTTCCTCACCTGGAAGGCGATCCACGACACGGACATATCGAATATGGACAGCATAAAGAATTGGTGGAGAAAGACAAAGAGCATGTTGGCAGGATTTTTCAAGAAGACGAGAATCGTCTATATGGGCACTCCCGAGTTCGCGGTCGAGCCGCTGCGGGAACTGCTTGACAAGAAATACAACGTCGTGGGCGTCGTGACAGTCGCCGACAAGCCGGCAGGACGCGGACAGAAAGTCGGAGAAAGCGCGGTGAAGAAGTTCGCGGTTGAACGCGGAATACCTGTTCTGCAGCCCGTCAAGCTGAAGGATCCGGAGTTCCTCGCCCAGCTTAAAGCCCTGAAAGCCGACCTGTTCATCGTCGTGGCATTCAGAATGCTGCCGGAAGAAGTCTGGTCAATGCCTAAGCTCGGCACGTTCAACCTGCACGCAGCCCTCCTGCCGCAGTACCGCGGAGCGGCCCCGATCAACTGGGCCGTGATCAACGGAGAAGCCAGGACCGGTGTCACAACGTTCATGATCGACAAGAACATCGACACGGGCGGAATCATCCTGCGCCAGAGCATCGACATCGCGCCGACGGACACCGCCGGAGACGTACACGACAAACTGATGGCCATCGGGGCGGAACTTGTAGTCCAGACCACCCAGGGCATCATCGAGCACAATGTGGACACCCGAGTCCAGAGAAGTTTCATCCAGGGCTCAGAGGTGCTGAAACCGGCTCCGAAACTCACCCGCGAACTTTGTCACATCGACTGGAACGACTCCACCAGGCAGGTGGTCAACCTGGTGCGCGGCCTCAGCCCGTATCCTGCCGCCTACACCGAACTTGTGCGCGAAGGCGGAGTCCCTGCCCAGCTCAAGATCTTCTCGGCGACAGCCGTGACCGAGCCTGTTCCGGGTCCTTGCGAGTCCGGCCGGATCATCACCGACGGCAAGTCCTACCTGCACATCACGACCGCCGACGGAGCCGTGGCCCTTCACGATGTCCAGCTCGCCGGCAAGAAGCGGATGGACATCAAGGCCTTCCTCGCAGGGTTCCGCGAGCCGGAGACCTACACCACCACCGCAGGCACATCCAAAGCCGAAATCGCCAGAACGAAAGCGTGATGGAAGCCGTAATCATCGGAAACGGTGACTTCCCCAGGAAGGAATACCCCCGCGAGCTGCTCCGCAGGGCGGACATAATCGTCTGCTGCGACGGAGCGCTGAAGACATTTCTCAAGCACAGAGACAGGATATTCACAGACCGCCGCGACCCCGACGCCATCGTGGGGGATATGGATTCCATCTCACCGAAACTGCTTTCTGAATATTCAGACATCGCGGTGCGGGTCGAGGAGCAGGAAAGCAACGACCAGACGAAGGCTTTCCGCTACCTGACGGAGCGCTGGCCGCAGGTTCGGACCGTCCACATCCTCGCTGCTACAGGCAAACGGGAGGACCACACCATCGGCAACCTGGGACAGGTGATGGAATATGCCCGCTGCTTCGGTGCGAGCGGCTGCCCCGGCGATGAAGGAATATATCTGGACGCGGTTTCAGACTGGTCGACGGCCTTCGCAATCACCGATTCCTGCGAACTCTTTGTCGGGGAAGGCAGGGCCGTGTCCATATTCAGCCCCGACAATTCATTGAACATCAAGTCAGAAGGCCTCGTCTGGCAGACCGCCGGCGTCGTGTTCGACAACTGGTGGAAGGCCACCCTGAACCGAGCCTGCGCCGACTCCGTCCGCCTTACCTTCTCGCACAAGTCCATCGCCCTCGTGGTCCTTGACTGACCCCCTCGCCCCGCTTTTGGCCGGAACGCCGCTCTCAACGCCTCATATTCAGGAATCTGCGGGAAGTTACCAGAAATGCGGGCAGGGAGGGCTGAATAACCAGAATTCAGGGAATTGAAGCCCGGAGGTTGAAAATCTGCGGTATAATCATTATCTTGTGCAAGATTTGGCTTATAATGAATATGCTTAAAAAACTAAGAACCGCTTTGGGGGCGCTCTGCCTCCTGGGCATCACGTTGCTGTTCCTCGACCTGTCGGGCGCGCTGCACCACTGGCTCGGCTGGCTTGCAAGAATCCAGTTCCTGCCGGCAGTGCTGGCTCTCAACCTCGGAGTCATCGTCGCTCTCGTGCTGGTGACTCTGCTGTTCGGCAGAATCTACTGCTCGGTCATCTGCCCTTTGGGAGTGTTCCAGGACGGAATCTCGAACCTCAGTTCCAGAAGAAAAGGCAAGAAAGCCAGGTTCGGATATTCAAAGGAAAAGAAATGGCTGCGCTACGGGGTGTGGGTGATTTTCGTGGTGGCGCTGGTGGCGGGAGTCGGTTCGCTGGTGGCGCTTCTCGCCCCGTACAGCGCCTACGGCAGGATCGTGCAGAGCCTCGTCGCACCGCTGGCGGGCTGGGGCAACAACCTGCTCGCGGCGGTCGCCGAGAGGTACGGCAGTTACGCGTTCGCCACCAAGGAAGTATGGCTGAAGAGCCTGCCGACTCTGATCATCGCCGCCGTGACACTCGTCGCCGTGGTGATTCTGGCCTGGAAGAACGGCAGAACATACTGCAACACAATCTGCCCTGTCGGCACTACGCTGAGTTTCTTCTCCCGCTTCGCGATGTTCCGCCCGATGATCGACAAGTCGAAGTGCAGGAACTGCCGTGCCTGCGAAAAGAGGTGCAAGGCCGCCTGCATAGATGTCGACAACCATAAGATCGACTACAGCCGCTGCGTGGACTGCTTCGACTGTCTGGAGAACTGCAAGTTCGGAGCGCTGAAGTACAGGTTCGCCTGGAAAGCGGGCTGCGGAGAGAATCCGGCCGCGGACGGATCGGCCGGCAAGACTTCAGCCGGCAACGGCCGGAGGGCGTTCCTGACAGGAGGAGCGGCCGTGATCGGCGGAGCGGCGATCGGAGAGCTGTCAGCTTTGGCACAGACGGCGGCCGGAGACACGACCGATGTCAAGGACAAGAAACGCGACGGCGGACTTGCGGAAATCATCCGGAAGAAAGCACCTGAGAGGGCCGTTCCGGTTACGCCGTTCGGATCGGAATCCGTGGACAAGTTCTACGACCGTTGCACGGCCTGCCAGCTTTGCGTGGCAGCCTGCCCGAACAACGTGCTCCGTCCGACATCAAGCCTTGACCATCTTATGCAGCCGCAGATGTCCTTCGAAAGAGGCTACTGCCGCCCTGAATGCGTAAAATGCTCCGAGGTCTGCCCTGCCGGGGCGATCCTGAAGATAACTCCGGAGGAAAAGACATCCTGGAAAGTCGGCACCGCAACCGTCAATCTCGACCTTTGCGTGGTCAACCGTGACGAAGTGAGCTGCGGCAACTGCGCCCGCCACTGCCCTGCCGGTGCCATCAGGATGGTCAGGAAGAATCCTGACGACGAGAACAGCCTCCGAATCCCGACGGTCAATGAAGAAAGATGCATCGGCTGCGGAGCCTGCGAGAATCTTTGCCCGTCCAGCCCGATAAGCGCCATCACAGTCAACGGCTGCAAGGTTCACCATAAGATCTGACGAATATGAAAGACAATATCAGCAGAAGAGATTTTCTCAAGAAAGCGGGTGCCGGTACGGCGGCCGCCGGCGCTCTGGCACTGGCCGGAGCCTGCGCCCCGAAAAAAACGGCGGAAACCATCCTCAACGACGACTCAGGCAAGGATGTGCTTGAAGACGGCAAGATGGAGATGCGCGTGAACCCCGGCAACGGGGACTCCGTGTCCCTGCTGGGCTACGGATGCATGCGTTTCACGATGACCAAGGACAAGGACGGCAATGACATCGTCGATCAGAAGAACGCCGACGAGCTCATCGATTTCGCTCTCGCTCACGGTGTCAACTACTACGACACTTCACCCGTTTACCTTAGAGGATTGTCCGAAGAGGCAGTCGGCAATGCCCTGAGCAGGCATCCGAGGGACTCGTACTACATCGCCACCAAACTGTCCAACTTCAGCGACCACTCGAAGAAAGCCTCGATGCAACTGTACTATGATTCGTTCAGATACCTGCAGACAGACTACATTGACTACTATCTGCTGCATTCCCTCGGCCGCGGGGGCCTTGATGCCTTCGATGAAAGATTCGTGGACAACGGAATGATGGATCTGCTTCAGGCGGACAGGGAGAAGGGAAAGATCCGTCAGCTCGGCCTTTCCTTCCACGGCAGCAAGGAGCAGTTCGATGAGCTGATGAAGCTTCACGACAAATATCACTGGGACTTCGTCCAGATTCAGATGAACTACTGCGACTGGAAGCACGCCGACGGAAAACGCAACGCCAATGCCGAGTACCTGTACGATGAACTGGACAAGAGAGAGATTCCTATCGTGATAATGGAGCCTCTGCAGGGAGGCCGTCTTGCCGATCCTGCTGAAATCGTCGTGAACAAACTGAAGGAGCGCGATCCGGAGGCTTCCCTCGCATCCTGGGCGTTCAGGTTCGTCGGTTCCTATCCGAGAATACTTACCGTGCTGAGCGGAATGGTCTATCAGGAGCATCTTGAAGACAATCTGAGGACCTTCAAGGACTTCAGGTACCTGACCGACGAGGAGAAGGAATTCCTGGGAACCGAGATCGCCGGTCTGATGGCGACATTCCCGACAATCGACTGCAACGACTGCAAGTACTGTATGCCTTGCCCTTACGGAGTGAACATTCCGGAGATATTCAAACACTACAACAAATGCGTCAACCAGGGCAACGTCGCTCTGAACTCCGAGCAGGAGAACTACCGTGCCCTGCGCCGCGCCTACCTCGTAAGCTACGACCGGGCCGTGGAAAGCCTGCGCCAGGCCAACCACTGCATCGGCTGCCGCAAATGCGTGGAGCATTGCCCGCAGAGCATCGCCATTCCTCGGGAACTCCGCAGGATAGACGCCTACGTCGAGAAGCTCAAGAGGGGAACCTTGTAGCCGTCCGGAGCGAAACCGGCGCAGATGCAAAAGAAATATTTTCTGATTTAAAGGAATATTTCTATATTTGCAGTCCTGCAATCCAAAAGGCAGGACATTGGAGAGATGCTCGAGTGGCTGAAGAGGCACGCCTGGAAAGCGTGTGACCTCCCAAAGGGGTTCGCGAGTTCGAATCTCGCTCTCTCCGCACAAAAGCGGGATGACTTTTTCAAGTCACCCCGCTTTTAATTTTGCA
>CAVHYF010000006.1:0-70342 GCA_963640265.1 bacterium | reverse complement strand
GGGGGCGTCATCTGAACTGTGTCAGAGCGGAACGAAAAAACCGAAGCGGGACTCACGTCTGGCTTCGGCTCTTTTACTATTCAATACTTATTAGATAACTATTGAGTCAGTTTTTGGTTTATGAGTAAAAATATTTATGTCGAACATCACTATTACCATTTCCGTGCCAAAGTGGCTTTCGCCATAATTTTTATTCATTCACCTCACGCATCGTGAAAACTGACCATATATCATTCGCCTCCTTACCGGATGTTCGCAATCGACATTATGTCGGCGAAGACCCCGGCGGCGGTGACATCGGCACCGGCACCGTAGCCCTGGATCAGCATCGGATGCCTGTTGTAGCGCTCTGTCGTCAGCAGAATGATGTTGTTCGAGCCGTCAAGCACGTAGAATGAATGCTGGCTTGGAATCTCCTGCAGCGAAACCGAACACTTGCCGTTGTCGTTTTTCGCCACGAACCTCCATCTCTTCCCGGAAGCCTCCAGCGTTCTGCGCCTCATCTCGAAATCCTCGTCAAGTGAAGGCAACTTCTGCCAGAACTCCTCCAGGGAGCAGTCGAAGAATTCCGGCGGAATGAAAAGATGGGCCTCCACGTCGCTCTGGCTGACCTTGTAGCCCGCCTCCCTGGAAAGAATCACCAGCTTGCGGATCACGTCTTTCCCGGAAAGGTCGATGCGCGGATCCGGCTCCGAGAACCCCTGCTCCTGCGCCATCTTCACCGCCCGGCTGAACGGAATCTCTGCGGAGATGGTGTTGAATATGAAATTGAGCGTCCCGCTGAGGACTGCCTCCATCTTCAGGATTCTGTCGCCGCTGTTGCACAGGTCGTTGATCGTGCCGATGATCGGCAGGCCGGCCCCGACGTTGGTCTCGAACAGGAATTTGACGCCCATCTTCCTGGCCGTTTCCTTGAGAAGGACATAGTTGTCGAAATCCGACGAAGCCGCTATCTTGTTGGCCGTCACCACGGATATTCCGTGATTGAAGAAATCCTCGTAGAGGGTGGCGATCTCAGAGCTGGCCGTGCAGTCGACGAACACGGAATTGAATATGTTCATTCCTATCACTTCGCTGCGGAGTCTCTCTGTGTCCAGGGCCATTCCTCCGGCCAGCCGCTCCTTGTACGTGGCTATGTCGATGCCGTCGCGGTCGAAGATGCCCTTTGTGCTTCTCGCTATCCCGACTATGTTGATTTTGAGATTTCTCTCCTTCATAAGCCTCTCTCTCTGCGCCCGGATCTGGTCGAGCAGACGGCCGCCGACCGTGCCGATTCCGCAGACGAAGAGATTCAATTCTTGATATTCAGAAAGGAAGAAGCTGTCGTGGATGACATTGAGGGTCTTCCGGAGCTGGGAACTCTCCACTGTGAAGGAGATGTTGGATTCAGAAGCATCCTGCGCGAAGGCGTTGACGTTGATGCCGTTGCGCCCGAGAGTGGAGAAGAGTTTCCCCGTTATGCCCGGCGTGCTCTTCATATTTTCTCCGATGACGGACACCGCCGCGAGGCCGCTCCTGACGCTCACGGGCGACAGCGCTCCGCTCTCGATTTCGCAGGAGAAATAGCCGTTCAGCACCTTGCGCGCCCTTTCCGCGTCGCTTCTGCTCACGCCGATGGAGATACCCGTCTCGGCCGCAGCCTGGCATACCAGGAAGGCACTGATGCGTTCGAGGGCAAGAGCCGTGAATATCCTGCAGTTGACTCCGACGAGTCCAGCCATTGACGTACCCGACAGGGTAATCAGACAGACATCGTCGATGGATGAGATTCCCCGGATGGTCCCCTTGCCGGACGCGCAGGTCTTGGTGATGGTCGTGCCGGTCCCTTCCGGCTTGTCCAGGTTCCTGATCACCAGCGGAATCCCCTTGGCGTTCACCGGATAGAGGGCGGGGGAGTAGATGACCTTGACGCCGAAGTTGCAGAGTTCCATCGCTTCGCGGTAGCTCATCTCCTTGATGACGTAGGCCGTCTTGACCGATCTCGGGTCCGCAGTCGTGAAGCCGTCTGCGTAAGTCCAGATCTCAAGCCTTTCAGCATCGTTTGCGGCGGCTATCAGGCTGGCCAGATAGTCGCCTTCCCCCTTGCCGGGATTGCCGAAGTCACCCGTGTTGAATCCGTCCGGGATGTAGGCCGGCACGATCGCCACCTTGCATTCCGGCAGGACCTCCGGATGGCCTCCGAGGTAGGTCTGCGGATTTCTGACGGCTGCCCCGGGGATTTCGCCCTGAAGGCGGGAGGCATATTCCTTGTCGATGACGACGACTTTCTCTTCGCCGTCGGCGGCTTCGACGATGCGCTTTACCTTATCGATGAACAGCGGGTCGTCAGCAGGCCCGCGCTGGAATTTCAGTACAATCATAAACTTTGATTATTCAATGCTGTCCTTGATGTTGTAGCGGTTCCTCTCGGAAGAGTTGCGGGAGATCATCTCGCAGATGAACCCTGCCAGGAACAGCATTACGCCGATCACTACGGCAAGCATTGCGAGGTAGAACAGAGGCTGGTCGGTTACAGCCCTGAAATGAACCCCCTGCGTCTGATGCACAAGCTTGGCGGCGATGATCCATATCGTCATCACGAAACCGATGAGGAACATCAGCAGCCCGGAGAATCCGAAGAAGTGCATCGGCTTCTTGCCGAAGGTGCTGAGGAACCAGAGGGACAGGAGGTCCAGGAAACCGTTCACGAAACGCTCCAGGCCGAACTTGCTCTTGCCGTATTTCCTTTTCTGGTGATGGACGGGCTTTTCCGTGATTCTGCCGAAGCCGGCGTTCTTGGCAAGGTACGGGATGTACCTGTGCATCTCGCCGTACACCTCAATGTTCTTGACAACCTCGTTCCTGTAGGCTTTCAGGCCGCAGTTCATGTCGTGCAGCTTTATGCCGGTGATCCACCGCGCCGTGGCGTTGTACAGTTTGGAAGGAAGGTTCTTGGTGAGCTTGTTGTCCTGCCGGTGCTGCTTCCATCCCGACACGACGTCGTACCCTTCCTCGACCACCATCCGGTACATTTCCGGAATCTCTTCCGGAGAGTCCTGCAGGTCGGCGTCCATAGTGACCACCACGCGCCCTTCTGCCTTGGCGAACCCTTCGTAGAGGGCGGCGGACTTGCCGTAGTTGCGGCGGAAGGATATTCCTTTGATCTTGTCGTCGCCGGCGGCGAACTCTCTGATCTTCGCCCAGGAGCCGTCGGTGCTGCCGTCATCGACGAATATCACTTCGTAGGCGTAGCCGCCTGCGTTCATCACGCTTCTGATCCACGCCAGGAGTTCCGGCAGCGACTCTTCTTCGTTAAGAAGAGGGATGATTATGGTAAGGTCCTTTGAATATTCCATATTCATAGATTATTGATTGTCAGGCTCTTCGTTGCTGCCGTCCGTGACATTCCCGTCACCGCCGTCCCAGCCGTTGCCGTTGCTTCCGCCGTTGCCGTTGCTTCCGCGGTCACCGAACTCGTCGGGCGGGAAGGCCGCTCTCGCGAAGGTCGTGGAAAGCACCCAGCCCCACAGGAAGCAGTAGGCGAGGGTGAATGTGAACGTGATGGCCGGAAGTTTTCCGAGCATTCCTTCCATCGCCGCCTTCGTGTTGGAGTCGAGCATCGATTCGTAGCCTGCCATCGTCTGGTTGACGATTTCCGAATATGCCTCCGGACTGATCACAAGCATCTGCAGCAGCGAGAATCCGGCCACGAGAATGGACGAAAAGAGAGCCAGCTTGAGGCCGTAGCGCTGGAACGAGGCATAGTCGGTCTCCACGGTGTTGTAGAACCTGGCCATCAGGCTGTGGAAAAGCCAGACGCAGACCGCGATCTTGAGAATCTTGGACGCGAGGACCAGAAAAGTGCCGAAGAATCCGCCGGCGCTTCCGGCAAGTCCGCCGAGATAGTCAAGGGCTACCGTGCCTGCGGCCATCGCCAGGCCGCTTATCGCCGCGCTGTTCCAAGACAGCCCTGAGGAAAACTCTTTCTTCATAAACATCGATGATTTCGGGAAACAATGCCAATTTCGGGTACCGGATCAAAACGCTTCCGGCTCCGGAATGCAAAATTAGCAAAATTATTCGTACCTTTGCCCTTTGGCTAATAATATGGCTGGCCAAGTTCAAGTACTTGGTCTGTAAATACTGGTCAGACCAATTTATTTTAGTTTTTGTATGATTGACATTAAATTTCCTGACGGCAGCGTCAGGGCCTTCGAGAAAGGCGTAACAGGTTACGAAATCGCCAGGAGCATCAGCCCGAGGCTTGCAGAGGAAGTTCTCGCCATCGCGGTCAAGCCCGCTACGGACACGACTATCGGCAAGGGTGTCACTATGGACCTGAACCGCCCTATCGAAGAAAACAGCTCGATCGTCCTGCTCAAGTGGGACGACGACGAGGCCAAGAGGGTTTTCTGGCACTCGTCTTCCCACCTTATGGCCGAAGCCCTCGAGGATCTGTTCCCGGGCGTGAAGTTCGGCATCGGACCGGCTGTCGAGAACGGATTCTACTATGACGTCGACCTCGGAGGCCGCCAGCTCACCGACGCCGACTTCCCGAAGATAGAGAAAAGGATGCTCGAACTTGCCCGCGAGAAGCAGGCCTTCGTCCGTCAGGACGTCTCCAAGGCCGAGGCGATGAAGCATTTCGAGGAGACCGGCGACAAGTACAAGTGCGAACTTATCAGCGAACTTGAGGACGGTCACATCACCTACTACACCAACGGCCATTTCACCGACCTCTGCCGCGGACCTCATCTGCGCAGCACCGAGGTCATCAAGGCCGTCAAGCTCACCGCTCTGGCCGGTGCCTACTGGCGCGGCGACGAGAAGCGCGAGCAGCTTACCAGAATCTACGGCATCACCTTCCCGAAGAAGTCGATGCTCGATGAATATCTTGTCCTCCTCGAAGAGGCCAAGAAGCGCGACCACCGCAAGCTCGGCAAGGAGATGGAACTGTTCACGTTCTCGTCACGCGTCGGACTCGGCCTTCCGCTCTGGCTCCCGAGAGGTTCCGTGATGAGGTATGAACTTGAAAGCTTCCTCCGCAAGAAGCAGAAGGAGTACGGTTACCTGCCGGTTGTCACCCCTCACATCGGAGGCAAGGATCTCTATGTGACCTCCGGCCACTACGCCAAGTACGGCAAGGACTCCTTCCAGCCTATCCACACTCCTCAGGAGGGTGAGGAATATATGCTCAAACCGATGAACTGCCCTCACCACTGCGAGATATTCCGTTCATCTCCGAGGTCCTACAAGGATCTTCCTCTGAGGCTTGCCGAGTTCGGTACCGTTTACCGCTACGAGCAGAGCGGCGAGCTCCACGGACTTACCAGAGTCCGCTCCTTCACTCAGGACGACGCGCATATGTTCGTTACCCCTGACCAGCTGAAGGGCGAGTTCGAGAAGGTCATCGACCTTATTCTCTATGTGTTCCGTATCTTCAAGTTCGACAAGTACACGGCTCAGGTTTCGCTCCGCGACCCTGACAACAAGGCCAAGTACATCGGAAGCGACGAGAACTGGGAGAAGGCGGAGAACGCCATCATCGAAGCGGCCGCCGAGAAGGGTCTGAAGACTGTCGTCGAATACGGCGAGGCCGCCTTCTACGGTCCTAAGCTCGACTTTATGGTCAAGGACGCCATCGGAAGAAAGTGGCAGCTCGGCACCATCCAGGTGGACTACAACCTGCCTGAGAGGTTCCAGCTTGAATATACCGACGCGGACGGCAGCAAGAAGCGTCCTGTGATGATCCACCGCGCGCCGTTCGGGTCCATCGAGCGCTTCACGGCCGTGCTGCTTGAACACACCAGCGGACATCTGCCTCTCTGGCTCAGCCCTGACCAGGTCAAGGTGCTGCCAGTCAGCGAGAAATATTCCGAATATGCAAAAAAAGTTTGCAGTTTGCTGAATAATTGCGATATTCGCAGTTCTTTGGATGCAAGGAACGAGACTCTCGGAAAGAGAATCCGCGAGATTTCTCTGTTGAGGGTTCCGGTTCTTGTCATCGTAGGAGAAAAGGAAGTTGCCGAAGGCACCGTCTCTGTCAGAAGGGAAGGCGCCGATGCAGGCACGATGAAGACGGAAGATTTCGTTGCCTGGTTCAAGGCCGAGACGGCTAAGGAACTGGAGTAGGGACCTTCCACCATATAAAATAAAAGGAGAGATTTAAAGACTTTAGAATGCCTTACAAGCCGAAACCGCACTACGGAGGTCCCAGACCTTCCACAGGGTCCAAGCCTAATTCCGGTCCGAAGCCCGCAGGGGCTCGCGGCCAGCGTACGTTTGTCCGTCAGAAGGCGGATGACGAACTCAACATCAACGAGGAGATAACCGCTTCTCAGGTCCGTCTGGTCGGCGACAACATCGCCGAGCCGGGCATCTATCCGATTGCCAAGGCGTTGAAGATGGCGGACGAACAGGAACTTGACCTTGTCGAAATCAGCGCTAAGGCCGATCCTCCGGTGTGCAAGATCCTTGACTATCAGAAGTACCTCTATCAGCAGAGGAAGAAGGCCAAGGAGATGAAGCAGAATGCGTCCAAGGTTGTGATCAAGGAGATCCGCTTCGGGCCGAACACCGATGAGCACGACTTCCAGTTCAAGCTCAAGCACGCCCAGGAATTCCTCGAGGAAGGCTCCAAGGTGAAGGCGACGATTTTCTTCAGGGGACGTTCCATAATGTTCGCAGACCAGGGCGAGAAGCAGCTTCTGCGCTTCGCGGTCGAGCTCGAGAACTACGGAAGGGCCGAGAATATGCCGTCGCTGGAAGGCAAGAGGATGACGATGATGATCGCTCCTGTAAAGAAGAAATGATCCGCTGGAAGCGGAAACAATATTAACAGTTTAATTATTCAAAACAATGGCAAAGCTTAAGACCAACTCCGGTGCCAAAAAGCGCTTCGCGCTTACCGGATCGGGAAAAATCAAGAGGAAGCACGCTTACCACAGCCACATCCTCACAAAGAAGACCAAGAAGCGCAAGAGAAATCTGGATCACTTCGCAATCCTTGAACAGGTTGACGTGAAGAGAGTGAAAGAGCTTCTGGTCCTGTAGTTTTTTAATGTTTAACTTGGAACGCAGTAGAAAGAATCGCCGCAAGGGCGGTCACTGCCTCCGAAAAAAGATCAGATTATGCCAAGATCAGTAAATTCAGTGGCCTCCAGGGCCCGCCGCAAGAAGATTCTCAAGAGAACCCGCGGTAACTTCCTTTCCAGAAAGAATGTCTGGACAGTAGCAAAGAACACTTACGAGAAGGGTCTTACCTACGCTTATCGCGACCGTAAGAACAAGAAGCGCACTTTCCGCGCTCTCTGGATCCAGAGAATCAACGCGGCCGCACGTCAGTACGGTCTCACCTACTCGCAGTTCATCGGCAGGCTCGCAAAGCAGAACATCGGCCTCAACCGCAAGGTTCTCGCCGACCTCGCGATGAACAATCCGCAGGCGTTCGAAGCAATCGTCAATTCTGTAAAATAGCGTCTTGAAAGTGAGCTTGAGGGAAATATACCACAACAGATGGGTGAGGATGGGCTTCTGGTCCGTTCTCTATGTGCTGTGGGTGATCTGGCTCGGAAACTATTGGTGGCTCTTCGGCCTTGCCGTCATCTTCGACCACCACATCACCCGCAAGGTGAAGTGGATGTTCTGGAAGAAGGAGTACAAGGAAGGGGAGAAGCGCAACGTCTGGCTGGACTGGCTCGATGCCATCATCTTCGCCGTTGTCGTCGTGACGTTCATCAATATTTTCTTCTTCCAGGCCTTCAAGATTCCTTCATCGTCGATGGAAAGCACTCTCTTCACGGGAGACCATCTTTTCGTCAGCAAGCTGGCCTACGGACCGCAGGTTCCGCGCACTCCGCTCACGATTCCGTTCACTCACAACGTGATCTTCGGCAAGGAGTCGTATTCGACTCTCATCCAGAATGACTACCGCCGTCTGAAGGGTTTCAGGAGCGTCAGGAGAGGTGACTGCGTAGTGTTCAACTTCCCGAACGGTGACACGGTGCTGAGCCGTTTCCCGTCGGAGGACTACTACTCCTGGGTCAGAAAGGCAGGAAGGGACTTCACTCTCGCCAACGGCGGCCCGCTGAAAGTCAGGCCGGTTGACAAGAAGGACCACTATGTCAAGAGATGCGTCGCCGTTCCGGGTGACACTCTCTCGGTCGTGGACGGACTTGTCTTCATCAACGGCGAGCAGCAGGAAGTCTATCCCGGAGTCCAGCTTTCATACGCCGTCAGGACCACAGGTCAGAAGCTCAACACGAGAATCATCGAGAAGTTGGGCCTGAACATCAGGGAACTCGATTTCGATCCGTCGATGCCGGGCTATCCGATGATGCCGCTGACCGCCTCGATGCTGGAAGAGATCAAGGGATGCCCGTCGGTTGCGGAGATTCAGCCGAACCTGGACGTGTATCCGCCGGACTATCCGGACTCGTACCTCAGCCTTTTCCCTTTCACCGATAATTTCAAGTGGACCCGCGACTACTACGGACCGCTGTGGATTCCGGCCAAGGGATCGACCGTTGACCTCACGCAGGAGAACCTTCCCCTTTACGAAAGGATCATCTCCGTCTATGAGGGCCACAGCCTGAAGGTTGAATCCGACGGGAGGATATTCATTGACGGGAAGGAAGCGTCAAGCTACACTTTCGCGCAGGACTACTATTTCATGATGGGAGACAACAGGCACAATTCCCTGGACTCAAGGTACTGGGGCTTCGTTCCTGAGGACCACATCGTCGGAAGGCCGTCGCTGGTATGGCTTTCCACCGACGCGGGCCGCAAGTTCCCGGATAACATACGGTGGCGCAGATTCTTCAAAATTGTCTGAATTTCTTGCGATTCTGAAAATTTTAAGCGAAATTTGCAGCCCCGCAAATTATTTTGAATCAATAAAAAAGTAAAATATCATGGCAAAAGTTTGTCAAATCACAGGACGGAAAAGGATGATGGGCTACAATGTGGCTCACTCCAAGCTTCGCACAAAGCGCGAGTTCGCCCTCAACCTCAAGACCAAGAAGTTCTGGTCAGAGGAGGAGCACAGGTTCATCACTCTCAAGGTTTCCTGCAAGGGAATGAGAACAATCGAAAAGAAAGGTCTTGACGCAGCCGTCAGGGAGGCTCAGGCCAAGGGATATGTCGGCCTTGTTTAAAATCTATTGAATTATGGCAAAGAAAGCAAAAGGAAACAGGGTGCAGGTCATCCTCGAATGCACTGAGCAGAAGGCCAGCGGTGTGCCGGGAATCTCTAGGTACATCACGACCAAGAACAAGAAGAACACACCGGAGCGTCTTGAGCTCAAGAAGTACAACCCTTACCTTCACAAGGTGACTGTTCATCGTGAAATCAAATAAATTGGAGAGTTAGACTATGGCAAAGAAAGCAGTCGCTACATTCGCCGCCAAGGCTGGCGCAAAGAGTATGGTGAAGTGCATCCGTATGGACAAGTCACCTAAGACCGGAGCTTACGTCTTTACCGAGCTTCTCGTCGAGGCTGAAAAGACCAAGGATTTCTTCGAGGGCAAGAAGTAGTTCTACCCGTTACCGATAGATGAAAGCGCGGACTGATTCCACTGTCTGCGCTTTTTTTGTGTTGTCCGCCGCCGGAGCGAAAGGATTATTTTTTGTGCACGATACCGAATTTGTGTATATTTGTAGTTTACAAAAACAGACTGTATGGGATTGTTTGACAGAGGGGTCAAGAAGACGAAGGAAGGCTTTTTCCAGAGGCTTTCCAGGTCGATAATGGGCAAATCGAAGGTCGATGACAGCGTGCTTGACGCCATCGAGGAGGCTCTTGTCGCCTCGGATATGGGAGTGGACACCACGCTCAAGATCGTCGACAGCCTCGAGGAGCGTGTCGGAAGGGACAAGTATATGTCCTTCGACGAACTCGTGGATATGCTCAGGGACGAGATCGGCTCTCTCCTGAATGTCGATGGCGAGGAGTCCCCGAAGGAGCCTTTCGCCCTGGACAGGAAGCCTTTCGTGGTGATGGTCGTGGGGGTGAACGGCGTGGGCAAGACGACCACCATCGGCAAACTGGCCGCAAGGTACAAGGCGATGGGCAAGCGCGTGATGATCGGCGCCGCCGACACTTTCCGGGCCGCCGCCGTCGAGCAGCTCCAGATCTGGGCCGACAGGGCCGGCGTGGAGATCGTCAAGCAGGGGATGGGTTCGGACCCGGCTTCGGTGGCCTTCGACACTGTCAAGTCTGCAGTCGCCAAGGGAGCGGACGTTGTGCTGATCGACACCGCCGGCAGGCTGCACAACAGGATTGACCTGATGAACGAGCTGACCAAGATCCGCAACGTGATGCGAAAGGTCATTCCCGACGTTCCGAACGAGGTTCTTCTCGTGCTGGACGCTTCGACGGGTCAGAACGCCTACCAGCAGGCCAGAGAGTTCTCCAAGGCTACAGACATCACCTCGCTGGCGATCACCAAGCTGGACGGCACCGCCAAGGGAGGCGTCGTGATCGGAATCGTGGACCAGCTCAAGGTCCCGGTCAAGTTCATAGGCATAGGTGAGGGGATAGACGACCTGAAAGTCTTCGACAAGAAGGAATTCGTCCGCTCGCTGTTTTCAAGGGAAGATATTGAAAAATAATAACATATGAAGCTTTCTTACAATTGGCTCAAGGATTATCTCGAGTCGGATCTTACTCCGCAGCAGATCGCTGACGCGATGACTGCGATAGGTATCGAAGTGGACTCCGTTGAGGAGCAGGAAGAGATTCCCGGCGGACTTGCCGGCGTGGTCGTGGCTGAAGTGCTCGAGTGCGAAGCCCATCCTGATTCCGACCATCTTCACATAACGAAAGTCAACGACGGCACGGGCGAGCCTCTCACCGTTGTCTGCGGCGCTCCCAATGTGGCCGCCGGCCAGAAGGTCCTCTTCGCGAGAATCGGTGCGGTTCTTCCTGGCGACTTCAAGATCAAGAAGTCGAAGATCCGCGGCGTCGAATCCTTCGGAATGATCTGCGCCGAGGACGAACTCGGAATCGGAGACGACCATTCCGGCATCAAGGTCCTCCCTGCCGACGCGCCTGTCGGAACATCCGCCAAGGAATATCTCCACCTCAAGACCGAGGCGGTCATTGAATATGAAATCACGGCGAACCGTGTCGATGCGGCTTCGCACATCGGCGTGGCCCGCGATCTCTATGCCTGGATGCAGGTGAACGGCATCCCTTGTTCGTTCAAGTACCCGTCCGTGGACGCCTGGAAGCCGGGCGAAGGCAGAGGCCTGCAGATCGAAGTGCAGGATGCCGCAGCCGCACCGCGCTACTGCGGAATCACCGTCAAGGGAGTGAAGGTCGGTCCGTCTCCGGAATGGCTTCAGAAGAAGCTGATGTCGATCGGCCTGAGGCCTATCGACAATGTGGTCGACGTGTCGAACTTCGTCCTGTTCGAACTCGGCCAGCCGCTGCACACCTTTGACGCCGACAAGGTCAAGGGCGGAAAAGTGATCGTCAGAAGGGCTGCCGAGGGCGAGAAACTTGTCACCCTCGACGAGGTCGAGAGGAAACTTTCCGCCGAGGACATCGTCATCGCCAATGCGGACGGGCCTATGTGCCTGGCCGGAGTGTTCGGCGGCATCGATTCCGGAGTCAAGGCCGAGACCGTCGACGTCTTCATCGAGAGCGCCTATTTCGACCCCGGCTCAATCCGCAAGACATCCAAGAGGCACACCCTCCAGACCGACGCCTCCTTCCGCTACGAGAGGGGAGCCGATCCTGGAATCAATGAATATGCCGCCAAGCGCGCCGCCCTCCTGATCCGGGAGGTTGCCGGCGGAGAAATCGTGGGCGGCATCGAGGAGTTCTATCCCGAGAAGATAGAGAAGAAGGTCATCGACCTCGACTATGACCGCATAGAGAATTTCATCGGCAAGAAGATAGGACACGACACCATCGAAAGGATCCTCAAGGCCCTCGCCTACGACTTCATCGAGAAGCGTCAGGGCGGAGCCAGGGTGGCGGCGCCGACCTATATGGTCGATGTGACGAGGGAATGTGATGTGGTCGAGGAAATCCTCAGGATTTACGGCTACAACAACATCGACCTTCCTGCGCAGATGAGGATGTCCGTCAACGCCACTCCTTCACCGGAGCCGGAGGCCATCCGCAACGGAATCTCCAACTTCCTTGCGGCCAACGGATTCGTAGAGATAATGAACAACTCCCTCACCAAGGGAGCCTACTACAAGGGGCTGACTTCCTTCCCGGAGGAGAAGAGCGTCACCATCGTCAATCCGCTCAGCTCCGACCTCAACGTGATGAGGCAGAACCTGATCTTCAGCGGCCTCGAGGTTGTCGCCTACAACATCAACCGCCAGATGTCTTCGATGAGGCTATTTGAATATGGCTCCGTCTATTCCCGCAATCCTGAAATGGACGGCAAGACGCTGGCTTCCTACGAAGAGCATCCGGCGTTCTCGATGTTCATCACCGGCACTCCGGAGAAGACCTGGAACTGCCAGCCGGGCAAGAGCAGCTTCTTCGAGCTGAGAGGCTATGTGGACCTCCTGCTGAGGCGCTTCGGTGCGGACCTCTACCAGATGGAGGCTTCCGCCGCTCCTGCGGACATATTCAGCGAAGGTGTCGCTTTCGCCCTTCCGGGACAGCACACGCCGCTTGCCGTGATGGGTACGGTCGCTCCTGCCATCCTCAAGAAGTTCGGAATACGCCAGCCTGTGTTCGCCGCCGAGATCAACTGGAACACCCTGTTCACGATAGTCAAGAGAGACAAGGTCGCGTTCAAGGAGATGCCTAAGTTCCCTGAGGTCCGCAGAGACCTCGCGCTGCTGCTCGACGAGAGCGTCTGCTACGCTTCTCTCTACCGCAGTTCGTTCAAGGCTGCGAAGAAGCTTCTCAAGCAGGTTACGCTCTTCGATGTCTATCGCGGAGACAAGATTCCAGCGGGCAAGAAGCAGTACGCCCTCGGTTTCGTTCTCCAGGATGTCGATAAGACCCTGACGGACGAAGATGTGGAGAGAGTGATGAAGAAACTCCTTTCCACGTTCCAGAACGAATACGGCGCGGTTTTAAGGTAGGTTATGCGCAGGATTCTCAGGACAGTTCTTCCTTTGGCGCTTCTGGCCGTCGCCCTGTGGGCCTGTTCCCGCGAGGCGAGGGTCATTCCCGTGCGCAAGATGGAGAAGATCTACCGTGAGATGTTCCTCGCCGACCAGTGGCTGAACGGCAATCCTCAGAAGCGTCCGATGGCGGACACGACCTGGTTCTACGCTCCGATATTCGAAAAATACGGCTACACCGTCGAGGATTACCGCAAGAGCGTCGACAGTTACCTCAACGATCCCGAACGCTATGCCGAGATGCTCAAGCGTGTCTGCTCAAGCCTCAGCAAGGAGTCTTCTTCCCTGACGACGAAGGTCGACAGGGAAGACCGCTTCAAGAGACAGGCGGATTCGGTGGCGCGCGCGATGAAATCGAAGGAACTGAAGGTGTTCCCGGTCTGCTCGGAGATGTTCGGAGAAGATGTCAGGACGGACACGGTTGTCTTCACGCTTGATTCCCTGGGGGTATATTCCCCGTCGGCCGTGCTGTACGGCACCGTCATAAACGGTCCTGCCGTCGAGCCCCGTGCCGCCGCAGAACCTCGGGAAGCCGTGGCCGACACGCTGCGGAAGCGGGACTTGAAACTGCATCCGGGAACCGCTCCCGTCAGAGTTGATGCCGGAGTGCTGGAACTCAGGGATCTGAAATGAGGGAGCGCGTCAGGAAGGATTTCCGAAATTGATTGAAATGAAAAGAATCGCTGCGAAATATGTTTTTGCCCTTGACGGCCGCGGCCCGATAGCCGACGGTTTCGTCGAGTACGATGCCGACGGCACCGTGACGGCGGTCGGGGAGTGCCCGGATCCTTCGGCCGAGCCGGATTTCATCGACGGAGCAATAGTTCCGGGTTTTGTCAACACTCATTGCCATCTGGAGCTGTCCTATCTCTGGAAGATGTTCCGCAAAAGCACCGGAATGGCCGGTTTCATCGACCAGATCAACGAGATGCGGGACAACAAGAGCCTGGATGAGAAACTCGCCGACATCCGCCGCTGGATGGACCTGATGTGGAGCAGGGGAGTTTCCGCGATGGCCGACATCAGCAACTGCGCTGACACTTTCGCCATCAAGAAGGATTCGCCGATGTACACAAGGACATTCCTCGAGGTGTTCGGCACGGAGCCGCAGGATTGCGGCCAGGTCATGGCCGACGTGATGAAGTTGAAGTCGGTCGCCGACTCGTTCGGCATAGACTCCGCCCCGACTCCGCACGCCTGCTACACGATGAGTCCTGAACTTGTGACTGCGGTTTCCGCCGAGGGACTCAAGTCCGGTTTCCTTTCGTTCCATTCCGAAGAGACTGAGGAGGAGGAAGATATGCTCAAGTACGGCAGAGGGGCTATGTGGGACAACCGCAAGGCCGCAGGGATGAGCGTTCCGCCTGTCACCGGCAAGTCTTCGCTCCTGTATTTCATCGACAGGCTGGTGAAGGCTCATCCGGCACCGTTTGGCGAACACATCCTGCTCGTGCACGAAGTGTGTATGGACCAGGAGGGCATAGATGCCGTGAAGAAGGTTATGACTCATCCGTTCGTGGCCCTGTGCCCTCAATCGAACATATTCATACACAACGCTCTGCCGCCTGTGCCGCTGATGCGTCGCAATGGCCTGAAGCTGACTGTCGGCACCGATTCGCTTTCCAGCAACGACGACCTTGACATCGTCTCCGAACTGCGTTGCCTTCAGACTGCATTCCCGGAGCTTGAACTCGGGGAACTGCTGACCTGGGCCTGCCGCAACGGAGCCGAGTTCCTTTCGAAGGAATCCGTCTATGGCTCGCTGGAGGTCGGAAAGAAGCCCGGTATTGTTGCAATTGACAATCTTGACGGCGACTGCAGGCTTACTGCAGCCAGCCGCTCCAGAAGAATCGTTTAGCTATGGTTCAGAGAGGATTGTCCAAAAACGGATTCCGGCAATGATGCGTGAGGAACTGGTCTTCGGCCCTATCCATTCCAGGAGGCTCGGTTCGTCGTTGGGAATCAATCTCCTTCCGACGGAAGGCAAGCTGTGCAATTTCGACTGCATCTACTGCGAATGCGGTTGGAACAGGGACGGCAGGGGGGACCGCAGGCTTCCTTCCGCCTCCGACCTTGAAGCGGCCCTTGGCTCGAAGCTTCGCGAATGCCGGGGTTCAGGAGTTCCGATAGACTCCGTCACCTTCTCCGGCGACGGGGAACCGACTTTGAATCCGGACTTCGCGCGCATCATAGACATCACGCTGGCCCTGAGGGATGAATTCTACCCGAGGGCCAAGGTTTCGGTGCTGTCCAACGCCACCAGAGTGTGCAGAAATGACGTCTTTGAGGCTTTGCGCAAGGTTGACAACCCGATAATGAAGATAGACGCTCCGACTGACGCTCTGGCGGAAATGATAAACCAGCCTCAGGGCGAGTATCACGTCAGTGACATCGTTGAAGACCTGATGAAGTTCCGCGGGGATTTCATTCTTCAGACTATGTTCCTTACCGCTCCCGGCTTCGATTCCTCTTCGGAGGATGTTCTCGGAGGTTGGATGGAGATTGTCAGGAAGCTGAAGCCGAGGGAGATAATGGTCTATACTATCGACCGTCCGGCTCCGGCTGAAGGACTCGGGAAGTTCACGGTGGAAGAAATGAAGATTATGGTGCAGCCTTTGGTCGACGAAGGCTTCAGCATTCAGATAAGAGGATAAGAAAAAGACAACAGATATGGAAAAATTGCTTGAAAAGTACGGTTACGTTCCTGACAAGGATCAGATTGGCAAAAGACTGGATATGATTGCGGCGAACATCGACAACGTCTCTTCGCCGGAAGTCCTCACCGACTGCCTGTCGCTGATGGACCTGACGACCCTCCACACCGAAGACACTCCTGCCTCGGTCTCCAAACTGGTGGACAAGGTCAATTCCTTTATGGTGAAATATCCTGAATATCCGCTCCCTGCATCCATCTGCGTTTTCCCGAACTTCGCTTCGCTGGTGCGCGGGAAACTCGTTTCAGATGAAGTGCACGTGACTGCCGTTTCCGGATGCTTCCCTTCTTCACAGAGTTTCATCGAGGTCAAGGCAAAAGAGTGTGAAATGGCTGTCGAGGCTGGTGCGGACGAGATTGACATCGTGCTGGCGCTGAACGCTTTCCTGGCCGGAGACTTCGATGCGGCCCGCGCTGAGATCCGCGCGATGCGCGCGGCGGTTGACGAGGCCGGCGCCAGGGTCGGAAGGAAGGTGGTCTTCAAGGTCATCCTTGAGACAGGTCTGCTCGTGACCCCTGAGAACATAGCCGAGGCTTCTTTCCTTGCGATGGAGGAGGGGGCTGACTTCATCAAGACTTCCACCGGAAAAGTCAGCGTCAACGCCACTCCTATGGCCGCCTACATAATGTGCGAATGCATCAAGGCATTTGAGGCGAAGACAGGCCGCAAGGTCGGCTTCAAGGCTGCCGGAGGCATCTCGACCGCGAAGGATGCAGTCTGCTACTATTCAATCGCCAGAACTGTCCTCGGAAGCGAGTGGACTGACCGGAAGCTCTTCCGCTTCGGAGTGAGCCGTCTCGCCAATTCCCTTATGTCCGCAATAGAGCAGAAGACCGTAGTGTACTTCTAGCAGGCGGGTCTTCTACATTCCGGCCACGCCGGTGCGCTCCTTCTCTCCGTTGTCCTTGACGATGAATTCGTCGGAGATGGCGGTTGCCGTTGCGTTGAGATATTCCTTGAGATCCTCCCATCTGCAGTAAGGACCGCTGACGGTCTTGACTGCCGGGATTGTCGTCTCCCTGTCGTTGTAGACGAGCTTGACCAGCACGTCCCCCTTCCTGTTCCTGTAGAAGATCATCTGCAGGTTGGATCCCATAGGCATCATCCTGAAGTCGAACCAGGTCCTGTGAGCCTCGGAGGCTTTCATCCTGTTCTCCATCCCGGCTATTCCTATGGTTCCCAGCAGCGGCAGAAGCCCGACATCGTGGCCGAACCTGAGGTCGGCCGCCCTGCGGCTTCCCTGTTCCACCGCAGCGTCGGCCTTCGCTATGATGTCCTCGATGAGCGGCTTGGCGATTGAAGAGACATATTCTCCGGCCTCCTGCGAGATGCCGTAGTTGTAGTACATCCTGTCGTTCCTCGGAATCCAGAGCGCGACGAGTTCCTCCGTGGTGAAATGGCTCAATATGTCAGGATGCGCCTCGGTGTTGGGGCTGATGCCTCCGGCGACGAAGACATTGTCCATAAATTTCCTCGGGTCGTCGATGAGCTCCATCGCCTTCGCGGTGTCTGTGAATATGGCTCCGAAGAATCGTTCGCAGGACACGAGGCTGTCCCTCATCTGCCGGATCATCTTCGACGATTCCTTGCTCACGGTTTTCGTGTCAAGGTCCATACTGATGTAGTTGAGGTACTTCGGGCCGGTCAGATAGCGGAACTCGAGGTCCCCGCTCTTTTCCCTGAGCGCTTCCGTGAAGTTCGTCATGCTCACCAGGCATCTCGGCCAGTAGCTTGACACGCATTCTACCTCCCTGCGGTTCTTGCCGCGGAACACTTCCGGATAATTGGCGGCCATCCTTCCGGCTATTCCCCGATGCTCGGCGGCGCCTCTTTGCGTGAGCATTCCGAACATTCCCTGATGCTCTGCCCAGACTGTGTCCAGCTGGCGTTTCAGCATCTTGCCTTCCTCGGTCAGCAGCCCGGCCTTCTCGGCGGCAGACAGGTTTTCCACTGCCCCGGAGAACATCCCGCTGCTTGTGTGGTAGCGGGAGCCGTGCCTTCCGTAGTGGCTGATGTAGAACGGCTTGTAGCCTTTAGGGGCTTTCGTGAGTGCTGAGGGGGCATATTCATAGAAATGATAGACTCCCCCGGCCCTTTCAGGTGACTCTTTAATGAGGTCGTTGTACGACTGGGCATCGATGTAAATTCCGAAGATGCTGACAATGAATATGATGGCGGCGGTGCAGAAAGCCTTTTTCCTGAGATTGACCATTTTTGCGTTGTTTTTAGAAGTTGCAAAGATAAATATTCGCGCCCACATAGCCAAGAGAGGCCGTTTTCAAACTTAACCGTTGAACATTTCAACCTACGGATGTCTGCCGGTAACTTTGCCCCTGTCAATTAAAACTTACTGAATTATGAAATGGTTCTTCAAGATGATGCTGCCGGTGCTTGTGCTGGCATCCTGCAGCAAAGAGGGAGGCGCTCTGGTTGAGGCCGACCCTGTCAGCACGGGAGGCGGGATGACTGAAATCGTCGGCCACGAAAGTATGAGGCTTGGCCGCAAGCTCAAGAATCCGTATTCCGTAGAGAATGTGAAGGAGGCGCTGTCCGCCGTCTATCCGACGAGGTCCTTCACCGAACTTGTGCGCGTCACGGACAAATATGTCAGATTTCTGCCGAAAAGCGGCGAAGAGTACGTGAAACTGGCTGAAACGGGGATCGAACTCTTCGACCATCCTCTTGACCAGGAAGTGCTCGAAGACGGAGACTGGTACCACGACCCTTCGATTCCGGAGGACGAAATCACCTGGCAGTACGCCGTGGTGAAGTATGATTTCGAATTCCCTGACGACATCCAGTACGAAGTGATTGATGAATGTTACATTCCGAGAGCCGACAATCTGGAGACAAGGGGCCCGGAAGACGTGGACTGGTCGGCCGTTGAGGCTAAAGCTTTCGAACTTACCGGCAACACCGCGATGCTTGAACCTTCCACCAGGGCCAAGTCCAAGCCGTCCGGCAAGGTGACGATCGTGGATGACAACCTTTCGGGAGGCAAGGCTGTCGGAGTCGCAGGCGTGAAGATGGTTGCCAACGTGTTCGTGAAGATAGCCACCACGTACACCGACGCGGACGGCAACTATGAATTCTCGACGAAGTTCTCGGCAAAACCTCGCTACAGACTCTGCTTCAAGAACAAGGCGGGGTTCTCCATCGGCTTTAATCTTGTCCTGGTTCCCGCCTCCGTCTCCACGATAGGCAAGGGCCCGGCCACCGGAATCGATGTGGCTGTCGACAAGAATTCGGACGGTACGCTGTACAGGCGGTGCGTCGTGAACAACGCGGCCTATGACTACATCGCCGACTGTCAGAAAAAGGGAGTCACCCTTCCTCCTTCCAACATCAGGTTCTGGATTCTGAACATCCTCAAACCGTCCTGCACCCTGATGATGCACCACGGAACATTCCTTGACAACAAGCTTGTCGGCAAGTATCTCGGGGTGTACTCCACTATCGTCAGACTATTCGCTCCTGACATTACGATCGGTTCAAAGGGAAAGACGGGGAAATACTCTGAACTCTACTCCGACACCGTGCACGAGATGGCGCACGCGACGCATTTCGCAAAGGTCGGCACCGACTACTGGCACAAGTATGCCACCTACATCATCACCTCCTTCATCAACACGGCCGAGTGCTACGGCACCGGGAACGGAGACAATGCCGGTTACTGCGAAGTCGGCGAGATGTGGGGCTACT
This sequence comes from bacterium, assembly GCA_963640265.1. Lineage (GTDB taxonomy): Bacteria > Bacteroidota > Bacteroidia > Bacteroidales > UBA932 > Cryptobacteroides. The sequence continues at coordinate 50,845 of CAVHYF010000006.1, read as the reverse complement.
ATATGGAGAATATGCTTTACAAGGGAAGGTACGGAAAGAACCCTTGCTCAGGCTATTCCTACTGGTTCAAACCGCAGATTCTTGTCGACCTCGAAACCGGCGGCGTGCAGCGCTCGGACATCTGCGCTGCCCTGAATGCCTATGTGACGGACATTGACAAGCTCCAGGCGGCTCTGCTTGAGACCTCTCCAACCAAATCCAGCCTTATCAAGAAGACGTTCACCAAGTATTCCAAGGAATAGACTGGCAGTACGCGGCAGGGGAGATGTCCGCTCTGCCGGACAAAGCTGCCGGGCCACCCGTTGATTTTTTTGCATATTCGTAAATAAATAGTATATTTGCAGTCCAATCCAAGCGCGGGTGGCGAAATGGTAGACGCGCTAGTTTCAGGAGCTAGTGTCAATTGCGACGTGTGAGTTCGACTCTCATCTCGCGCACGAAGAAGGAGACCGGAATCCCGGTCTTCTTCTTTTTTATTCGTAACTTAGCGGCCTGAATCAATCGTATAGGGAAATGAAGATTGTGTTTCTGGACGCGGCATCGATGGGGACGACTCCTCTCGATCCCATTGCAAGGCTGGGCGAACTTACGGCCTGGTACAACTCCACCCCGGAACAGGCTATTGAACGGGCAGGAGACTGCGAAGTGCTGATCGTGAACAAAGTGAGGGTTACGGAGGAACTTCTCGCCGCCGCACCGAAAGTGCGGCTGGTCTGCGAGGCCGGCACAGGCATCAACAACATAGACGTCGATGCCTGCTCCAGGCGGGGAATCGCGGTCAGGAACGTCGCCGGCTACTCGACCTGTTCCGTGGCCCAGCAGACGTTCATGCACATCCTCAATCTGATGGGGAACGGGAAGTATTTCGACGACGTGGTGAAAAGCGGCCGCTATTCCCGGACGGGTATGCTGGCCGAATACTCTGAACTTTTTACTGAGATTGACGGCAAGACCTTGGGAATCATCGGAATGGGAGCCATCGGCTCGAAGGTGGCGCACATCGGCGAAGCGTTCGGAATGAAGGTGATATACTATTCCACGTCAGGAACCGGCCACTGCACCGAGTACCCTTGCGTTCCGCTGGAAAGGCTTATGTCCGAGTCGGACGTCATCTCGGTCAATGCGCCTTACAACGAACGCACCGCCGGACTGGTGGGGGAGAAGGAACTGCGGATGATGAAGCCTGCGGCCATCATCGTCAATGCCGGCCGCGGCGGAATCATAGACGACGCCGCCTTGGCTGAAGTCATCGACGAGGGTGTCATCGCCGGGGCCGGACTGGATGTTTACTCCGCGGAACCGCTGCCGATTGACCATCCTCTTCTGAAGGTCAAGAGACAGAACAGGTTAAGCCTGACTCCGCACATCGCTTGGGCAAGCAAGGAGGCGGGAGCCAGGCTCATAGACGCTATGGCCGCCAACATCGCCGAGGAATCGGCCGGGTGGCAGCTCTGATTTTCTGCTTTACTTTATGTGCGCTATCGAGTGCACCGGAGCGATCTTCTCAAGTCTGGTGCGCCCGTAAAGTCCGTCAAGTTCGGCAATGAATATGAACTCGGCGACTTCCACGCCGTATTCCTTGCCGTCAACGTTGATTTTTGTGGCCGCAAGGGCTTTCGCTATCCCTTTGGCCGTGCCTCCGGTGGCCAGTACATCATCGATGATTGAAATTCTGAACACACCGTTCTCGGCCTTTCCGGCCGCAATGTCCGATTTGCGGAAGTAAAGATTGTCGAGACCATATTCCTTGGTTATCTCTATGCTCTGAAGATCGTCCCCCGCAAACGGCAGCTTGCCTTTCTTGCGGAACGGGATGACGTTCGTGACGTTGCTGCCGGTGAGCAGCAGCGGTGCGCAGAACAGGAAGGCTCTGGCTTCGGGAGCTGCGACGGAAGGCGCGGTGACGAGTCTGCTTACCTCTCCGATAAGTTCCGTGAATATCTTCCTGTCCTGAAGGTAAGGCATGATGTCGACGAATTTGATTCCCACTTTCGGGAAGTCTTGATAGAATTTCAGGGTATCTTCAAACATGGCTGTTGAAAACTTTGTGGATTATTTTATGGATTATTTGTGGCAAAGTTATGCACTTTCCGGAATAATAGAGTTAAATTTGGACTTTAATTTTCGGGAACATTTCAAATTCCTTAATATTTATGTCAAACAAAGCTTTCATTGCCGTTGCAGTCGCAGCGCTTGCCTTCTCCTTTTGTGCGGAGGCTCAGACAAATTTCCAGACTTTCTACGATTTCGGCAAGAATCGTAAACACGTGACCACCACTCTCGAAGGTTACTACGGAGACAAATGGGGAGACACATTCTTCTTCATCGACTATGACTACAACACCAAGAGCTCGGACGACAAGTTCGCGGGGGTGAGCGGAAGCTACTTCGAGATTGCCCGCGGACTCAATTTCTGGAAGAATTCTGCTCTGAAGGATCTCAGCGCCCACGTCGAGTACAACGGCGGAGTCGGCTTCGGCAATCAGAACTTCCTCTTCGGCGTCAACTATTTTGTGCACAACGCTGATTTTACGAACACTTTCACGTTCGAGCTTATGTACAAGACTTTCAACAACGGAGCTTCCAGCGATGTCCCTCTTCAGTTCACCTTTGTCTGGGGAATGAAGAATCTCTTCGGTCTTGAAGGCTTGACCTTCAGCGGATTCGCCGACCTCTGGGGAGAGAACACCAAGTACTGGTACGGCGATGTCGCGGCCGGCAACCCTGTCAGCGACAAGGAAGGCAAGTTCATCTTCCTCTCCGAGCCGCAGCTCTGGTACAACATCGGCAAGGCTTTCGGAGTTGACAACCTCCACATCGGCACTGAAATCGAGCTCAGCTACAACTTCGCAGGCTTCAGCGGTTTCTACTGCCGTCCTTGCCTCGGTACAAAATGGGTTTTCTAGAGTCTTGAACATCAAAAATAAAAGAAAATGGAAGCAACAAAGACTCAGACTCCTGCCGGAAAGAGCAGCTGGCTCTCAAAGCTCTTCGGTTTCGACCCTCAGACGCACAGCGTCCGCACCGAGATAGTCGCAGGTGTGACCACATTCCTTACGATGGCCTACATCCTGGCCGTAAACCCAGGCATATTCTCCGCTCTTCAGGACATGCCGAACGGTCCGGTGTTCACGGCTACGGCTCTTGCGGCCATAGTCGGTACTCTCGCGATGTCCCTCTACGCCAAGAAGCCTTTCGGTCTGGCTCCGGGAATGGGCCTGAACGCGTTCTTCGTGTTCACCGTCTGCCTAGGTATGGGCTACAGCTGGCAGTTCGCGCTCACGGCCATCCTCATCGAAGGTGTGATATTCATAATACTCTCCGCCACCAAGGTCCGCGAGATGATTGTCGATGCTATCCCTGCCACGCTAAAGAATGCCATCGGAGCCGGTATCGGCCTGTACATCGCCTTCATCGGCCTGCAGAATGCCGGCATCATCGTTGACAACGGTTCCACCCTCGTCAACCTCGGCGACCTCAAGAGCAACACCAGCATCCTCTTCATCATCGGTCTGATCCTGACTTCCGCACTTGTGGTCCTCAAGGTGAAAGGCGGCATCCTCATCGGTATGCTTGCAACTGCCATCATCGGCATTCCTTTCGGAATCACCAAGTTCACCGGAGTGGTCGCCCTGCCGGAATCCATCGCTCCGATCTTCTGCCAGTTCGAGTGGAGCCAGGTCCTTTCCTGGGATATGCTTGTGGTAGTGTTCACATTCCTCTTCATCGACATGTTCGACACGATCGGTACGGTTGTGGGCGTGTCCGTGAAGTCAGGGATGATTGACAAGGAAGGCCACGTGGACGGAATCAGCAAGATTCTTATGGCTGACGCAGTCGCCACCACAGCAGGCGCCTGCTTCGGTACTTCCACCACCACGACTTACATCGAGAGCGCTTCCGGTGTCGCAGAAGGCGGCCGTACAGGTCTCACTTCCTTTGTGATCGCAGCCTGCTTCGCCATCGCCCTTCTCTTCTCGCCGATATTCCTTGCCATCCCGAGCGCCGCTACGGGTGCCGTGCTTGTGATCGTGGGTGTTATGATGATGAGTCCTGTAGGCAACATTGACTGGAGCGACTACTCCGAGGCGATTCCGGCTTTCATCACCGCTGTGATGATGCCGCTGTCCTACAGCATCGCCCACGGCATCCTTCTCGGTATGATTTCTTACGTTGTCATCAACGCGATAGGCGGGAAATTCAAGAAAATCAGCGTCACGATGTGGGTGCTCGCGGTTCTCTTCCTGCTCCGCTACATCCTGATGTAAGGCTGGCGTGAATGTTTCCGCCGGGGATATTAACAATTAAGTTACCCGGTTGTTGATAACTTTGGCGATTAATTTGCCTTGCAGGCGGAATTATCTGCTAACTTTGTGAAAGTCGGTTCGGGCTGTCTGAGCGTCCGGACCGGCTTAAATGACCGAAAACTACTCGATCTTATTAGATAACAAATTAGATAACAATATAGTACGGAAATATGGATGTGATGGTACGTAAGACCAACGGGTCGTACGAGGAGTACGACAAGGTCAAGTTGATGAATGGTATCCGTGAGGCTTACAAGACGGCCGGCGAGGAGTGTCCGGAGGCCGTCGTGGTCTCGATTGCCGAGAATTTGTACATTTACGACAAGATCACCAGCCGCGAGATCAGGCGCCAGGTAGAGGAAAGCCTGATGTCGATCAACAAGAAGGTGGCCATCGCCTACATCGAGAAGTTCGACGCAGGTCTCGACCTCCGCAAGAAGAGGGACTTCATTCGCGACTACATCGCCGCATCCAACGCCGCCACCGGCTCGAAGTTCGACGCCAACGCCAACGTGACCCGCAAGAACATCGTGACGCTCGGCCAGGAACTCTACAAGGAGAACAACATCAAGCAGAACCGCTACATAATGAAGGACAAGATCAAGGCCCTGTACGGACGCAATCTCGCGAGCCAGTACATCAAGGACCTCGAGAGCCACGTCCTCTACAAGCACGACGAGAGCGGTACGCCGGGCTATCCGTACTGCGTCGCCATCACGATGTACCCGTTCCTGGTGGACGGTCTGATCAAGCTCGGCGGAGTCTCCGTGGCTCCTACCGACCTCAAGTCTTTCTGCGGCGAGTTCATCAATCTGGTATATTCGATCTCCTCCCAGTTCATGGGAGCCGTGGCGACTCCGGAATTCCTGATGTACCTTGACTACTTCATCCGCAAGGACTACGGCGACGACTACCTCGAGCATCTCGAGGACGTGGTGGAGATGAACGCCAAGAAGCGCACGCTCGTGAAGGTCATCGACAACTACTTCCAGCAGGTCGTCCATTCTATGAATATGCCTGCGGGCAACCGCGGCTACCAGACGGTCTTCTGGAACATCAGCTATTTCGACGAGAGCTATTTCAAGGGCGTGTTCGGTGATTTCCGCTTCCCTGACGGAAGCGCGCCGAAGTGGGAGACACTTTCCTGGCTTCAGAAGCATTTCATGAACTGGTTCAACGAGGAGAGGAACCATTACATCCTGACCTTCCCGGTCGAGACGATGGCGCTTCTCACCGACGGCAAGGACGATTTCATCGACACTGAATATGCCGACTTCACGGCGGAGATGTGGGCGAAGGGACACAGTTTCTTCTGCTATCTGTCCGACAGCCCTGACAGCCTTGCGAGCTGCTGCCGTCTGCGCAATTCCATCACGGAACTCGACAAGATAGACGAGTCGCACAACCACACTACGCACCAGTACTCGATGGGTACAGCTTCGGTTTCGACAGGCTCCAAGTCCGTGATGACGATCAACCTCAACAGGCTCATCCAGCTTGCGACCCGCCGCTGGTTCCTGGAGAGGAAGGGCCAGACACTGGAAGGCGGAAAGGCCCTTACCAGAGCCGACTATGACAAGAATCAGCTCTATTCCTACATCAAGGCCGCCATCACCGAGCAGACCGAAAGGGTACACAAGTACCAGAAGGCCTTCAACGAAATCATCAAGGACTTCCTGGCCGCCCATATGCTCGATGTCTATCAGGCAGGGTTCATCGATATGAGAAGGCAGTACCTGACCATCGGTGTGAACGGCCTGACCGACGCCGCCGAGTTCCTCGGCCTGACCATCAGCCCTAATCCCGAGTACAACGAGTTCGTGGACACGATTCTCGAGACGATCAACCGCTGCAACAAGAAGGACAAGACCTCGGAAACAATGTTCAACACCGAGTTCGTCCCGGGCGAGAATCTTTCGGGCAAGAACTACAAGTGGGACCAGAAGGACGGATTCTTCGTCTCTCCGAACCACAATATGTACAGTTCGTACTTCTACAATCCGGAGGACGAGTCGCTTTCGATGATAGACAAGTTCAAGCTGCACGGCAGCGAATACGTCAAGCATCTTGACGGAGGCTCCGCACTGCATATGAACATCGCCGAACATCTTTCCAAGGACCAGTACAGACAGCTGCTCAAGACCGCTGCCCACTACGGCACGAACTATTTCACGTTCAACTGCCGCAACACCGTCTGCAACGACTGCGGGTACATCAGCAAGGACACGCTTGAGGTCTGCCCTAAGTGCGGAAGCCACAATCTTGACTATCTCACCCGCGTGATAGGCTATCTGAAGAGAGTGTCTTCTTTCAGCGAGATGCGCCAGGTCGAGGCGCGCCATCGCTTCTACATCCACGATGAAGCGAAGCGTCCTGTGACCCAGCCGGCCGAAGAGAACCAGAAAATATGATCAAATATGTCCCTGAGATGACCTCCGTGGTCGTCGAGGAGATTCCCGACAGACTTGCCTTGGCGATTGAAATAAGCAACTGCCGAGGCAATTGCGTCGGATGCCACTCCCCGTTTCTGCAGAAGGACATCGGAGAAGAACTGGACGAGGAGACGATCGACGGCCTTGTGGCCGACAATTTCGGAATCGACTGCTTCCTGTTCCTGGGCGAAGGCCGGGACCAGGAGTCGCTCCTTCGTCTTGCCGCCCACGTGCGGTCGCTTGGCTTGAAGGCTGCGTTGTACTCCGGGCGGGACAAGGTTGAAGACGAGGTGTTCCTTGCCTTTGATTATGTGAAGGTCGGACCTTATGTCGAGAAGCTCGGTCCGCTTGATGCGAGGACGACCAACCAGCGCCTTTACCGTGTGACGCGCGATGCTTCCGGAGGTTACAGCCTTGAAGACCTTACCCCGCGCTTCTGGCACCGGGGAATAGACGGGAGCAACCGCTGAAATAGCTGATAAGGTTGAAGAACAATCATATTCATTAAACATTAGCCACTGCTTGTGGGAACCAGTTGAACATCAAGGATATGGACAGAAGAGAATTTTTAACGGCATCGGCCGCATCGCTGGCAGGACTGGCGTTGTTCGGCATTCCCGAGCTTGCTGCGGCGAAGACGAAGACTTCGCGCAGGCTGCGGGAATATTCAATGGTCATTCTCGGTGACACGCACTTCGACACCGAGCCGGCCAGCGTCTATCACGCCCTGTACTCCGAGCCTAAGGAATGGCGCTACAAGGCGCACCTTGAAGAATTCGCCCGCAACGGCGAGATGTGGCGGGACAGGTGTCCGAGGCTGCTGAAAAGGTGCGCGTCCCTCATCGACGACAGCACCGTGATGGCGCTGCAGGTAGGTGACCTGATCCAGGGAGACTGCGACAACGTCGACATCCACCGCCGGATGCTCAGCGCCGCCATCGCTGCCGTCAAGAAGGAAATCGGCACGCTGCCGTTCGTGACCGTCGCCGGCAATCACGACATCCGCGGAGTGGGCGCCGAGGAGACTTACCACGAGTATATGCCGATGCGTATGTCGCAGGAACTCGGCAAATCGATTACGGGTACGACATTTTACTTTATGGTTGGCAAGGACGCCTTTCTGGTCATAGACTTCAACAGGCCTGACGATGAACTGATCGACAGAATGCTCAAGGAGACGGAAGGGGCCAGGCACACCTTCATACTCACCCACGGGCCGGTCTTCCCGATCGACACCAAGAGCGCGAGGTGGTTCTTCCACGGTGGCAAGAGTGAGAAGAATCGCAAGGCGAGGCTGCATTTCAGGGCGGAGTTCGCCAAGAGGGAGGTGATGGTTCTGTGCGGACATTCCCACAGCACCGGCCTTACCGAGTGGAAGGGCGACGGCGGCATCATCACCCAGATGGAGATGAGCAGCGTGTGGTCGAACGAAGAGAGGGGAATCTACACTTTGGTCACGGAGGATCCCGCCCATTACGGTCTCGAACGTGGCAAAAAGTTCAAGACGAAGTCCGATGGTTCGCCTCTTGAAGACGAGAGTGCCTTGTTTGATGAGTACAGGCCGGGTCTGACCCGTTACAACCAGTCTTACACCGCCGGCTCGTTCAAGCTGAACGTCGGTCCGAAGCACGTAACGATAGACTTCCACGCCGGAGATTCCGCCGAGATCGCCCGCACCTTCGAACTGCGGTAGGAAGCACCGCAGCTCCCAAAGGATTGAAGCCGAGCAGCGGCGCGTAAAGACATAAAAAAGACACTGAATATCTTCAGTGTCTTTTTTATGTCGGGATGATCCGACTCGAACGGACGACCCCTACGTCCCGAACGTAGTGCGCTAGCCAACTGCGCTACATCCCGATTGCCGTCTTGACGGCTTTACTGCTCGGAAGGCAGCCTTCGGGAGACTGCCTTCTGAAATTTCTTAAGCAAGCTTGTTGATGTAAACCGCAATGCCGCTCTTGAGGTTTGAAGCCTTGTTCTTGTGAATGACTCCGATCTTGGCGAGCTTGTCGATCATTGCGTACACCTTCGGAGCGCCTTCCTCGGCCGCCTTCTTGTCCGTCGTGTTGCGGATCGCCCTAATGGCGTTCCTCGTGGACTTTGCATAATACTTGTTATGCAGTCTGTGCCTCTCGCTTTGGCGATTGGCCTTTTTTGCTGATGCGTGATTTGCCATCGTTCTTATTTTTTAATATTTGTAGTGGGTAGGAGAATCGAACTCCTATTGCGGGAATGAAAATCCCGAGTACTAACCGTTATACGAACCCACCAGACTTGTCATCCAAAAATGGCAATTGCCAAATTGGGATGCAAATATATGGATATTTTTCGACCTGTCAAAATAAATTGCAATCTATTTGCCTTCTATTTGCCAGAATTGTCTTCTTTATCCTCTTTGTCCCATTCGAAAGAGTACAGAATCGACTCAACCTGACGCAGATACTGGCGCTTGTCGTATTTCGGCGCGTGAACCCATGCTTCGAGCACGATTATCTCCTTTCCGTCCTTGCTGTAGAACGAGTGCGAAACGAACGGGCCTCCCATCGCGTAGTTGTAGACGTCCCAGAGTCCCCGGGTCTCCACGAAGTCAAGATCGTGGTACTTCAGGAATTTGATCCCCGGCTTGACGTAGATGCTGGTCATCATATAAGTGTTGTCGTAAGGTCCCGGCACGTAAGCCTTCAGGAAAGCGTTGCGCCTGGCTATTATATTCTCTTCGGTGAACGGGTCGTCTCCGGTGACCGGGTACTTGTACACGAATATTCCTTGAGTCGAGTACTGCTTCTCGTCTTCTATCCAGATGAAATCCTCCGTCACCTTCTTCAGCGAGTAGCCGACCGGGACGTGGAGCTTGCCGCCGACCAGATTGTCCACCACGGTCGCAAGCTTGGTCTCTTCGTAGAGCAGCGTGTTGGCGATCACTCTGTTCCTCTCGGCCTGCTCTATCGCTCCGGTGATGTTTTCGCTGTTCCTGCGCAGCACGGAGAGCGCGGAGTCGGCGCACGGTGCGTTCAGCTGGATGACGCACTGAGGACGGGCCCAGACATTGGTCCTGTAGGTGACTCCCTGGTTGACCACCGAACTGTCCACGTTGAAGATCACGATGTTCCTGTGGAGCTTGAACATATCCTTGAATGCGCTCGGGCTGAGATTGACGACCGAGTACAAAGGCTCGCGCTGTGGCAGGTACTCGCAGTCCCTGGCAAGGATTCCGCGGACTTCGTTGCCGAGGTTGCCTTCCCAGTTGTCCTTCCCGATGACCACTATGACTTCTCCGGCCTTGCCGGACACGTTCGGGAGTAGAGGTTTCGTGTCCTTGCACGAAAAGACGGACAGCAGCGCCGCCGCCAGGACGATGAACTTTGATGCCGTTTTCATTGTCGTTGTGTTTTTTTCGATGTTGCAAAGATACTGCTTATTTTCCGCACGCGCCAAAAAAGCACCCCTGGAACATCTCTCGCTTCTGCGGAGAAAGTTCTTGAGAATCAGATATATTCACGAAATTAATCTCTTCAGCCCCGGATCAGCCTCCCGATGTCGTTTCCGAAGGCCAGCACCATAAGCATAAGCAGCAGGATCATTCCGATTACCTGCGCGATCTCCAGGAACCTGTCGCTCGGCTTGCGTCCGGTGACCATTTCGTACAGGCAGAAGACTATGTGTCCTCCGTCCAGCGCCGGAATCGGAAGCAGGTTCATCACTCCCAGCATTATCGAAAGCAGAGCGAGGATGTTCACGAATCTGTACCAGTCCCAGGTCGCAGGGAACACCTGGCCGATGGCGATGAAGCTTCCCACTGACTTGTAGGCCTCCGTGCTTGGAGACGCCACGAGCTTGAGATCCCTGAGGTAGCCGCCTATGGTGCTGAAAGTCAGCCTGAAGCCTGCAGGTATGGCGCTTATCAGGGAATATTCCTTCGATTTGACCCCCGGCATCTGCATATACACTCCGATTCTTCCCGCCGAGTCAACCTGAAGAGGAATCCGGAGCGTGTCGGCGCCGCGCAGCACGGTCGCCGTCACCGTGGAGTTCCCGAGCTGAGCCAGGTACTTCCTCGAATCCTGCAGGAACGGGGTTCTTACGCTGTCCAGAGCCAGGATCCTGTCGTCGTGCCGGAGTCCCGCCGCCGCATTCGGCGATGCGCTCATCACCGAATCGACCACGAACGGCACCGCGAGGTCGAACAGTCCGGGCGTGTTGAGGACTTCGCCTATCATCGAGCGGTCTATGTAAAGGTCGAGCGTGTCGCCGTCGCGCAGCACCGTGACCTTGCCGACGCTTCTGCGCGCGAGGTCGGCCTGAAGCATACCGAAGTTCTCGGGTACGAAGTCGTCCATCCTGATGATATGGTCGCCGTTGCGGAATCCCATCTCGACTCCGAGTTCGTTGGTGTAGATCCGGCTGCCTTCGTTGCCGATGTAGGCTTCGCCCCAGACGGCCATTATGCCGATGTAGGCGATGATTGCGAATATGAAGTTGTAGAGTACTCCGCCGACCATCACCAGCAGCCTCTGCCAGGCCTTCTTGGTGCGGAACTCCCACGGCTTGGGCTCCTGCTTGAGGGCCTCGGTGTCCATCGACTCGTCGACCATCCCGCAGATCTTGCAGTAGCCTCCCAGCGGCAGCCAGCCGATGCCGTATTCGGTCTCCCAGTCCTTGGCTTTCGGGAATATCCTCGCGAACCAGCCTTCCTTGGTGCTGAACAGCTTGAAGCCTCCGGCGTCGAAGAACAGGAAGAATTTGTCGACTCTGATTCCGAACATCTTCGCGAAAGTGAAGTGTCCGGCTTCGTGGATTATGATAAGAACGGAAAGCGCAAGTATGACTTGCAGAATCTTCATCAGCACTGCCATATCACCGCCTCCCGCTCATTGCCTCGACCTTTTCCTGAGCCAGTGAATATGTCTGCTCGTTTGTCTTGAATATGTCTTCGAGGTTCGGCCGCGCTATGAACGGTGCCGACTCGATGCACTCTCCGGCTATCTCGGAGATTCCGTAGAAAGGAATCCTGTCCTGCAGGTAGGCCGCGACGGCCGCCTCGTTGGCAGCGTTCAGGGCGCAGGGGATGTTCCCGCCCCTTTCCATCGCTTTGTAGGCCAGCGCGAGCGCAGGAAACTTCTCCGTGTCCGGACTCTGGAACGTCAGACTGCCGAGTTTCGCGAAGTCCAGCCTGTCTCCCGAAAGAGGAAGCCTCTGCGGGAACCCGATGGCGAACTGTATGGGCCCGCGCATGTCCGGATTGGCCAGCTGTGCGATGACGGAGCCGTCCTCGAACTCCACCATCGAGTGGATGATGGATTCCGGGTGCACCACGACATTGATTCTTTCGGCCGGAGTGTCGAAAAGCCACCTGGCTTCGATTACTTCGAAGCCCTTGTTCATCATCGTAGCGGAATCGATCGTGATTTTCGCCCCCATGCTCCAGTTCGGATGCTTCAGGGCCATATCCTTGGTCGCGGCCGCGATCCTGTCCCTGTCCCACGTCCTGAACGGGCCTCCCGAGGCGGTGAGGTGTATTCTGCTCAGCGCGTTGCCCTGAGCGGCCAGCAGGCACTGGAATATCGCGGAATGTTCCGAGTCCACCGGCAGGATGGGAGCGCGGTGCTTCTTGGCAAGGTCCATCACCAGGCTTCCGGCTGCGACAAGGGTCTCCTTGTTGGCGAGGGCGATGACTTTCCCGGCCTTGATCGCCGAGATCGTCGGCTCAAGACCGCTGAAGCCTACCATCGCCGCCACGACGATGTCCACTCTGTCGCTTGTCACAAGGTCGCAGACGGATTTCATACCGGCGAAAGCCTTGGTGTCGGATTTCTCCAGGGCGGCCGACAGGTCGGCGTACTTCGTCTCGTCGCAGATGACGGCGTTGTTGGCATCGAACTCGATGGCCTGTGAGGCCATCAGTTCCCAGCTGCTTTTGCAGGTTAAAAGTTCGACCTCGAAAAGGTCGGGGTGTTCTTTGATCACTTCGAGGGTCTGTCTTCCGATCGACCCCGTCGAACCAAGTATGGCTATTCTTCTCTTTTCCATCAGAAGTTAATGTATTTGGTAGGGTCCACGGCCTCTCCCTTGTGCCACAGCTCGAAATGCAGGTGTTCCCCGTCGGACAGCGTGCCGGTGCCGCCGATGATCGCGATCGGAGTCCCGGCCGTAACCTTGTCGCCGGTCTTCTTCATCAGTTTCTGGTTGTGCTTGTAGACCGAGATGATGTCTCCTTCGTGCTGTATTCGGATAGTGTAGCCTTCCGTGTCGCTCCATCCCGCCGAGATGACCGTTCCGTCAAGAACGGACATCACCACTGAATTTTCCGGGGCCGTGATGTCTATGTAAGGGTGCAGAGCCTTGTCGTAGCCCTGCGAGATGACTCCCTTGACCGGCGTGAAGAAGTGCATTCCTTCGATCGGAAGCGCCCTGGTTCCTCCTGACTTTATCTCGAACCGTTCCTCGCCGGCCACTTCGCTTCTCAGTATGGAGTCTTTCTTCGCCGCATCCTTCAGGTCCGTCTCTTCGGTCTGCCGTTCGCCGCCGACCTTCATCAGGCTGTCGATCCTGAGGGCCGGCCTGCCGTCCACTACTCTGCGGAGGTTCTCGGAGTACAGCCCCCATTTCGTGATGATGTTCTCCAGCGAGTCGAGGCGGATGGCGTTCTGGATGGCGTCGCGCTTGGTCCTTGCGTCAGGATAGCCGGGAATGAATGTCTTGACCGGAGTGAAGGCGATCAGGCAGAAGACTACCGTGAAAAGCACCACGATCGAGGTGATGACGGTCACGAGAGCACCTATCCTCGTGAATTTTATGGACCACAGCTTGTCGTGGGTGTCGTCGTCCACGATGGTGATTCTGAAGGATTCCGTTCTCTTGCCTTTCTTGAGCTTGGACATATTATTTTGACTGTTAGTCTTTTTTCGTTAAATTTGCAATTCGCTATGGACAGGATGCTCGGCATAGATTACGGACGCAAGCGCGTGGGGGTCGCGGTCAGTGACCCGTTGGGTATCTTTGCTTCAGCCCTGGACACGGTTCCTGGTGCAAAGATAATAGAATATATCAAAAACTATGCTCAAAAGGAGACCATAACCCGCTTCGTGGTAGGTTATCCGATGAATCTGGACAACACCCCGTCAGAGGCCGCAGCCGACGTGGACATATTCCTGAAATCGCTTGAAAAGGCATTTCCGGGCATTCCCGTCACGCTTGAGGACGAACGCTTCACTTCGGTGCTTGCGCACAGGGCTATGATCGACGGGGGGATGAAGGCCAAGGACCGCAGGGACAAGACTTCAGTGGACAAGATAAGTGCCGCCATCATTCTCCAGAGCTATCTTGACAGGCAAAACAGAAAATAACGGAATTGAGAAGATTATGATACTGCCGATTTATTTGTATGGTTCCGAAGTGCTCAGGCGCAAGGCTGATCCGGCGGACTTTTCGGACAAGGAGAAGATCACCAGGCTGGTGGAGGATATGAAGGAGACGCTCGCCAAGTCTGAAGGCTGCGGTCTGGCTGCCCCGCAGGTGGGGGAAAGCGTACGGGTGCTGATCGTCGACGGCACCGGAATGACCGATGTCTATCCCTACCTCGAAGATTTCGCGAGGGTGATGATCAATCCGGTCATAGTCGAGGAAAGCGATAAGAAGTGCGTGTATTCTGAAGGCTGTCTCAGCATCCCCGGCATCTACTGCGACGTGACGAGGCCGCAGAGTATGACTGTTGAATATTATAACGGTGATTTCGAGAAAGTTACCGAGACTTTCGACAAGTTCGCCTGCCGTATGGTGCAGCACGAGATGTCGCATCTTGACGGCGATATGTTCGTCGACCACGTGGCTCCGATAAGGAAGAAGATAATAGCCAAAAAGTTGAACGGCATCGCAAAAGGAAAGGTTTTTGCAAGGTACGCCACGAAACTCAAATGATCACATTCGCTATGGGAGTATTTCACGCGTATGACATACGCGGAGTCTATAATGTTGACTTTGACCGTGATGTCGTTTATAAGATAGGTTATTTCATTCCCCGGCTGCTGGGTGCGGACAAGGTTCTGGTCGGACGCGACTGCAGGACGTCTTCCCCTGAAATCCACGACAGTCTGCTCGAAGGCATCACCGATGCCGGCGCGGACGTGTATGACATCGGACTCAGCACGACCCCTATGGTCTATTTCGGAACGGCCAGCCGCGGATTCAAGGCTTCGGTGCAGATTACCGCTTCCCACAACCCGAAGGAGTACAACGGATTGAAGGTCTCCAGGGAGAACGCCCTTCCGGTCGGCTTCGAGTCCGGCCTGGGGCAGATCCAGCGCTGGATCGAGAGCGGAGAACCGATCGTGCCTGCGCAGAAGAAGGGCAAGGTGATTCCGGAGGACATCCGCAAGGACTACCTTGAGTTCCTTCTCAAGTTCAAGGCGGACTACTCCGGCATAAAGATCGCCTTCGACCTCTCCAACGGAATGTCGAGCCTTTTGGCCCGCGAAATTTTCGGCGACGCCCCCGCGTACATATTCGATGACATCGACGGGACCTTCCCGAACCACGACCCGAATCCGCTTGTGCAGAAGAACGTCGAACCGCTGAAGGCTCTTGTCAGGAAGACCGGCGCCGACGTGGGTGTCATCTTCGACGGTGACGCCGACCGCGTCATGTTCGTTGACAACGAGGGCGAATTCGTTTCTCCTGACCTGATGATCGCCGTGCTGGGGCATTATTATGTCGATGAGAGGCACGAGCCGGGCATCGTGCTGCAGGACATCCGCAGTTCAAAGTCGGTAGGGGAGTATCTGTCCTCAATGGGCTGCGAGGTCCGGACCTGGAAGGTAGGCAGAGCTTTCGCCGCAACCAGACTCCGTGAACTGGGCGGCATCTGGGGCGGAGAACTCGCCGGCCATTACTATTTCCGCGACTTCTTCTATTCTGACAGCGGCCTGCTTGCTTCAATGCTGATTCTCAGAGTGGTGGCTTCGATGAAAAAGAAAGGCGTTTCGCTTCACGAACTCATCGGCAGGATTTCGCTCTACAAGAGTTCCGGCGAGATCAATTTCCGCGTGGAAGACAAGAAAGGCGCTATGGACGCCGTCAGAAAGCATTTCACGGACAGGGAGGCACCGACGGTCGAGATGGATTTCGACGGCTATCGTGTCGAGTTCCCCCGGTGGTGGTTCAACATCCGCCCTTCCAACACGGAACCTTATCTGAGGTTCATCTGCGAGGCGGTCTCCGCTGAACTTCTGGAGGAAAAGGTAAGTGAGACAAAGCGGCTTCTCATCGGGGAGTTCGGCGCAAAACTTTGATTGTAAAGGATGACAGACATTAGGAATATGATAGGGACCGTTCTGGCCGCCCTTGCCCTTTTCCAGGGCTCGTTTTCAGCGGCGGCGCAGGAGGTCAAGGTACAGGATTCGACCATAAAGACAAAGAAGCAGGCTGAACTTTTCATCCCCCGCATTTCCAGGGAAGCGGTCCAGTCGATGGACATCAGCAGGAAGGATGCGCTGGACACTCTTGACACTGCGGACCCGCACATCAAGATTCTCCTCTATTCGGACTACACCTGGAAGTACTTCAAGGATTCCACCTACGCGCGCGACAACATAATATTCAATGAATATTGGACCCACGACTACCCGGACCCTTACCACGTTTCCCTGGAGGAACTTCCGGATGAGATTGCGCTTTGGGTGGTTGACACTCTGAGCCAGTACAAGTGCCCGAACCAGACGCAGGTATATTCAAAGTTCGGCTACCGCCACCGCCGCAGGCATCAGGGAGTGGATCTTCCGCTCAACACCGGCACACCGGTCTATGCAGCCTTCGACGGCAAGGTCCGCATAGCCAAACGCTACAAGGCTTACGGCAACCTCGTCGTACTCCGTCACGACAATGGCCTGGAGACGTTCTACGGCCATCTTTCCAAGATTTATGTCGAGGAAGACCAGTGGGTGAACGCCGGCACGATCATCGGCCTGGGCGGATCGACCGGCCGTTCGACCGGTCCGCATCTGCATTTCGAGACCCGCTACAAGGGCTATGCGTTCGATCCGGAATGGCTGATAGATTTTTCTTCCGGCACGTTGCGTCACAGGCTTTTCGTCCTGAAGAAGAAGTATCTCAACGCGAACAGCAAATACGTTCCTGAAAGCGAGCAGGAGGAAATCGACATCCTCGAGGGCGACACCAAGGACAAGGAGGAGGCTGCGAAGAAGGCTGAGGCCGAGAGAAAGGCTGCGGCCGCGGCTCAGTACCATACCGTCCGCCAGGGAGACACGCTGGGCGCTCTCGCAAGAAAATATCACACTTCCGTCAAGACTCTCTGCCGTCTCAACGGCATCAAGGAGACTACTATCCTGAGCCTCGGCAGGAAGCTCCGCGTCAAATGACCCGGCCGGAATGAACTCCGGCAGATGAAAAAAGAGGAGACTGAGAAATCAGCCTCCTCTTTTCTTAGGGTGCGATGTGGGGCTCGAACCCACGACACCCAGAACCACAATCTGGTGCTCTACCAACTGAACTAATCGCACCGTGTTCAGAGATTGCAAAGTTACGAATAAATTTCGTTTGTGCAAGAGACGGCCGCGTTTTTTGCCTCAAGTTTTTTTGTTTCAAGTTTTTTGCCCTCAGTGTGGCGAATTTGCCGTCCGATTGCTATATTTGCGAATATGCGGAAAATCCTGACATCCGGACTCCTGCTCCTTGCGGTCACCCTGCCGGTGGCGGCCCAGAACCTTGAAGACGATTATTCTCCGGGGTGGTGGGCAAGGATGTTCGAGCAATATTCCTCCCCGAAGCCCCTTTATCTGGAACCGGACACGGTCTCAGTTGTGCTGATGGGTGATGTGATGATGCACAAAGAACAGATAGTCAATGCGTCAAGACCCGACGGAAGCTACGATTTCAGCACCTACTTCGAGGCGGTCGAAGGAATGATCGGAGAAGCCGACCTCGCAGTCGCGAATATGGAATTCACCCTGGCCGGCGAGCCATACTCGGGCTATCCTTGCTTTTCTTCTCCCGACGGCTATGAAGAATATCTCGCCGGATGCGGAGTGGACATATTCCTTACTGCCAACAACCACATCCTCGACAAGGGAAGGGCAGGCATAGAAAGAACTCTGGGAATATATTCAAAGATGGAGAAGGAGGGACGCATCCGGCACACGGGAGCCTCTCTCTCCGCTTCCGACGACTCCCTCCGCTTCCCGCTGCATACCGTCGTCCGCGGCGTCCGCATCGCGATCGTGAACTTCACCTACGGCACCAACGCCACGATCGGCGGAGATTATCCTAAGGTCCACAGGACCGATACCGCCGAGATAGCATCAGCGATAGCCGAAGCCAGAGCTTCCGGAGTCGATTTCATCATCGCAGTCCCGCACTGGGGCGTTGAATATGTCCTCAGACATTCCGCTTCACAGGGCAGGCTGGCAAGGTGGCTGGCCGAGAAAGGGTGCGATGCCGTCGTGGGCGCCCATCCCCACGTTCTTCAGGACACGGAAGTCCTGACAGTGAGCCGGAGCGACGGGATTGGTGTGAAGAATGTTCCGGTGGTGTATTCGATGGGCAACATAGTCTCGAATATGAGTGCCGGCAACACCCAGGTCGGGATGTTCGTGACGTTGAGGTTCGCGACGGACAGGTTCGGCGGCAAGACTATGCTTGAGCCGCAGCTGACCCTGACGTGGTGTTCGCGTCCCGGCCGCCTCCACCGTAGTTACGCGACGATCCCCATCAAGGAATATGTCGGCAGACGCTCGCTGTGGATGAACCCGTCTGACTACGACAAGATGGTTTCGTCCTATGAGCGTGTCAAGGAAGAAACAGGGATAAAAGATTGAAAGAAGCATAATGAAGAAAACCATCATTCTTGACGCGGTGTCTCCGCTGGAGATTTTCGGCGCCGGCAACAGGATACTCGAGGAGTTCTGCTCTTACTTTCCGGGCTTGAAAGTGGTGGCCCGAGGGAATGAAATCCGGCTTGACGGCAAGGACGCCGACATCCAGGAATTCAGCCAGAAATTCGCCGAACTTCAGGAAAGGAGGCTCCACAAGATGAACCTTACGGTCTTCGATGTCGAGGACATCTTCGAAGGGCAGAATCCTTCCGGCATTCTCAGGTCGTCGGGCGGCGAGGCGATAATCGTTCACAGCACTGACGGCAAGCCGATAAAGGCCCGCAACAAGACCCAGCAGGAGATGGTCAAGGCTTATTTTGACAGCGACCTTGTCTTTGCCGTCGGTCCTGCCGGCACCGGAAAGACCTACATAGCCATCGCTCTGGCTGTCAGAGCGCTGAAGAACCGTGAGATCAAGCGCATAATCCTGACAAGGCCGGCTGTCGAGGCCGGCGAACGGCTCGGATTCCTGCCGGGAGACCTGAAGGACAAACTGGATCCGTACCTCCAGCCCCTTTACGATGCGCTCGGGGATATGGTCCCGCCGAAGAGGCTGCAGGAATTCATCGAGGACGGCACGATTCAGATCGCGCCTCTGGCCTATATGCGCGGCCGCACTCTGGACAAGGCCTGTGTCATACTTGACGAAGCCCAGAACACCAATCTCTCTCAGTTGAAGATGTTCCTGACAAGAATGGGAAGCAATGCCAAATTCATAGTGACAGGAGACGCGACGCAGGTGGACCTCCCGAAGCGAGAGGATTCCGGCCTTCTGAAAGGCATCGGCCTTCTGAAGGACATCAAGGGCGTCAGCACCATATTCTTCTCCAACGAGGACATTGTCCGTCACCCTCTGGTCTCCAAGATTGTCAAGGCCTTTGACCGGGCGGATGTCCGGGAAGAAGATTAATCGGTCCTGCCGGATTCTTCTTCGAAGATCTTTCTGACCTGCGCATCGTCAAGAGCCGAGCCGTAAATGCGCGTGCCGCGGAAACTGTTGTTGCCACAGCGGTTGTAAGGCATTTCGGCGTTCCGGCCTATGTTCCACGGCAGTTCCGTCGGGCCGGTCTCTCCCTTGACCGCCATAACGTGCATCAGTCTGCCGTCAACGTAGAGCCTTATCTCTCCCTGCCGGCATACACCTGCCACAAGATGCCATCCATCGAACCAGTTCTCTGGTAGGGAAATGATGCATTCTCCTCTGCCCCAACCCCTTGCGAAGAATGACATGTTGTTGCCCCCCTGCATCTTCAGAACGGTGTAGTCGCCTTTGGAGAAGAAGTCCACATGCCCGTTGCTGAACTTCCGGGGAAGAATCCAGGTGAGTATGGTGAATTCATCATAGCCATACATCAGGCTCGCAGACTTCGGGAACTCAACATAGGCATCGAGGCCTGTGGTGACACAGTCTTCGCTCCACTTCAGCGGTCCGTGTCCGGTGCCGTCATTGCCGAATCCCGAGCGGTCAGCTGCACTCCTCCCCGAGTAGTCGATGTCGAGTACGGTGGACTCAACGGCATCATTGAAGACCTTGAACCGGGCTTCCCTTCCTGCAACCTGAATGCGGTGCATCCCTGCTTCCAGTGCAGGGAACTGCGTCTGGCAGCAGGTGGACTCGCCGGGAGCAAGACGGACATCCGCATCATCGCTATGCTTCCCGTCAAAGAACACGTTCACCTTCCCGCTGAAATCCCGGCCGCTGATGTTCTTCAATGTGAATGAGACAGTTCCGCTTTCTCCTTGTCTGACCACCGGCTTCAGACTTATGCTGCTGCACTCCACGGACGGAGCGCCGGCATCCGCCCTGACAACCCTGACTTTCTGTTTCCAGGTGTCGCCGATGCTCAGCACGTGGCTGCCTTCCGCATACAGTCGGTAACGTATGGTGTCGGTGACGCAGGCCCCTGTCCGGACTCGGATGTTTTTGCTTGCCACTGCCTTGCCGTCGCACACCAGCGTTGCGATGCACACGCCGTCAGTTCCGCGGTTGGTGACGCGGATCGGCAGTAAGCAGTCCTGGTCGGGTTTCACTTTTGGCATCGCCTTCGCTGTCGTCGTGATTTCAAACAATGAGGAGTCGCTGATGAATGAGTACGGCAACGGCATATTCCTGACATCGAAAGCCTTCGTGCTGTCAAAGTGCAGCGTGCCTCCCTCTGTCAGCTCACCGTGGGTGATGTGATACCTCTGCAGCGGCTTCCCGTTGAGGACAGGTTGCGGGAGAGCCGCCAGCTCGGATTCTCCGCCGCCGGTTATGCTCCAATCTTTCGAGTCAGGCAGGTGGATAACGACTTTTTCGGCGAGCGGTGGCAGCACAAGGTACTCGTCCGTACCGGGACAGGCCGGCATCAGTCCCATCACGGCGAAGGCAAGCCAGCTTGACATTGAACCGAGATCGTCATTGCCCGGTATTCCGCCCGGATCATTGGCATAGTTCTTTTCGATGATTCTGCGCACCTGCTTGTCGGCCAGATCCGGACGGCGGGCCCAGAAGAAGAGGTGAGGGTAGTTCAGCACAGTTTCGTTGTCGAAAGCGATCAGCCCGTCATCGAACTCCTTGTCCAGCCGCAAGGCATAAGCATCCGAACCGCCGCGGAGATTCACCAAGTGAATGTTGTTGTGAGGCGCGAACAGCGAGGCCGTGTATCGGGTACTTTCCTGGAATCCAAGTTCACCGCTTCCGTGCAGAAGCCGCTGACCGAGACGGGGCAGCATAAGCATAGTGCTGTCATCCCAGTGGTTGGCATAGTTAAGGGCCCTTTTAGAATGGACGGAGGCTTCTTCTTCGTGTCCTGCAAGTCTGCAGACCATCATCATTGCCCAGTCATCGTAGGCGAGTTCTTCAGTTTTGCTCACCGAAGCGTCTTCGTGTGCATCGACAAAGCCCTGTGTCAGGTACTGCTGCATCTCCTTTCGGGTGCTTTCTGCTTCGTAGGTTCTGCGGCAGGCTTCGTAAACAGTCTGCACATCGCAGCGGGAAGCGCCCTTTACGTACGAGTCGAGCATCACCGGAATCGAGTGGATGCCCGACATCGGCCCTTTCGGCAGTTTCCCGGTCCGCTCGCATACATCCATCGCACAGTCGATGATGTCCTTCTGCAGCTCCGGTTTGATCAGGCAGAGCAGAGGGTGCAGGGTACGGAATGTGTCCCAGAAAGAGAATGTGGTGTAGAGCGGCTTTTCTCCATCGTCGGCCATATCGGTCGGGATGAGCATAGCGTGGTAGAGCGCAGTGTAGAAGATTGTGTTGACATCGTCCGAAGCGCCGTAGAGGTCCACGCAGGACAGTTCTTTCTGCCAGGCATTGTGTACGGCATTGCGCACGGCCGCGAAATCTCCGTTGTGCAGCTGTCTCCTGCCGTTTTCCAGACTCTGCCTGAAACCTCGTGCCGAAGCTGTCACCGCTATCTGCAGCGGCTCGGTGCTTCTGAAATGCGCGAACAGGGTGTCTCCGTGGATGTCATAGTCGGTCAAAGGTTCGGAGAAGGACATCGTGACGTGCATTAAATCGCACAGCGCACGTCCGTCCTTTATCTCGATATGTCCGGCGTTGAACAGTATGACAGTGCTGGAGTCGCTTGCCGTGGTGTAGCGCAGCAGTCCGGAATGGTGTGCGGCTGTCATTTCGGCCGCATCTCCGTCATTGAACCGGACTTTGTAATAGCCGGCTTCGGCGTGTTCGTCTGCGTGGGAGAATTTCCGGCCGGCATATTCCTTTGGCAGGCTGTTGACGCTCCCGCGGCTGAAAACGATCTTTACGGAGCCAGCCGATCCGTTCGGATAGCCGCTGGTGTGTCCAAGGCAGGAGAAACACAGGATGGAGTCATCGCTGTAGTAATAGCCGGCCTGTGTCGGTCTTGCGCTTGTCTCAGGGGACAGCTGCATCAGTCCCCACGGTGACACCGCTCCGGGATAAGTTCCTCCGTAGTCCCCCCAGAGCGTCGGGGCATTGCTCAAATTGGTGCCGATTGTCGGGTTGACCCACTGCGCGTTGTCTCTGTCCGGGGATTCTGCATCCGCTGCGAGACATACCGCTGCCTGACCTGAAAAGGACAGAAACAGTATGCCGGCGATAGCCGTTCTGATTATTTTGCAGTTCATTCCGTTTAGATTGGTCGATGATCCTGCAAAGATAGTAAAATTATCCGCAGTAGAAGTATCTGTCAACAAGCTCCTTGACCTTTGCTGTGTCGGCCAGGGCATCTGCGAGAAGGCCGCGGTCGCGGAAGGACTTCAGGACTTTTATGATGCCGTCCACCATACGCTTCGGGAAGACGTCGTTCTTTTCGAATATGCCTCTGGCGGCTTCCAGGCAGTCGGCGGATTCTTCGCAGCAGGCAGGCAGGGCGGCCAGCCCGGCGAGAGCCTCCTCTCCGCCCTTGTGGATGTCCATCCCGACATATTTCTCCTTGGCTTCGGCGATTGCCGCGGCCTCGTCCATCTCCAGACCGTATCTGCAGGCGACGCACAGCCCGGCCATCAGCTGGTAGATGTCGGCGGAACTGTCCGGAGAACGCATCTCGACGGTCTGCTTGCCGGTCGCATCGATGGTTTTCCCGGCTTCGAGTGGGTTGGCTTCCGCGCACATATCCAGTCCGCTGGTCCATCCCAGAGGAACTCTCACGAGAGCAGAACGGTTGCAGTCACCCCAGCAGATGTTTGTAGGCGCTTCCTGGTGAGGGACAAGACGGAAATAGGAAGTAGGGTTCTTGTTGCCGAAGGCCGTGATGGCCGGAGCGAGTTCCATCATTCCCGCTATGGCCCGCAGGGCTATGTCGGACAGTTTCCCGTCCTTTATCATCTGGTTGCGCCCGTCCTTGAGCATCCTCATATGGATGTGCATTCCCGAGCCGGCCTCTCCGACGATGATCTTCGGGGCGAAGGTCACGTCGAGACCGTTCTGGGCTCCGAGGTTGCGGATGACCCATTTCGCCAGCAGGATCTGGTCGGCCGCAGTCTCGATAGGGCAAGGCAGGAACTCTATCTCGTTCTGCTCGTAGGTCTTGCCGTCCCTTGTGAAGTTTCCGACTTCGCTGTGGCCGTACTTTATGATGCCTCCAGTCCTGGCGACATATTCCATACACTTGGCCCTGAATTCGTTGAGCTTCGCGAAAGGCGAAGACTCGTGGTAGCCTCTCTGGTCGATGCCCGGGAAGAGTTCCTCCTCGGCTGCGATGACGTAGTACTCGAGTTCGCCCATCGCTTCGAATGTCATCCCGGTGCTTTGGCGGAAGGCTTCCGCGGCCTTCTGCACCGTGCGGTAAGGGTCGCATTCGAACGGCCTGCCGTCCTTGTCGAAGAAACTGCAGAGCATCGAGAGGGTAGGAATTCCGGCGAACGGGTCAACGAAGGCCGTGCGGAAGCGCGGAACCACATAGAGGTCGCTGCTGCCCGGTTCCACGAACGAAGGAAACAGGCTGGAGCCGTCGACCCTTTCGCCCTGGCTGAGGATTGTTTCAAGATATTCGAGGTTGTTGATGATGAAATTCAAGGTCTTGACCCTGCCGTCTTCTGCCGGGTACATGAAGTTCACCATCCGGATTCCGTTGTTTTCAATGAATGCGACGATGTCGGCTCCGGTGAAGTCCTCCGGCCTCTTGTGAAGGTAAGATACGAGCTGATTCGGATTCAGCATCAAACTTTTGTCTGTCATTATTCCGTGTTTTGATGTTATTGTTATGTGCGGGAAGCCGGCCTGGTCCGGAAACCAAGCGTCAGGCTCTTCCCTTCGGGTCGGCTAATTTACAAAAGTTTTTTCAGAATATTCAATATTTGAATATTCTTGCATACGGATAATTATTGCGGACCGACAATCCTTGCTTGCGGACAATCTCTATTGTTTCCCGGAATCGGCTTTCTTCCGCCCGGCGGTCTTTCTGGTTGAAGGGTGGGCGAGAATCAGGATATCAACCCCGTCGAGCTTGAATCCTCTGAACCGGCGGGACAGGAGCTTCTCCTCGGCGTACTTGCAGAGTTCGTCGTCAACCACGTCGGTAAACCGGTGGTTCACCGTGTCGTACAGGTGGATGTGCCTGGAGGGGTTCACGTCGAAGTACATCTTGTTGTTGGCGCTCATCCTGTGGCTGTAGATTCCAAGAAGGGTCAGTTGGGTCAGAATGTTGTAAACGGACGCGACAGTCACCTTGGCATTGCCGGAAGCCTTGACTTCTTCCGTAACCATATCCGCGCAGGCGTGCACCAGTTTCAGCATCGCTTCGTGCACGGCAAGCCTCTGCGGCGTGACTTTCAGACCGTATTTCTTAAGGCAGTTGCGGAAGTCATCGACAGTCAGGACTTGGTTGTTTTTTTCCATATTCAGCTAGAATTCGTTGTCATCTGCAAATTTATAAAAATTCCCGAAATCCCGGACCATAGGCCCGAGAGTTTCAGAAAACGTAAGTTTTTATGTACATTTGCCGTTTGGTAATTATTTTTTGTATGGAACACATCAGATGCCTTGTCATAGGCGGCGGCCCTGCGGGCTACACTTCCGCCATCTACGCTTCACGGGCGGGCCTTTCTCCGGTACTTTATGAAGGGATGGAGCCGGGCGGCCAGCTCACGACCACAACCATAGTCGAGAATTTCCCGGGCTTTCCCGAAGGAATCGACGCCAATCAGCTGATGGACGGAATGCGCGCCCAGGCTTCCCGCTTCGGTGCGGACATCAGAAGAGGTACGGTGACTGCCGTGGATTTCTCGTCAAGACCTTTCCGCCTGACCGTCGATTCTGAAACGCAGGTCGAAGCGGAGGCTGTGATAATCGCGACGGGAGCCTCGGCGAAGTATCTCGGCCTGCCTTCCGAGCGCAAGTTCAGAGGAATCGGCGTGAGCGCCTGCGCCACCTGCGACGGTTTCTTCTACAGGAAAAAGGATGTTGCCGTGGTCGGCGGCGGAGACACGGCCTGCGAAGAAGCCTCCTATCTGGCCGGCATCTGCAACAAGGTCTATATGATTGTCCGCCGTGATGTGCTCAGAGCTTCTCTTGCAATGCAGGAAAGGGTGAAATCCGCTCCGAACATCGAGATTCTCTGGAACTGCTCCACGCAGGAAGTGCTCGGCGACAATTCCGGAGTGAACGGAGCGAGGATTCTTCGCAAGGATGGTAAGGTTTTTGATATTGCCGTGGACGGATTTTTCCTCGCCATAGGCCATCATCCGAATTCGGACGTGTTCAAGGATTTCATCGAGACGGACGACAACGGCTACATAGTCACTTCCGGCAAGACTTCCGCGACCAGCGTCGAGGGAGTGTTCGCGGCCGGCGATGTCCAGGATCCGGCTTACAGGCAGGCGATTACCGCCGCCGCTTCCGGATGCAGGGCCGCCCTTGATGTGGAAAAGTTCCTTTTGACGCATTGACAACAATTTGAACATGATGAAATACACCATCAGATTATTCGCGGTGCTTGCCGCCGCGGCGCTTATGCTCCAGTCCTGCAAGTCTGAATATGAAGCGCTCCTCAACGGCAATGATGTGGATGCCAAATATTCGGCCGCATTCGACTTTTTCAACCACGGAAAGTACAGCAGAGCCGCGCAGCTCTTCGAATCACTTTCCGTGCTGACAAGCGGCACCGAGAGGGATGACACAGTGCAGTACTACTGGGGCCTGAGCAACTACCGCTACAGGGACTACTACACGGCGGAGACCAATTTCACGAAGTTCATAACGAACTTCCCGCGCAGTCCGTTCACCGACGAGGCTTCGTTCCTGCGCATCGACTGCCTTTACCGCTCTACTCTGCGCTACGAACTTGACCAGACTCCGACCCACAACGCGATTTCCGCAATCAACCAGTATCTGATAGAGAATCCGAAGTCCACCCATTCGGCCATCTGCTACAGGATGCTCAAGGAACTGAACGACCGTCTTGACAGAAAGGCCTACGAGAACGCCAGACTCTACTACAGGATGGAGGACTACAAGGCTTCCAGAGTGGCGTTCAGGAACATCCTCAAGGACGATGCGGAAAACATCTACCGCGAGGACATCCTCTACTACATCGCCAAGTCTTCCTACAAATATGCATTCATGAGCGTCGAGAGCAAGCAGAAGGAGCGTTACCTCACTTTTGTCGATGACTACTACAACTTCATCGGCGAGCTTCCGGACTCTCAGTACAGGAGGGAGCTCGACGTGCTGTACAGGCGCGCCCAGAAGGCTCTCGGCCGTTACTCCGGCTCGGAAGAGGATCTCGGGGCCAAGGAAAAGGACTTCGAGAGGGACAGAAAGAAATTAATGAAACAAACCGAAGAGCAGGGCTCGTAAATATTTTAGATAACATTCATCAAGGAATATGGAAGTAAAGAAGAAAGTTCCCGGAAACACGATCACAAGGGACATCAAGTATCTGGCCGAACCGACCGGCAACATCTATGAGACAGTCGTTCTCCTCTACAAGAGAGCCAATCAGATTTCTCTCGCAGAGAAGAAGGAACTTGCAAAGAAACTTGAGGATTTCCGCACCGACCGCGACACGATGGACGAGGTGTTCGAGAACAGGGAGCAGATAGAGATTTCAAAGTATTACGAGAAACTTCCGAAGCCGGACCTCATCGCCATCTCCGAGTTCGAGGACGGTGAGCTCTATTACAGGACCGCCGGCGCCGATGAGGAAGCGCAGCAGCCTGCAAAGGAGAATTTCGGAGACGGAGAGTAGTCCGGACAGATGCTTCAGTCCCTTCAGATCAGGAACTACGTTCTGATAGACTCTCTGGACGTGGAGTTTCCGGAGGGGCTGGTCATAATTTCAGGTCAGACAGGGGCGGGCAAGTCCATCCTGCTCGGAGCGCTTTCTCTTCTGCTCGGAGCCAAGGCGGACGCATCGGTCATCGGACCGGACGCGGACAACTGCGTCGTCGAGGCGGTGTTCAGGGTACCCGAATCCGATGCTGACATTTCAATGCTGCTGGAAGACGGCGGAATCGAATGTGAAAACGGAGAACTTATCGTCCGGAGGGTTGTAGGCCGCTCCGGACGTTCGCGTTCATTCGTCAATGATTCGCCGGTGCCTGTCCAGACCCTTCAGGGAATATCCTCCCGGCTCATAGACATCCATTCGCAGCACCAGACCCTGCTGCTCGCCGACCGTGCATTCCAGCTTTCGATGCTTGACCACTACGCGGGCAACGTGCCCCTTGCTGCGGAGTGCGGCGAGTCGTTCCGCAGCCTCAGGTCGCTGGAGAAGGAACTGTCCGGACTGAACGCCGAAATCGCCAGGCTTGCCGAGGAGGAGGAATATCTCCGTTCGCGCTGCGCCAGGCTAGAAGAGGCGCATCTGAAGGAAGGCGAACTGGAGGAACTTGAAGCCGAACAGAAAAGGCTTGCCAACGCTGAAGAGATAAAGGAGAATCTGTGCGGGGTCGAGAATCTGTTCGCGCCTTCCGACCCTGATTCGGACGGAATGTCCATTTCGACCGCGCTCAAGGAAGCGCAGAGAAAGTTGGAGAAGGTCAAGGGATTCATTCCTGAGGCGGCCTCCCTGTCCGAAAGGATAGAATCCTCCAGAACCGAACTGGACGACATCCTCGAGGAAGTCGTCTCGGCCAATTCACGGATAGAACTCTCTCAGGAGAGGCTTGAATCGGTCGAAGACCGTCTCGGTCAGCTGTACGGCCTTCTCAAGAACTTTTCCGCATCTTCCGTGGGCGAACTCATCGCGAAGCGCGACGAAATGACAGCCTCGCTGGCGGACTCCGCCTCTATGGAGGAACGCCGTGAGGAACTTGAATCCAGGATTGAAGCCGAAAGGAAAAGATATGAAGGAATATGCCTGCGTCTGCACGATGCCAGGACCGCTTCCGCCGTTCCTTTCGCCGCCGCCATCCAGGAATCGGTCCGTTCGCTCGAGATGGAATATTCGGTGTTTGAGGTCGAGGTTGCGCAGGCGTCTGCTTCCGCCTCCGGAACTGATTCGGTGAGATTCCTTTTCTCCGCTTCAGGGACGGCCCCGACCGATGTCGCCAAATGCGCTTCAGGCGGAGAGATGTCCCGTCTGATGCTCTGTCTCAAGGCGATGATGGCAAGGTTCGTGAATATGCCTACGCTGATTTTCGACGAGATAGATTCCGGCGTGTCCGGCAGCGTGGCGGACAAGATGGGCCGGATGATCTGCAGGATGGGCAAGGATATGCAGGTCTTCGCCATAACCCACCTGCCTCAGGTGGCCGCAAAAGGGAACGCCCATTATCTCGTGGAAAAGGAATATGACGTCCTGGGCAAGGCCACGACATCCATCCGCCCGGTTTCAGGGCAGGACAGGCTGCAGGAGATAGCGCGTATGCTGAGCGGCAGCCGGATTACGCCCGCCGCACTGGAGAATGCCAGGTCACTGCTCGGCTCCGGCCAGGGTGATTGAATAGTCTGTACCGTAAACTATCCTGCGCACGGCTCCGTTGACGAAGCCTCCGCGTGTTGTCCTGGTCAGCCGGATGTCCGACTGAAGGCCTCTTGCCGAAGGCAGCGTTCCGGCCTGTTCTATGCCGTTCCCATATTCAGCATCGACCGTCGAGAAATATTTCATCAGGTCGTAGCCCTGGAAGGCCGACCTGCTTGGTTCGGCGTTGAAAAGGGCCCGGTATTCCTTCAGGAACTGCTGGACATCCTTTGAAGTGTAGTCCACATAGTAGGAAACGCTCGCGTGGAGTTTGAGCGCGTGCAGCTGTTCGATGTCGATTTCATCGAAGGTTCTTGTCTTTGCCGTTCCGTACAGCACGATGTCCTTGTTCTGGCTTGACAGCAGGTAAAGCAGCCGGACAACCTCGATGACGAAGGCCTTGTTGTCGGAGGCGATGACGATTCTGTTGGTCCCGCTGCCTGTCATCATTCCTTCCAGCTTGCCCATCATCTGCCTGCCCTCCAGGATGTTGAACGAAATGCTGCCGTGGCTTATGCCCGACCTCGACACTTCGTTGAGCACTTTCCCGGCGTAGCCTGCGGTCGAGGCTCCCTTCTGGGTGAACACTATCGTCTTGTCACCGCTGCGGGTGTCGCCTTCGATCCAGCTTATCATGTCCTTGATCTGCGAGGTGACGGAGGAAGGGGCCTGGATGACGTTCCGTACGGTGTCCGCAATCGCTTCAGCACGCTGGTCCAGTGGAGAGACCACCCACGAATTTCCTGCCGCGCCCGCTGCCCTGAGGATGTCGGTGCAGGAGACCGGTCCGATGATGAAGTCGTTCTTTCCGAGTTCGTCTGCCGAGTAGCTTGAAGCAAGGTATGCGTCGTAGGTGTTGAGGGTTATGTCATTGTCCTTGCCCAGATGCCTGGCCGCGAGAAGCGCTCCGCTGTAGAAGTCCAGCATCTGGCCGTCCGGATTGTTTGATGCCTTGAAAGGCATCAGCACAGCGATTCTGACTCCGTGCTTCTCCTTTTTCGGGAAGATGCGCTCGAATATTCCCTCATTGCTTTTGCTGTCTTTTGCCGTCGAGTCCAGGGCCGCCTCGGGTTTGGCGTCTGTTTTTTCAGTCTCGGCCTTCAGTGTCTCCCATTTCTTCGAGTCTCGCGGAATCTTCAGTTCGTCCTTGCGCCTGACCTTTTCCGAGGTCATCCCGTTGATGTTCATTATGGACTCCTTGGAGACGGAGTATTTCCTGGCGATGGTTTCAAGGTCTTCGAACCATTTGACACGGTGGATGAAATAGTCGCTTTCCTGTACGGCGGAACTCTTTACCTGCTGCCCGGGGGTCTGACCGGTCCGGCTGACATCTTCCGCCGGGGTTTCCTGTACGGAGTCCTCCTTGAACGGAATGAACAGGATCTGGTCCTTCTTCAGTCCTTCAGTCTCGAGATTCAATGCCTTGTTGGCATCATAGACCTCCTGCAGAGTCACTCCGTAGGCTTTGCAGATGGAGTACAGCGTCTGGCGTTCCAGCACGACGTGGGAAAGATAGATCTTCCCGTCGCGGCGTACCTTTTCCTTTGACACCGTGACCTGCGTGGCTGAATATTCCTGTGCCGATGCTTCCGGGGTCGGAACCGCCGCAAGACAGAGCAGCGAGACCAGCGTGGCTGTTAAGCGTATCTTCATCTTATATATTAATAATAGTCTTACTTACCTGATGTATAGCTTCTCTGAAAAGTCCAGGAGTTTCCTGCAGAATGACTTCCAGGAAAGCCTCTCCCTTTCCGCCCTGATCGAACTGATGCAGAGAGTCTGGAGATTCCTGTCGGCGAAGAAGGCTTTGATTTCCCGGATTATGCTCTCCTCGTCCGGCTTCTGCGCGACAAGCCCCGTTCCGGTGTCTCCGATGGACTGCCTGAGGCCGCCGACGTCGGTCACGACCATCGGCACTTCAAAGTGGAAGGCTATCGCGCTGATGCCGCTCTGCGTGGCAGTGCGGTAAGGCAGCACTGCGAGGTCGGCCGCGGAGAAATAGTCCTTGACTTCCGAATCCTTGATGTAGTGAGTGAACAGCCTGATCCTGTCCTTCGCGGGCGACCGGTCGATTATCTGCCGGTACTTTTCGAATGAACCGTAAGGCTCTCCGGCCACTATCAGCTGATAGCCGTCGTCCAGTTTCGAGAATGCGTTCAGCAGGATGTCCAGCCCCTTGTACTCTCTGATGAGACCGAAGAAGAGCAGGTTCTTTCTGCCCGGTTCCAGCCCGAGAATCCTTTCGGCCTCCGCTCTCGGAATCTTTTCTCCGAAGTGTTCGTAGATCGGATGGAAGAGAGTCAGGTTCCTGGCCTTCGGGGAGAGTCTTCTGAGGTCTTCGGCGACGTCGTCGCAGAGAGTGACGTTGCCCGTGCATCCCGACAGGAAGTATTTCGTCAGCGGAGCATCGAAGAATCTCGGCTCGTGCGGAGTCACGTTGTGAAGGACTGAGACAACTCTGCAGCGTTTTCTGAGCCGCCTGGCGATCCAGCCCAGGGACGGCGCGAAATAGGACATCCAGTAGCTTATGATGACAAGGTCGGGATTCCAGTCGCGGATCGCCCTGTATGTCTTGCCGTAGGTGAAAGGATTGGCCGTGTCCAGGAGAACTTCGCTCTCCACGGGCACGGCATCGTCATCCTTGGTAACGTATTGGGTTTTTCCCGGAAACAGAAACTCCGGGTACTGCCTTTTGAAATTGAAGGCCTTGACCGTGCAGGTCTTGCCCAGTTCCAGCATCAGGCTGGCGTTGAACTGGGAAATCCCTCCTCTGAAGGGATAGAAGCACGAAAGCAGGGCTATTCTCAACTCTATTCAGCCTTTTCTTCTTCGGCCGCCTCGGCAGGAGCCGCCTCGGTGGTCTTGCCTTTACCCTTGCTCTGGACATATTCATCGTTCAGACCTGCAAGGATGGCGTCGGTGACGTCGAGTTCAGGGTCGCCGGTGGCTACAGGCGCAGGGAGCACGCTTCCCTGGGTGGCGATGATCATCGCATA
Source organism: bacterium (assembly GCA_963640265.1). Taxonomy (GTDB): domain Bacteria; phylum Bacteroidota; class Bacteroidia; order Bacteroidales; family UBA932; genus Cryptobacteroides. The sequence continues at coordinate 18,849 of CAVHYF010000006.1, read as the reverse complement.
CTTGTGTTCCTCGTTGAACTTGTCGAGGAAGGTCTTGATGGCGTCGCCGAGCTGGTTCATCATCACCTGCTGCTCTTCAGCCATCTCCTGCTGCTTCTGGGCGGTGTAGTTGTTGAACTTGTTCTGCTGCTCCTGAAGCTTGAGTCCCCTCTGCTCGGCCACCGAACGTACGAGAAGGCCCTTGTTGATGTCCGACTGCAGCTTGTTGTAGTCGCTCTGGAGTTTGTTGCCCCTTCTGTTGATCTCTTCCTGGATGCTCTGTGCCTTGGTCTCCACTACGGAACGGAGGTCGTTGGCCATATCGTATTCATCGAGAACCCTGTCAAGGTCGAACCATACGATGGCTCCGGCCTGGGCTGAGGTTTCCGCGGCTTCTCCGGCGGCCTTCTTTTTCCCGTTTCCTTCAGAGGTGAGCTGGCTGACTGCCAGAGCGGCCACAGCCACGAGGGCTATGATGCTGATGATGAGAGGTGTCTGTTTCATTATAAATGATGTGTTGATTAATATTTTCCTGAAAGCTATGTGTCAGAACCACAAAAATAGTTAAAAAATCTTGATTTTCGACAGATAGGCTCCGATTGTTTTCTCCAGTCCCATATAGAGGGCGTCGCAGATGATGGCGTGACCTATTGAAACTTCATCAGTCCAGGGGATTGTGCGGATGAAATGCTCGAGGTTCTCAAGGTTGAGGTCGTGTCCGGCGTTCAGTCCGAGTCCGAGTTCCCTCGCCCTCTCGGCGGCGGCCAGGTAAGGGGCTATCGCCTTGTCCGGATCCGCAGGATATTGCTCGGCGTAGGCTGCGGTGTAGAGTTCCACGCGGTCGCAGCCGCAGGCCTTCGCCCCTTCCGCGGCGGCGGGGTCGGGGTCAATGAATATTGACGTGCGTATTCCCTTGGCTTTGAACCTGGTGCAGATTCCGGTCAGAAAATCCTTGTTGGCCACGGTGTCCCATCCCTTGTTGGAAGTGATCGCATCGTGCGCGTCAGGAACGAGGGTGACCTGGTCCGGAACAACTTCCAGCACGAGGTCCACGAAACTTGGAATGGGATTGCCTTCTATGTTGAATTCCGTCGTGACAGTAGGTCTGATGGCCCGCACGTCTGAGTATCTTATGTGCCTTTCATCCGGTCTGGGGTGGACGGTGATGCCTTCGGCCCCGAAACGTTCACAGTCGACGGCCGCTTTCTCCACATCGGGCATATTCCCTCCGCGTGCATTCCGGAGCGTCGCTATCTTGTTGATGTTTACGCTTAATCTTGTCATTTCTTCTGATTTTTCTTCAAGCCGTAATTCACAAAAGTAATGATTTCTGTTCAGTTTTATTCAGATTTGTGCTAATTTTGGTTTTTGAACGTTTTTCCGGAAACGGCTGAAACGACATCTTTCAGATGAAGACATCAGTCAGATGAAGACGGCGGCATAAGGCAGTATTTTATTATTGATGAAGATAGCGGTATATTCAAGAGAAGGCGGGCTGACGGACAATCCGAGGCTTTCCGCGATGTTCGAAAGGCTTGAGCGGTCCTCCTTTGAACTTTATGAAGCAGGCGGCGGAGATGACATCGTCGCCGGGACGGACCTTGTGATGAGCGTCGGAGGCGACGGGACATTCCTTTCCGCAGCAAGGTGCGTGGGGGAGAGCGGGGTCCCGGTGGTCGGGGTCAATCTCGGCCGTCTGGGCTTTCTTTCCGAATACAGTCCCGAGGAGGTCTGCGAGGCTCTCCTGAACGGAGGGTGGTATCTTGAGGACAGGGCGCTTCTGCAGACGGGAGTCGAAGGAGAATTCCTCGATGACGGCTCATCTTTCTGTCCGTATTCGCTGAACGAAGTCGCCGTCAACCGTTCGGGCGCGGCCCTGCTGGGAATCGACGTTACCATCGACGGCAATCCTCTTCCGACCTATTGGGCTGACGGACTGCTGGTTGCGACCAGCTCGGGTTCGACGGCATATTCGTTGAGCGTGGGCGGCCCCATCTGTTCTCCCGACGCGAAGGTCCTCATCATAGCTCCGATCGCCCCGCACAATCTGTACGCGCGTCCGCTGGTCGTGCCGGACTCCACCGGAATCTCCATCACGATGCGCTCCAGGGATGACAGGGTGATGCTTTCGATGGACAACCGGAACCATCTCATAGTCCCGTCGGCAAGACTTGAAGTGAAGGTGGCACAGTTTTCGCTTAAAAGGGTCCGTCTGGAAAATACAAGTTTCATAAAGGCTCTTACGACAAAACTTTTCTGGGGTGAAGACATCCGGAACAGCGAAGAGCCGCAGCAGGACTGCTGAAATCCGGCATAAGCGTAAAAAACACAGATGAACGGCACAAGCAACATACCGGTCCACGTGGCCATCATTATGGACGGCAACGGACGCTGGGCGAAGGAACGGGGGCAGGAAAGGGTCTTCGGGCATCTCAACGGCGTAGAGAGCGTCAGAGCCTGCGTGGAAGCCGCAGCTGAAGAAGGGGTGAAATATCTCTCCCTCTTCGCGTTTTCGGAAGAGAACTGGGGCCGCCCGGCGGCCGAGGTCGGGGCTCTTATGAGTCTTATGATGAAGTCGATAGCGGACGAGATAGATTCCCTCGCTGAAAAAGGCGTATCGTTCAGGGTCATAGGCAACCTTTCGAGGCTGAACCCGGAACTCGTCGAGGCCATCCGTAAGGCCGAGGAGAAGACAGCCCCGGCACCGGGGACCGAACCTCTCCTTACTCTTGTGGTTTTCCTCAGCTACAGCGGCAAATGGGACATCCTGCAGGCCGCCCGGAAACTTGCCGTTGAATATTCAGACAATCCGGAAGGGGCTGAGAGGATCGGTTTCGAGGATTTCGAATCCCGCCTGTCCACCGCCGGCATCCCTGATCCGGACCTGGTGATACGCACTTCCGGAGAAAAGAGGATAAGCAACTTCCTGCTTTGGCAGGCGGCCTATTCCGAACTGCTTTCCGTGGACGTGATGTGGCCTGATTTCAGGAAGGAAGAATTCCGCAAGGCTCTGGAGGAGTACTCCCGAAGGAACCGCAGGTATGGAAAAGTGAAATAACTTGCGTATATTTGCAACTTTAACTCAAGAAAATACGATTCGATGAGAAGATATCGTTTTTTGTGCATTGTCGCCTTGTCCCTCGCGGGGACTTTGGCTTTCGGACAGAACGCCGAGAAATCGGAGGAAGACGTCACAGTTGATTTCGACCGTCCTCAGACGTATGTCGTGGGCGGTATTTCTGTGGATGGGAACCATTATTTCAGCGAACAGCAGATAGTTTCCCTGACGGGACTCCAGAAAGGAATGAGCGTCACGGTGCCGAGCGACGATCTCTCATCCATCGTCACCAGACTCTGGATGCAGCGCTATTTCGAGGATGTCGCCCTGTCGATCGACCACCTCAGCGCCCAGGGGGACTCCGCTTTCTTCAAGATCACCATCAAGGAACGCCCGAGGGTGTCCAGATGGCTGTTCACCGGTGTCAAGAAGGGAGAGCAGAAGGATCTTGACGAAAGGCTCAACCTCCGCCGCGGCGGCGAGTTCTCCGAATATGTCGCCAAGACTTCAACAGACATCATCAAGAGGTTCTACGCCGAGAAAGGTTTCCTGAACTGCAAGGTGGACGTGCAGACCCAGAAGGACTCGATCATCAAGAACGCCATCCGCGTGAACTTCGCGGTTGACCGCGGCGCGAAGGTCCGCGTGCGCGACATCAACTTCATCGGCAGCACTGAACTCTCCGAGTACAAGCTTTCCAGGGCGATGAAGAAGACCAAGGCCAAGAAATGGTACAACTTCTTCAACAGCAAGAAATTCAACGAAAAGGAATATCCCAACGACAAGAACAGCCTGATCAGCAAGCTCAACGAGGCCGGTTTCAGGGACGCGCGCATAGTGAAGGACTCGATCTACTATGTGACACCTGACAGGCTCGGAATCGACTTCAAGATCGACGAGGGTAAGAAATACTATTTCAGGAACATTTCCTGGACAGGAAATTCGGTCTATTCGTCCGACCAGCTCAACAGCATTCTCAAGATCGGCAAGGGCGACGTCTATGATATGGTGACGATGCAGAAGCGTCTTTTCGGAGGCGGCAAGCAGGGTGACCAGGACGTGTCCAAGGAATATCGGGACAACGGCTATCTGTTCTTCAACGTGACTCCTGTCGAACTGAACATCGAAGGGGATTCGGTCGATGTCGAGATGAGAATTTCCGAAGGCAAGCAGGCTACGCTGAACAACATCGTGATCAACGGCAACACCCTGACCAACGAAAGGGTTGTCCGCAGGCAGATATTCACGATGCCGGGCTATCTTTTCAGCCAGACGGCGTTCGAAAGGTCCATCAGGGAAATCGCCTCGCTCGGCCAGTTCGACCCGGAGGCCATCACCGATGCGTCCAAGGGCTATTCCATCATTCCGAACCAGCTGAACAACACGGTTGACCTTATCTATAACGTGACCGAAAAGCCTTCCAGCCAGCTGGAGCTTTCCGGAGGATGGGGTGCCAATACATTCGTGGCGACCGTGGGCGTGAACTTCAACAACTTCTCCACGAGAAGGTTCTTCGACAAGACCGCCTGGAGACCTGTCCCTCTTGGAGACGCGCAGAATCTTTCGCTCCGCTTCCAGACCAACGGTACTTATTACACCTCGCTGATCTTCGGGTTCTCGGAGCCGTGGCTTTTCGGCAAGAAGCCTACGTCGCTCAATCTCCAGGCTTACTACACCCGCCAGACGGACTCCTATCTCGCGATAGGAATCCTGTCCAACGACAAGGTGATGGAGATCTACGGCTTTTCCGCCGGCATCGGCACCAGGCTCAAGTGGCCGGACAACTATTTCGTGCTTTACAACGGCATCAGCTGGCAGACCTATGACCTGAAGAACTGGATCAACGGCTACTTCATGTTCAACGACGGCAAGTCGCACAACCTCAACTACACCGTCAGCCTGAGCAGGAATTCCACCGACCAGCAGATCTATCCTCGTATGGGATCGAACTTCAGCGCCAGCCTGCAGATCACGCCGCCATATTCATTGTTCAGGAAAAAGGACATCGGCAACCTTGACGCGGACGGCAACCCTACGAAGGTCTCCAGCTACAAGGACATCAACTACGACAACTGGTCCTCCGCCGAACGCTACAAGTGGATCGAGTACCACAAGTGGAAGGTGAGCGGCGAACTGTACACCAAAGTTCTGGGAGATTTCGTCATAATGACCCGTGCGCAGTTCGGTTACCTCGGCTACTTCAACCGCAAGTGGGGCTACTCTCCTTTCGAGGGATTCAGGGTCGGCGGCGACGGTATGTCGGGTTACGACACCTACGGAGCGGACATCGTCGCGCTGCGCGGTTACGAGAACTACTCGCTTACTCCTTGGGAGGCCACCCCGTACAACTCCAACGGCTACTATGCGGGCAATGTCTATGACAAGTTCACTGTCGAGTTCCGCTATCCTGTCATCCTGCAGCCTCAGTCCACGATCTTCGTGCTGGGCTTCCTTGAAGGAGGTAACTGCTGGTCCGACATCAAGAATTTCAATCCGTTCCAGATCAAGAGGTCCGCAGGAGTCGGCGTGAGAGTCTATCTCCCGATGATCGGTCTGCTCGGCATCGACTGGGGCTACGGCTTCGACAACACCGACAAGAAGGACAGAAGCCAGTTCCATTTCCTTATCGGACAACAATTCTAAATAATTATTATTACATTTGCAGTCCGGCGCCGGAGCCGCGCCGGACAATCGCAGGAAAAAACTGATAAAAAGATACTGATATGAAAAAGATCGTGTTGATTGCCGCAATGGCAATGTTGACATTCGCCGCTTCGGCGCAGAGTAAATTCGCTATCGTGAATTTCAACGAACTCGTTATGCTTATGCCGGAAGCGGACGCCGCAAGGACCCAGATGCAGGCCGCGAACAAGGAGGCCAACGAGACTCTCCAGAGCATGGCCGCCGAAGGACAGGCGAAATACAGCGAGTACCAGCAGAAGCAGGCTTCCTGGACTCCTGCCATCAGAGAGAGCAAGGAGAAGGAACTCGCCGACATCCAGCAGAGGATTCAGGAATTCCAGCAGTCAATCCAGACTGAACTCCAGCAGCAGAACCAGCAGCTGATGGACCCTATCTACAAGAAGGCTCAGGAGGCTGTCGAGAAACTTGCCAAGGCCGGCGGCTACATTTTCGTTTTCGAGACCTCTCAGTACCTCTACGTTGACAAGGCCCAGGTCAAGGACCTTACCCAGGAGGCGAGGAAGGCTCTGAACATCCCTGAAGGAAGGACTCTCGAGACTCTCCAGCAGGAACTTCAGGCTCAGGCTCAGCAGGCCCAGCAGTAATTGAATATGACTCGGAACGAGATATCGTGAGGGGCCGGCTGAAAAGCCGGCCTCTCTTTCTCTTTATTCTCTCCGGGGCGTGCGGATCCGGCATTCAGGCAGGTCTGGAGCGGCCGGCGGCCGCTTGTATGCAGGGTTTGAAAAAATATTCGTTTTTGTTGGTAATTCTGCTTTTTATGCTTTAATTTGTACGTTTTTTTCAAGGAGGCTTCGCGGCTTCCGAAGATACACTAAACATTCAGACATAGTAATGCAACATAAGGTTATTGATGCTAAAGATGTTGTGATCAGGTTCGCGGGCGATTCCGGAGACGGGATGCAGCTCACCGGAACATTGTTCGCCAATCTGTCAGCAGTCTACGGTAACGGCCTTTCGACATTCCCGGACTATCCGGCCGAGATCAGAGCTCCTAAAGGAACTGTGGCCGGCGTCTCCGGATTCCAGGTTCACATCGGCAGCGGTAAAGTAAACACTCCGGGCGACTTCTGCGATATGCTCGTGGCTATGAACCCTGCAGCCCTGAAGGCTGACGCCAAGTGGCTGAAAAGAAACGCCACGGTTCTTGTCAACGAGGATGCCTTTGACGATCTCGGCCTCGGGAAGGCCGGCTTCACGACCGGCAATCCCTTCGAGGAACTCCACATCGAGGACAGGAACATCATTGTCGCCCCGATCACCAAGCTGACGGAAGCTAGCCTGAAGGACAGCGGACTTGACATAGCTTCAGTCCACAAGTGCAGGAATATGTTCACGCTCGGAATGGCCTGCTTCATCTTCAGCCGTCCGCTGGACTACGTCTATACTTATCTGGAGTCCCGCTTTTCCAAGAAGCACCCGGAGATGATCGAGCCGAACCGCAAGGTCGTGAACGACGGGTACAACTACGCCGCCAACATCCAGGCCGTGGCCGACACCTACACGATTGTCCCTGATGTCAAGGAAAAAGGGACCTACAGGAACATAACGGGCAACCAGGCTCTCGCCTGGGGTCTGATGGCCGCTTCGGAGAAATCCGGTCTGCCGCTCTTCTGCGGCTCTTACCCTATCACTCCGGCGACCGCCATACTTGAGGAACTCGCTCTTCATAAGGAACTTGGAGTCAAGACGATGCAGACCGAGGACGAGATTGCGGGCATCTGCACGGCGATCGGAGCTTCGTTCGGCGGCAGTCTTGCCGTGACGACCACGTCCGGTCCCGGTCTTTCGCTGAAATCCGAGGCTCTCGGCCTGGCAGTGATGACGGAACTTCCGCTCGTCGTGGTCGATGTGCAGCGCGCCGGTCCTTGCACCGGAATGCCGACCAAGACCGAGCAGGCCGACCTCAACGAGGCTCTCTACGGACGCAACGGCGAAAGCCCTATGGTGGTGATGGCGGCACACTCGCCGGCACACTGCTTCGACGCCGCCTTCAACGCCGCGAAGATAGCCCTTGAGCATATGACTCCTGTGATGCTGCTTTCCGAGGGCTTCCTCGGTAACGGCTCGGAGCCGTGGAAGATCCCTTCGATGAGTGAATATCCTGCCATCAGCCCACGTTTCGCCGTCTCGGACGGCGGCAAGTTCCGTCCTTTCGAAAGGGATGCCCGGACTCTTGCCAGAAAATGGGCTCCGGCCGGCACGCCGGGACTGAGCCACCGCGTGGGCGGTCTTGAGAAGACCCACGAAGGAGTCCTCTCCACCGAGGCCTCCAACCACGAACTTATGGTGGCGGAAAGGGCGGAGAAGGTCGCCCGAGTGGCCGCCGACATCCCTGACCTCGTGATCGACGGGCCGGAAACCGGCGATGTGCTTCTGGTCGGCTGGGGAGGCACCTACGGACATATTCTTACGGCCGTGGATGAACTCCGCGCCGAAGGACGTACGGTCAGCCGAGTGCATTTCGACTACATCAACCCGCTCCCGAAGAACACGGAGAAAGTCTTCTCCGGTTTCAGGAAGATCGTCGTCTGCGAACTCAACCGCGGACAGTTCGCCACATATCTAAAAGGCATATTCCCGAAATTCGACTATGTGCTTTGCGACAAGGTGCAGGGACAGGTGTTCCTCGTGAAGGAGATCATCGACGCCGTGAAGGCGGAACTTTAAAAGGACGAAGATATGCCAAAATATTCATTGAAAGATTTCAAGAGCGACCAGGAGATAAGGTGGTGTCCGGGCTGCGGTGACTATTCCATCCTCGCCGCTCTTCAGAGGACCCTTCCGCTCGTCTGCGAGGAGAAGGGAATAGACAAGGACAAGATCGTCGTGGTGTCGGGCATCGGCTGCTCCTCGCGCCTTCCGTACTATGTGGACACCTATGGCTTCCACAGCATCCACGGCCGCGCGACGGCAATCGCTACCGGTCTCAAGGTCGCCGATCCGGAACTTTGCGTCTGGCAGGTGAGCGGTGACGGCGACGCGCTGGCCATCGGAGGCAACCATTTCATCCACGCCATCCGCAGGAACATCGACATCAACCTGATGCTCTTCAACAACAGGATCTACGGTATGACCAAGGGTCAGTACTCTCCGACATCCAAGCTGGGGGCCATCACCAAGACATCTCCTTACGGCACGGTGGAGCATCCGTTCAACCCGGGAAGCCTGGTGCTGGGCGCCAAGGGCACTTTCTTCGCCCGCGGAATGGACACTGAACTGGCTCTCAACCAGGAGATAATGCTGGCCGCGTCGAGACATTGCGGCACTTCCGTGATGGAGTTCCTGACCAACTGCGTGATCTTCAACAACGGCTCTCACGCCGAGATTTCCGACAAGGCGGTCAAGGCTGACAGGACGATTGTCCTGCGCGACGGTGAAAAGATGATATTCGGAAAGAACCGCGACAAGGGCATCGCACTCGACGGCTGGAAGCTCAAGGTCGTGACGATAGGGGAGAACGGTGTCACCGAGGACGATGTCCTCACCCACGACAGCCACTCCGACAATCTCGGCCTCCAGATGATGCTGGCCGATATGAAATGGCCGGAGTTCCCGGTAGCGCTCGGAGTCATCAGGGAAGTCTCCGACATCACCTATGACGAGGAAGTCGCCAGGCAGGTTGAGTCCGTCAAGGAGAAGTCAAAGATTCACAATGTTGACGAACTCCTGCACAGCGGCTCGACCTGGGAACTGAAATAGTTCCGGCGGAACAGAAACATCATTTGCTTAATTAATAATGCTAACACAATGAAAACTACAGAGATCATGGCCCGTCTCCAGGCCAAGTACCCTACAGAGAAAGAATATCTGCAGGCCGTGCAGGAGGTTCTCGAATCAATCGAGGAGGTGTACAACCAGCATCCTGAGTTCGAGAAGGCGAAGATCGTCGAGAGGCTTGTCGAGCCTGACAGAATCTTTACTTTCCGCGTGACCTGGATCGACGACAGCGGCGAGGTACAGACGAACCTCGGCTACCGCGTCCAGTTCAACAGCGCCATCGGACCTTACAAGGGAGGCCTCCGTTTCCATAAGGCGGTCACCCCTTCGATGCTGAAGTTCCTCGGCTTCGAGCAGACCTTCAAGAACGCCCTCACGACCCTGCCTATGGGCGGAGCAAAGGGCGGTTCCGATTTCGACCCGGTCGGCAAGTCCAATGCCGAGATAATGCGTTTCTGCCAGGCCTTCATGCTTGAACTCTGGCGCTGCATCGGCCCTGACCAGGACATCCCTGCGGGTGACGTGGGCGTTGGCGGTCGCGAGATCGGTTTCCTCAACGGAATGTACCAGAAGCTTGCCCGGCAGTACCACACCGGTGTGCTTACCGGAAAGGGTGCCACTTGGGGAGGTTCCATCCTTCGTCCTGAGGCCACCGGCTTCGGCGCTCTCTACTTCACCCAGCACCTTCTCCACAAGGCGGGCAAGGACATCGCCGGCCAGAAGGTCTGCATCTCCGGATTCGGCAACGTGGCCTGGGGCGCTGTGAAGAAGGCCACCCAGCTCGGCGCCAAGGTCGTCGCCATCTCGGGACCTGACGGAGTCTGCCACGTTCCTGACGGAATGACCGAGGAGATGAATGAATATATGCTCGATATGCGCGCCTCCAACAGAAACAAGGTCGAGGATCTCGCCACGAAGTTCCCTGGAAAGGCTCAGTTCATCGCCGGCAAGAAGGCCTGGAGCATCCCTTGCGACATCGCCCTCCCTTGCGCGTTCCAGAACGAGCTCAGCGAGGATGACGCAAAGGAACTCAAGGCCAACGGCTGCTGGTGCTGCTGCGAGGTGTCCAATATGGGATGCCAGCCGGGCGCCATCCACTTCTTCCAGAACAACGGAGTCCTCTTCGCTCCGGGCAAGGCCGTCAACGCAGGCGGAGTCGCCACTTCAGGCCTCGAGATGACTCAGAACGCCGCCCACCTCAGCTGGTCAGCCCAGGAGGTCGACGACAAGCTCCACTGGATCATGCAGAGCATCCACGAGCAGTGCGTCAAGTACGGCACCCGTCCTGACGGCAGCGTGGACTATGTCAAGGGAGCCAACATCGCCGGCTTCATGAAGGTCGCCCAGGCTATGCTTGAGCAGGGTATTATCTAAATCGAACGAATTTAGGTTGAATTAAGGCACATCGGCGACTCGTCGGTGTGCTTTTTTCATTTATATTCATTAAATTTGTCGGATTGAATTGTATTGAGTGAAAGAAATCAATATTAATTAATAATAACACTTTTTCGATATGAGAAAATCAGTTCTGGCTTTGTTGTTGCCGTTGCCGCTGCTTCTGGCTTCGTGCGACACAACTCCCAAGACCGCTGTCCAGAAGAAGGTGGATTCCTATGCGCTGGTGCGCATCGAGTCTCCTGACCTTTCCGGCATTTCCGACAACGGCAAGGAAGTTCTCAACCTTTACAAATTCGCGGCAGATCAGGTTGACAGCATCTACTGGGATCAGCATTTCGGAGACAAGAGGCTGATTGAAAACCTTGAAGACCCTGACCTCAGGGACTATGCCAAGATCAATTATGGTCCTTGGGACCGTCTCGATGGCTCCACATTCATCGAGGGCTTCGGCGAACTCCCGCTTGGAGCGAACTTCTATCCGTCCGACATGACGGCCGCCGAGTTCGACTCCCTGGCGGATCCGGTGAAGATGAGCCCGTTCTCGCTCATCAGGCGCGATGCTGAAGGAAAGCTCAAGGCCGTGTGGTATCACGATGCCTATGAGTACAACATCGACAAGATCTGCAACTACCTCAAGGCCGCTGCCGACATCACCATCAAGCCGAGCGTCCGCAACTACCTCCTCAAGAAGATAGATGCTCTCAAGACTGACTATTACTATGACAGCGATCTCGCATGGCTTGAGATGAACGACAGCAAGATGGATCTCATCATCGGCCCGAACGAGATCAATGATGACCGCCTGTACGGTCTGAAGACTTCCTACGAAGCCTATGTGCTGCTGAAGGACCTCAAGCGCACCGAAGTGCTGCAGGAGTTCACTTCAATGCTGCCCGATCTTCAGAAGCGGATCCCTTGCGAGGACCAGTACAAGACCTTCGTACCGGGAAGCGAGTCCGAAATCTATGCCTATGATGCCATCTACTGCGGAGGACACGCAAATGCCGGCATCAAGCTGATAGCTCTCAACCTCCCTTACAATGAGCAAGTCCAGGCCAAGGCCGGAACCCGTACCGCACTTCTGCGCAACATAATGTACGAAAAGTTCAACAGGCTTGTGAGTCCTGTGGGAATCGTTGTCTTCTCTTCGGACCAGCAGAAATATCTCTCTGAAGAAGCTTTCTACTGGAACATCGTCTTCCGTGAGATTTCCCACGGTCTCGGTGTCAAGGAGACTGTCAACGGGAAGGGTACCGTCGCTGAAGCTCTCGGCAACAAGGCACTTACCTGGGAGGATGCCAAGGCCAATGCTCTCGGCCTTTATTTTGTCTGCAATCTTCTGGACGAACACAAGATTCCTGCGCTCGTCACAAAAGAGGAAGCGATCACCACATTTGTGGCTAATCTCATCCGCTCCGAGCGTTTCGGTGAATCGTCCCAGCTTGGAAGGGCGTATGTGATGCTCTTCAATTACCTTGACAGCAACGGCGCTTTCACGCGCGGCGACAGCGGCAAATATTCAATCGACTACGAAAAGACCCTCTCGCTTGTGGCTGAGTTCGCCGGCATCGCCGTCAGGACACAGGCTACCGGAGACTACGAGTTCGCGGAGAGCTTCGAGAATCAGTACTGCACCCTCTCGGAGGATTTCAAGGCTGACCTCGTCAACATCCGTCTCGCCAACATTCCGATTGACTTGAGATTCGAATTCCAGAAATAATCCAGAAACAATAAAATTAAAAACCAATAACAGAAATGGCTGAAAAGAAATTCAACGTGAAGTACTGCGTGCTTCTGCCGATCGTACTTCTGGTGACACTCTTCCTGTGGTGTGTGCCTACTTCATTTTTCGGCATTGACGCTCTGACTGTCGTTCAGCAGCGCGTGATTGCCCTGTTCGTGTTTGCCGCTCTGATGTGGATGTTCGAGATCATTCCGAACTGGACCACATCCGTGCTCATCATCGTAATCGCCCTTCTGACCGTGTCGGACAAGGGTATCGGTCTCTTCTGCAATCCTGAGTTCGGCCAGCTTGTAAGCTACAAGAAGATAATGTCTTCTTTCGCTGACCCTGTCGTGATGCTGTTCCTGGGCGGATTTGTCCTTGCGATTATGGCGGAAAGATACGGACTGGACGTCACGCTGGCGAAGTCTCTTCTGAGCATCTTCGGAACAAAGCCTAAGATGGTGCTGCTCGGCTTCCTGATCATAATCTCCGTGTTCTCGATGTTTATGAGCAACACCGCCACCGCAGCGATGATGCTTGCCTTCCTTGCTCCGGTGCTTTCCAAGCTGCCGAGCGATGACAGGGGCAAGGTCGGCCTTGCGCTCTCCATCCCTATCGCCGCCAATCTCGGTGGTATCGGAACCCCTATCGGAACCCCTCCTAACGCTACCGCAAAGGGTTATCTCGAGCAGGCCGGCATCGACGTGTCATTCGGTGACTGGTGCATCCATATGATTCCTTACGTTATCGTTATGGTGCTCCTCGCCTGGGTTCTCCTTCTGATCTTCTTCCCGTTCAAGACCGAAAAGCTCGTGCTTGAGATTCCTGAAAACACCAAGAAGAAGGACTGGAAGAGCAAGCTTGTCTGGATAACCTTCGCAGTCACGATTCTCCTCTGGGCCACCGAGCAGCTGCATCACATCAGTTCCAACGTTGTCGCCCTCATTCCGCTTGCAGTGTTCACCATCACCGGCCTGTTCGGCAAGGAGGAAATCAAGGAAATCAACTGGGCAGTGCTCTGGCTTGTCGCCGGCGGCTTCGCCCTCGGCTATATGCTGCAGGACACCGGACTTGCCAAGGTGCTCATCACGGCCATTCCGTTCGGAACGATGTCCGTCCTGCTTGTGCTTGTCGTGGCCGGCTTTGTCTGCTACTTCCTGTCGAACTTCATCAGCAACTCCGCTACCGCAGCCCTGCTGATTCCGATCCTTATCGTTGTGGCGGAGGGTATGGCCGATCCTGCGGCAGCCAACAACGCTGCGTTCATCGCTATGGGCGGAACTCAGGCTATGATCATATTCATCGCGATCTGCGCCTCGCTGGCAATGCTTTTCCCTATCTCCACACCTCCGAACGCCATCGCGGCTTCTACCGGACTTGTCGAGACGAAGGATATGGCCAAGGTCGGCATAATCATCGGCGTCGTCGGTTTCATCTTCGGCTTCTTCTGGCTGACCAAGATCTTCCCGTTCGCCCAGTAATGACGGTTTAATGTGCAGGAAGCTGTCCCGGTTCTTTCCCGGAACAGCTTCCTGATGTTGATAATAAACAAGTTAGTAGTAACAATGAACAAAATTCTCACTTCACTTGCGGCATTGGCAGTCTGCGCCTCGCTTGGCGCCCAGGAGACAAAACCGCAGGTCAAACTCTACGGATTCATCCGCAACTTTTACGCTCTGGACACCCGCGAGAGTGTGGCCGGCACTGAAGATTTCTTCTATTATCTTCCGAAGGATGAAAACACGGTGGACGGTACCGACCTCAACGGTCAGATGTCTTTCCGTTTCGCTGCGCTTACCTCCCGCATCGGACTCAATGTCACGGGTTATGAGTTCAACGGATTCAAGATTGGCGCAAAGATCGAGACCGACTTCTACAACGGCCTTTCCGGATCCACCGGCACGGCCGTCCTCCGTCTCCGCCAGGCCTATGTGACCATCGGAAAGAATGACTGGAATGTCACTGCAGGCCAGACCTGGCATCCGATGGCCGCCGATATGCCGGATGTGTTCTCCCTGAACACCGGTGCACCTTTCGGTCCTTTCAGCCGCACCCCGCAGGTCAAGCTTGACTACAAGTTCAGCGATGCCCTCTCCCTGACCGGTGCCGCCATCTGGCAGATGCAGTACACCTCCGCCGGCCCTTCCGGCGCGTCAGCCAACTACATCAAGTACGGATGCACTCCTGAAGTCTATGTCGGGTTGAACTACACCGACGGCGGATTTCTCCTCAGGGCCGGAGTCGATATGCTTTCGATCAAGCCACGCGTCAACAACGGCACGGTGAAGGTTTCCGACCGCGTCACCACCTTCACTCCGTTCCTCTATGCCCAGTACAAGAAGGGTCTGTTCTCGGCCAAGGCCAAGACAGTCTTCGCGGAGGCCGGCGAGCACGTCAACCTCAACGGCGGCTACGGCATCAGCGGCGTCAAGTCCGACGGAGCAAGTTATGAATATACTCCTACCCGCAACTCTTCCACCTGGGTCAGCCTTATGTACGGCAAGAAGACTCAGTGGATCCTCTTCGGCGGCTATGTGAAGAACCTGGGAACAAAGGACGATCTCTATGGCGCCAAGAACGGCTACGCTCCTGCCGCCAATCTCTACTTCAGCAAGAACAGCTTCTCGAACATGAACCAGATGTGGAGGCTCACTCCGACTGTCATCCACAACATCGGCAAGTTCGCGATCGGCCTTGAATATGAACTCACAAGTGTCCAGTACGGTGACTACAAGACCATCGACGGCAAGAAATGCATCGGTGCCAACGGTCTTGCGGAGGACAATCTCCACTGGATCACCAACAACCGCGTGCAGGCTCTGGTGAAGTTCACCTTCTAGGCCCTCGGACAACGGAACCCGGTCCCCCTGTTCAGTCAAAAAACACCGCCTTATGAAGATTCGTACAAAAATCCTGACGCTGGCTCTGCTGACGCTTATTCCGTCGGTCCGGAGCCTTGCCCAAAGCAGTCACATCATCAAGCTGTCCAATCATCTTGATCCTTATGGCTTCATCAGAACTGCCGCAATCTTCGATGCGCGCGAATCCAAGACCGACACCGAAGACCAGTTCTATTATATGCCATACGACAAGGACATCAATTTCAACGGCGAGGACATCTACTACAACCCGTCGCTGAAGATGTCCGCAATCACGACGAGGCTTGGGGTTGACATCACTGGCTTCAAGTATGGCTCATTCAATGTCTCGGGAAAAATTGAGACTGACTTTACGCTTCTGAACGGCACTTCCCCTTCGCTTCGTCTCCGCCAGGCCTACCTTGACCTCGGCTGGGACAAGCCGGGAAGCCTGTTCCGTTCATATTCCTTCAGGGTCGGCCACGCGTGGCATCCGATGTCTGAAGATATGCCGTACTGCGTCAACTACGAGATGGGTTCTCCTTTCAACCCGTATTCAAGAAGCCCGCAGGTGATGTTCAGAATGAATTTTCTGAAGAATTTCTCATTCACCGCTGGAGCGCTGTATCCTTCCGAGTTCTGTCCTACCGGGCCCGAGGGTCCTTCCGCGGACTACGTCAAGAACGGACTGATCCCGGAACTCTACGCCGGACTTTCGTATTCCGTCAAGGGATTCACCGCCAAGGCTGGGGCCGATTTCATCAGTCTTAGGCCGAGATGGCGCACGACGGACACCGACGGCAAGTACTACGACATCGGCACATCGGTGGAGGACCGCATTTCGATGGTCAGCCCGATGGTTTATCTTGAATATTCAAAAGGGGACCTGAAGGTCAACGCCAAGGCTGTCTATGCTTCGGGGGGAGACCATCTCGGCCTTATGGGAGGATATGCCGTGTGTGATGTCACCCGTGTCTATAAGAGGGAATATTCCCCGCTGCGCAGTCTCACATCGTTCGCTTCGGTGAGCTACGGCAGCCAGCTCCAGTTTATGTGTATGGCGGGCTATATGAGAGCTTTCGGCAGCAAAAGGATGCTTGAGGTGGACGAAGAAACGGGTTACCTCGATCCGGACAACGTCTATTTCTTCAACGGCGGTTTCAAGAACATCCGCCAGATGGCGCGCATCACTCCGACCGTCGCCTACAACCTCGAGAGGCTGACCTTCGCTCTTGAATATGACTTCACGGGCGTTGACTACGGCGACATCGACAAACTTGACCCGCACGCACTCGCCGCTGAAGACAACCATCTCATCATCAACCACAGGGTGCTCGCCGTGGTCAAGTACACATTCTGAACCGGCACGCAATGAATATGTCTGTCAAGAACCTTCAGGTTATGAAACTTTTGGACCGCATCTGCGTCATAGCCTTCATCGCATCTTCCCTTTCCGGCTGCGTTGACAAGAATTACGACCTAGGGCAGGACATCGACACCTCCGTCAATTTCGGGCGGATGGTCGAGGTCCCTGTCGGATCCTTCGAACATATTCCTATTACGGACCTTGTCGCGGAGCGGTTCCGCGGCTATCTGGTTCCTTGCGAAGGAGGCTACTATGTTGAAGGCACCCTTCCCGAGCAGGGACTTCTTTTCGGCTCCGTGACGATTGGCGGCCTTCAGGATGTTCACACGGAGAATTACCGTGTAAGCAAGGCTCTGTTCAAGATGGATGTCAAGAGTACGATTCCGGGTACATTCCGTGTCGAGGCCGAGGCCATAGACGCCGAAGGCAGTCCGGCGGAAAATGTCACCGTGAAAACGTCCGGTGTACTTGCTGCAGGTACGCTCGACTCTCCGGTCACCACGCCGCTCAGCATAGAAATCGACCTGAATGACGGCATCATCTCCTTCGACGGCTTCCGCCTCGGGCTCTATGTGGAGAGCCTTCCCGAAGAGAAGACGTTCATCTCCTCCACCCAGGGCGTCCAGGTTCTGGAGTCTTTCCTTGTGTTCCCTGAAGGCGTAACATATCTGAACCGATGAAGAGAGCAGCCATATTCATTGCCGCGCTTGTCTGCTTCGTCTCCGTCCGGGGACAGAATCTCCAGACAGGGTACTTCATGTCCGACTATGCATATTCATACCGCCTGAACCCCGCCTTTTCGCCTTCATACAGTTTCGTCGGCCTTCCGGGGATAAGTTCGGCTTCGGTGGGGCTTCAGGGCAACATCGGACTGGACAATGTCCTTTATCCGGGTGACGGCGGGCTGGTCACGTTCCTGCATCCTGACGTGTCCGCTTCCGACGTGCTTTCCGGGCTGGACAAGACCGCTTCAAGGTTCTCCGCCGATGTCGCCGCCAACATCCTGGCCATCGGCATCAGAACCGGCAATCTGTTCAACACGATCGACGTTTCCGTCAGGAACTATGTTGACGGCAGCGTTCCCTATGACTTTTTCCGCTTCCTGAAGGATGGCGCTTCCGAGTCCGGCGACTTCGATCTTTCCGGTCTGCAGGCCAGAGGCACTTCTTTCGTGGAGATAGGTTTCGGATCCGCGTGGGGCAAAAGGAAGGTGACTTATGGAATCCGGCTCAAGGGTCTCGTGGGCGTTGCGGACTTCAACTTGAAGATGGACAGGGCGCATCTCAGTCTGGACGGAAAGGAGTGGAAAGTGGATGCCGAAGGGACTCTGACGGGAGCCTATGACGGTATGAAGATCCGGAAGAAGAAATCCGCCACGGGCCAGTACGACGATGTCATAGATTTCGAAAATTCCGAGTACGGCCTTCTCAAGGGAATGAACGGTTTCGGTCTCGCTATGGATTTCGGCCTGAAGGCTGACCTGGGCAAGGTCGAACTGTCGGCGTCGGTCACCGATGTGGGTGCCAACTATTGGTTCAACAATCTCCGGGGGCGCACTCCGGGCGAAAGCTGGACTTTCACGGGCGGTGACGACCTGATTTCATCCGGCGAAGGCGGAATCGGGGGACAGTTTTCCGGAATGGTGAATGAACTTGCGGAAGTGTTCGAGTTCAGGAACGAGGGTGACGCAAACGAAATCCGCATCCTTCCTTTCACTGCAAGGGCCGGTGTCAAGGTCGAGGTCGCCGAAAGGCTGTCTCTCGGCGCCTTGGGCACATATCGCCACGACAATGCTTTCCGGTACTGGGAGGGCAGGGGCATCGCTGACTACAAGCCTTTCAAGGCTCTTGAACTGGCTGCCAGTGCCGGGTACAACACTTACGGTTTGGCGTTCGGCGCTATGCTCAGCGTACATTGCCCCGGCGTTTCATTCTTCGTCGGCACCGATGGCTTGTTCTACAAGGTGAATCCTCAGTTCATCCCTCTCGGCAAGCCGAACACCGACATCGCCCTCGGCCTCAACATCGCCTGGTGACATCGC
>CAVHYF010000005.1:0-72015 GCA_963640265.1 bacterium | reverse complement strand
AAAAAAAGAGAGCGGCTGAAACTTCAGTCACTCTCTTTGTGGGAGCTGAGGGAGTCGAACCCCCGACCCTCTGCTTGTAAGGCAGACGCTCTGAACCAACTGAGCTAAGCTCCCGATGAATTGTCTCGTTCATTTCCGTTCGAGCGATGCAAAGGTACTGCTTTTTTTGGTTCCTGCAAACTTTTTTTGAGTTTTTCCCGCAAAAATCGTTTCTATGCGTTCAAAAAGTTCGGCCGCCGATGTGTTCCTCCATCGGAATCACATCGGCGGCCGAATCAACAGCTCAACGGGGCGTCAAGGTCATTCCTGCGACACGACGGCCCCGTCGAAACCAGCATTCGCCCGATAATGAGGAGCATAGAGAGATTCTACGGTGACGGCTGGAGCGGAGAACGTTCCTTCCTGCGTCACATAGAAGTCCTCGGAAACGGTGGTCTTCTCCTCAGGATAGACATCGAACCAGTACTCCGTACGATCCGTTTTGACATCACGGTAGCCCTGCGGAGTAACCGCCCAGGCGTTGCTGACAGACAGAGGCCTCAGCCACCAGCCATAGTTGCCGGACAACTGGTCCACAGGCCTGAATGCCGCCTCGCGAGGCGCGGTCAGCCGGACAAAGCTTCGGTTCTCCTGACTCCATATCCTATACTCCGCGGTAATCCTGTCACCCACGTGAAGCTGCGTTCCCGGGGATATCTCAAGCCTGCCGGACTTGCCGTCACGGCCCTTGACTTCCTTGTAGAAATGTCTTTCGATGGAGAAGCCGTTGCCGGCGGCGGAAATCTTCCGGAACGGAGCCGTATAGGTCTTGGTCAGAGAGATGACCTTGGTCGAAAGCAAGTCTTCGGAACCCGAAAGAACTGAATTGACAGCATCGGCGAAAGCCGGATCGTCTCCCCATTTCTGCGTCTCCTTCTGGAGCATAAGCCAAAGCCTTATGCCATCGGAGGTTTCCGCGGCCTTCCGTCTCTGCTTAGCGTCAACGGAAGCATACGCCGAAGACGAAGCGACGGAATCCAGCAGGTCGCAGAGCAGCGAATGGGCATAAAGTTCACTTTCAAGAAGCCCTCTCCACGGCATCACGGCATTAGGGAAATACCAGCCGCCGTCCTGATGGCGGACGGCATATTCAACAAGCGACAGGACGTCGGCACCGATCGAACCGTTCATCCTGGACGAAGCGTCGAACTTCAGCCCCCAGGAGGAGGCCAGCGCAAGACCGCCGTCCCCGTTCACGAGATTCGACAGGGTTCCGATCCGCCGGGCCTTTGCAAGAATCTGCCCGTCAAGACCGCGCCCGTCCTTTTCAGAAGGAACCAGATAGTCCTTGACATATTTCTTGAAAGCCTTGAAATTGGCATTGTATTCCGACTTCTCGTTCCTGGTCTCACGGGAAACGTCGAACGGTACGGACGGGTACATCGAGCGCACATAGACATACTGCGCGGCGGAAAGCCATCCGCACCAGAGCGGCCAGGAATCTCCGTGGACGAACTGGTTGCGGTCAAGCCAGGAAACGGACCCTGCAAGGTCAATCCCGCCGAAGTCCAATCCGGCGTCACGCATCTTGGCGAAACGCTCCAGCACCACCGCCGTCACCACCTGCGACGGGCGCATACCTTCGAACCAGCCGATGCCGCCTCCTTCATTGATGCAGGCCTTGATCTTGCCGACCAGGGTCTCGTCACCCATCTCCGTCACGATCTCCGCTCCGAGAGAAGCGGCCACCCTGCGGACATAAAGCGCCTCAGTCAAAGACAGCACATCCTTGCCGTCGGGTTCAACCTTCGACGGCAAGGCATCGAGCACCATCCGGCGCACGTCAATCTCCTTCAGTTCGGCACCCTTGGACGTGGTGCCGGTGAACTCCCCTTCCAGTCTGCGGACCAGGGCCTCCCTGTCCGCTCCCGCAAGGAGCACGGCGGAATGGGATTCGGTGAGGGTCTGAGCCGCCTCACGCACAGGCAGCGACACGAACACGCCGTCAGAGAATGTCCCCGCATCGTCGGCGAACACGACCTTCAGGCCTATCTCGTCATATTTCTTAGGGTCCACTTCGAACTCGACGGGAACCGACTCCCCGGCAGGGACGGTCACCTTCACGGAACGGGAGGCGAAAGGCTTCGAATCCTTATAGTCCGCCGATGAATATGCCTGCAAAGAGGCCGCGCCGGAAACAGACTTGCCGGATCCGTTCGAGACGGTGGCGTGAAGGACGAGCCTGTCCCCACGGTAAAGATATCCCGGCTCGGAAACGGACACCTTGACAGGTACGGAGACGACAATTTCCTGACGCACGCAGGCGTTCTTCATCTGCGGAGTGTGCGCCCAAACCTGCACGACGAATGCCGACAGCTTGTCCGAAGTCTTGAAATCAAGGAATATTCTTCCGTCGCCATCAGAATGCAGGAACGGTTCGAAAGCCAGAGTCGCCGCGAAATCTGAACGGACTTTCACGTCCGGAACATCACCCGCCGGGGCAAGAATATCCTGCGTGACAGCACGGCTGGCGTAAACTTCTTCAGGAGAGGCTTCCAGATCAAACAATTCGTTGTCAGGACTGCTTTCCGTCAGCACAAGGGCTTCATCGGTGTCCGACACCCCGGAGAAAATCGCCCTGGCCCGAAGACGCCTGTTTTTCGCTCCGGAGCAGCCTATCATCCTCATATCGCCGAAAGGCGTCGAGATTCCTCCAGCCGTAGCACTGACATTCACCATTGCCACAGGCAGTACATTGAGCCTTACAGAGTGCCAGTCATTGCCGGCAATGGTTTCAGTGCTCTTGTCAAACACTGCGGCAACCGCCTCGACTCCCGGAACGGACTTCAGGACAAGCGAACATTCCTTGCCCGGAAGCGTCTTGTCGGTGAAAGACGAGAACGCCAGCGGAATCTCCAGACTCTCCCTCTCACGCCTGAAGCTCCTGCTGTATGAATATTGCTTGGAATTGCGGAAATAGAATATACTGCAGCAGAGGCCGTCAGGATATTCCTCCTTATAGTTGTAGGTGATGTCCGCAAGCGACCCCGATTCCCCTGCCTTGCCTTCCAGATGCACGAGCCGGCTGTCCAGAAGCTGGCAGTTGTCTCCGAAGAGTTCCACAAGGGCCCAGACCGGCCCGTCCCCCGCGCCGAACTGTATCCGGATGTCCTCTCCGGTCTTCAGAAGACCGTCCGCGCAGGAACCGCCGGGAACGAAGACGTTCTCGATGCACGCATCCAGTCTTTCTGCGGAACCGTCGAGTCTGAGAACGGACATCTTTCCCTTGCCTGTCCTGGTCAGGCCGGACTTGGCCGTGATTTCCGTTCCGGCTTCGAGCGTGTAGAGACCCGGGGAGGAAAGCGGGATGTCCTTGATCTCTCCCACGGAAGACTTCCCGGAAAGCACTTCCTTGCCGGAAGCATCCTTCAGTACATATTCGATTTCAGACTGGAGGCAGGAACGGAAAGTTTCCGAACTGCCGTTCAGGGAGAATTCGATTCTGGCGACAGGTCCCGACACGATGTTTTCCGAGTATTCCGAGTTCTTCCCGGCCGTGGTGAAGCTGCCGGCGGAAGCGTTCTTCAGATTGAGGCCGACGCTGAAAGCATCGACAGCAAGTACCCTGCGGGCGAATTCCTTGGTCTCGCCGGTCGCATCCGTCACCTTGACGGTAGCCGTATAGATGTTTCTGAAATAGTCTTCCTGGTTCTCTGTCGGAAAACTGAACGAGAAAGAGCCGTCGGAGCCTGGATGCAGGAATCCTTCGGAAATGACCTTGCCGAATCTGTCAACCGAATACGACACTCTTGCGGCGGACAGAGGATGACCGCTGAAACTGAAGACTCTGCCTTTGACTACGGCAGTGTCTCCCGAGAAAACCGGCCCGTTCTCCGGTTCAAAATTCAAATCGTAGGACGGGAGTATGAACTCATCTACCTTGAGAGCCTTTTCGGCACGCACACCGTCAGCCTGGATCCTGAGCCGGAATGTTCCGTTGCGTCCTCCCTCCGGAATGTCAAACCTTCCAGCCACGGAACCATATTCATTGGTCAGAAGGTCAACTTCCGCCACCGTCTTATCCTCCGTGTCGAGAAGTTCCGCCTTCACTTCCTTCCCCCTGCCGGAAACGGCGAGACCGGAAACCATACTGCCCTCGTAAACCACAGCCTTGAAACAGATCGTCTCCCCTGGCCTGTAGGCGGAACGGTCAGTGAATATCCCGCAGTAAGACTCCTCTGTTTCATCATTGCCCTTGATGTTTGAATTGAGGTACAGCAGGTGTTCGTCAGATTTGCGCAGCAGCCCGTCATCGCCCCGGCAGGAGGCCACAAGATATTTGAACGACCCCTCGCTGACTTTCCCGGCTATCGCGTCGGGAAGAGGCGTGAAGCCGTCAACCGGCACATCCTCGACCTTCGCGACAGATTTGCCTGAGCCGAACAGTTCAAGGGTAGCCTTCGGTACCGGCTCACCCGTAAAGCAGTCGGCCACGAAAAAGCGGGTGCCTCCGCCGTCGCTTCTCGTCGCCACTGACAGGGTGTTCTGGTTCCATATCCCTTTTTTCTCCACCTTGCCGCTCCTTGCGGTCAGGATGTACTTGCCGTCATCGCACTTCGGAATCTCGAGCGTCAGCGTGTCGGTGAGATAGAAGCTCTTGCGCGGATTCGGAACGGTCCTTTTGACCAGCGGCTTCGCGCCTTTCGCGTCAAGGGCGAACTCGACGCTGACTCCGTTGAGGTTGCGAAGGATTATCCTGGCCGTCCTGCCCTCATATGAGATGTCTATCGTCTTGCTCTCGAGAGTCTCAATAAGGCTTTTTATCATCGTGAAATCCGAAACCAGGCGTGCATCGGCTCCGGAAGTGTAGGAAGCGCGTTCCTTTTCGGCCGCCCTGCACTCGGCATAAAGCGCCTTGAAATCATCCTGAGTGGCGTTCCTGTCACGGTCAAGGCTGTCATACTGCCAGCGCAGAAGCCTAGACTTGCCGTAAAGCGACATCGCGCGGCCTTTGTACTTGAGGACAAATTCACGTGCTGCTTTGCGGTTGTCTGCGCTGCGCCAGCCGCCGGAAGCCAGGACTCCGCCGAACTTGCCGTACTCGAGAAAAGCCGCATTCGGATAGGCATCGCCTGTATGCTCCTCCAATGCCTTCACTGCTTTGGCGGAATCACCGGAGCGGCTGTTCAGACAAGTCCATAGCGCGAATTCGTAGTCATCCTTGAAGAATTCAGTCCAGACGGAAGGAAATGAGGATGAACCGCATCTGCCGTAGAAAGCGCTGTTCCTTCCCGCCTGCAGCTTAGCCTTGTTCACAAGCACGTAATCCGCAGAAAGGTCGGCTGCGTGATTGTCAACATTGTAGCAGAAAGTGACTATCGGCTCACCATATTCCTCGATTTCCCCGGAAAGATTGTTCTGCAGGCTGTCCCGCAGTTTCCAGTTCCGGGAGAGGCTGGCTTCCATCTTCCTTACGGCGGCATCGTAGAAGTCAAAGTGCAGACGCTTCGACTTGGCTTCCACGATGATTTTCTCCAGAGCCTCCAGCCGCGCCTGAGGCCTGTCGGCCTTGTCGGCGGCGTAATAGTCTTCCCATAATGAGGTCAGGACGTGGCCTTCACTGTCACTGCTCTTGCCCTTGCCCTTGAATGCATTGGTAGTCAGAGCTACGGAACAAAGAATCGCCGCTGCGGCGATAGCTAACAGTATCCGGGTTGTCATAGTCGGTGCTTTTTAGTTGTCGATGTGGTCTGAAAAGATAATCATTTACTGCAAAAACCTTGCTGCTCAGCAAGAAATATTCTAAGGACGCGGCAGAACCGAACCGATCTCCTGCAGAGCCTCGCTGACAAGATAGGCGCTTCCGCCGACAAAGACCAGAGGTTTCCCGCCTTCTTCGGATTCGGAAGCCAGCCTGACCGCCTCGGAAAGGGCCTCGCGCACCGAAGATGCTTCGAAAAGCCTGTCGGTCGGTCGGCCCGCAGCCTCGAAGAAGGCACGGCAGCGTGCGGCCAGTTCCTTTTCCGGAAGCGCCCGGCGGATGGCCGGGGCGGTGAATATGTAGGTGGCCTCCTGAGGCATCAGCGGCATTATTCCGTCAAGATCCTTGTCGGCCATAACGGCATAGACGATGATGAGCGAAGTGCATTCGCCCGATGCGACCATAGACTCGAGCTGGGCGAAGTTCTCCCTCAAGGCGGCAGGATTATGGCCCATGTCGGCAATGATGAACGGATCGGAGGACAGCTTCTCCCAACGCCCGTGGAAGCCCATCCTCGCGGCGGCGTGTTCGAGCGCGTCAACCACCGCCTCGGAATCCGACAATCCCTTGTACGCCGGCATATTCTTCAATATGTCAATCGCCGCGAGCGCCGTCCGGAGATTCTTTTTCTGATACCCACCACGAAGATCCATCTTCCCGAGAATCAGTCCGCTTTGATCCCACAGGGAAGGTTCCGCATCCTGAGCGAAAGTCAGCGGGCAGAATCCGCCCGCCTTCGCCTCGAAGACCGGACGCGTCTGCGGAAGCCATTCTCCAACGAGAGCCGGAACATCTTTCTTGAATATGCCCGCCTTCTCTCCGGCGATCGCTTCCAGGGTATTTCCCAGAAGTGCGCAGTGGTCGAGGGCGATGCTTGTCACCACCGACAGGTCCGGAGTGATGACGTTTGTGCTGTCCAGGCGTCCTCCGAGACCGACCTCGATGACCGCCACATCGACCTGTTCGTCGGCGAACCACTTGAACGCCATCCCGGTGGTTATCTCGAAGAAAGACAGGCCGAGGTCATCCATCCCGGTTTCGCAGCGGCAGAGAAAGTCATAGACATATTCCTCGGAAACAAGTTCCGTGGACCGTCCGGCGATTCTCATCCTCTCCCGGAAATCGACAAGGTGCGGGGATGTGTACAGGCCCACCTTGAGCCCGGCCGAAGCGAGAGCCGAGGCCAGCATATTGGCGACCGAGCCCTTGCCGTTGGTACCGGCGACGTGAACCGTCCTGAAGCGCAGGTGAGGGTCACCGAGCAGAGCCTCGAACCGGAGCATATTCTCCAGTCCAGGCTTGTAGGCATCGCTGAAGGCCACTTTCTGTACAGAAGGGAATCTTGTGTAGATCGATTCGATCTTCTTTCTGTAGTTGTCGATGGAAAATTCTTCTGTCATCTGAATCCGTCGTCTGAATTTGCTTCACGTTTTTTTGAACTGAAACCAAATTTACTTAAATTTACGGACATATTCTATCGGAATGAAAGAAAAAACCTCAGCGCTTCACTCGAAGTACATCATCGACGGGATTGCCCGGAAGCTTGCGCCTTCTGAAATTCTGGACGGATGCCTTGTCCGCCAAAACGGGACAAGCGACACCGATACTGTTGAATATGAACCCATTGTCGATGAAAGCACAGATCCGTCACCTTCAACCGTAAGGCTCGGAAGCCACGATGTCGCGGAATACCTTGCCGGCATCTCACCCCTGCTTGACTCTCAGAGGAGCTGTCCTGCCGCCTATGCGGAACCGTTCACTAAAGGCAGGATAGCCAAGGCCCTGACGGACGCGATGTGGATGAAGGGGCACTTCCGCCTCAGTGACCTGACCCTGACGGCGAAATGGCGCTGGAACAGCAGGCCGCTCGGGAATATGGCGGCGTTCTACTCCTCCGTCGAAGCGGCGGCGGAGTATCTTGAAGGCTTGGGAATATGCCTGAGCGGATATTCCTTCACGGAAAGTTCCCGCATCAACCAGGTGACGTTCAAGGTGGGGGCCATCGACAGGCCGGACAGCCCGGACGACGGCTCCGACGATGAAATCGACCTTCCGCTGTATTCGCCGTTCGGCAGCGAACATCCCGTGATCGGAAGGCACCGTGCGGTCCCGGACAAGCTTGTGCCGGACCCTGAAAGCTGGATCATCTACATTCCGTTCGACAGCTGCGGATTCCGCCTCGGAGGTTCACTTCTCTGCGACGCTCTCGGCCAGAACGGAGACAACTTCCCGGAAATCGGAGACGCGGACTATTTCATCGACTGCTACGAAGTTGTCAGGGAATTCGTTGAAGACAGCGTGCTTGTTTCGGCCGTCACCGTCAGCGACGGAGGACTTCTCACCGCACTGAAATCGATGTGCGGCGGGAACGTGGGAGCAAAGATAGACATCAGCGGGATAATGAACGCCTACGGAGAGGACAGAAGCGTCCGGGCACTGTTCTCGGAAGTTCCCGGAGCGCTGGTGCAGATAAAGGACATAGACTACGACTATGTCGATGCCGAGATTCTGCTGCAGGACATCGCCTACTACCCTGTCGGGCATCCTTCGGTCGGCAGCGGCAAGGTGGAAGTCAAGACCGGAGGCGGAGGAGGGATTTCGGACATACTGCAGTCCCTTCTGAGCAGCCAGGCTTCAGAAGGAGAAGATTGACACACAAATACTATGGCAAAGCATACTGATTTCCCGCAGGGCGGGACGGGTGGCAGGAAACCGAAGATCTTCGTGCTTGACACGAATGTCATCCTGCACGATCACAAGGCCATACGCAAATTCCAGGACAATGATCTCGTGATTCCGGTTGCCGTGATTGAAGAGCTGGACAAGTTCAAGAAAGGCAACGATGCGCTGGCCTACAACGCCAGAGGGTTCATGCGCGACATCGACCGCATAACCGACAAGAAGCCGTTCGGCGAGAACGGAGTCCCTATCGCGAAAGGACTGGGCAACATCCGGATTGTACCCAACCACCCTTTCCCGGAAAACATGAAGGATCTGTTCCACGATGACATCCAGGATCACAGAATCCTTTCCACCGCCATCTGGGTCAGGGACAGCAATCCGGGACGTTTCGTAGCCCTTGTCACCAAGGACATCAACCTCAGGATGAAGGCCAAGGCCGCCGGAATGGAGGTTCAGGACTACCTGACGGACAGAATCGAAGAGGAGAAGATCGAGAACGCCAACAAGGAAGTCCAGATGCTGGACAAAGTGCCCGCCGAAGCGGTCAGGGCGCTGGTCTGCAGCCCGGACACATCCGCCGACTGGAAACTGTTCGGCCAGGCCAGGCCGAGAGCCAATCAGCTCTATAAGATCAGGAACGAAGGAAGCAACATCTGCGCACGCTATGATGCGGACAAGGACAGAATCGTGCTTGTCAAGAGCAAGGAGGCTTACGGAATCCGGCCGAGAAACGATGAACAGAAGTTTGCCCTTGATGCCTGCCTGAACCCCGCGATAAAACTTGTCTCCCTGACAGGAGGCGCCGGAACCGGCAAGACCCTCCTTGCACTGGCAGCGGCGATTGAGCAGGCGAGGGACTACGACCAGATCATCCTCACCAGACCGGCCATAGTCCTCGGCAACCAGGACATAGGCTTCCTCCCCGGAGACCAGAAATCCAAGATGAGTCCGTACGTGCAGCCGCTGATGGACAATCTTAACGTAATCAAGGCCCAGTTCCGTCCGTCCAGCAAGGAAGCGCTCAAAATCGAAGCGATGCTCAAGGAGGAGAAACTGCTGATTTCGCCTCTGGCCTACATCAGGGGACGAAGTCTGGGCAACGTGTTCTTCATCTGCGATGAAGCGCAGAACCTTACGCCGAGCGAAGTCAAGACAATCATAACCAGGGCCGGCGAAGGCACAAAGATGGTGTTCACCGGAGACATATTCCAGATTGACCAGCCTTACCTGGACCAGTGGTCCAACGGAGTTTCTCACCTAAACGAAAAGATGGAAGGCCAGAAGCTCTTCGAACACATATTCCTGAAAGTCGGAGAAAGAAGCGAGCTTTCCGACATAGCCGCAAAGTTGTTATAGATATTCCGGAAGATTTTTAGTATTTTTGCAGCCAAATTTTTGAAAATCATAAACAAATTATCTGTTAATATGTTCGACAAAAAGAAAAGAGTCTATCGTTTCGGCGGAAAGACCGCTGAAGGCGACGGACAGATGCGCGAGCTCCTTGGAGGAAAGGGAGCCAATCTGGCCGAGATGAGCAAGCTCGGCATGCCGGTACCTGCCGGATTCACAATCACCACTGAATGCTGCGCCGAGTACTATTCTCTCGGCGGAGGCTATACTGACGAACTCAAGGAAGAGGTCGCCGAGGCTTTGAAAGCCACTGAAACCATCATGGGCAAGAAATTCGGTGATACTTCCGATCCGCTTCTCGTAAGCTGCCGTTCCGGCGCCAGGAGCTCGATGCCGGGTATGATGGACACCATCCTCAACATCGGTCTTTGCTCCGCCACTCTTCCTGGAATGATTCAGAAGACAGGCAACCCGAGATTCGTCTATGACGCTTACAGGAGACTCATAATGATGTACTCCGATGTCGTTATGGAGAAGGCCGAGGGCATCGAGCCTGCAGACGGTCAGGGCATCCGCCAGCAGCTTGACAGGATGATGATGGATCTCAAGGAGGCCAAAGGCTACAAGTCAGACACTGAAATCACCGCCGAGGAACTCAAGGACCTCTGCGACAAGTTCAAGGCAAAAGTAAAGGAAGTTCTCGGAGTCGAGTTCCCTGACACCGCCGAGGCTCAGCTCTGGGGATCGATCGGCGGCGTGTTCAAGTCCTGGAACGGCAAGAGAGCCATCGCCTACAGAAGAATCGAGAAGATTCCTGACGACTGGGGCACGGCTGTCAACGTGCAGTCGATGGTATTCGGCAATATGGGTGACACCTCAGCCACCGGCGTCGCTTTCTCGCGCAACCCGGCCAACGGTGACAACAAGTTCTACGGAGAATGGCTCATCAACGCACAGGGCGAGGATGTAGTTGCCGGTATCCGTACTCCAAACCCTCTGAACGAGGCCACCAAGAGCGAGAAGAACAAGAATCTCCAGTCTCTTGAGAAGGCTATGCCTGAGGTTTACAAGGAGCTGGACGACATCCGTCTCAGACTCGAGCAGCATTTCCACGACATGCAGGACATCGAGTTCACCATCCAGGAGGGACACCTCTGGATGCTCCAGTGCCGCATCGGCAAGAGAACCGGTCTCGCCGCCCTTCAGATGGCGATGGACATGGTTGACGAGAAGATGATTGACGAGAAGACGGCTGTGATGAGAGTTTCCCCTGCACAGCTCGATGAACTTCTCCACCCTATCCTCGACCCTGCTTCAGAGAAGAAATCCAAGGTTCTCGCCATCGGTCTGCCTGCATCTCCGGGCGGAGCCGTAGGCCAGATCGTGTTCACATCGGAGGCCGCTATGGAGGCTGCCGCCCAGGGCAAGAAGACCATCCTCATCCGTGAGGAGACCTCTCCTGAGGACATCGAGGGAATGCGCGCCGCCGCCGGCATCCTTACCACCCGCGGAGGTATGACTTCACACGCAGCCCTTGTAGCCCGCGGATGGGGCAAGTGCTGCATCGTAGGCTGCGAGTCCATGAAGATCCACTTCGACGACAAGACGGTTTCATTCGGCGACGTAACCTTCAAGGAAGGCGACTGGATGAGCCTCAACGGAACAAAGGGCGCCGTTTACGGTGAGAAGATCGCCACAATGGATGCTTCCGAGAACCCTCTGTTCGTAAGATTCATGGCGACTGTCGACAAGTTCCGCAAGATCGGTGTCAGAACCAACGCCGACACCCCTGAGGATGCCCAGAAGGCCCTCAGCTTCGGAGCCGAGGGAATCGGACTGTTCCGTATCGAGCATATGTTCTACGGAGCCCACTCCGAGCAGCCTCTCGCCAAACTCCGCAAGATGATCCTCTGCGACACAGACGATGAAAGAAGAGCCGCCCTTGCCGAGCTTGAGCCGTTCATCAAGGCTTCCGCCAAGAGCACGCTCAAGATTATGGACGGCAAACCGGTGGTGTTCCGTCTGCTTGACCCGCCTCTCCACGAGTTCGTTCCTAAGACCGAGGAGAAGAAGGCCGACCTGGCCAAGGAACTCGAAGTAAGCGTCGAGGAAATCGAGAAGAGAGGCGAGGCTCTCCACGAGGTCAACCCTATGATGGGTCACCGCGGAGTCCGTCTGCACATCTCTTACCCTCTCATCGCCGAGACCCAGTACAGAGCCATATTCACAGCTACCGCCGAGCTTATCCACGAAGGCTTCAACCCGCATCCTGAGATTATGATCCCTGTCACGATCTCCGCCCGCGAGCTCAACTTCCAGAAAGCCATCTGCGACAGAGTGAAGTCAGAGGTTGAAGGCACCACACGACAGACCATCAACTACAACTACGGTACTATGATCGAGATCCCTCGCGCCGCGCTGACCGCCGACAGGATGGCCCGCACCGCAGAGTTCTTCTCATTCGGCACCAACGACCTCACCCAGATGACCTTCGGATTCTCCCGCGACGACGTCGGCACCTTCATGGGTGAATATCTTGGCTACAAGATTCTTGATTCCGATCCGTTCCAGACCATCGACACCAAGAGCGTCGGCAAGTTGGTCGAGTTCGGTATCCAGGCCGGCCGTTCAAAGAGACCTGACCTTACCTGCGGTGTCTGCGGTGAGCACGGCGGAGACCCTGCGTCAATCCACTTCTTCAACAAGATCGGTGTCGACTATGTTTCCTGCTCTCCGTTCCGCGTGCCTATCGCCCGCCTCGCAGCCGCGCAGGCTGCAATCGAGCAGAGCAAATAAGGAGAACTGAAACTCCATACATAAAAGACTCCGCCCCGGAAACGGGACGGAGTCTTTTTCATCTGCAATAATCCATAATCATTTCAGCGAGACATTCCTGATTTCCTGACCTGAGCGGACTGTCCACTCCTTCGTCCTGCCATAGCACTTGATTCTCACTTTGATCTTCTGCTCGTCAATTCTGCTGACCTTAATGTCGAAATCCTTGCCGAACGCCTTTATGCGGTCCAAAGACATCGCATTCCAGCCGGAAGGCATCTGGACTTTCAGGTTGAATGAGTCGAAGCCCGTGGGACGTATGCCGAAAAGGCCTTCGGTAATCACCCTGCAGTACAGACCGCTCTCTGCGGAAAGATGGCGTTGGGAACCTTCCGGGTAAGCCTCGACAGGATATGGGACATGTGTCCCGAGAAGCCTGCGGCAGGAATAATTATGAAGCTGGACAAGCGCTTCGTCCGCATAACCGGCCGAGAACGCTCCTCTCAGAGCATAAAGAGTGGACCTGTCCCAGAATGTAGTGCTGCCCTGCTGCGTCAATATTCCGTCCTCGGTCATCATCTCCTTGGAGAACAGGGCGGCAAGAGTCCCTTCCGCCCTGTCATTTATGCCGAAGCACAACGGAAGACATATCCAGGACCGGAGCACATCGTTCCCATCGTAATAGCGGTAAGTCTCATAACCGCTGACATCGGCGGAGAAATATTCCCCTATCGCCTTCCTCAAGGCTTCAGCCTGCCTGCGGTAGGTCCTGACCACTGAAGCAGGCTCTCCCATAAGCGGAGCGAGACAGGTGGCGGAAACGAGACCGTCATAGTAGAGGCAGGCGGTTGAAAGATTGGCATCTCCGGCAGGGAAACGGCCTTCGAGCTCGTCAGAATCCGACTCCGGGACTCCGCCGGCATTGAGTTTTCTGTTGCAATATTCAAGACACCATTTGATGAAAGGCCAGAGCTGCTCCGCCTCCTTACGGTCGCCGCGTGCAAGCAGGTAGCGGGTGGCTCCGTGAGTGACCATAGCCGCATCACCGCGGTCGCCGGCTCCGTTCCAGATGTCTGTCCCTTCGGCAATTATGGAGCTTGGAATCGGCTCGAACCCATCATTCTGGAATCTGGAATAATGCCGGTAGCAGTTGAACGCGGATTCATTCCCGATGGCATAGCCGAGGAACGGGAAGAAAGGATTGACATATTCACATTCATCATTGCACCAGAGTGCGGCATAATAGGATTCTCCGCCGGGGCCGTGCATCAGGCCGCCCTTTGTGCGGTAGATGCTTTCCGAGGCCCGAATCTTCGCAAAACGGAATTCCGCATCGACAACGCTGTCAGGAGTCCTGAGAATCAGCGAAGAATCAATGTCATTCCGGATGAATGACATTCTGGAAGCATATTCAGCATCGACGTCCGGGACAATCATCGTCTCTCCCGCCTCCCTGTAGGCTTGGAACGCCACCTGGAATTCAAGCTCCTTCTGAGGCTCAAGGATGAAGGTTCCGTTACCGAATATGTCCGCTCTTACGACATAACTACCGTCAAGTCCTTGTTCAGCAGGGGTCCTCGCTGACTGGCTGAATTCCGGCACATTGACAGTCAATGGCTTGTCGGAAACATTCCTGATGACATAGATTTCGCAGACCATCGGAAGCACGGTGCTCGGGAACACTGTCCGCCTCAGTTCGAATGCGGGCTTGACGCTGCCTTCCTTCACACTTCCGTAGTTATGCTTGCCGACAGCATATTCATTGACAACAGTGAGGGCTCCGTTGATGGACACATTTCTGGTGGACAACTGTACCGGAACGAGCGAATTTACCCCAAGCAACGACACCACATCAGTCCCCATCCTGTAAAGCAGGCTTGCGTGAGTGTCATTCGGAATGCGCCGGAGCATCGGGAAGACCAGAGACCGCTCTTCACTGAACAGTCCGTCTTCGTCGATGTTCCACCTGACGACACAGGAGACCTGCTCTCCGCTCATTTCGATGTGGTCTGAATATGGAAGCTCGATGCTTGCGGGATCCATCACTATCGAGCCGTCCTGCCCAAGTGTCCAGCAAGTCTGGGCGAACGCCATTCCTGCGCCGAAGATTACCGCAGCCGCGGCCGTCAACAACTTTTTCATTTACGAATATTTTAGTGTCAATAATTTATAGTCTTATGTTCAAACCATTACAAGTCACCAAGCTGCTGCCCGTTGAATATTATGGAGCGATTGCCGGCACCGCCTTCGGGCCGTCATCGCGATCCGAAATAGAGGAATATCATTCCGAGCAGGACAAGGGCGAGATCCAAAGCCTTGCTGCGAAGGTTCTTTTCCTTGAACACCAGCGCCGCGAAGAGGAAGCTGACGATGACGCTGCCCCTGCGCACCATTGAGACGATGGAAATCATCGCGCCAGGCAGCGAAAGCGCGTAGAAATAGACGAAGTCCGCAACGCTGAGAAAGACGGAGATGAACACAATCGACCATTTCCAGCGGAACGGCGTGGTCTTCGCCCGGTTGGGGAACCAGATCAGCATAAGCATCACTCCCATCATTCCGCACTGGTAGATGTTGTACCAGCTCTGGACCGTCATCTTGTCAAGGGCGAGTCCGTCGGGTTTCATCAGGAACTTGTCGTAAAGCCCGCTTACGGCACCCAGAACCGCTGCACCTATGACCGCGTAGATCCAGACATTGTGTTCGAAATCAATCCCCTCCTTCTTGCCGCTGCGGCTCAGCATGAAGAACGACACGACGGCCAGCAGCACACCGGCCCACTGGAGAAGGTTCAGTCTCTCGCCGAAAACAATCATAGCGCCGACCAGCACGAGCACGGGGCGGGTCGCGTTGATCGGGCCTACGATCGTCAGAGGAAGGTGCTTCATTCCGAAATAGCCGAGCAGCCAGGAACTCAGCACGATTGCGCTCTTCAGCAGAATCCACTTCTGCACCTCCCAGCCACCATATTCACCTACCTTGAAGATGCTGCCGTCAAGGGCGCTCCCGCAATAGGAAAACAGTATGAATGGAATGAATATGAGCGAGCAGAACAGAGTGTTCAGGAAAAGCACCGGGATGACCGCGTTCCCTCCTAGCGACTCCTTCTTGAAAGAGTCGTAGAAACCCAGCAGAACCGCTGACAGGAACGCAAGCGACAGCCACATTGCGGTGAAGGGCTAATTCACGGTCGCGGTTATGTCCTTGGCACTTGCGGCAACACCCTGGTCGCTGCCGTACATCGAGTCGTACTTCCCTCTCGGGATGTCGCCGAATATGTACCTGTTCGCCATCCTGGCCGCTACGATGTGTTCAGTCGCCGCCGTGTTGATGGCCGAAACGGCAAGGTCGGCAAGGATTCCCAGCAGGCTCGAAGAGCCGGAGTTCCGGGAAAGATCAAGATGAAGGTCGCACTTCCTGTCGAACAGGATTTCGCCGGTCTTTGCCGACCTTATGAAATAGCGGATGGAGGTGTCCACACCGAAACCGCTTTTCGTCCACTTGTCGATCTGCGAGAAGATCACGGCGTCGGCGCCGAAATACTTCCCGAACTTTTCAAGCGGGGCGTCCACGAACATCTCGGCATCGTAGGCGCTTTCGGACTTGAGGACATCCATCGCAAGGAGAGGGGAAATGACATAATACCCCGCTTCCGCCAGAGGCTTGCTGATCGACGTGTACAGAAGTTCCTTGGCCTCGACGTTGGCCGTGTTGTTTACAGGAGGCATCACCAGAAGCGTCAGAGGCTTCTCCTCGTACATCTTCGGGTACTGCTCCTGCCTTGTCGTAAGGTTGGACGTGCTTCCGCAGGAACACAGAATCAAGGCGACAGCCGCCGCAAGGTGAATTTTTCTCATAACTGTCATTTTGCGGAAAGTTTCTTCAACAACGGTGCAACGAACGTGACGGACTCAGGATAGTATTTCATTTCAAGTTCGAACATCTCCTGGCCGCGTTCGTTGAAATATGTTGACAGGTCCTTGTCCTTGAACAGTTTCCGCTGAGCCTCGGTGGCGTGTTCACTGAATGCCTGAAGGGTCTCGGGCATCATCAGCAGATAACCGTACTCTGCGCAAATTCCGGGAGGCGGCACTCCCCTTGTCCCGCCCGGCTTCGTCACCATATTCTCATAAAGAGCGATAAGGTTGCACAGGGCTTCCGGTGTCTGCTTGTCGTAGTAGGTGTAGGAAAGGGACTCGTACCTGGTCGTGCCGGAAGTAGAACCATCGCCCCAGCTGTAGAGAAGACGGCTCGGAGCGGAGCAGGATGCCATCATTGCGACGGCAACCGCAGCAACCGGGATTCTTCTCATAGATTGATCACCTTGCATTCGCCGGCGGCGATGAACAATGTCTTGTTGAAGATCTCTTCGTTGCCGTCGGTAACGGTGACCTTATGTGTACCGGTCCCTATCTTGACGGTGTTCAGCGCAGTCTGCTTTACGCGCATCCCCGGCTTGTAGGCCTTGACCTTGACGGTCTCCACCGTATGGCTGGCTCCGTCCACGGTCACTACCACTGTCTTCTTGACATTGTCGGTGAAAGTGATCGCCGCTGAATCTTCCTTGCCGGAAGCGACCGAATACGAGCCTACCCCGCAACCTGGCAGGAGCGCCGCAAGAACAGCGGTGATTCCCAATAACTTCAACGCCTTTTTCATTTTTTATCCTCCATAATGTAATATTCATCCGCAAGTTTCTCCGCATCGAGCTTTTCTCCAGAATAGGTGCAGAAGGAAATCTCCGTTTCAGGAGTGTCGCCGTATGTGGAGACTACTGTAACCTCTCCCAGTCTGGTTCCGGGGAGTTCAACCATCATTCCGGTCTGCGGATTCTTGACTGTCTTGCCTTTCTTGTAAACGCTGAACACGTCTCCTGCCGCCAGACCCTGCGATTTTCCTCCGGAAATCACATAGGTGCCGTCGTCGACGGAAAGGAGGTAGGACCTCCACGGCTTGTCCATACACTTGTTGATGATGTTCTCGACAAGCTGGGAAATCGCTGCGGAGATGGCCTTGTCGCTCAATGTCGCGTCATAGCCGGCCTTGCCTCCGATACCGAGCGATTCCTTGGTCGTCGTCTCGGCATAGCCCTTGGCTTCGTCGGAATAGATGATCAGACCGGTGGCCGCCTCGACAAGCCTGATGCTCACGCCGGCTTCGACGGTCTGTGTCTTGGTGGAAGAAAAGACTTTCTGCTGTCCCTCGTTCTTGCGTCCGAATTCCGTAATGGAACCGAGGATGATGTAGTCGGCGCCGATTTTTCTCATATCGCTTCCGGCTTCCGCCACCAGTATGTCAAGATCGTCTCTCTCAAGCAGAAGGAATTTCCCGCTTGAAGCCAGTCTGGAAGACAGAATGTCAAGCGCCTGCTTTCTCATAGGGTCGTTTTCCTTATCATAGAAAAGACCTTTCGCGTACTGGGTTTCATTGGAAAACCTTCCGATGGCGACCTTTCTCTTGATCGTGCGCCCGGCAGCCGCGGCAGTCTGAGTTTCCTGCGCGCCCTGAACATCCTGCGCATTTGAAGGCACGGCCAGCAGCAGGGCCGCGGCCAGCAGATACAAATGTCTAAGTCTCATAATCAATTGCTCTTTTATTATGCAAATATAGGCAATCTCGGCTTCAAACCATAGCCGCATATGAATATTTTGCAGGCGGGCAAAGATTTCTTGCGGCTGATGATCGGATTTTGTACCTTTGCATCCCGTGATGAAATACGGATTCGACAACGAAAAGTATCTAAGGATACAATCAGAACACATCAAGGAGCGCATCGCCCAGTTCGGTGACAAGCTTTATCTTGAATTAGGCGGTAAATTATTCGATGACTACCACGCAAGCAGGGTGCTGCCGGGCTTCCAGCCGGACAGCAAGCTCAGGATGCTCCAGCAGCTGAGCGACTGCGCCGAGATCGTCATAGTCATCAGCGCCGCGGACATCGAGAAAAACAAGATGCGCGCGGACTACGGCATCACGTACGATATGGACGTGCTGCGTCTGCGCAATGAATTTCTGAACAGAGGCTTTCTGGTCAGCAGCGTGGTCATAACGCACTACGACGGACAGGCAAGCGCCAAGGCCTACAGCGCGAAACTCAAGAAGATGGGTATCAAGTCCTATTTCCACTACACGATCGAGGGCTATCCGAACAATGTGGCCCTGATCGATTCGGAGGAAGGCTACGGCAAGAACGATTTCGTGCAGACGTCCCGTCCGCTCGTGATCGTCACGGCGCCGGGACCGGGCAGCGGGAAAATGGCCGTGTGCCTCAGCCAGCTCTATCAGGAACACCGCAGAGGAGTTGCAGCAGGCTACGCCAAGTTCGAGACCTTCCCGGTCTGGAACCTGCCTCTCAAGCATCCTGTCAACATCGCCTACGAGGCCGCCACTGCGGACCTGAACGATGTGAACATGATCGATCCGTTCCATCTTGACGCCTACGGCAAGACTGCCATCAACTACAACAGGGACATCGAGATATTCCCGGTCCTCAACGCCCTCTTCGAGGGAATCTACGGCGAGAATCCGTACAAGTCACCTACCGACATGGGCGTGAATATGGTCGGGTACTGCATCAGCGATGACGACATCTGCTGCAAGGCCGCCAACGACGAAATCATCCGCAGGTACTACTCCGCCCTCAACCGGATGGCAGACGGGAAGGACAACGAAAGCGAAGTCGGGAAGATAAACCTCCTGCTCAAGCAGGCCAAGATCACCACCGAATACCGGCGTGTCACCGTGGCCGCAAAACAGCGCGAGACCACCGCAGGCAACCCGTCCGCGGCCATCGAACTGGCCGACGGGACGGTCCTCAGCGCCGAGACGTCCGACCTTCTTGGTCCTTGCGCGGCCCTGCTGCTGAAGGCCACCAAACATCTGGCCGGCATCGCCCACGGAGTCAAGCTGATTCCGCAGCGCCTTATCGAGCCTATCCAGAAGACCAAGGTGACTTATCTGCACGGGAAGAATCCCCGGCTGCACACCGACGAGGTGCTGATCGCCCTGTCGATGCTGAGTCCGGATGACGAGAACTGTCGCAAGGCCATCGACACACTTCCTCTGCTTAAAGGCTGCCAGGTGCACTCCACCGTACTGCTCAGCGACATAGACAAGAAGGTCTTCCGCAAGCTCGGCGTGGACCTCACCTGCGAGCCTGTGCACGAACGCCGATAGAAACCGGCCGGCCGACGCTCCTCATATTCGAAGAAGTTTAGTACCTTTGTCCGTTATGGGAGAAAAGAGAATCATATCCGGACTGAGGACAAAGCGGTGGCTTAAGGCGGTGCTCTGGACGGTCCTTGGATTGTGGGCGGTTCTGCTCATAGTTCTTCAGGTTGTACTCAATTCATCCGTCCTTACACGGATAGCCGACACTCTCGCCAGGGAATATGTCGACGGAGATGTCGCATTCTCCGGCATCAAGGCCTCGATGTTCAAGAGCTTTCCGAACCTGAACGTCACGGTGAACGGATTCACGGTCACCTACCCGCACGAAAAGTTCGCCGAATATGACTCGCTTTCCGCACTCGGCGTACATCTTTCCGAAGCCGGAAGAAATCCGGAAGCCGACACCCTCGCGCATTTCAATGAACTTTCTGTCTCCATAAACTACCTTTCGGCCATCACCGGAAAAATCAGGGTGCGCAGGGCCGTGCTGAAACATCCCCGGATTTTCGCGCACCGGTACGATTCGGTCAAAGCCAACTGGAACATTCTCGGAATCAGTTCCTCCGAAGACGGGGAAGACACTTCATCTTCAGGTCTGCCACCGGTTTCGATAGGCAAGGTAAGCCTGGAGGAAAGGCCGTTCGTGGTCTACACAAATCCTTCGGACACCATCTTCGGATGCATATTCCTTAAAGAGATGAGCGCGAAGGGGCGCTTCGACGCCAGGAAGGGGAAGTTTGAAAGGGTGGCGCTCGACGTTGACTCCCTCACATTGGCGGGCAGGCTTCCTGCGGACACGATAGCGATGAGATTCGACCGGATAGGAGTCAAGGAACGCACCGGGCATCTGGACGTGGACATCCGCTCGAAGATATTCCTGGCCCTACGGTCCGCCGGACGGATGGAGGTACCGGTTGACATCGAAGGCGACTTCCACCCGAACTTCGCCGACAAGATTTTCTCGGTGAACAAACTGAAAATCAACGTGGCGACCATAGGGCTGGAGGCGAAGGGCAAAGCCGACCTGTCCGGAGAAAACCCTTGGATAAAGGCGGAAGCCGCAATAAGGAAGACATCCATAAAGGCGCTTGCCGACTACTTCGGAGACAATTTTCCTATGCTGCGGAAACTCGACACGGACGCATTGCTGACTCTTGACGCGAAATGCGACGGTGAATATTCAAAGGCCGACGGCAGACTGCCGCGTCTTTCGGTCAGGCTTCAGGTTCCGGACTCCCGCATCGGATGGGAAGGCATCGACGGACAGGGACGTTTCGACCTTGACGCCACCGCGACAAGTTCGGACGGCAGACTGATTGCGGACATCCCCGATTTCTGCTTCAGCCTCAAGGGGGCGAAGATCTCGCTCAGCGGCAGGGCTGAAGACCTGCTTGACCCGGATCCGAGGATTTTCCTGAACAGCGACATCCACGTGGTGCTTGACTCTCTGGCCGGATTCCTGCCGGACAGTCTCGGCATCACGGCCCACGGAGACCTGGAGGGAATAATCGAAGGCGGATTCCGCCTCTCGCAGCTTGATGTCTTCAATTTCTCCGAGATGGACCTGGAAGGCCTTCTGGAAAGCAACGGCATCCGCTTCAGCCTGCCCGGAGATTCTCTCTACGCCTTCCTCGGCCACACTGACATAAGCCTCGGCGAGTACAGCCACTCGGAAGATGATGCGGACGAACACGAGGACCACGGCCACAGCCACAAGGGACTGGTCATCGCCGTTGACAGCCTGTTCGCCGAATACGGCGCCTCGACTTTCATCAGGGGGACCGGACTCGAGATTTCGGCGCACAATTCCGAAGAAACGATGGAAGGGATCCCGGGCAAGCATCCCCTGCACGGCCATCTTGACATAGCCTCCGTCGGAATGATGGACCTGGACTCCTGCTTCATCGGCGCACGCGGCTCGGCCAACACATTCAAGCTCGCCCACAGGCTGATCGACGGGCACACGGTGCCGTATCTCAGTTTCTCCTCGAACAACAAAGGGCTTACGATGCGCGAAGGAGTGAACCGAGTGTCAGTCAACGGAATCAAACTGAGCGCGGAGGCGCATCCGAACGAACATGAAGCCAAGGCAAGGAAGAAGCATCTGCTCGACTCCCTTCAGAAAGTGTATCCGGGAGTCCAGAGGGATTCCCTGTTCAGGAAAGCCTTCAGAAGAAGGCAGGGCGGCCGGCTTCCGGACTATCTTTCCGAGAAGGATTTCGAAAAGAAGGACATACATATTCAGATCGGGGAGTCAATGACCGGCTACATAAAGAACTGGGACCTCTCCGGAAGCGTTTCCATCGCGGAAGGCAAGGTCATCAGCCCGTACTATCCTCTCGACAACACCCTTTCCGGCTTCAGCGGAAAGTTCACCAACAACAGGATTGACCTGAGCAGCCTGAACCTTCGTTCCGGAGTCTCGGACATCTCGGCAAAGGGTTCGCTTTCAGGCATAAGGCGGCTGCTTACTTCCGGGAAGGGCAAGCTGGACCTGAACATAGCGATAACCTCCGACATCATCGACGTCAACGAGATTCTGGTG
Source organism: bacterium (assembly GCA_963640265.1). Classification (GTDB taxonomy): domain Bacteria; phylum Bacteroidota; class Bacteroidia; order Bacteroidales; family UBA932; genus Cryptobacteroides. The sequence goes on along the minus strand of CAVHYF010000005.1, from coordinate 49,753 downwards.
GCCCTGAACTCCGGAAAGAACTTCGTCCCTCCCGGACATAACACGGCCCTCGACGGAATCGGGGACGATGAATATCTCAACGAAGTCAAGGAACGGTCGGCCGCCGACACGACCGCAGCGACTCCGCTTGTCGTCATCCCGTCCAACCTCAACGCCAAGGTCACGCTGGAAGCGAACACGATAAAATACTCAAAGCTCGAGACTTCCTGGGTGTCCACGGAAATCGTGATGAAGGAACGGTGCCTTCAGGCCACGAACACCCTCGCCACCACCAATATGGGCGACATCTATCTTGAAGGCTTCTACTCGACGCGGACCAAGAAGGACATCACGGCAGGGTTTGACCTGAACCTCGCCACCGTCACCGCCGAAAAAGTCATCGACCTGTTCCCGGCGGTCGACAGCATAGTGCCTATGCTGAAGGCTTTCAAGGGAGTTCTGGACTGCGAGGTCGCGGCCACCGCCTCAATAGACACATCGATGAACATCATACTTCCTTCCCTGAACGGAATCGTGACGATCGACGGCAAGGACCTCGCGCTGGCCGAGAGCGAGGAACTTGACAGACTGCGAAGGACACTTATGTTCAAGGACAAGGATTCAAGCGACATCGGAACCCTCGCAATCAGAGGAATAATCAAGGACAACAGCCTTGAGATCTTCCCGTTCGTGCTGGACATCGACCGCTACTCGGTCGCCGCCAGCGGACTGCAGAGTTTCGACCAGAAATTCAATTACCACCTGTCGGCCATCAAGTCTCCGATTCCTTTCCGGTTCGGCGTGAACCTCAACGGCTCCTTCAGCGACTGGAGGTGGAGACTGGGCAGGACAAAGTACAAGTCTAAGAACATTCCTCTGTTCGACAAGCAGGTGGAAGGTCTGAGGGTCAATCTCGTCAGCGCCATCCACAGCATTTTCGAAAGGGGCGTCGACCAGGCGTTGAAGCAGAACGAAAAGGCTCAGGAGGCCATTGAAGAGAGGAAGACGGAGCTTGAATATTCCACCGCTCCGACCGAAGATCTTTCCGAAGCCGAAAAGCAGACGGTCAAGACGCTGGAGAATGTCGTGGGAACCAAGCCCGAAGGAAAAAACCAGAATGAGAAAATCGACTCCGCTCATTGAATATTAATGGAATTGTAGTACCTTTGCAATCCTTTCGGTCTCGGGACAAAGGTCGCTTCCAATAGCCGGAGTCCCCCGCGGAATCCTTCCTATCATCATCTGGATTCCTTGCCGGAAGGTTTTGCGGGTGTGTTGAAACTGGTAGACAAGCCAGACTTAGGATCTGGTGCGCAAGCGTATGGGTTCGAGTCCCTTCACCCGCACAACACTATGACTATGACAAGGATATCCACCATTATTCTATCCCTTTTCCTATCCGGACTCATACTCCAGGCCGGAAATGTTTCCTTTGACGACGGCCGGCTTACAGACAAGACACTGAGAATCGACTACATATTCACAGGATCCGACAAGGATTGCGACATCTCCGTGGCTGAACTTCTCAGTCTTGACGGATGGTACGGCAGACGCACCAACCTCAAGGAAGTTCCGCTGAGAGGGAACGGCCAGCTGATGATGACCGACAAAGCGACCGGCGACACCCTCTACAGAATGTCGTTCTGCACGCTGTTCCAGGAATGGCAGGCAACGGAAGAAGCCACAAGGGTCCGCAGGAGTTTCGAGAACGTGTTCCTTGTGCCTATGCCGGCGGTTCCGGCCGAAATCACGGTGAAACTCTTCGACTTCCACGAAAACGTCGCCGCCACCCTGACGCACCCCGTCGATCCGGGTGACATACTCATACGCCCGGTCAGCAGCTCCCCGAAGACCAGGACATTGCTGGACAGCGGAGATCCGAAGGAGAAGATAGACGTGGTCATAATGGCCGAAGGCTACACGGAAGGCGAGATGGACATATTCTTCAAGGATGCTGAAAGCACCGTGGAGAATCTGCTGAAGCACGAGCCGTTCAAGTCGATGAAGGACAGGTTCAACATCGTCGCCGCCGCATCCCCGTCATCGGACAGCGGAGTTAGCGTGCCGCGTGAAGGGCTCTGGAAAAAGACTGCCGTGGATTCGCATTTCGACACATTCTACTCCGACCGCTACCTGACGACGCTGCACCTCTTCAAGATGCACGACGCATTGGCCGGCATCCCTTACGAGCATATCATAATACTCGCCAACACCGACACTTACGGCGGAGGCGGAATCTACAACTCCTACACGCTGACGACAGCGCACCACGCCCTCTTCGGGCCTGTTGTGGTCCACGAGTTCGGGCACAGTTTCGGCGGCCTTACCGATGAATATGCCTACGACGACCAGTACGTTGAATATTACTACCCGGACATCGAGCCGTGGGAGCAGAACATAACCACCAAGGCGAATTTCGAAAGCAAGTGGAAAGACCTGTACGACCAGGGTGTCGCGGGCCTGGTCGAAGGCGGAGGCTACCAGACCAAAGGCGTGTGGAGGCCTTGCGAGGACTGCCGTATGCGCACCAACGCGGCTCCTGCCTTCTGTCCGGTCTGCCGGCGGGCCATCGAACGGATGATCCGGTTCTACACTGAATAAGATTCTGACTCTGCAAGTGCAAGGTGCAGATATTCACGAAACCGACACAACAATAACCGATAATGAAAAGGACACTGAATTTGATCACCATTGCGGCCATCTCCCTGCTGACCGCAATCCCTGCCACCGCGCAGCGCAACAGACTTTGGTACGACAAACCCGCCGCTTGCTGGGAAGAGGCTCTTCCTATAGGCAACGGCCGCATTGCGGCAATGGTTTACGGCGGCGCCCAGAAAGAAGAGATACAGCTCAACGAGGAGACTATCTCAGCAGGAAGACCTTACGAGAATTACAATCCTGAAGGGCCGAAGTATCTTCAGCAGATTCGCGAGCTGATCTGGGCAGGCAAGTCCGAAGCGGCCCAGGAACTGGGCAATGCAAAATTCATCTCTCCGGCGGGTGAAGAAATGCCATACCAGACAGCCGGTTCGCTCAACATCAGTTTCCCTGACCACGACGGATTCACGGACTACTACCGCGAACTGGACATTGACAATGCCATAACCACCACCCGCTACAAGGTAGGAGATGTCGAGTACACGCAAGAGGCGTTCGCTTCATTCACCGACCAGCTGATCATTGTCCGCATTTCGGCATCGAAGAAGGGTGCCATAAACTGCGAACTGTCAATGAGCACTCCTATGCCGTCTCCAAGCATCACAGCAAAGGGAAAGACCATAAGGATTGAAGGAGCATCCTGCGACGGACAGAAAATCAAAGGAGGAGTTCTTCGCTACTGCACTGACATCAAAGCTGTCAACAACGGCGGAAAGGTCACCGCTGAAAACGGCACGATCAAAGTGGAGAAGGCCAGCCAGCTTCTGGTCTATGTTTCGATGGCCACCAACTTCGTCAACTACAAGGACATCTCCGCCGATGAAGTGAAGCGCTGCGAAGGCTATATGAAGAACTCCTCGAAGAAGTACGACAAGGCCAAGGACGCGCACACCGCCGCCTACAAGGCACAGTTCGACAGAGTGAAGTTCGAGCTTGCTTCCGAATACGACGGAGACGGAAAGACTACGGTTTCCCGCATAGCTTCCATCTCAAATGCTCCTGATTATCAGCTGATCACATTATACTTCAACTTTGGCAGGTACCTGCTGATTTCTTCTTCCCAGCCGGGATGCCAGCCTGCCAACCTGCAGGGCAAATGGAACAAGCTTGTCTCGCCGCCTTGGTGCAGCAACTACACGACCAACATCAATGCGGAGATGAACTACTGGCCGGCCGAGGTCGCCAACCTCGCCGAACTTCACGAGCCTTTCCTTCAGATGGTCAGGGAAGTTTACGAAACCGGGCAGAAGACGGCACGGCTGATGTACGGCTGCCGGGGCTGGGTTCTGCACCACAACACAGACCTCTGGCGCTGCACCGGAGCTTTGGACAGCGCTCACTGCGGACTTTGGCCGACAGGAGGAGCCTGGTTCTGCCAGCACCTCTGGGATCGCTATCTTTACAACGGAGACAACACCTATCTCGCCGAGGTCTATCCGATAATGAAGAGCGCCGCTGAATTCTTCGTCGATTTTCTTGTGGAAGATCCGAACACCGGCTATATGGTTGTAGTGCCTTCATGCTCTCCGGAAAACGGGCCGAAGTCCCAGGACGGCAATCTCCAGTCAGGCGTCACGATGGACAACCAGCTTCTGACCGACCTCTTCTCCAATGTGGAAAGGGCAAGCGGAATTCTCGGAATCGACAAGCAGTTCAGCGATACTCTCCGCACTCTGCGCCGCAGGCTTACGCCTATGCAGATCGGTCAATACGGCCAGCTTCAGGAGTGGGCCGAGGATTGGGACGATCCTGAAGACCACCACCGCCACATTTCCCATCTCTGGGGCTTCTTCCCGGGCTATCAGATCTCGCCATACCGCACTCCGGTGCTTGTGGACGCCGCGCGCAACACTCTGATTCAGCGCACGGACGAATCTACCGGCTGGTCTATGGGCTGGAAAGTCTGCTGCTGGGCGAGAATGCTGGACGGCAACCACGCATTCAAGATGATCAAGGACCAGCTGAGGCTCGTGGACACGTCCGCGCAGAAATGGCAGGGAGGCGGAACTTATCCGAATCTCTTCGATGCCCACCCGCCTTTCCAGATCGACGGTAACTTCGGCTGCACGGCCGGCATAGCGGAAATGCTGATGCAAAGCCACGACGGTGCGGTGCATCTTCTTCCTGCGCTTCCTGACGAATGGCGCCAGGGCAGCATCAAGGGTCTCAGAGCAAGAGGAGGCTTCGAAATCGAAGACATCGAGTGGGAGGACAATGTTCTGCGCAAGGCGGTCATCCGTTCGACCATAGGCGGCAATCTCCGCATACGTTCCTATGTCAAGCTGCAGGGAGAAGGCCTCAAGGAGGTCACTGACGGAAGCGAAAACCCTAATCCGCTCTTTGCTCCGCAGGAGATTCTCCGTCCTGCAGTCAGCCCTAAGGCAGTCCTGCACGGACCGGAGATCCCGCAGGGATTCCTCTACGACATCGAGACGGTTCCAGGCCAGGAAGTAGTGGTCACAACCGCTTCAGAAGCCATATAGGACTGCACAACACGGAAAGACATGAGGGTGGACGGGAATCCGTCCACCCTCATGTCTTTCATTCCAGCGACGTTGCGGGAGACGTGGCGGGTCAGAACGGGAGGTCGTTCTGCGAGTCGTCGGCCGGCATATCTTCGATCGTTGGAGCCGGAGCCTGCACAGGGGCTGCGCCATAGCCCTGCTGCTGAGGATTGTAACCGTAACCAGCAGGTGCCTGGACCGCAGGAGCGGTCTGACCGGCAGGTGTGATTCTCCAGACTCTGACATCGTTGTACCAGCGTCCGTTGTATTCCCTTGCCCTCAGATTGAACGAGACCTTGACGGTGTCGCCGTTGCTGAATTTGTCCAGGTCGGCAACCTTGTCGTTGCCGAAAGCCGTGAAGCAGACCTCGGCAGGATAGTTGCCATCTTGATATTCAAGAATGAAATCCTGCTTCGACCAGGCCCCTTTCGCGCTCTGACCGGACTGCTTGGCAAGTTTCATCCTGATCTTGCCTTCGATTTCCAGTGCTGCCATATTCGAGTGATTTATATTATATGGTTATAGGATTGTTTCAAATTCTAAAAAGAAAGCCTGCCTCACCCGTACGGGCGCGAAGCAGGCTATGCCATACTGCCTGAGGCAGTCAGTTTTACTTTGCAGGAGCAGGCTCCACGAAATGCTTTACGGAGTCAAGCTGGATGTCGAACACGAGAGTTGAATAAGGTTCGATGCCGCTGTTTCCGCGCTCGCCGTATCCGAGTTCAGAAGGCACGAAGAGAGTGGCCTTTCCGCCTTCTCCGAGAAGCTGCATGCCCTCGGTCCAACCCTTGATCACCCTGTTGAGCATAAGCCTTACCGAAGGCTGCTCGGCAGGAACCTCCTCAACGACCGATCCGTCCTTGAGAGAAAGCTTGTAGTGAACATAAACCGTGTCCTTCTCGCTTGTAGGCTTGACATCGCTGCCGGCTTCGGTGATGATGTACTGAAGTCCGCTCTCCGTTGCCTGTACGCCTTCCTTCTTCAGGTTGGCGGCGAGGAATTCAGCCTCGGCGGCCTTGTTGACAGCACCCACGTACTCGGAGCGTTTCTGGATGAACTCGTTCATTATGCGGCCCATTTCTTCAGGATTGACCCTGAACTGCTTTACGAAATTGGTGTCGCGCTGGTTGCCCTTTGCGTTGACGAAATCCTTGACACCCTTCATTATCTGGCTGTAGTTGAGGTCACCGAGATTGTAACCCTTGATCATTGAGCCTAGATTGATGCCGAGAAGGTAGCTCACGGAGTCAACGCTTGCCTTTGAAGGAAGCAGACTCTTGACGTCCACGGATGCGGTGGCGACAGCCGTGCTGTCGGCGCCGTTTGCGTTCTCACCGGCTTTCGGTGAACTGCAGGCCACTGTCGAGCAAAGGATTGCGGCGGCCGCAAGCAATTTGATTGTCTTCATAACTATCATTAATTTATAAGTTGCCGTTTTGACCTGCAAATATCGCAAAAATTATTGACATTCATATTCAATTTCGGTGCAATATGCCCTTTTGGAGTCAAAACGTTTGTTAAATTAAAAAACATTCTCTATTTTTAGGATTAAATCCGATATGCCATGGAGATTGACTCGTCGCTGCTTTATTCCAAACTGAAAGAATTCTTTGGTTTCGACTCGTTCAAAGGGGATCAGGAGAAGATCATCTGCAATCTGCTGGAAGGTAAGGACACGTTTGTCCTGATGCCTACCGGCGGCGGCAAGTCTTTGTGCTTTCAGCTTCCTGCCTTGGTAATGTCGGGGACGGCGATAGTGATCTCCCCTTTGATCGCACTGATGAAGAACCAGGTCGATGTGATCAGAGGATTCGTGGAAGAACAGAACGGCATAGCGCATTTCCTGAACTCGTCGTTGAACAGGGCGCAGATTCAGGAAGTGCGTTCAGACCTCCTGTCCGGCGTGACGAAACTTCTGTACGTGGCACCGGAATCCCTCACCAAGGAAGAGAACGTGGAACTGCTCAAGGAAGTGGAGATTTCGTTCTACGCCGTGGACGAGGCGCATTGCATTTCCGAATGGGGGCACGATTTCAGACCTGAGTACCGCAGAATCAGGGATATGGTCCAGACGATAGGCCGCGCGCCGATCATAGCGCTGACCGCAACGGCGACCCCGAAGGTCCAGAGCGACATTCTCAAGAATCTCGGAATAATGGACGCGACGGTGTTCAAGTCTTCGTTCAACAGGCCCAACCTCTATTATGAAGTAAGGGACAAGGTCGATCCGGACAAGGACATCATCCGCTACATCAAGCAGCATTCGGGGCAGTCCGGCATCATCTACTGCCTGAGCCGCAAGAAGGTCGAAGAGATAGCGCAGCTGCTTGAGATCAACGGGATAAGGGCGCTGCCATACCACGCCGGGCTGGATGCGAAGACAAGGGCGGAGAACCAGGACCGTTTCCTGATGGAAGACGTGGATGTGATAGTCGCGACCATCGCCTTCGGAATGGGCATAGACAAACCGGACGTGCGCTTCGTCATCCATTACGACATTCCGAAGAGCATCGAAGGGTACTATCAGGAAACCGGCCGGGCAGGAAGAGACGGACAGAACGCCGAGTGCATCACATACTACAGCTACAAGGATATTCAGAAACTGGAAAAGTTCATGCAGGGCAAACCTGTGTCCGAGCAGGAGATAGGCAGGCAGCTTCTTATGGAGACCGTAGCCTATGCCGAGACGAACCAGTGCCGCCGCAGGATGCTTCTGAATTATTTCGGGGAAGACTACCCGAAGGACAACTGCGGGCTTTGCGACAACTGCGTCAATCCGAAGCCGATGTTCGACGGACGCAAAGAAATGTGCCTGGTGATAAAGCTGATCAAGTCGCTGCCGGAGAACTTCAAGGCGGACCATCTCGCCCTTGTGCTTGCCGGGAAGAGCAACGCGATGGTAAAGTCCTACAGGCACGACACGCTGTCTCTGTTCGGTTCCGGCAAGGAACACAGCGAAAAATTCTGGTGCGCCGTCATCCATCAGGGGCTTCTGCTCCACCTTCTCGCGAAGGAGATAGAGACTTACGGCAGGATCTGTGTGACCGGGAAGGGCGAAGAGTTCTTCAAAGACCCGTATGAAATCCGTCTTGTCGAGGACCGCGTGTTCCTGGGCAAAGGTACCGACGATGACGACGATGCCGGCGCAGCGGCGTTGAAGGCGGGAGGAGGAGGTGACGCCACCCTGCTTTCCATGCTTAAGAACCTGCGCAAGGATCTTTCCAGGAAACTGGGTCTGCAGCCTTGGATAATATTCGGAGATCCCGCCCTTGAGGATATGTCCATCCTTTACCCGCTGACCTTCGAAGAACTGCAGCATTGCCAGGGCGTGGGCGCCGGCAAGGCAAAAAAATACGGGAAGGATTTCCTGGAGCTCATCAAGCGCTACGTCGAAGAGAACGACATATCCCGACCGGAAGACCTGATCGTCAAGTCGGGGCCGAACAAGTCCGCCGGCAAACGGTTCATCATCCACAGCATAGACCGCAGGATGTCACTTGACGACATCGCGGATGCGAAAGGCGAGGAACTGGACGAACTGGTAAGCGAAATCGAGACAATAGTGTCCTCGGGACTCAACCTTGACCTGAGCTATTACATCAACCAGACTATCGACGACGACATCGTCGAAGACATTTACGACTATTTCAAGTCGGAAGCCACTTCGGATTCCGTGGAAGAAGCGGTCAAAGTGCTGGGGCCGGACTATGACGAGATGGAAATCCGGCTCGTCAGAATCAAGTTCCTCTGCGAGGTCGTGTCGCCTAGATGTTGACCATCTTCAGTTTGCGGTTCTCGAAGTGTCCCAGGCGCCTGAACCCGAACATCTTGATGTACTGAGCGAAATATTCGAACCTTCTGCCGACCTCGCAGGGGGTGTGCGAATCTGAGCCGAGCGTCAGGATTTCCCCTCCCAGTTCAAGGTACCTAAGCAGAATGTCCTTGTCCAGTATCGGGGTTCTCATCTTGTAGGTCCTATAAGACTTAGTGTTGATTTCCAGACCTTTGCCATTCTCGGCAAGGTATTTCAGGAGTTCGTCGAACTGGGCCGGGAAGTCTCTGTACAGCACGCTCTCCTTGGGATATGGGGCATAGCGGGCCACATAGTCGAAATGTCCTATGATGTCGAAGTCGCCGAGCCATTTCATCTCTCTGATGATGGTTTCAAGATAGTGCCCGTACGCTTCTTTCCAGTTCTTTCCCTTGTAGTAGTGCCCGTAATAGGGGTCGGTGTCCTGAAGATAGTGGACCGAGGCGATGACCTGGTCGAACCTGTGCTGAGAAAGATGCTTCCGGATGTCGTCCCGGGCCTTTTCCTCCAGTCCGAGTTCGATGCCCTTGAGCACGCGGAATTTCCTGGATGCAGTCTTTCCGAAGGCGCCTTCCGCCACAAGTCCGTTCACCCTGTCGATTTCGGCCTGCTGGGCGGCCACGTCAAAGACTTCCGAGCGCAGAGGGCCGAACTCCCCTTTCATCTCAGGAACATAGAAATCACAGTGGTCGGTGAAGCATATTCCGCTGAAACCTTTTTCAGCCGCGGCTGCGGCGCTCCTCTCTATCGTTGTCCTTTCTCCGTCGAAGGAGAACTGGCTATGGTTGTGCGTATCAAAAAACATAGACACTAATATAGTAATTTTTACTAAATTTGTATTTCATTTTCAACATAAAACAGCAATGTTCACTTTTGGCTACAAAAACTCGTTCAGCAGCATTCTCAGAGCGCTCGCAGCAATCGGCATAGGTCTGGTAATGATTTTCGGAAGCAACGCGATGGAAACGGTCGTCAAGGTCATCGCCGCATTCGTCCTCGCGGCAGGCATCGTGTCGCTCGTCTACGGAATAGTCCGCAACCGCAGGGAAGGCGTCCTGCCTCTGATGATTGTCAACAGCGTCGTGGACATAGCGATCGGCCTTCTGCTGTTCTTCAACCCGCAGTGGGTGGCTGACTTCATAATATTCATAATAGGAATCGTGCTGATTCTTTTCGGTGCGCTGCAGCTGATGGCCCTTGTCGGAGTTATGTCACTGCTGGGAGCGGGATTCACATCGCTCCTGCTGTCCATCTGCGCGATTCTGGGTGGCGCATTCCTGGTTTTCAACCCGTTCGGCAAGGCGGTGATGGGGATTGCCGCAGGAGTGCTGCTGGTTGTTTACGGCGTGTCTGAACTGATTTCCATCTGGCGGCTGCGCAAGGCCCGGGAAGCTTACGAGGCAAGTTTCGCCGCGCAGGCCGAGCCGGAATCAGAACCGGACAAAATTGACACTTCCGGCCTGGACGATGCAATCGACGCCGAGTTTTCAAAGGTTGAAGACAACTGAACGGAATGATTCCGCAGGAAACGGTACAGAGGATTCTTGACACCGCCCGCATCGAGGAGGTGATCGGCGACTTCGTCTCTCTCAAGAAGAGCGGAGCCGACTATTGGGCCTGCTGTCCGTTCCACAACGAGAAGACACCGTCGTTCCACATTGTCCCGTCCAAGGGAATATACTACTGCTTCGGCTGCCACAAATCCGGTTCGTCGGTCGGCTTCATAATGGAGCACGAGCATCTGTCCTACGTGGAGGCGCTCCGCTATCTTGCGAAGAAGTACAGCATAGAGATAGTCGAAAAAGAAGAGTCGGCGGAGGACATAGCGAACCGCCAGCGCAACGAGAGCCTTCTTCTGGTTTCCGAATATGCCGGAACCTTCTTCAAGAACCAGCTGGCTACGCCGGAAGGGAAAGCGGTCGGCCTCGAATATTTCCGCTCCCGCGGCCTGGAGGACTCAACCATCGAGAAATACGGCCTCGGATGGGCGCCGACCGGGAGGCACGCCCTGACCGACGCGGCAAAGGCGGCGGGCTACAAGGATGAATATCTCCTTGAAACCGGTCTGTGCGCGGCCTACGACGACGGGAAGCTCCACGACCGGTTCTACGACAGAGTCGTGTTCCCGATACATTCGCTGAGCGGACGTGTCATAGCCTTCGGAGCCAGGACCCTCAAGTCGAAGGAGGAAGGAAAGCCTTACGCCAAGTACGTCAACTCCAAGGAGTCCGGCATCTACGTCAAGAACCGGTCCCTGTACGGAATCTGGTTCGCCAAGAACGAGATAGCCAAGAAGAACAAGTGCTACCTCGTGGAAGGTTACCTTGACGTGCTGTCAATGCACCAGCTGGGCATCACCAACGTGGTGGCGTCCAGCGGCACAGCGTTGACCGAAGGGCAGATAGCGCTCATCCGAAGGTTCACGCAGAACGTAACGATAATGTACGACGGGGATGACGCGGGCATCCACGCCGCCCTGAGGGGCATAGATATGTTCCTGCGCGAAGGAATGGACGTCAAGGTCGTCCTTATTCCTGACGGGGACGACCCGGATTCATATTCAAGAAAGCACACTCTCGCCGAAGTCGAGGAATTCCTCGCCGGCGCGGAGAAGGATTTCATCGATTTCAAGGCTTCGCTGCTGATGGAAGGCGCCGCCGGCAATCCGCTCGAACGTGCCAAGGCCATCAACGACATAGCGGACACCATAGCCGTCATTCCGGATGCCGTGAAAAGGTCAGTCTATGTGGATTTTCTGGGCGAAAAGTTCAAAATCCGCCGTGAAGCCCTTGACGAGCGCATAGGCAAGACCCGGCTGAAATTGTCCGAGGAGTCCAGAAAGGCGGCCGAGAGGGAAAGAGTCCAGCGGTATTACGCGACATCCGCCTCCGGGAAGAGCGGGGCGGTCGGCTCTCTTGACGTGCCGGGTCCGGATGCGGTCCCGCATCCGGACGCTTCCGGTGAAACGCCTGAGCAGACAGGCACGCAGGCATATTCAGAGACCGCGCCGCTCCCGGTCAGCCTTGACACGCTGGAACCGGACAAGGTGATGGCCGCCTCCGAGCGTGAACTGATGAATTTCATACTGACTTACGGGACCACGACCCTCGAGTTTCCGGCCGACTCCGAATTCCATACCGGGCCGGGAGAGGATGCCCACACCGTGTTCGACTTCATCGCCGAGGCTTTCGACGGTGACGGCTCCGGCTTCACCACGCCGGTCTACAAAGCGGTGTACGACGCATACTCGAAGGACTATTACGAAGGCTACGCGCAGGAGGAAATCGTCAAGCATATGATGGACGGCCCCGACAGGTTCATCGCTTTCGTGGCGGCGCAGCTCTCGACTGACGAGCGCTACGAACTTTCCATCGCCAATCTGCGCAACTCGATGATGTCCAAGGGCTCGTGGCTGACGGCTTACGTTCCGAAAGCGATCCTCGTCTTCCAGAAATGCCGGCTGCAGAATTCGGAGAAAGCGCTGAAAAGGGATCTGACCGCGGCCCAGGCCGAGGGAGACAACGACAGGATGGCGGAACTGATGAATGAAATCATCAAAATTCAGAAGACCTTGATAATCGTGAAGAAACGTCTTGGAAGAGAAAAATAAACATCAATGAATATGGAAAAGAAATTCAAGAGAACACTTGTGACCTGCGCGCTGCCATACGCCAACGGTCCGGTCCACATCGGCCACCTCGCCGGTGTCTATGTCCCGGCTGACATCTACGTGCGCTACCTCAGGATGAAGGGCGAGGACGTCCTCTTCATCTGCGGTTCCGACGAACACGGCGTGCCGATCACCATCAAGGCCCGCACCCGGGGAGTCTCTCCGCAGGACATCGTGGACAAGTACCACAAAATCATAAAGGATTCGTTCCTCAATCTTGGAATCAACTTCGACATCTATTCCCGCACGACCTCCAAGGTGCACGAGAAGAACGCATCCGAGTTCTTCCGCAAGCTCTACGATGACGACAAGTTCATCACCAAGGAGACCGAGCAGTTCTTCGACCCGGAGGCCAAGGTCTTCCTGGCCGACCGCTACATCACCGGCACCTGTCCGAAGTGCGGCAATCCGAACGCTTACGGCGACCAGTGCGAGAAGTGCGGCTGCACCCTCAGTCCTGAGGAACTGATCGACCCTAAGTCCAAGCTCAGCGGAAGCGCCCCTCAGAAGGTGAAGACCAAGCACTGGTACCTTCCTCTGGACAAATACGAACCGTGGCTCAGGGAGTGGATCCTCGAGCAACACAAGGAGTGGAGGTCCAACGTTTACGGCCAGTGCAAATCCTGGCTTGACGGAGGCCTGCAGCCGCGTGCCGTCAGCCGCGACCTTGACTGGGGCGTTCCTGTCCCTGTGGAGGGAGCTGAGGGCAAGGTCCTCTACGTCTGGTTCGACGCTCCGATCGGCTACATCTCCAACACGCAGGAACTTCTCCCGCAGTCCTGGGAGAAATGGTGGAAGGATGAGGACACCCGCCTCGTGCATTTCATCGGCAAGGACAACATAGTCTTCCACTGCATCGTCTTCCCTTCGATGCTGAAAGCCTACGGCGGCTACATACTGCCTGACAACGTTCCTTCCAACGAGTTCCTCAACCTCGAAGGCGACAAGATCTCGACCTCACGCAACTGGGCGGTCTGGCTCAATGAATATGTCGACGAGTTCCCCGGCCAGGAGGACGTGCTGCGCTACGTGCTCTGCGCCAACGCTCCGGAGACCAAGGACAACGACTTCACCTGGAAGGACTTCCAGCAGAGAAACAACAGCGAGCTGGTGGCCATCTTCGGCAACTTCGTCAACAGGGCCGTCGTCCTGACCCAGAAATATTTCGGCGGCCGCGTGCCTGAGAACCTCAAGCCTGAACCGGTCGACGCCGAGACTCTCGCCAAGATTCCCGAGTGCAAAAAGGCTCTTGAAGCCGAACTTGAAGGCTTCCATTTCCGCGAGGCCCTGAAGGAGGCGATGAACATCGCCCGCATCGGCAACAAGTACATCTCCGACACCGAACCGTGGAAGGTCGCCAAGACCGATATGGACAGGACGGCATCCATCCTCTACACCTCGCTCCAGATCTGCGCCGACCTGGCCGTGGCCTTCGAGCCGTTCACACCGTTCTCGGCCGAAAAACTCCGCGGCATCCTCCGCGTCGGTCTCGAGGCCGGATCCGACCACCGCGCCGGAGAGGGCGAGCCTACGGTCAACTTCTTCAAGGAAGGCGAGGCCAAGGCGCTCCACACGGGAACAGCTTCCGAATATCCTGTCACACTGAGCTGGGAAAGTCTCGGCAAGGCCGACATCCTTCCTGTAGGCCACGAACTAGGCCAGGCGACTCTGCTCTTCAGCAAGGTCGAGGACTGCGTCGTGGAGGCCCAGGTCGCCAAACTGCAGGCCACGAAGGCCGCCAACGAGGCTGCGGCCAAGGCTGCGGCGGCCGAAGAGGCGGCGCATCACGTGGAGCCGCAGAAGGAGGACTGCACCTTCGACGAGTTCGCCAGGATGGACATCCGCACAGCCACCGTGCTGGCGGCCGAGCGTGTCCCTAAGACAGACAAACTTCTGAAACTCAGCATTGACACCGGCATCGACCAGAGGACGATCGTGTCAGGCATCGCCGAGTATTACTCTCCTGAGGAGATGGTAGGCAAGCAGATCTGCATCCTCGCCAACCTGCAGCCGAGAGTCATCCGCGGCATCGAATCCAGAGGAATGATTCTGATGGCCAAGCAGGGCGACGGCAAGATGCGTTTCATCACTCCGGCAGAGGCGCTCGCCAACGGAGCCATAGTAGGATAATTATGAAGGCCGGGCGGCATCTGCCTTCCGGCCATTTCAACAGGTTGATAATTAAAACGTTAATAACTATGCGGTTCAAAATTTTAACAGTGCTGGCGGCGGCTGTCGTCGCAGCCGGCTGCGCACAGTCCGGACTCACGAAGTCCGGTCTCGACCCGAAGGACTTCGAAGCCGGACGGGACGGTTCCACAACCGGTCTCTACACCCTGACCAACACCTCCGGTATGGAGGTCTGCATCACTAATTTCGGAGGCCGCATCGTGTCCGTGATGGTGCCGGACAGAAACGGTGAGTTCAGGGATGTCGTCCTTGGCTTCGACAAGGTGTCGGACTATTTCCCTGAGAACAACCAGACAGATTTCGGAGCGACCATCGGCCGCTACGCCAACCGCATCGACCACGGCAGGTTCACTCTGGACAGCACCGAGTACCAGCTGCCGCAGAACAACTACGGCCACTGCCTGCACGGAGGTCCCGATGGCTGGCAGTACAAGGTCTACGATGTTCTGGAAGCCGACGCCTCGCACCTCAAACTCGGGATGGACTCCCCTGCCGGAGACTCCGGCTTCCCGGGAGAGGTCAAGGCCAGCGTGACCTTCACCCTGACGGAAGACAATGCCATCGACATCCGCTACGAGGCCACCGCGGATGCTCCTACGATCATCAATATGACCAACCACTCCTACTTCAACCTGTCGGGAGACCCTGCGTCACATCAGGTCACGGCGGACTCGCTTTACGTCAACGCTTCCTTCTACACTCCTGTTGACTCGACGTTCATGACGACCGGCGAGATCGCCCCGGTGGACGGCACTCCTTTCGATTTCAGGAAGCCACGCCTGATCGGAGACGGCATCGACGCAGACAACGAGCAGATCCGCAACGGCCGCGGCTACGACCACAACTGGGTGCTTGACACCCGGAGGAACGATTCCGCACCTGCAGCCGAAGTCTACTGCCAGCAGACCGGCATTGTCCTCAGGGAATACACCGACGAACCTGGAGTCCAGATCTACTGCGGAAACTTCCTGGACGGCACTGTGACGGGCAAGAAGGGCGTGGTCTATGGCCACCGCACCGCTATCTGCCTCGAGTCCCAGAAGTTTCCGGACACGCCGAACAAGCCGGAATGGCCTTCGGCCGTCCTGCGTCCGGGCGAGACCTACACCAGCCACTGCATCTTCGCTTTCAGCGTGAGATAGTTACAGTTCAACCCACTTGACATCGGGGTCGCGCCGCCACCAGGTCAGCTGCTTCTTGGCGTAGTGGCGCGTGTTCCTCTGAACGAGGCGCACAGCCTCCTCGAGCGGGATCTTGCCGTCAAGATATTCAAAGACTTCCTTGTAGCCGACGGTCTGCAGCGCCTGGCAGTTCCTGTACGGCAGAAGCGACCTCGCCTCCTCGACCAGGCCCGACTCGAACATATTCAGAGTCCTTTCGTTGATTCTTGAATACAGTTCCTCGCGCGGCCGTACAAGCCCGATCTTCTCGATTTCGAAGGAGCGTCTGCGCCTCTCCCCCGTCTTGAATGACGAGAACGGCCGGCCGGAGACTATGCAGACCTCCAAGGCCCTGATGACCCTCTGGCTGTTGCGGATGTCTATCTGTGAATATGTCAGCGGATCCTTCGAGCGGAGTTCTTCGGCCAGAGACCCGACACCTTCGGCTTCAAGCCTGGCCCAGAGTCCGGCCCTGAGGGCCGCGTCGCCGTCGGGAAGATTGTCCAGTCCGTTGCACACGGCATCGATGTAGAACATCGAGCCTCCCGTCATCACAAGAGTCTCGTGACCCTCGTCGAAGAGTCTTTCTATCAGGGAGATGGCCTCAACCTCATAGTCCCCCGCCGTGTATGGCCGGTTGACCGGGACCGTCTGGATGAAGCAGTGCCTAACGGCGGCAAGCTGCTCCGCGTCTGGGACGGCAGTCCCTATGGACATCCTTTCGTAAATCTGGCGGGAGTCACAGGAAATAACAGGCGAGGCATATTCAAGAGCCTTGCCTATGCTGAAATCGGTCTTCCCGACCGCAGTCGGCCCGAGTATTATCAGAAGCCGGCGCATAACGAGGGGAAAAGAGAAAGAAGGAAGTCGGGAAACTAGATGTCGAGGTCCTCGGTGCCGTCGAAGATGACCTTTCCGTCCTCGTCGCTGTCGTCCTCCTCGTCGTCATCGTCATCATCGTCATCATCGTCAGGACCCTCGTCGGAAGCCGACCCGCCGTCGGAATCATCATCATCCGGTCCCCAATCGGGCTTCTGTCCCGGAAGATGTCTCTGAGAATCAGGGAGATCCTCGAAGGCCACATAGCCCTTCTCGAATTCGATAGGGTTAGGTCCCTTCACCTCGACGACCGTCGGCTTGCACTCCGGCCTGTCTTCGGTGCCTTCAAACGTAATTATAACGCTCTTTTTGTTCGGCACGTCATAGAAGTAGACAAATGAACTGACTCCGGACTTGATTGCCCGGGACACCGACACCCTGTCAACGGTGCCTGCGCCGAGATCAAACAGACCATATCTGGCGAGGACAGCACCCCCGGCATCCAATGCCTTGAACATTATCAACTGATCCTGAGGAAATTCCATATCGGCCCGCATCTGCTTGTGGAACTCGTAGAGGGTCGTTTCACCCCCCATCTCATAAACACGGTAGAAGCCCTTTATGCCGGCCAGCGTCACTCTGAATCTGTAAACCATAAATATTTCCGTTCAAAAACCTTTTCAAAATTACAAAAAATCCCGTTCCGTTGCAAAATAATCTGAAAATCGCTATTTTCGTAAGAACTTCCGCACCGGGATGGAAACATCAGAAAAGACCATACTAGACACCTACCGGACTATCCCTGGGCCGGCAGAGGGGCTGTTCAAGGACAACGGCAGCCGTTTCATCTCATTCGCGTACCCGGTCGAGACCGAGGACGAAATCCGCGGCATCATCACCGAACTCAAGAAAAAGTACCACGACGCGAGGCATCACTGCTATGCCTACAGGCTCGGCCATCTAGGCGACACCTTCAGGGCCAACGATGACGGAGAACCTTCCTCGTCGGCCGGAAGGCCGATTCTCGGCCAGATCGATTCGCGTGGACTCAGCGATGTGCTGGTTGTAGTCGTGAGGTACTTCGGAGGCATCAAGCTAGGCATTCCGGGACTGATCCGTGCCTACAGGACCTCGACGGCCGACGCTCTGGACAAGGCCGGGACCGTGGAGAAGACGGCCGGAAAGCGCTTCAGCATCAGGTTCGGCTACGAGGCGATGAACAGTGTGATGAAGGTGGTCAAGGATCTTGACCTGAAGCAGAAAGGCCTAGAGCAAGGGTTGGACTGCAGTATGGAGGTCTGGGCTAGGCTCTCGGCCGAGGAGGATCTCATAAACAGGATAAGCAAAATAGAAAACTGCAAGATAAACGAACTTTAAACATTAATCATTATGCCTAAGAGTCTTATTTCAATCCAGGATTTCTCAAAGGATGAGATTCTTCACATCCTTGACGTCGCGAAGGAATTCGAAGCCGCCAGAGAACAGAGTTTCCTCGCCGGCAAGGTGATCGCCTGCCTGTTCTTCGAGCCGTCCACCCGGACGAGACTTTCATTCGAAGCAGCGGTAAACAGGCTTGGTGCCAGAGTGATAGGCTTTCCTGACAACCGCAACACGAGCCAGACCAAGGGAGAGACACTGGAAGATACCATCAAGATAGTGTCCAACTATGTGGACTTGATCGTGATGAGACATCCTATGGCCGGAGCCGCCGACATCGCCGCATCGGTGGCAAGCGTACCTGTTATCAATGCGGGCGACGGAGCCAACCAGCACCCTACCCAGACCCTTCTCGACCTCTACGCCATTCAGAAGACCCAGGGAAGGCTCGACGGACTGACGGTGAATATGGTCGGAGACCTCAAGTACGGCCGGGCCGTGCATTCGCTTGTGGAAGCCCTGCGCTGGTTCAACCCCAAGTTCATATTCACTTCCCCGGAAGAATTGAATATGCCGAAGAAGTACATCGGGATGCTTGACCGCGAAGGCGTCGCCTACTCTCTGGCCGACAGGATCGAGGACGGGCTGAACGCCTGCGACATACTTTATATGACCAGAGTCCAGCAGGAGCGTTTCCCGGATATGGATGAATATAATAAGGTTAAGGACGTTTACAGGCTCACGGCCTCGATGCTCGGCTCCGTCAAGCCTAACATGAAGATTCTGCATCCGCTCCCGAGAGTCAACGAGATCGCCACCGATGTGGATGACACGGAGTTCGCCTATTATTTCCAGCAGGCCGGAGGCGGAATGTACATCCGGATGGCAATCATCTCCTACCTTCTCGGCTACAGATAGGACCGGAAATATTCATTGAAATCCTGATTGGGAGACCACGGAAGGCAGACTGGTGAATTTTTTTCCATCTTGTCCCATAATGGTTGCTTAATCATTTTAATTTCCCTATCTTTACCGCCCCGAACCTTAAAGGGCCGGGGCCATATAACAAATAACGCTAAGTATCATTACAATATGAAAAAAGTTCACGTTTTCAACGCTGGGCCTTGCCTGCTTCCGCAGGTGGCCATCGACAATGCCATCGAGGCACTCAAGGATTTCAAGGGCACAGGAGTTTCAGTGCTCAGCATCTCACACCGCACAAAGGAATGGGACGCTACGATGGATGAATGCAGATCCCTCTGGAAAGAGCTGCTCAACATCCCGGACACACACGAGGTCGTATTCCTCGGCGGCGGTGCCTCCCTGCAGTTCCTCTATGTGGCGATGAACTACCTTGAGAAGAAAGCCGCCTATCTCGAGACGGGCGTGTGGGCCAAGAAGGCTCTCAAAGAGGCAAAGGGCATAGGCGAGGCCTACGCTCTCGCCAGTTCTGCCGACAAGAACTACTCCTACATTCCTAAAGGCTACGAGATTCCGACCGACATCGACTACTTCCACATCACGACCAACAACACCATCTACGGAACCGAGATAAAGGAAGACATCGACTGCCCTGTCCCTCTCATCGCCGATATGTCCTCTGACATAATGAGCCGCCCGGTGGACGTGAGCAAGTACGATCTCATCTACGGAGGCGCGCAGAAGAACGTGGGGCCTGCAGGTGTGATCTTCGCGATTATCAGGAAGGATTCCCTCGGTAGGGTCAGCAGGTACATTCCTACGATGCTTGACTACCGCAACCACATCGAAAAGCTTTCGATGTACAACACGCCTCCAGTGTTCTCGATTTTCATGATGAATGAAACCCTCAAGTGGCTCAAGGGTATCGGCGGAGTGGCGGCCATTCAGAAGATCGACCAGCAGAAAGCTGACCTCCTGTATTCAGAAATCGACCGCAACCCGCTGTTCGTCGGCACCGCCGCGAAGGAGGACCGTTCCAACATGAACGTCTGCTTCGTGATGGCTCCGGGCTACGAGACGCTGCAGGACGAGTTCCTCGCGTTCGCCAAGGACCACGGAATGATCGGCATCAAGGGACACCGCTCCGTCGGAGGCTTCAGGGCTTCGCTCTACAACGCCTGCACCCTCGAAGACGTGCAGGCTCTCGTGGACTGCATGAAGGAATTCGAGACTTTAAAGAAATAAAGCGGTATGAAGATTTTAGTAGCGACCCAGAAACCTTTCTCAGCGGCAGCCGTCGCAGGGATCAAGGAGATTGTCACAGCGGCGGGACACGAATTCGCCGCTCTTGAGAAGTACGAGGACGCATCGCAGCTCATCGCCGCCGCAGCCGACGTGGACGCGCTGATCATCCGTTCGGACAAAGTCACGGCCGAGGTGCTTGACGCAGCTAAGAACCTCAAGATAGTGGTACGCGCCGGAGCGGGTTACGACAACGTCGATCTCGCCGCAGCGACGGGCCACAAGGTTGTGGTGATGAACACCCCGGGGCAGAACTCCAACGCCGTCGCCGAACTCGCCATCGCGATGATGATCTATATGTGCCGCAACCAGTTCACTCCTGCCACGGGATCCGAGATCCAGGGCAAGAAACTGGGCATCCAGGCCTTCGGCAATGTCGGCCGCCTGGTCGGAAAGAAGG
The DNA here is from genome assembly GCA_963640265.1 of bacterium. GTDB lineage: Bacteria > Bacteroidota > Bacteroidia > Bacteroidales > UBA932 > Cryptobacteroides. The sequence continues at coordinate 28,961 of CAVHYF010000005.1, read as the reverse complement.
CCGAGGCTCTGGGAATGAGCGTGATGGCCATCGACCCGTTCATCCCTGCCGAGAAGATCCGCGAAGCCGGAGCCGAACCTGCCGAATCGCTTGAAAAGATGTACGCCGGCTGCGACTTCATCTCCCTGCATATTCCTGCGACCCCTGAGACCATCGGTTCGATAGGCTACGACCTCATCACGAAGATGCCTAAGGGTGCCTGCCTTGTCAACACCGCCCGCAAGGAGGTCATCGACGAGGCCGGACTGGAGAAAGCACTGGAAGAGAGGCCTGACCTCAAGTACGTCACGGATGTGGCACCTGACAACTACGCCGCCCTGAAGGAGAAGTTCGGCGTGCGGATCTTCGCCACCCCTAAGAAGATGGGAGCCCAGACAGCGGAGGCCAATATGAACGCGGGTCTCGCGGCGGCGCGCCAGATCGTGGACTTCTTCGCCACCGGCTGCACCCGCTTCCAGGTCAACAAGTAATTTTACGAATATCCAAACCACATTGCAACGCTATGGTTAGAGTAAAACCGTTCGCGGCGGTAAGGCCGCCGAAAGATATCGTTACAGAGGTGGCCGCTCCGCCTTATGATGTCCTCAACTCGGAGGAAGCCAAGGAGATGGCAGGAGAAAAGTCCCTTCTGCACATCACTAAACCGGAGATAGATTTCTGCCCGATTCTCGAGGACCACGACCCGAAAGTCTATGACGAGGCCGTAAAGAATTTCAAGGAGTGGCAGAGCAAAGGATGGCTCAAACGCGATTCCAAGGAGTGTTACTACGTCTATGCTCAGACGATGGAAGGCAGGACACAGTACGGTCTTGTACTCTGCGCCCACACGGATGACTATGCCTCCGGCAAGATCAAGAAGCACGAGCTGACCCGCAAGGACAAGGAAGACGACAGAATGGTTCACGTCCGCATCCAGAACGCCAACATCGAGCCGGTGTTCTTCGCCTACAAGGACAACCGCATCCTCAACGAGATTGTCTCTCAAACCGTCAAGAAGGCGCCTGAATACGATTTCATCGACGAGAACAATTTCGGACACAAGTTCTGGGTCATCGACGACGACAAGACAATCGACCAGATCACAAGGCTGTTCGAAAGTGAAGTGGAAGCTTTCTATGTGGCCGACGGACATCACCGCACGGCAGCAGCCGCGCGCGTCGGAGCCGAGAAGAAGGCGCAGAACCCGAACCACACAGGCGACGAGGAGTACAACTACTTCATGGCCGTATGCTTCCCCGAGAGCCAGCTCAAGATTCTGGACTACAACCGCGTAGTCAAGGACCTGAACGGCCTTGCCAAGGAACAGTTCATCGCGGCGGTCGAAGAGAACTTCACCGTCAAGGCTGAAGGCACGGAAATCTACCATCCTGACCATCTGCACAACTTCTCGATGTACCTTGACGGACAGTGGTACTCCCTGGAGGCTCTTCCGGGCAGGTACGACGACAAGGATCCGATCGGGGTGCTTGATGTCACAATCCTCTCGAATCTCGTGCTGGACAAGGTGCTAGGAATCAAGGACCTGCGTACCGACAAGAGGATCGATTTCGTCGGCGGCATCAGAGGCCTCGGCGAACTGAAGCGCAGAGTCGACAGCGGAGAGATGAAGGTGGCCTTCGCCCTCTATCCAGTCTCCATGCAGCAGCTGATCGACATCGCCGACACCGGCAACATAATGCCTCCGAAGACGACCTGGTTCGAGCCGAAACTTCGCTCGGGACTCGCCATCCACACTCTGGACTAGCCCGCACGTCCGGTCAGGACAAAACTCACAAAAGTCCCGAAAGCAATTGGCTTCCGGGACTTTTTATGTGTCAATGCAGCCTGCGGTTAAAGGCTGGCGATGTTCTTTTCGTTGAGGAGGTTCTTGCCCTCGGCGGTGTAGGCGTAGTCGATGCGGTCAGCGTAGAACTTCTCGACCTTGCCGCGCACGATCTTCATCGTGCTGTTCACCATTCCGTTCTGCTCGGTGAACGGCTCAGGAAGCACAGCCACGGCTGACGGAAGCCATCTTTCAGGGAACATTCCCTCGTGCGCTCCGCCCTTCTTGTAGGAGTCGATCTCCTCCTGGATCTTGCGCAGCATAGCCTCCTTGCCCTCGCGGGTGGCAGGATCGAGACCCTTGCCGGAGACATATTCCTTCAAGGCGTCCTTGGCAGGCACGATCAGCACCATCGTGTAAGGGTTCTGGTTGTTGTGGAGGACTACCTGCTCGATGTACTTCGAGCCGTCGGTAAGCGAGTCCTCGAAGCCTTCAGGGCTGTATTTTTCTCCGTCCGAGGAAATCAGCAGGGACTTGAAGCGGCCCACGACATAGAGGAACTCCTTGTCGTACATATAGCCCATGTCGCCGGTGTGCAGCCAGCCGTCGCGGATGGCGTCCGCTGTTCCCTGAGGGTTCTTCCAGTAGCCGGCCATCACGTTCTCGCCCTTGACGACGATCTCGCCTTTGGTGCGAAGAGGAACCTCATTGCCGTTCTCGTCGCAGATCTTGATCTCCATAGGCTTCACGACACGGCCGGAAGAACCGAACATAGCGTGGCCCGTCGAATTGGCGGAAATGATCGGGGTCGCCTCGGAGATGCCGTAGCCCTGGAACATAGGGATGCCGATGGCGCAGAAATATCTCTGGAGTTCGATGTCCAGAAGGGCTCCGCCGCCGACGAAGAACTCCATCCTGCCGCCGAACGCCTCGCGGACCTTCTTGAACAGAATCTTGTCGAACAGAGCCATCAGCGGCTTCTTCCAAAGCTGGAGAATACCTCCGCGGTTGTAGTACTCCTTGTTGTAGGAGATGGCGAGGTTGAGAGCGTAGTTGTAGAGTTTCTCGACCTTCGGGCCCTGTTTGTGGATGCTGGTCTCGACGCTCTTGCGGAAACTGCGTGCAAGAGCCGGAACGGAAAGCATCACGTGAGGACGCACTTCCTTGATGGCTGTCGGTACATTCCTCAACGTGGCGAGCGGATTCGCTCCCACAGGAACGGTGGCGATGCTGCTGCAGTAGGACATCATCGTGTAGAAGCCTGCCACGTGCGCGAAGCAGTGGTCGAGAGGCAGGATGATGAGCATCGTGGAGTCAGGCTTGACGCCGATCACGGAATGCGCCTGTTCAACGTTGGCCGTGTAGTTGCGGTGGGTAAGAAGCACTCCCTTAGGGTCGGATGTGGTGCCGGAAGTGTAGCTGATGGTAGCGTAGTCATCGGGTTCTATCGACTTGTAGCGCTCCTCGAACTCGGCCTTGTGGCCGAAGAGGTAGCTGTCGCCGAGAGCCTGAACCCATTCCATGGAAACTTCCTTGGCATCAGCGGCGGGTACCTTGTCGAAGACTATGACTTTCTCCACCCCTTCAAGCTGCGGAAGAATCCTGCGGACCTTCGGAAGCTGCTGGACGGAGACCATCACGAACCGTGATTCTGAATGCTTGATCCTGAATGTCAGGTCGTTGCTTTCTTCAAGTTTGACGGAAAGAGGGACGCTGACGCCGCCGGCGTAGAGGATTCCCAGTTCTGCGAGAATCCACATGTTCCTGCCTTCGGAAAGAAGGGCCACCTTCTCGCCCTTGCGGAGTCCCATAGCCATAAGGCCGGCCGCGATTCTCTGACCTTCCTTGCGGGTCTGCTCGAATGTTGTTTCTGTCCACGCTCCGTCCACCTTCTCGCGAAGGAACACGTGGGAAGAGAATTCGTGGGTGTATTTCTCCACGAATTCGATCAATGTCGGTCTTGATTGTGACATACTAACTAACTTATTTGGTTTTATTCATCGATGTGGCGTACCTCCGGGAAAAGCCCGAAAAGTTCCGCATCGATCTTGTCCGTCACTATCTGGAAATCTTCAGGACGGTTCTCGAATTTCACGTTGTCCACGTCGATGACGAGCAGGTGGCCGTCGTAGCCGGAGATCCACTCGTCGTAACGCTTGTTCAGACCCGTGAGATAGTCGATCCTTATGCTGCTCTCGTACTCCCTGCCCCTTTTCTGGATCTGGGCCACAAGATTCGGAATGGATGATTTGAGGTAGATCAGCAAATCGGGCTTGGACACCAGGGACATCATCAGGTCAAAGAGATCGGAATAGTTCTCGAAGTCCCTGGTGCTCATCAAACCCATATCGTGGAGGTTCGGCGCGAAGATGCGCGCGTCCTCGTAGATCGTCCTGTCCTGGATGATCACATCGCTGCATCTGGAAATCTCGACCACATCCTTGAACCTCTTGTTCAGGAAATAGATCTGGAGATTGAACGACCAGCGTTCCATATCCGCATAGAAATCCGAAAGATATGGATTGAAATCCACTGACTCGAACTTGGGAGTCCAGCCGTAATGAGCCGCAAGCATCTTGGTGAGGGTTGTCTTGCCGCTGCCGATGTTTCCTGCTATCGCGATGTGCATATCCTGAAATTGTTTGTAGCCACAAAAATAACACTATTTTTCCAAAGGGAAAAGGCCGTAGAGTTCAGCGTCTATCCTGTCGGTGATCAAGGCGAAATCCTCCGGGCGGTTCTCGAAGTCCAGAGTGTCGGCCTCGATGGCCAGAACCCTCCCGTCATATTCGGAGATCCACTTCTCGTAGCGTTCGTTCAGGCCGCTGAGATATTCAAGGCTCATCGTCTGCTCGTAGTCGCGCCCGCGCTTCTGGATCTGGGCCACGAGATGCGGCACCCCGGACCGGAGGTAGATCAGCAGGTCCGGCTTGCGCACGGTCGCCGCCATCACCCGGTAAAGTTCCATATAGGTCTCGTAGTCGCGCTTGGAAAGGTTGCCCATCGCGTAGTTGTTGGCCACGAAAATGTGCACGCCTTCGAAGAGAGTCCTGTCCTGGATGATGACATCCTTGCTCCTGGCTATCTCCAGAACATCCTTGAACCTCTGCGCGAGAAAGTACGTCTCAAGGTTGTACGACCAGCGCGGGATGTCCTTGTAGTAGTCTTCAAGATACGGATTGTAAGTCACGGACTCGTACTTCGGCGTCCATCCGTAATGCTCGGCCAGCATCCTTGTCAGCGTCGTCTTCCCGCTGCCGATGTTCCCTGCGATTCCTATGTGCATAGTGTTCTGTGAATGTCTTTTTATGAATATCTACCCGTGGATCTCGATTCCTTCGCCGTCCAGGTCAAGGTCCTCTTCCGGCTCGTTGAAAGGCTGGAGAAACGGATTGTGGGTCCTTTCGTCTCCAATGCTGGTACGGTGCCCGTGGCCGGGCAGCACATCGACATCCCCAGGCAAGCCCATCAGCTTGTCCATCACACTGACTATCAAGCGGTCATAATCACCTCCAAGATGATCCGTCCGACCTATCGTACCTCTGAAAAGGGTATCACCGCTCAGCAGCACCTTGTCCACCTCGTCGTAGTAGCAGACGCAGCCTGGAGTGTGGCCGGGAGTGGCGATGACCTTGAAGGAAGCGCCTTCGAGCGTGTCCAGCACATCGCCGTCCTTGATGTCCACTGTCGGTATGCCGGCCGAATCGTCGGCCTCAAGGCCGAACTCCTTGACCGCCACAGAATTGTAGTCAAGAACAATCTTGTCTTCCGGGGACATCAGCACCGGGATTCCATATTCCTCCACCACCTTCCTCACTCCGTGGACGTGGTCGAAATGGCCGTGCGTCAGCCACACGGCGACAGGCCTGAGGCCTTCCGAAACGACAGTGTCCTTAAGCTGGTCGAACTCCTGCGGCCAGTAGCACCCCGGGTCCACGATCACGCAATCTCCCCTCCTGTCCCAAAGCAGGTAGCAATTCTCCCGGAAGGAATTGAATATAAAAGTCTTTATGTTGAGCTGATGTTCCATTGCAATCCGCTCCGGCGAAGGTGGCCGCCGGCATAGCATCGACAAAGGTAGGCATTAACGGGCGGAATGCCAAGCATTCCGCCGCATTTCACATTCCATCTGTCCAGGAGAAGGGGTCTCAATTGTCCGAGGCCAGCAGCGAGATGATGCGGTCGATTATGGGGTCGATGCGCGAAGCCGGGACGAGAGCGTTGTTGGTCATCACCGAGAAGATTATGGTGTCGGACCTGGAACCCACGCTCGGCTCGATGTAGCCGCTGAAGCACCTTACTCCGTTCATCGAGCCGCTCTTGAGATGCACCCTGGAACGGACTGAAGCCGGAGCGTCCCTGAGACGGGACTCATAATGGCGGTCGCCGGGGCTGGCAAGAGTCTGCACATAGTCATCGAAGACCGGGCTGTCCATCATTGCGCCGAGAAACCGAACGAAGAACTCGGGCGAAAGATAGTTGCTGCGCGACAGCCCGCTCCCGTCCGCTATTCTGACATCATCCGACCGGACCCCGAGGCTTTTGAATATGTCCGCGACGGCCACATAGCTGGAATCGTAGGATGCGGAATGGTGCAGCCTGCGGCCCAGCGTGCGGAACAGAGTTTCAGCATAGAAATTGTCGCTCCTCAGATTCGTCGAGCGGGCAATCTTCGACAAGGCCGGGGAATATGTCCGGCCGATGATTGTCAGGTCGTCCACACGGGAAGCGTAAGGACCGTATTCAGTAGAAGACAGGTCGGTGCGGATGCGCCCGGTACGGATGTCCGCCGGGCCGCCAGACACGGTCACTCCGCCGGATTTCAGATAATCGAGAAAATAAGATGCGCAGGTGTAGGCGCCGAACTTGTTGCCGAACTCCTCGGTTTTAGGCTTCCTGTCAACGGCGAAGGAGCCGCGAACCTCCGCATAAGGGGTGAACTCCGAGCCGAAAAGGAACAGCCTGTCACCCGTGCCGGCCGGAGCAGTCCTCGCGACGAAACCGTATTTCATCCAGGGAGTCTCAGGGAACACGACGCCGACCTTGACCGGAGAGCCGACGGCAACGCCGGCACTGACTCTGAAATCCTGCGCATTCTCGTAGAAGCTCAACCCGTCGCAGCCGGTACCGTAGGCGGTTCCGATGTCCTGGTAACTCCAGGTGTCCTGCTCCAGCGGGCCGTCGAAATAGCGGCCGTCGCCGATGACCCTGCCTTCTATGCTCCGTATTCCCGCATTGTCAAGAAAGGATTTCCATTGGGAGAACAGCCTCTCCCTCGGCAAGGCTATGGAATCCTTGGAAGCCACGGTGGGATCACCGCCGCCGACTATGTAGAGGTCGCCGTTCAGGACTCCGTCCTTGACCGTCCCGCTGTAGCCGATCCGCGTGACGTACTTGAAATCAGGGCCGAGACGGTGCATTGCCAGTCCGGTGGTGACAAGCTTCATCGTCGAGGCGGGAATCATCCTCCGGTCAGCGTTCCGGGCCGCGAGAGTGTCCCCTCCGACGGTCACGGCAAGAACACCGAAGGACGTTCCCTCCAGCGGTTCGCCGCGCGATACCGATTCAACGTATTTCTGTGCCTTTGACCTTGCCGGCTGACGGCCCGTCGCGGGAGCCTGGGCTGGAGATTCCGCCGCAGACAGAGTCAGGGCGCAAAATATGGGGAGTATGATCGCTTTCAGGTTCAGCATCGTTTCCTGTCGTTTTCTGTTTGACCGTTGCCGGAACACCGGCGCACGACGGATACAAAAATACTATTTTTATCGTAAATTTGCGGAATGTTAAAACGGGCCCGTCCGGAAAAGGCCGGGGCAAAAAGACAACATCAAGAATCAAGCGATATGAAAAAGTGCGTGCTTGTGTCCGGCGGTGCCGGATTCATCGGAAGCCACGTGACCGTGGAACTCATCGAAGCCGGCTACGACGTCATCGTGGCCGACAATATGTCCAACTGTGACGAGACCTGCTTCGAAGGCGTCAGGAAAATCACAGGCAAAGAAGACATCCCTTTCATAAAGATGGACTTCTGCGACCCTGTCGCCACCGAGATACTGTTCACCGCCAACAAGATAGACGCCGTCATACACTTCGCCGGATTCAAGGCGGTGGGTGAATCGGTCAGCGAACCGCTCAAATACTACCGCAACAATCTTGAATCCTTCATCAACGTGATCGAGGTCGCCGGAAAGCACGGCTGCGACAACATCCTCTTCTCGTCTTCAGCCACGGTTTACGGAGAGCCGGAGGAACTTCCGGTGACTGAAAAGTCACCGAGGCAGCCGGCCACTTCTCCTTACGGCAACACCAAGCAGATGTGTGAAGACATTCTCAGGGATTCCGTGAAAGCATATTCAAACATTAGGGGAATCGCGCTGAGGTACTTCAATCCGATCGGAGCGCATCCGTCCGCGCTCATCGGTGAGCTGCCTCGCGGCGTGCCGAACAACCTCGTGCCGTACATCACCCAGACCGCCATCGGCAAACGGGAATGCCTCTCGGTCTTCGGCAACGACTACCCCACCCCGGACGGCACCTGCCAGAGGGATTTCATCGACATCGTCGACCTTGCCAAGGCGCACGTCTTCGCGGTGCGCAGAATGCTTGACGGCAAGATGAAGAATGAATATGAAATCTTCAACATCGGCACAGGAAAGCCTCTGTCGGTGATGGAGCTGATCACCGCCTTCGAGAAGGCCAACGGGCTGAAACTCAACTACAAGTTCGCACCGCGCAGAGCCGGTGACGTGACCGCCATCTGGGCGGATCCGACATTGGCCAACGAGGAACTCGGATGGAAGGCCGAGCGGTCGATCGAGGACACCCTCGCCGCCGCCTGGGCCTGGGAAAAAAGAATCTCGGAAGGCCTCTAGGCCGGCAGGAATCCTTTTGAAAGCAGATACTGGGCAATCTGGACAGCGTTGGTGGCGGCGCCCTTGCGGATGTTGTCGCTGACGCACCAGAAGTTCAGGCCATACTTGACGGACGGATCACGGCGCAGACGGCCGACAAAGACATCGTCCTTGCCCAGAGAGTACAGCGGCATCGGATAGACATTGCGGGAAGGATCGTCCTGAACCGTGACACCTGCCGTTTCGGACCAGATCCTGCGGACATCCTCAAGAGAGAAATCGTTCTCGAATTCAAGATTGACCGACTCCGAATGGCCTCCCAGCACAGGGACCCTGGCCGTGGTCGGACTGACTCCGATCGAGTAGTCGTCCAGAATCTTGTGCGTCTCGTTGACCATCTTCATCTCTTCCTTCGTGTAGCCGCTCTCAAGGAAGTCGTCTATGTGCGGAATCACATTCTCATCGATCGGATAGTGGTAGAATGCAGGATACTCGCCCCACTTTGCGCCGGCTCTTTCCGCCCTCATCTGAGCCACCGCAGGATTGCCGGAACCGGTGACGCTCTGATAGGTCGAAACCACTATCCTCTTTATCCTGTAGGCTTTGTGAAGCGGAGCCAGAGGCAGGAGCATCTGGATTGTGGAACAGTTCGGGTTCGCGATGATGTAGTCCTCGGCGGTCAGAACCGAGGCATTGATTTCCGGCACCACAAGTTTCTTTGAAGGATCCATCCTCCAGCAGGAAGAATTGTCCACCACGCGGCATCCGGCGGCCGCAAACCTCGGGGCAAGTTCACGGGAGATTCCCGCTCCGGCCGAGAACAGAGCCAGATCCGGCTTCAAGGCCAGCGCGTCTTCAGCGGACACCACCGGATACTCCTTCCCGGCAAAAAGAATCTTCTTCCCGACGGACTTTTCTGAAGCCACGGGAATGAATCCGCTGACAGGGAAATGTCTTTCTTCGAGAACTTCGACCATCCTGGTACCGACCAGACCGGTCACTCCGACAACTGCTACTTTCATATTCGTTCGTTTTATTTGATTTTTCCGTTGCGGCGGTATTGTCAGGGACAAACCACCATAAAAAAGGGGAAGACCCGGATAAGCCTTCCCCGTATCGTTCCACGAAAGGAGAAATTACTTCTCCTCCGGCTTTTCGGTGTTCTTGATGATCTCGCTGAGCTTCTTGTAGAGGCCGTCCGTCTTCTCGAGGAGTTCCTTGCGGATTGCCGCGAAATGAGCGGACTTCTTGCCTTCCGGCTTGGCGTAGACCTTGTCCTTGAGGTCATTGTAGAGATTGACGGCTTCGTCTAAAAGTCCGCCCAAAGCCTCATCGTCAGCCTTGCTGTTGATTGAGCTGAAGATGGAGCAATCGTCAATGAATGCTCCGATGACATATTCAATGTCCTTCTTGATGTCTCTAAGATTCATTTCTTGTAGTGTTTAGTCTTAAAACTTGGCAAATATAGTCATTTTTTTTCATTTTCAAACGCTTCCGCACTGCGCACGGAATCCCGTCATCTCGAGGAGAACAGCGAACGCACAAGTGCCGGGACATCGGCGACCTTTACGACTTCGATCCCCTGCGGATCACGGTCGAGCGAAGCGAAGGAAGAGACGTACATCTTCTTGAATCCCAGTCTGGCGGCCTCGGAAATCCTCCGGTCAAGCTGCGCGACCGGGCGCACCTCCCCGCTCAGGCCGACCTCTCCGGAAAAACAGTTGTCGGAAGGCACGGCAAAGTCGAAATTGGACGACAGCACGGCCGAAACCACGGCCAGGTCACAGGCAGGGTCGGTAACCCTGAGGCCGCCGGCCATATTCAGGAACACGTCTTTCTGGGCCAGTTTGAAGCCGGCACGCCGCTCAAGGACAGCCAGAAGCATATTCAGTCTTCTGACGTCGAATCCGGTGGCGGAGCGCTGGGCCGTACCGTAGGCTGCCGAACTCACAAGCGCCTGGACTTCGAAGAGGAACGGCCTTGTCCCGTCGAGAGTCGCGCTGACGGCCGTGCCGCTCAGACCAGCCTCGTGCATAGGAATGAGCAGTTCGGACGGATTGGAGACTTCCCGGAGTCCCTTCCCCGTCATCTCGAAGACCGCGAGTTCGGACGTGGAGCCGAAGCGGTTCTTGATGCTGCGGAGAATCCGGTAAGACCCGCGGTTGTCCCCTTCGAACTGAAGCACAACGTCAACGATGTGTTCAAGGACCTTCGGCCCCGCTATGTAACCTTCTTTGGTAATATGTCCGATCAGAATGACCGGAATTCCGGTTTCCTTAGCGAAACGCAGAAGCATCGCCGCAACTTCCTTTATCTGCGTGACCGATCCGGGAGTGGAGACCGTCGATTCGGAGAACATAGTCTGCACGGAATCCACGATCATCAGATCCGGACCGATCTCACGCGCCTGCGCCAGGACGTTTTCGATGAGAGTCTCGCTGTAGATCCTGCAGTTGGAAGCGTCGCCTCCCAGCCGGTCGGCACGCATCTTGACCTGCCTGGAGCTTTCCTCACCGGTGACGTAAAGGGTGCTGAGCGAGGGACATCCGAGAGGAATCTGAAGAGACAGCGTGGACTTTCCTATGCCGGGTTCACCCCCGATCAGCACAAGAGATCCTTCTACGATTCCTCCGCCGAGGAGTCTGTCGACTTCTTCGCTGCCAAGCGAAATCCGAGCCTCTGAACTCGAGTCTATCTCGTTCAGTTTCTGCGGCCGGCGGCTGGAGCCGGGTACGGAATCCCGGCCGGCGGACTTCTTCGCCGTCCCTGTCGCGACCTTCTGCTCGACCATAGTGTTCCACTCGCCGCAGGCAGGGCAGCGACCCATCCATTTTGAATATTCATTGCCGCAGTTACTGCAGAACCAGACAATTTTCTCTTTCATAAGAAGCAGCTTTTAACCGGTGCCAAAGATAGGGATTCGGACGGTCGGAGACAAAAAAAATTGCAGCATCTGGGATTGACCCGGACACCGCACAATAATTCCCGTCAGGGAAGAACTGAGCCCGAATTACTCAGCGCACTTGGTGGAATCGCAGCAAGCGGTTGAATCACAGCAAGCGGTTGAATCGCAGCAAGCAGCTACAGTGTCAGCCACAGCCTCAACTTCCTCAGCGGCCTCGGCAGCAGCCTCAGCCTTCTTTGCGTTGTTTCCGCAAGCAGCGGCAGCTACCATAAGAGCTACAACTGCGAAAGACATAAATACCTTCTTCATAATTAATGATATAAAAATAAAAACTATGTTTTGCCAACTCAATATTCAATCGCAAAATTACACAGTTTTCTCTGATTTACAATAAAATTTCACTTTTTTATCGAATTTTCAACAAGTTTTTTCGACAATTGCGGCAGTTCGCATTTCTCCAGACCGAATATCTGTCCTCTTTCAATCTGAAAGCGCAACGCCATTCTAGGCACTTCGGGCGTGTTCTGCAGGCCGCAGGAACCGGGATTCATAAAAAGGAATCCGGCCTTGGCATCACGGAACACTTGCGGAATGTGAGTGTGGCCGCAGACGAATATGTCAGGATGCCAAGTGTCCAGAAGAGTCTTGGCCTGAGTATCATAAAGGGGACGTCCGGGGGTATATGCCCAGTAGCTTCCCCGTCTGAGTCCTATATGCGTCATCAGAATCCTGAGACCGTCGCAGATGAAAAACTGAAAGGATGGGTATTCCTGCCTTACATCCTGTCCATCGCAGTTGCCGTACACTCCGACAAGCGGCCGGAAAGCGGCAATCTGCCGGGCGCACTCGAGCGTGCCGAAATCACCCGCGTGCCAGATCTGGTCAACGGGTTCCAGGAAATCCTTCACGTCATCGGCGAAGACACCGTGCGTGTCTGAAACAAGTCCTATCCGCATAGCAATTTCTCTTTCTTCTTTCCGGCAAATTTAGTCTTTTCAAGGACATTTTACTACTTTTGTCCTTTGCAAGAAGCCGTTTTGAAATGGAGATTTTCTATTCATATTCCTGCGATGGTTCCCTGACTCTTCTGGATGCCGAGGAAAGCGCCCACTGCGTCAGGGTGCTGCGACATCGCAAAGGTGACGAGATCACCGTCGTGGACGGATTCGGGACAATGTTCCGCTGCCGCCTGACGGATGATTCCCCAAAAGGAGCCGCAGCTTCGGTCATCGAGACCTGTCCCGGATGGGGAGCGCATCCATATTCATTGAATATGGCAGTGTGCCCCACCAAGAACAACGACCGCTTCGAATGGTTTGTGGAAAAAGCCACCGAGATCGGTGTGGACATCATTTCTCCGGTCATCGGAGATCGGTCGGAGCGGAAAGTCTTCAAGTGCGAAAGAAGCAGGAAGATTGCCCTGTCCGCAATGAAGCAGAGCCTCAAGGCAAAGCTGCCTGAAATTGAGGAGCCTGCGAGCGTGCGGGACTTCATTCTTTCGCATTCGGGAGCCGGACTGAAGATGATTTGCTACTGCTTTGAGGGAGAAACGCTTAGGCGTTCAGTCGAAGATGTGCTGAGAAATTCCTGGACTGCTGTTGACAAGGGAGACAAGATTTTTGATCCCGAAATCACGATTCTGATCGGTCCGGAGGGAGATTTCTCGCCCGAAGAAGCGGCGCTCGCCGTGGAACACGGGTATATTCCCGTACATCTCGGTCCCAGCCGCCTGCGCACCGAGACAGCCGCAGTGACCGCAGTGACCGCCTGCTACCTGCGGAGCCTGCGGCACGGATGAAAAAAACTGAAACAGGCATCTGCACACTGAAAGAAAACTGACTGTCACAAAAGCATCAAGATATTCATGAATATGCAAGAAAATGTCAACGAAAAGGTTCTTGGCGAGACACTGAAGGTTCTTAAGGAAGGGGGAATAATTCTTTACCCTACCGACACCGTCTGGGGTCTTGGTTGCGACGCAACCAATCCTGAGGCTGTCGCGAAGATTTACGGAATCAAGCACCGTTCCGACAGCAAGTCGCTTGTGCTGCTGGCCTGCAGTCTCGACCAGATCGCCCTTTACATCAAGGAGATCCCGCCGATGGCCATTGATCTTGTCGAGGTCAACGACCGCCCGATGACGCTCATCTATCCGGGAGCGAAGACGTACCCCGCCGCCGCAGAGGGAGAAGAGCAGAAGGCGGACCGGTTCCACCTGGCGCACAACACAGTGGCCGCCGACGGCACGGTCGGCATCCGGATTCCGATGATGGAGTTCTGCCGCCAGCTGACCTACAAGCTCGGCAGGCCGATCGTCTCGACTTCAGCCAACATCTCCGGCGAGCCGACTCCGAAGCGCTTTGCCGACATCACAGCCGAAGTCAAGGACGCAGTTGACTACATAGTGTCCCCTCGTCTCGAAGCCGGAGCCACCGGCCAGTCTTCCCAGATCATAAAGATAGGACTCGACGGCCAGGTCGAAATCATCCGGGCGTAGCCGGTGCGTTCTGAAGACATCTACCAGAACCTTTCGTCCAGGACTACCTGAAGAAGCAATGTCACGAGAGCCAACGGCAGGTAGTCGTGCAGGTCGGTGCGGAGAAACCGCAGCGCCGCCTGAATCTCAGCGGTGACCTTGCGGACCGGGATTCCGAACTTTCGGGCTATCATCTCGTATGACAGCCCCTCATAGCGGCTTGCAATGAATATCCTGCCTGTCCGGTCCGGCATCCTTCCCACGCTTTTGCTGAGCAGCCCGACGACCTCGCTTCTGAAGACTTCGGCCGGATCGCTTCCCTCCAACGAAGTAATTTCGAAATCAAGCAGTTCCATTTCACGGTTCTGCAGCCGCTCAAGACTCTTTTCCCTAGCCTTCAGGCTTTTCAGATGGTCCAGGCACCGGTTCGTCACCACCTTGAACATATAGGACTCATAATTGCCGGTCTGAATTTCCCCGCGCTTTTTCCAGAGCCGTATGAAGCTCTCGTTGACGATGTCCTCGGCCGAGCACAGTTCGTGTACGTAAGAATTGGCGATATTGATGTACATATCGCGGAAATTCTCATAGAGATCGTTGAACTCTCTTTCAGTCAGAGTCCCCGTGCGCTCCTTGTTTTCCATACATTTTATACTGTGCAGAATCCCGGATGCGGATTGAAATCATTCCACACTCGAAGTCGGCGCAAAGTTAATAGATTTTCGGTTATCCGCTTAAAAAATCGAACTGCAGTAGCTGCCGGGAATGGAATCCGTAAAAAAAATCGAAAAAAAACTGTAATAATGACGATATGACTCGTCTATATCTGTAGCGTAATATCGCAAACCACAGAAAAGAAATGACAGACGAGCAACTATACCGTTACTTCAAGGGAGAAGCCACATCAACTGAGACGGCAGAGATAAGAGAATGGCTGGCTTCAGATCCGTCGGCGCAGAAACAGTTCGATTCGGCACACGCCCTTTTCAATCTGACTGAAATCAGAAGGGCGCATCTGGCCGCTGACCGCAGGAAGGCCAGAGCGCGTTTCGCCAATGCGGTACGCCGCATTGCTGCGGCAGTCTCCTCAGCTGCAGCCGTGGCCGTCATAGGATTCCTCTCGTTCAATGCAGGCAAGAATGCGCAGAAAGACGACCTCGCTTCAATTTACAACACATTGGAAGTTCCGAACGGGAAAGTCGTGGAACTTGCGCTCAGCGACGGTACGATGGTCACCCTCAACGGAGGTTCCAGACTTGAATATCCAGTGATTTTCTCTGACGACCAAAGAACCGTAAAATTCTCCGGCCAGGCTAAGTTCTCCGTCGCCCACAATGAAGAATGCCCTTTCGTAGTAAGCACCGACATATGCGACGTGACCGTACTCGGAACCAGATTCGAAGTGATGGCGGATCTGACCTCGGGCGAATTTTCGGCCTCACTATTCGAAGGTTCGGTGAAGGTCACGGACCGCAGGGACAATTCCTGCCTTTTCCTCAAGCCGAATCAGAAGGTCTATATGCGTGACAACAAGTTACAGAGGATGGCCATCACCGATGACGCGGACTACCTCTGGTCGGAAGGAATCATAAGCATAGGGAATACGGATTTCGAAACCCTTATGGCCAAGTTTGAAAGGTCATTCGGCGTGAAGATAAACATTGAAAGGGCAACGATGCCCGAGTTGAAGTTCATCTCCGGAAAAATGTATGTGTGCGAGGGCATAGAGAACGCGCTGAAGACATTGCAGACGGGGTGCGATTTCGAATACGACTGGGATCAGAAAACCGGTGTCGTGGAAATAAGATAATATCTGCCCGGCTCTGCCGGACATATTAAGATTAAAAACTTTAATAACTCTAAAAAACCGTTTATGGCAAACAAAATGAATCAGTCTTGCAGATTCAGATTGCTCTTTGCGCTGATGGCGGTCCTCGCGACTCTATCAAGTACAGGGAAAGCGTACGGACAGTCTTCTGGAGTTACTTTGAATATGGAAAACGTTCCGATGTCCAAAGTAATGAAGGCAATCGAATCGCAGACAACCTATTTATTCATGAATCAGGACGTTGACGTGTCAACTCCTGTTACAGTGAAAGGTGAAGGCATAACCATTGGCAATGCTCTGGACCAGATGGTCAAAAACATTGACGTAGAGTATGCCATCACCTCCGGAAGAAACATTATCCTGAGCAAGGCCCGTAAGTCCGCCGACAACTCCATTTCCGGAGTTGTCAGGGACCAGAGCGGCGAGCCGGTTCCCGGAGCATCCATAGTGCTCAAGAACTGCAAACTGGGTACAAATGCCGACCTTGACGGAACCTTCAGCATCGACCTACCCAAAGGATTCACATCTGACATCGTCGAAGTCTCGTTCCTCGGCTACAAGACCATCTCAACCCAGGTCACCGACAAGAGATACTTCAGTTTCGTTCTCGTGGAAGACAGGGAAATCCTGGAAGCCGGCGTTGTAACCGCCCTCGGCATCAAACGTTCGGAGAAAGCGTTGAACTATAATGTCCAGCAGGTTTCAAGCGACAAGATTACGGCCATCAAGGATGCGAACTTCGTGAACTCCCTTAACGGCAAGATCGCCGGCGTCACCATCAACTCGTCTTCTTCAGGAGTCGGCGGTGAGACGAAAGTCGTGATGCGCGGTACCAAGGGCATCAACTCTTCTTCAAACGCTCTCTACGTCATCGACGGCATCCCTATGTACACAATGTCTGACAACGGCGAAACCGACTACGGTTCAAGAGGCCGATCCGAAGGCATAGCGGACATCAACCCGGAAGACATCGAGTCCATCTCCGTCCTGACAGGTGCGGCAGCAGCCGCCCTTTACGGCAGCAACGCTTCCAACGGAGCGATCATCATCAACACCAAGAAGGGTCAGGAAGGCAAACTGTCGTTCACGGTCACCAGCAACACGGAAGTGCAGAACGCATTCGTACTTCCTCGTTTCCAGACCCGTTACGGCAATGTCGAAGGCGAGGCCGTCAGCTGGGGATCGCTTCTTTCATCAAATGACAGGATGAACTACAATCCGGGTTCAGACTTCCTGCGCGCAGGTCTTGTAGGCACGGAAACAGCCTCGCTTTCAATAGGCAACGAAAGGAATCAGGTCTATGCTTCCGTAGGTGCGGTCGATTCGAAGGGTATCCTGCCGAACAACGGTTACCATCGTTACAATGCTTCCATCAGATCAACATCTTCTTTCCTCGATGACAGGCTCCATCTTGATGTCAGCGCCCAATATGTAAAGCAGAAGGACCTGAATATGATCAACCAAGGTATCTACGGCAACCCTCTCGTGGCCGCTTACCTTTATCCGCGCGGAGAAGACTGGGAATATGCGAAGATGTTCGAGAAATACGACGATTCAAGAAAAATCTACGTCCAGAACTGGGACCTTATGGGAAAGGCCGGACTCGAATGGGACAATCCTTACTGGACTCAGTACAGGAGACTCCGCGAGAACAACAAGGACCGTTATATGATTTCTGGCGGACTGACCTGGGACATCTGTGACTGGCTGAAGCTCTCCGGACGTGTAAAGGTTGACAATACGGACAACACTTACACCGACAAGTCCAATGCTAGCACCAACACCACCATCACCGAAGGTTCGTCCAACGGCTATTATCATTCAGAGGAAACATCCCAGCGTCAGATGTATGCTGATGTCCTCCTCAGTATGAACAAGACCTGGGGCGACTGGTCATTGGGTGCCAACCTCAGCGCCTCCATCTCGGACATGAAGTACAGGCTGCTGAAAGCCCGCGGCGGTATCCGCGAGGACGGCCTTCCTAACGTGTTCTCCGTAAAGCAGCTTGACAAGAGCACTTCGGAGATTGCGGATGACGGTTGGCAGGAGCAGACTCAGTCCGTCCTCGGTTCCGCAGAACTCGGTTTCAAGGGAGCTTACTATTTCACTGTTACCGGCCGTAATGACTGGCCTTCACAGCTCGCCGGTCCTCACTCCTCGAAGAAGAGCTTCTTCTACCCTTCCGTCGGAGCCTCCGTGGTTCTTTCACAGATCCTTCCGATGCCGGAGACCATAGATTTCCTCAAGATCCGCGGTTCCTGGGCCTCGGTAGGTCTTCCTTTCTCAAGGTTCATCGCCAACCCGACATATTCCTGGAACAGCAGGACCGGCGCGTGGGAAACGTCCAAGAGCTATCCTATGTATGACCTCAAGCCTGAAAGGACGGATTCCTGGGAAGTCGGTGTCACATTCAAGGCCTTCAATGGTTTCAGCTTTGATCTCAGCTACTATGACACAAGGACATACAACCAGACCTTCGATTCTCAGCTTTCGGTGTCATCGGGTTACACCAAGCTTTATGTCCAGACCGGTAGCGTAAGCAACCGCGGTATCGAACTTTCCACAGGTTATGACCACCAGTGGGGCAACTTCAGCTGGAACACGACCTACACTCTCAGCGTAAACAAGAACAAGGTGGACAAGCTTATGGAGAATTACACACATCCTGAGACCGGTCAGGTGATTTCTCTCGACCGTCTCAAGGTCGGAGGCCTCGGAAATGCGGCATTCGTGCTTACTCCGGGAGGCACTCTCGGCGACCTCTACTCCACCATCGATCTCAACCGTGACAGCAACGGAAAGATCTACATCGACGAGGACGGCAAGATCAGCAGCAGCACGACCGACTACAAGAAGCTCGGTTCCGTGTTCCCGAAGGCGAACATGTCCTGGAGCAATGACTTCGGCTTCAAGAATTTCAATCTGGGATTCATGGTTTCCGCACGTCTGGGCGGCATCGTCTATTCCGCCACTCAGGCAAGACTTGACAGCTTCGGCGTGTCCGAGACTACCGCGCTGGCCCGTGACAACGGCGGCGTGACGGTGGACGGTTGCATCATTGACCCGTATTCCTGGTACTCTGTAGTGGCTGCAGACGGAGGTATTCCTCAGTACTACACCTACAGCGCGACCAATGTACGTCTCCAGGAAGCGCACATCGGATACAACATTCCGAGAAAGGTCCTTGGAAACCTCTTCGACCTCAATGTCTCCGTTGTCGGAAGAAATCTCTGGATGATTTACTGCAAGGCTCCGTTCGATCCTGAATGCATCGCTTCTGCAGGCAATTACTATCAGGGAATCGACAGCTTTATGATGCCTTCGACCCGTTCGGTAGCATTGAGCCTTCGTTTCAAATTCTAAAATGAACTGTCATTATGAAAATATACAACATCATAGGTATAGCTCTGGCTTGTGCGGCATCTGCTTCCTGCACCGGAAATTATCTGGAAATAAACACCAATCCGTTCGAAGCAACCGAAAGCCAGATCGCCGCAGATGACTATGTCATCCAGGGCGCCCTCAAGAATATGCTGGGGTACGTTGTTCCTGTGCAGGAGCATCAGTTCCAGTTCATGAATGTCCTTTGCGGCAGCACGCTCGGGGGCTATCTTGCAGAGCAGAAAGGTTGGGAAACCAAGATTTCCACCTACAATCCGAACGATGAGTGGTGCGCTTTTCCGTTCGAAAATGTGATTTCAGGTTTTTACGGAGCCTACATCCAGCTTACCACATCCACTACCGACGAGGTGGCTCTGGCGGTCGCAGAGATCGCAAATGTGTCCGTTTTTCAGCAACTCACCGACCTGTACGGCCCGATACCTTTCTCCAAGATCGGTATCGACGGCTCTCTCGTAGCTCCGTACGATTCGCAGGAGGACATATATTCAAAAGGATTCGAGAAGTTGACGGCGGCGGTCAACACACTTTCCGAGCGTAGTACCGAGAAGCTCAACGCCAATGCCGACATCGTGTTCCACGGTGACATCCAGAAGTGGATCAAATATGCCAACACTCTCAAGCTGCGTATGGCCATGAGAATCGTTTACGCTGATCCTGCAAAAGCTCAGCAGATGGCTGAAGAGGCTGCAAACCAGTCTTTCGGAACGATGGAGTCGAATTCGGACAATGCCGTGTTCACGCATTCAACCCAGAATCTTTACTATCTCACCTGCATTCAGTGGGGTGACTACAGGGCTGCTGCCGACATCGTATGCTATATGAACGGCTACAATGATCCTCGCCGCGCCGCATACTTCACGGCCTCCGGCTACGAGGCCGCTCCTTATGCAGGATGGCGCAGAGGCACGAGAATGACCGATTCCAACGGCGGAAACAGCTGTTCCAACATCAAAGTCACCGCAACCGACGAAATGTACTGGATGAATGCGGCTGAGGCAATGTTCCTCAAGGCGGAAGGTGCTCTTCGCGGATGGAATATGGGCGGCGGCACGGCCAAGTCATACTATGAGGCCGGAATCAATCTTTCATTCTCACAGTGGAACACTCAGGGCGCCGATGCTTACATTGCCGATGCTGTCTCAGTTCCTGACAATTACACCGATCTTTCAGGCAAGGGTTATGACGCCACCATCTCCAACGCCCCTGCAGTAGCATGGGATGAGAGCGCTGATTTCGAGAAGAATCTTGAGAGAATCATCACCCAGAAATGGATTGCCAACTGGAAGGCAACCGGAGTTGAGGGATGGTCAGAGTTCCGTCGCACTGGTTATCCGCGTCTCTTCACGGCAGGCGTGAACCTCAGCGGAGGAGTCATCTCCGAGGACGGTTATGCTCACAGGCTCAAGTATCCTGTAAGTGAAATGACCAACAACAGGGACAACTACAAGACAGCTGTGTCAACCCTCCTCAATGGCACAGACAATATGGCAACCCGCACATGGTGGGACTGCAATCCGAGAACCAAATAAAAATGGAGGCAAGAATGAAACTCAGATCAATCATAGCAATGGCAATGTCTGCAGCGGCTTTGATCTCCTGCAGCGAATGGACAGAACCCGAGTCGATTACCATCAAGGTCGCATCGATGGAAGAGGATGCGCCAGAGGTTTATGCCCAGTATTGCCAGAAGATTCGCGATTACAAAGCGTCCGACCACAAGATGGTGTATGTCACCTTCGACAACCAGCAGAAGACAAGTGACCAGTCCTATAACCTCACTTCACTTCCTGACAGTGTCGATGTGGTGGAACTTTCAAACCCCGAGGACATAGACGGAAATCTGACATGCCAGATGGAAAAGCTCCGCTGCGAGAAGGCATTCAGATTCGCGGTCGAACTCTCATACGATGACGTGAAGACTGTGTACGAAGATTCTGTCCTTGTGCTGTACAATGCATATCAGGCCGAACGCGACACCGTCAAGGCTCACGGAGGCGATCCCGACACGGTCACCGAACCTGTCTATCCAGTAATGGCCGACATGTTCCAGGCCGAGCTCGACAAGGTCTTCGGATATGTTGACGCTTACAAGCTCGACATCGTCCGCGTCAAGTACTCTGACCTCAAGTTCAAGTATCATCTAACCCTTGATGAATACAATACTTACGTGGCAAACCAAACAGCCGTCTTCGATGCCATACAGAAAGAACTCAGCACCCGTGAAGGCGTCAGCATGTTCCTCAATACGAACGCTCAGTACATCGTTTCCGAGGACATCATAAATGCTGCGGAATTTGTAATTCTTCCTACCGAAAGTCTGTTCGGCACTTCAGAATTGGATATGATGGCTGTCAGAACCGTAAAGCAGTACCCGGACGCCAAGCTTCTTTATGCCGTCTCGAGCGCTTCAAGCGACTTCAGTGAAGGTTGGTTCAACAACAAGACTGTTGAGCAGATTCCAATCGCATCGCTCTGGATGAACGAGCACGCTGATTTCAACAAGTCAGGTCTGGTGATCTTCAACATCAGACGTACCTTCTACGACACGAACCGCAATGTTTACAGCAAATTGCGCAATGCGATCAAGGTTATGAATCCTAATTCTTAAAATTACAGGAGTATGAATATGAAATTTTTGAAATACACAGTCCTCTCTCTTGCAACCGCATCTGCATTGTTGTCCTGCGAGCAGGATGGTTCGGACATCTATGAAAACAAGGCTTTCATAGATGATTATTCGAGCACCAAACTGCTGTATGTGTCCATCGAGGACTCATATCAGGAGAGCCTGGTCGCTATACTTCCCAAGCCTGCGGAATCTGCCGTAAAGGTGAAATATTCCGTTGACGCAAGTCTTGTTGACAATTACAACGAGAAGAACGGGACATCAGCCATATTGCTCCCGTCCGACATCTACAGTTTCTCGTCACAGGAATTCACCATCAATGAAGGTGCGATCCGTACAGAGGAGTGCTTCATAGACTTCGAGAATGTCCTTTCATTGAACAAGGATTCCCTCTATGTCCTTCCTGTCACTCTTTCATCCGATGACATCGATGTGCTTTCATCACGCAGCACCAAATACTACGTGTTCGAGGGAGCGAACCTTATCAACTGGGCCGCTTACATGTACGAGAACTGGTGCACGATCAACTGGAACAATCCGGAAGTTCTCAGCAACATGAAGCAGTTCACGATCGAAATGCTTCTCAATGCAGACTGGGACAGGAACAAGATCGACCAGGGCGGTGTGGAAAACAACAGTATCTTCGGCATCGAGGGTTACTTCCTTCTCCGTTCAGGTGACCTTTCTCACCCTAATAACCGCATTCAGGTCTGCACGAATTCAGGAGAACCAGAGATGACGGGAGATATGCCATACAACAGATGGTTTCCTCTAGTGCTCACCTATGATGCGAGCACCAGTCTCCTCACTTTGTACATCGACGGTGAACAGACAGGCACCTGTACAGCCGGAAATTATCCTGACGGTGTGACCTTTCCTGCCGCCAACTTCAAGATCAACAATTCCTACAACAATGTGCGTTCAGGCTGCATCAATTTCGCCGAAGTCAGAGTCTGGAACAAGATTCTCGATGCTGAAACGATTGCCGAGCCTAACCATCCTTATTACGTTGATCCTATGTCCAACGGCCTTGTCGCTTACTGGAAATTCAACGAGGGTTCGGGCACTGTGATTTCTGACCGTACAGGCAACGGTAACGATGCCATTGCGAACGGCCCTGTCCAGTGGGTCGGCGTCGCGCTCCCTGAATAACAACATAAGATGAGAAAAGATATGAAAACATATGAATTATTCTTGCTGATGGCTTCTGCGCTTTGTATCGCATCTTGTCAGAAGGATGTGTTCGAAGTGGGTGACATCACCGATGAAGTCAACAAAGTGACAATGCCGAAAGCCAAGCTGCGCAGCGGTGAAGGTTCGGCATACTTCACCACCGTGGAGGCCGTTACGGCGGACACGACCGTGGCTTTGCATCTCGAGCTTGATGAGCCGAGCAAAACCAACATTTCAGGCACTCTCGCATACGGAGATGCTTCTGCGGTTGAAAAGTACAACTCGACTTACGGCACATCCTATCAGGTGTTTCCTGAGAGTCTCGTAACATTCGAAGACCCTGCCGTGGTCATCGCTGGAAAATCCAAATCAACTGACGCTGTCATCGGCATTTCTGTGGATGCGAGCATTGAGCACGATGTCACTTATGCCATCCCCGTGACTGTCACCACAGACGATACGGACGTAACTCTCGCCGGCGACACGCACCTGATTTTCGTAAAGAACCAGGTAGGCGTACGCCAGTGCAACGAGAAGCCGAACGGCTACAAGATCTTCAGCTGTATGGAGACAGGCACCGCAAACCCTTTGTTCCACCTTTCTTTCGAACTTGAGAGCTCGGGAGCGCCGCTCTTCGACTATGTCATCGTCTTTTCATCCAAGGTGGCGTGGGACCCTGAGACCAAGACAATCATAATCAAGCCTTGCAACTGTCAGGAGGCCATATCCGCTAACTATGACAAGCTCATCAAGCCGCTTCATGACAGAGGAATAAAGGTCATTCTGTCATTGCTTTCTTCTGGAGAATCGGACACCGGCATGCAGATGTCCTGCATTGAGGAGAGCACGAGCAAGACGGTTGCCAAGATGATTGCGGACTATTGCAATACGCATCATCTCGACGGTGTCTTCTTCGATGAGGAATACGGTGTCAACAGGGACGACATCCCGGGAGTTTCATATTATCCGACATACCGGCAGACATCCCGTCTGATGTATGAGACAAAGATGGCGATGCCTGACAAGGAGGTCATAGCCTACAACTACTCTTACACATCACGTTTGTATGCTGTGGACGGTGTCTATCCGCAGGATTATGTTGACTGGGTGGTCAACGACTATTCATCCTGGTCCGCAGGCAGCTTTGAAGGAGGTATGCCGAAGTCCAAGATGACCCCTTGCAGCATGAACTGCGCAAATGCCTACTACGCAAGATGGACTGCAACCGCTTCCAATCTCAACAGACTTAAGAGCGAAGGCTGGGGCGGATTCATGATCTACTGCTTCGATTATGCAATCGGCAACTGGGACAACCAGTGGTATTATACTCAGAACGTTGCCAAGTATCTTTTCGATGACACGCTGATCGACACGGGATACCGTCCGGTGGCTGAATGGTAGTACTCAACAATAAGATAAATATCAAATGAAAAAAATATTTTACATAATATCCATTTTCTCGGCTCTGGCTCTCTTCGGGTGCCAGGCGGAAGAGAGTGCGGAAGGTTCTGTGGAACTGTCCCCGGAGACAGTCAAGGCCGAATTCGAGCAGGGCACTGCTGAAACAGTCGTGGAATCGTCCGGAAGCTGGACAATGGAAGGCAATTACACTTGGTGTACACCTTCTGCAAGAAGCGGAAAGTCAGGTGACAAGATCAGGTTCACCTTTTCCGAGAACACATACGGTAGAGACCGTGCCGCTCTCTACAAGATCTGCTGCGGCTCTTCATACCGTAATTTCGCTCTTCTTCAGGACTCCGGGATTATCGAGATGAATGCGACCCTAAGCGAGGTTTCGTTCAAGGACGGATCAGTCACGTTGAACCTCAATGTGGTGTCTCCTGATGACATCGGCAAGTTCGTGGCCTGGGGTGTAAGATACTCGAAGGACGAAAACACCTTGATCGAAAGCGGTACTGACTTCGCCATCTCAGGTACACCCGTTGAAGGAGACACTGAAGTGACAGTAAGCGGACTTGAGAACGATGTCGTTTACTGCTTCGCAGGTTGGCTGGAACTTGAGGACGGTACTCGCATGTACACTGAAGACATTCTGAACGTCTTCATCGCAACGGCGTTCGAAAGCGCAGTCAATGTGACGGATGTCACGGCGCATCAAGCCACTTTCTCCTATGAAATGAAAGTTCCTGCCGTAGTCTCCACCGGTATCTGCTACAGTTTCAAGGGTAATCCTACAATTGACGACAGCAAGATTGAAATGGGCGACGGAAGCGAGGCTTCATTTAAATGCCAGACCTACAGGAATGGTGTCATTCTCGCTGCCGGTACCACATATCGTGTCGCCGCCTACGTGAAGAGGGTTAACGGTTCTGTTTCCTACGGTCCTGTCAGCACTTTCACCACGAAGGACGATCCGTTCAAGAACTGGATTAAGGACAACAGCTACGCAAGCGACTACAATCATTTCCAGTCTCTCAGCGAATACGGCCCTGTCAAGGATGCGACCTGCGGTTCCGCGCAGTACATCACCGAATCCGCTTCCGAGACCCAGACGAATTTCCGCAACTGGTGGAACACGGCCCTCACTTCTTACAAGGAGGATGCGAAATATGCGGCCGTGTTCAACGAGCTTGTGTTCCTCCAGACTGCCGACGGAAGAAATGTGATGCAGAACATTATATGGCGAGAAGGCACTCCGGGCGAAAAAGATCCGAAGAATGCCAACAGAGTCGGCGGCTTCGCCTACACCTGGAGCCGTGATGCGAACGGAATCCTGAGCTTTGACTCCAATGAATATGCCTTCGTACCGGAAGGGAAAGGCGCAGCAAAGAGTCAGGGAATGGATGCAGATGAATTCGCCAATGTCTGGGAAGGCGCGTCCAACAGGTCCGAACTCAGCACAATCAAGAACTACTGGTCCAACCACAGCTTCTTCCTTGACTGGGGCGAGGAGAAGACATTCGACGGCCAGACTTACACCGAGATCCTTCTCTGCGCTACAGACGACACGACAGGCGTGTTCAGCTTCAATGCAGCCAGCTTCGGTACGGATCAGTATGATTCTTCATCCTATGGACTTTCCTGGTACGTATTCACCGGAGAAGGGGACAATACCGAGTCGTACAGCCTGAACGCATTGGAGGAAGGCGGCTACTACCGTCTGCTTTCCTGGTCCGTTGCAGGTGAAAAGGTGAGGGTTTCAAGGAATCTTTCCACCGGCTACCCGGCATACACTCCTACTGAAGACGGAAAGGCGAAGCTAGTCAACAGCGATGATGAACTTTACACAGTTCCTACCGCCAATGAATATGCCAACAGGTGCGTCATCTCATTCAGCAAGGCCAAGAACGTATGCATAGCCAAGGACATTTATCTCAGGTCAACATATTCAGTCATAATGTTCCCTTGCGGAGACCAGATCGACCTTACCGGAACTAGCATCTCAAGTGACTGGAATGCATATTCATCCTACACTTACTACCGCAAGAACGGAGGATTCTTCGCTCCTACGGACAAGCTCAACGAACCGCACATCTACAGGTTCAACACCACATTCAAGGAGAATCCTACCGGTGAAGGCTTCAAGATCTGCCTGTCGAACAGCTTCAGCAACTGTATCGTGTCCAAGGTGAGCGGTGCCAATCCTATCAACACCTGGTGCGATGCGGACCTCATCCTGTATAACAGCGGTGCGGAGGACTGGAAGTGGAAGCCTGACGTGAACGGCAAGTACACGCTCGAACTCGACCTCAGCTCATTGAAACTGCGCGCCGTGCCGAGAGATTAAACCGTGAGAAGCGATTATTTTCGCTTCATTCAAATCTGACGGAACAGGGAATGATGGAGAACATCGGTCATTCCCTGTTTTTTCAAAAAAAACTCGAATCGTATGAAATACAACATCAGACATCTTGCAGTCTGCCTGCTCCTGTCCGGACCGGTGCTTGTTCCCGCTGCTTCCGCACAGGCTCAAGCCGGCTCGCAATCGCAGCAGAACGGGCAGAAGATTCTTCAGGCGGCCCGGATGAGGCCGGAGGCATACATTCCGTTCGACCTCGGTGAACTTAAACCGGAAGGATGGCTTAAGGAATGGGCCGGACTTGCCGCAAAAGGAATGACAAAGACCATCGGCGAAAATTACACTGAATTCGTCAAGGGATGGGCTTCCGCAGATGAACCGGGCTGGTGGCACTATGAACAGACGGCATATTACACCGACGGATTCACCAGGCTGGGATTTCTGCTTGACGACTCGCTTCTCGTGGAGCGGAGCCGCAAGGTGATGGAGGCCGTCGTGGCCCGGCAGAAGCCGAACGGGTACATCCACTCCAACACCAGGGAATATGTGGAGAAATGGGGCACGCAGGAAGCGGACGGCGGCCTCTACTGGAGCGAAGCCGTTTTCTGCAGAGGAGCGCTGGCATATTACAGCGCCACAAAAGATGAAAGGGTGCTGAATATGGTGAAGAGGGTTTATGAAAAATATCCTCTGTTCACCTACGATGACGGAGGATATCCTTTCAACGGCGGAGACTTGGACAAGATCCGTTTCCTTTGCGGGCTGGAGAATCTTTTCGAACTCTCCCGCATAACCGGCGACATGAGTTTCGCCGACCGCGCCCTGACTGTTCTGAACAACTTCGACCGGGCGTTCATAGAGACCTGGGCCCGCAGGAAAGAGTTCCTGCGCACGGCCATCAGCCACGGTGTAAGTTTCAACGAGGCCGCGAAGCTCCCGGCCATAGGCTACATCTTCAATTCCGATCCTGAATATCTCGCCGCATCCGTCAACAATTACGAGTTTCTTCAGGAAAACTCGATGCTTCCTTCAGGAGTCAATTCTTCCAATGAACATCTCCACGGAATCGGTGCTTTCGAAGCTGCTGAGAGTTGCGACGTGTCCGACTTCATGTGGTCCAACATCTGGCTTGCACGCGCCTGCGGAGATTCCCGCTACGGCGACAGGATCGAGCAGGACGCATTCAACGCGCTTCCCGGAGCATTGAACTACACTTTCACCCAGTGCGTCTACACGCAGGCTCCGAACCGCATCCCAGGTTTCCATCTGCGCATCCGCGATGACGGTTCCTATTTCAAGGAAATGCACTGGCCTACCTGCTGTCCTTCAAACATCAACCGCGCCCTTCCTAACTACATCATGAATATGGCTATGCTCAACGGCAACGGTGAACTGCTCTGGCTGACCTACGGTCCAGCCCACCTGAAGACAAGGGACGGGAAGTTCGACATTCTCTGCGAGACTGAATATCCTTTCCGTGACAACCTTACTTTCACGCTCAATGCCGTTCCTCGTGACCAGGTGCTCCGTATGCGTATCCCGCAGTGGTGTACCGACCCTTCCATATTCATTAACGGAAAGGCGCTGAAGTTCACCGTGAAGGACGGTTATGTGGTTCTTTCCGGCAAATGGAAGGCTGGAGACAAGATCCGGATGACTTTCCCGATGCAGCCGAAGCTCGTCAAGGGCAACGAGAAGTTCCCGTTTTTCGAGGGCAGGAAGGCTCCTTCCTGGGGT
The DNA here is from genome assembly GCA_963640265.1 of bacterium. Lineage (GTDB taxonomy): Bacteria > Bacteroidota > Bacteroidia > Bacteroidales > UBA932 > Cryptobacteroides. Next base: position 441 of record CAVHYF010000005.1, on the reverse strand, counting down.
GTGATGATAAATTACAACGGAGGTATGGTTCTGGACGGATTCGTTGACCAGGGGCGCTGCGCCTGGGTGACTTACGGACCGCTTCTCTTCGCGATGTCGATGCAGCAGGCCAACCGTGAGAGTTATGACATCAATGAAGAACTGTGGACCGAGTACCGCTATGCCCTGACTCCTGAAAGTCTGGACAATGTCACTGTGGACAGTCTGCAGATGAACCATCCTTTCGACTGGAGGTGGACCAACGCGCCTCTTGTAATGAATGCAAAGGCAGACCTTGTGGACTGGAATCCTGACAAGGGAGATCCGGTGATGCCTCTCGAGGCTCCCGCCATCCTTGAAAAAGACATCAACGTCAAACTGTATCCTTACGGCTTCCTCGCCTACCGTCTGACGATGTTCCCGCTTGTCGGCGAATAGTATTCTATTTGTTTGTGCCGGAGG
>CAVHYF010000004.1:0-72339 GCA_963640265.1 bacterium | reverse complement strand
AGGTTCAGCGAGCAACTGGAGACAATATATTCAGATAACAAAATATTCATAGATAATGGAAGAAAAGAGAAATGCATTGCCGGAGAACGCTCACAGGGAGCTGGCGCCGGGCGAGGAGTACAAGCCGCTGATGGGAGCGGAAAGGAAATGGGCCGAGGTGACGCCATATTCAGTGGCGGTCGGGCTGCTGATGGTGGTGATCTTTTCGGCGGCGGCGGCCTATCTGGGGCTGCGCGTGGGTCAGGTGTTCGAGGCGGCGATCCCTATCGCCATCATCGCTGTGGGTCTGACGAGCGCCCTCGGGAAGAAGGAAGGCCTCGGGCAGAACGTGATCATCCAGTCCATCGGAGGATGCTCCGGAGCCGTGGTGGCAGGAGCCATATTCACTCTGCCGGCCATCTACATCCTGGGCGTGGAGGTGAATTTCTTGCAGATGTTCCTTTCTTCGCTGCTGGGCGGCGTGCTGGGAATCCTTTTCCTGGTCCCGTTCCGGAAATATTTCGTCAAGGAGATGCACGGGAAGTATCCTTTCCCGGAGGCGACGGCGACGACGCAGATCCTCGTGAGCGGCGAAGGCGGCAAGGGAGCGGGAACTCTTCTGGTCAGCGGCCTCATCGGAGGTCTCTATGACTTCATAGTCAGCACCTTCGGGGCTTGGGCGGACACGGTAAGCACAACGGTCGTCGGTCTGGGGCAGACGATAGCGGACAAGGCGAAGGTCGTGCTGAAGCTCAACACCGGAGCGGCCGTGCTCGGACTCGGCTACATCGTGGGCCTGAAATATGCGTTCATCATCTGCTGCGGCAGTTTCCTGGTGTGGCTGGTGATCATCCCGCTGATGAACCTCATCTGGGGGGGACAGGTCATCGACCTGATGAACACAGGGGTTACGATGACTATCGGAGAGATGAGTCCCGACCAGATATTCAAGGACTATGCAAGGCACATCGGCATCGGAGGCATCGCGACTGCGGGCATCATCGGCATCATCAAGTCGTTCGGTGTGATCAAGTCGGCTGTCGGCCTGGCTGTCGGCGAGTTCGGCAAGAAGGGCGGCAAGGTTGAGAAATGCGAGAGGACACAGGAGGATATTCCTATGAAAACCATCGTGTTCGGCATCGTGCTGACGCTGCTGGCGGTGTTCGCTTTCTTCGCTTTCGGAGGGGTCGTGAACAACATCTGGCAGGCAATCGTGGGTCTGCTGATCGTGGCCGTGATCTCATTCCTGTTCACCACTGTGGCGGCCAACGCCATCGCGATCGTGGGCACGAACCCGGTCAGCGGAATGACTTTGATGACGCTGATCATCGCGGCGCTGATCCTTGTGGCCGTGGGCCTGAAGGGCAACGCCGGTATGGCCGCGGCCCTGGTGATCGGCGGCGTGGTCTGCACGGCGCTTTCCGTCGCGGGTTCCTTTATCACCGACCTGAAGATCGGTTATTGGATCGGTACGACTCCCAAGAAGCAGGAGGCGTGGAAGTTCGTGGGCGTGGCAGTGGCTGCGGCGACCGTCTGCGGGGTGATGCTGGTGCTGAACAAGACTTACGGTTTCGTGGGCGACCAGGCTCTGGTAGCTCCTCAGGCCAATGCGATGGCGGCAGTGATCCAGCCTATGATGAACGGCGGCGGAGCTCCGTGGCTGCTCTACGGCATCGGCGCGGTGCTGGCCATCGTGCTGACTTTCCTCAAGGTGCCGGCCCTGGCGTTCGCCCTCGGCATGTTCATCCCTATCGACCTGAACCTTCCGCTGCTTGTAGGCGGTGCGATCTCGTGGTATGTCAGCACCCGCTCAAAGGACAAGGCCGTCAACGAGGCCCGTCTGAACAAGGGTACGCTGATCGCTTCGGGATTCATCGCGGGCGGCGCTCTGATGGGTGTCGTGAGCGCGCTGCTGAAGTTCTTCAATGTGGACTGGTTCCTGAGCGGCTGGAACGCGCAGTACGGTGAGGCTATAGCCATCGTTCCGTTCCTCGGAATAGTGGCCTACACGGTGATCGCTTCGATGAGGGCGAAAGAGTAGGTTCCGGAATCGGCCGGGCTGCGGGACTGTAGGGTTCCGGGTTTCCGGAAGATGGAAAGCTGCGGTAAAGAGACGTTAAAATATTCAATGAATATGGAGAAAGTTTTAGACAGGTTCCTGAGGTACGTCAGCATTGACACTCAGTCGAACGAGGATTCGGAAAGCCAGCCTTCCACGGCGAAGCAGCTTGGTCTGCTGCGGATGCTGAGGGATGAGCTTCAGGCGATGGGAGTGGACGCCACTCTTGATGAATATGGTTATGTGATGGGGTCCATCCCTTCGAATCTGGAGGGAGCGCCGGCCGCAGCGGGGTCTTCGGAAGATCCGGCTGCTTCGGGGGTCGCTTCGGAGGTCGCTTCGGGGGCAGCTTCGGGGGCAGCTTCCAAGGCCGCGAAGGTGCCGGCGATAGGGTTCATCGCCCACGTGGACACCGCCCCGGACGCTTCGGGCGCGGACATCAAACCTCAGATAATCAATGAATATGACGGCGGGGATATTCCTCTGAAGGGTGTGCCGGGCCTGGCGCTGAAACCTTCCGAGTTCCCGGAACTGCTTCATTATGTGGGGCAGACGCTGGTCACCACTGACGGCACAACGCTTCTGGGCGCGGACGACAAAGCCGGCGTGGCCGAGATCATGGACGCCGTGCAGTACATCGTGGAGCATCCGGAGTTCAAGCACGGCGAAATCAAGATCGGCTTCACTCCGGACGAGGAGATCGGCCGTGGCGTTGTCAAGTTCGACGTGGCCAAGTTCGGTGCTGAATATGCCTACACGATGGACGGCGGAGAGGTCGGCGAGCTGGAGTTCGAGAACTTCAACGCCGCTTCGGCCAAAATCCATATCCAGGGCCGGAACGTGCATCCGGGCTATGCCAAGGGCAAGATGAAGAACGCGATACTGATCGCTTCGGAGCTGAACGGCCTGCTTCCGGTCGAGCAGAGGCCTGAATATACCGATGGCTATGAGGGATTCTTCCACATCATCGGATTCAACGGGACGGTCGAGGAGGCCGACATCGCCTACATCATCCGTGACCACGACAGGGCGGCTTTCGAGGCCAAGAAAGTCCTGATGGGAAAATGCGTGGATTTCATCAACGGGAAATACGGCGAGGGTACGGCCGTGGCCACCGTCAAGGACCAGTACTACAATATGCGCGAGATGGTCGAGCCGCACTATCACGTGGTGGAGAAGGCCAAGAAGGCTATGGAGATGGCCGGGGTCAAGCCCAAGGTCCAGCCTATCAGGGGCGGCACCGACGGGGCCAACCTGAGTTTCAAGGGGCTGCCTTGTCCGAACATCTTCGCCGGCGGGCTCAACTTCCACGGCAAGATGGAGTTCGTGCCGGTGCAGAGCATCGAGAAGGCCTCGCAGGTGATTCTTGGCATCATCTCGCTGTACGCCGTCGGCGAATAGGCCGGCGGGTGGGCCGCGGCCAACATCCCGACCGGAGAAGCAAACGGTAGGGGCCGCGACAGATAAGTAATTGAGTAGCAATATATTAAACAAAGATCTGGTTGCGATTTTACGACCAGATCTTTGCTGTTTTCGTTGATTATCAAATAGATATCTGCCACGACATACTCAAACTCAGAGTTCGCCCCTATGAAAGTTGACCCGATGGGATGGCGGGGCTTATCGCTGGCCGAGGTTTACTGAAGGCAGGCGGGGCTATTTGATGACCCCGAGTTCCTTGCCGACCTTCAGGAAGGCGGCGATGGCCTTGTCGAGATGCTCGCGCTTGTGGGCGGCGGACAGCTGGACACGGATGCGGGCCTGGCCCTTCGGAACGACCGGATAGTAGAAGCCGGTAACGAATATTCCTTCCTCAGCCATCTTGGCAGCGAACTTCTGGGAAAGCGGCGCGTCGTAGAGCATCACCGCGCAGATGGCGCTCTGGGTAGGCTTGATGTCGAAGCCGGCGGCGATCATCTTGTCGCGGAAATAGGCCACGTTCTCCTGCTGGCGGTCGTGCAGTTCGGTGTTCTCCTTCAGCATCTTGAACATCTCGATGCCGGCGGCCACGATCATAGGCGGCAGAGAGTTGGAGAAGAGGTAAGGACGGGAGCGCTGGCGGAGCATCTCGATGATCTCCTTGCGGCCGGTGGTGAATCCGCCGACGGTGCCGCCGAAGGCCTTTCCGAGAGTGCCTGTGAATATGTCGATGCGGCCGTAGCAGTTGAACTGCTCGGCGACTCCGTGACCGGTCTTGCCGACCACTCCGGCTGAATGGCTTTCGTCAACCATCACGAGTGCGTCATACTTCTCGGCCAGTTCGCAGATCTTGTCCATAGGAGCGACGTTGCCGTCCATAGAGAACACACCGTCGGTGCAGATGATGCGGAATCTCTGGGCCTGGGCCTCCTGGAGGCAGCGCTCGAGGTCGGCCATGTCGGCGTTGGCATAACGGTAACGCACGGCCTTGCAGAGACGGACTCCGTCGATGATGGAGGCGTGGTTCAGGGAATCGGAGATGATGGCGTCATCAGCGGTGAGAAGAGGCTCGAACACTCCTCCGTTGGCATCGAAGCAGGAAGCGTAGAGAATGGTGTCCTCGGTGTGGAAGAAGTCGGAGATGGCGGCCTCAAGTTCCTTGTGGAGATCCTGCGTGCCGCAGATGAATCTTACTGAAGACATTCCGAAGCCTCTCTCGTCCATAGCCTTCTTCGCGGCTTCGATGAGGCGCGGGGAGTCGGCAAGTCCAAGATAGTTGTTGGCGCAGAAGTTAAGAGCCTTGCTGCCGTCCTGGAGAGTAATCTCGGCCGACTGGGCGGAGGCTATGTTTCTTTCATCCTTGTAGAGGCCGGCTTCCTTGATGGAAGCAAGCTCATTCTGAAGATGTTCCTGAAATTTACCGTACATATTGAATAAATATTAAAAAGTTTTATCTTTCGTCACGGCAAAGATATCAAATCTTGATGAGAGTGCTTAGATTTCTGTGAAATTTCAAGCACTTCAGGAAAATTAGTGTAAATTTGCACTCGCTAATTTAGCAATAAACAAGCGAAGTGCAATGAAAAATGTCTTAGTGATTGGTTCAACCGGACAGATCGGTTCGGAGTTGACGATGAAAATCAGGAATATGTACCCGGAGGGCAACGTTGTCGCCGGCTACATCAAAGGCGCTGAACCTAAAGGGATTCTGCTTGAAAGCGGTCCGGCCGAGGAGGCTGATGTCTGCAACGGCGAGCAGCTTCTCGCTATCGTGAAGAAGTACAACATCGACACTGTCTATAATCTTGCGGCACTTCTTTCAGCCGTGGCGGAAAGAAAACCTCAGATGGCCTGGAACATCCAGATCAACGGACTGATGAATATCCTCGAGATCGCACGCGAGAACAATGTCGCGGTGTTCACACCTTCGTCCATCGGCTCGTTCGGCCCTGAGACACCTCACCGGAACACTCCGCAGGACACTATCCAGAGGCCTCGCTCGATGTACGGCGTGACTAAGGTGGCCACGGAACTGCTTAGCGACTACTATCACACCAAGTACGGAGTGGACACCCGTTCGGTGCGTTTCCCGGGACTGATCTCCAACGTCACACTTCCGGGCGGCGGCACGACCGACTACGCAGTCGAGATCTACTACGCCGCAGTCAAGGGCGAGGAGTTCGTCTGCCCTATCGCAGCAGGAACGTATATGGATATGATGTATATGCCTGACGCCCTGAAGGCTGCGGTTGACATAATGAATGCGGATCCGTCCAAACTGAAGCATCGCAATTCGTTCAACATCGCTTCGATGAGTTTCGATCCGGAAATCCTCCGCAAGAAGATCGAGGAGCATATTCCTGGATTCAGGATGCGCTACGAGGTGGATCCTGTCCGTCAGGCCATCGCTGATTCGTGGCCGGACAAGATGGATGATTCCTGCGCCCGCGAGGAATGGGGCTGGACTCCGTCCTACGATCTGGAGACGATGACCGTCGACATGATCGATGCGCTGAAGAAGAAACTGCTGTAAAGATTATCGCTTTCTTCTGTCGGCCCTGGCCTTGCGCTTTTCGTAGCGGGCCTTGTAACGGTCGATCATCCGCTGTTCTTTTTCCAGACGCTTATCCCTGGCTTTTAAGGTCTTGAGAGTAGCCTTGCGCTTCTTTTCCAAGGCCTTTTCTTCTTTTACCTTAGCCTTTGCTGCATCTCGCGCGTCAAGTTCGGCCCAGCGGGCTTCCTTGGCGGCGGCCCTGTCCTTGCGGGCCTGTTCGCGAGCGGCTTTCTTCTGCGCCCTCTCGTGTTCCCTTACGTGCTTCGGATCATTGGCCAGGGAATCGGCACGGGCGGAGGCAAGGCTGTCTGCAACGGCGAGCGAATCCTTCTGAGAAAGAGCATTGGCGGCGGCGAGAGAATCAGCCCGGGCGGCGGACAGACTGTCAGCGGCGGCTTTCAGGGCCAGCGAATCCTGGACGGCGGCAAGGCTGTCAGTGACCGCGGCAAGTTTGAGACTGTCGGCGATGCGGGCCTCCTCGATCTTCCGCGCTTCCTCAAGACGTCTCCGTTCCGCCCTGCGGACCCTTTTGAGAGAATCCTGCCGGGCGAGCATCTTGTGCACGCTGTCCATATAGCCCGGGAAATAGATTTCCGTCTGGCGGAAGTCTGCCTGTGGAACCTGTTCGTACTTCTGACGCTCGGATTCGCGAGGTTTGTAAGGAGTGACATCCTCCGGACCCTGCGGACGCTTGTCCGGCTGCCACTCGAAACCTTTGAGAATCTTTTCGTCCTTTTTCAGCTGAACGACCGGATAGGCGTCGCTCTTTACTGTGTCGAAGTAGTTCAGGTCCTGGATGTTTCCGTTCGCCAGGGTGGCCGTCAGCATCTTGGCTTCGAACTTATTGACAGTTGCGAGGGTGCCGTTCTCCTCGATGTAGAAAAGCCCGGAAGCACCGCCCATCGAGTCGAAGCGCTTCAGCGCTCCGGTGCTGTCGAAATAGGCCATCATTTCAGCGCCCCTGATCTGGTCGAAGCAGAGAGAGTCTTCATTGACTATTATGAAGGCGTTGGACATCAGGCTGGCGCGTTCTATCGCCCTGTTCCTGACTATCACCGTTATGCTGTCGGCAGTATACTGCCGCTTGATCTCGTTCCAGACGACAGGCTGACGATAAAGCCTGATAAGAGAATCCAAGTCATTATAGGCCAGAGAGTCGCAGACAACCTGCATATCCGACCTGAAGACTTTCACGTTCTTCAGTCCATAAAGGAAACTGATCTTGGTGGAATCCTTCGGCACATTGGCGAGGGAGTCGGCGGTTGCTATGGAATCGGCAGCGACTCCGATGGAGTCTGCAGGCATATTCAACAAAGAATCAGGCTGGGGGACGGGAACTCCGGAAGACAGGATTTTCTGCCCCGATGTCAGGCTGTCCGGCACTTGGGCGGCGGCGACCGTCGTGTCGCGCTGCCGGATGCCGGTCTTCAAAGTGTCGGACTTTGCAAGCGCCTTTGTCGTGTCCTGCCCGGCAAGTACCTTCGCAGTGTCCTGCCGGCGGGCGGTCTTCACCGTGTCCGGAAGCTGGGGATGGAAACGCCACCCGGGGGCTTCCATCTCGGGTGAATCGTCCCACGGCGCCGGCAGTATCGGCGCCTTGCTCTTGCCTATGTTCTTGTCCAAGGTCCTGGCCGTTCCGACAGGCTTTGCCGCCGCAGGCGGATTACCGCCGCCGGCCGAAGCCTTGCCCGAAGCCTTGCCCGAAGCCGAAGCCCCGGCCGGTTCACCTGTGCCGGCTCCTCCCCTATCCTTGGCCTTGGCCGCATTAGGATCCTCTTCCTCCATCTTCTTGCGGGCAGACTCGGCCGCCGCTGCAGCATCCTGCGCCGCCTTCCGGCGGTAGGCCGTCACAGCATCGGCATTCAGTTCCTGCACCCTGGCCTCGGAAGATACAATCTCCGAAGAATCAACGGCATAACGTGGAATTGCTCTGAATATCAATGTGTCCGCTCCGACATAGGCGGTGTCCTTCCGGGCGTCCTGCTCGGTGAAGAGGATGATCGCAGGGTCACGGGTCATCCTGATGAAGGAAGAGGAATCTATGTACTGGACATAGCCTGCCACTGCCGCTGCATTCCTGGTCGTGTCGAGAAGCTCGACGTGACCGAACATTTCGACATTGTTCGGGGTACGGTAGTACACGAGGGTGTCCGACCACGCTTCCTGGGCGGAAGTCAGCAGATGGACATTGTCCGTGAACGTGAAGACTTCAGCCCCGCGGTCGTAAGTACCTGCCTCGGAAGAAAGCATATTCGCATCCCGCCAGGCATTGGTTCCAGTGCCGAACACGGCTATCCCCGTGCTGGTGTTGTAGGTCAGGCTGCCGGTCTTGACGAAGACGGAGTCCGTGTACATGTTCACGTTCCGCTCGAAGGAGAACGTGGTGATTTTCGAATCGTATGTACCCTGCCAGCTTTCGATGACCTGTCCGTCCTTGTCCCGCAGGGCGCCGCCGTTGCGGAAAACGGCCACGCTGTCCTTGGTGTTGTAGTCCAGGTCCCTGGTCCTCAACGTGTTCTTGTCCTTGTCCTGAAGCTGGACAAGCGTACCTCGGAACTGGGCGAGGTTCTGGTCGATCAGATAGTCCAGACAGTCGCTGCTCAGGACAGTGTTGTTCTGGATGATGCGCACGTGGCCGAAGGCGTTGATGACATTCTGGTTGACGTTCCAGAGGGCGGTGTCGCAGAGGAGCATCGTGGAATTGTGCTCGAAGCGGGCGTTGCCAAGAGCCTTGCGGAAACTTATTCCCCGCTCCTCCACCTGCTGAAGTTCGTTGCAGCCGAGCAGGCGTACAAGACTATCCTTCTGCTCGTTCTTCTGGGCGAAGAGACAGAGCGGAAGGATCAGAAAAATCAATGAATATGCAAGCCGCCGCGACAGCATCAGTCTTCAGAAAACTTGGATGACCAGCCGGAACGTCTGAATTCACAGTCCTTGAACATCGGGTCGATGATGATGTGAGTCTCCTTGATCTTCTTTGCAAGGAAATCATCTATCGCCTTCGTCTGCTTGTCCTGACGGACCTGCTCCTGCAGCTGGCTGAAATCTTCATCGAAGGTGGCCGTGTGTGCCGGGATGATCTTGTCCACCTTGATTATCTTGTAGATGGTCTTGCCGACCACGAAATCCTTGTACTGGTCCTGACGGCCATCGTTGTCGGTGGACTCGACCGGCTGCGAGATTTCGCCTTCCTTCAGATTCCCGATGGCCTTGTAGTCCTCAGGCTTCAGCTGGTCTATTTCAAAATAGGAAGAGCCGGTGTTCGGGTCGGACATCTGCCCTCCGTTGGTCTTGGTGGCAGGATCCTGTGAATAGAAGCTTGCGGCCATCGTGAATGAAACAGCGCTGTTGAGTATCTCTGTCCTCAGGCTGTCAAGAGTCTTGAACGCCTTCTCGCGGTCGGCGTCGGTGTACTTGGGCTTCATCAGGATGTGACGGGCGTTGAACATATCGCCTTTCTTCTCGATCACCTCGATGATGTGAAAGCCGTCCGGAGTCTCGACGATCTGCGAGATCACGCCCGGCTTCAAGGCCATCGCCGCATCGGAGAAAGCCGGCCAGAAGATTGACTTCGAAGCCATTCCGAGTTCCCCTCCCTTGCGGGCGCTGCCCGGGTCTTCTGAATATATGCGGGCGAGCGTGGAGAACTTCTCGCCGTTGATGATTCTTTCGCGGAGCTCGAGAAGCTTCTCGCGCACGGCAAGATTGGCGGCTTCGCGGTCCGGATAAAGACAAATCTGGCTCAGCTGGTACTTGATAGGGACCACCGGAAGATTCTTGGTGTCGACCGTGTCAAGATATTCCTTGACATCGTATGGGGTCATTTCCGGAATCTTCTTCATTATCTCGCTCTGCTCCTGCTGGGTGAGGCTCATCTCCTCGTACTGCTTGCGCCATTCCAGGCGGAGACGGTAGAGCGGCTTGCCGAAATATTCCTCGACCTTGTCTTCGCCTCCGAGGTAGGTCAGCATCCTGTCGGCCTGCTGGGAAAGGCTTCCCTCCACCATATCCTCGTTGACCGTCAGCGAGTCGACTCTCGCCTGCATCAGGAAAAGTTTGGACTCTAGAATCGACTCAAGGACTTCGCAGCGGACATTCTTGTCCGATGCCATTCCCTGGGCGCTTCTGTCCTTGACCGCTCCTTCTATGTCGGAAATCATCACGGCCTCATTGCCGACCACGGCGACCGTCTTGTCAACGTACTTGTATTTCTGCGCGGAGGCCGCTGTGCACACGGCGGCGACGGCAAAGATAGTGAGTGCTGTCTTCCTTATCATTTCGAATATATTACAAAATTCTCCTTAACCTTGGCGTCCTCTATCAAGTCCTGTTCCAAACCGGAGAGCAATTCGTGCTTCCGCCAGCTGATGATTATGTCACGGATCCTGTCCTCGCAGAAATCCAGAGGAGCATCCTCTCCCGCCTTCCTCGAGTCCACGATGAAGGCGACCGAGACATTGTTCCCGCCATCAGGCATTTCTATGAACTGTCCGCTGCGGTGGGACAGCATCTGGGGATAGTCGACGCCGAACTCCGCAGCCAGAGCCACAGCATCTATCCAGGACGAAGAGTAGTCGTGGTAATGTTGGGTCGAGTTGAAAGCCACGCTGTCGGCGGCGACCACATCCTCGACTTTGTCCGAAGACATCAGCCTGCGGATTACCGGGAGATTCGGCGAATCCTTCGCGATGTTCAGGAAACGGGCCTTGAAAATCGGACGGACAAGCCGGAAATTTTCCTTGTGCGACTGATAATATTCCTCTATCTGAGCCGGGGTGACGGTCGTGTCCAGACGCTCATTGACGTACCTCTGCTCATAACGGTAGCGCAGAAGGGACTGCCTGTAGGCCTCAAGTTCCCTGGAAACATCCTTCTCCTCCTTGGAGAGACATTTCTGGGCGATGTCGAGGAATGCCTTGTCCTTCGCCCAGGAATTGATGTAGAGATCAGCCAGATTCACGCTGTCTTCCGGAGACGTGCCGGGCGGAACCACTCCGTCAAGGTCCGATCGGTAGAGTTTGTGGCTGCCGATCCTGGCCACCACCTCTCCGTCGTGCACCAGCGAGGAAATCGCCTTGCAGGACGGCAAGAGCAGCAGCGGGAGCAGCCACGGAAAATATTTGCGGAACCTTTTCGGCATTATGCGCTACCTGGAATAGTTAGGAGCTTCCTTGGTGATGGTCACATCGTGCGGATGGCTCTCAAGGAAACCGGCGTTGGTTATCCGCACAAACTGTGCCTTTCTCAAATCGGCGATGGTGTGGGCGCCGCAGTACCCCATTCCGGAGCGCAGACCGCCGACCAGCTGATAGACGACCTCGGACACCGTACCTTTGTACGGAACCTGGGCCACGATGCCTTCCGGCACGAGTTTCTTGACATCGGACTCCATATCCTGGAAGTACCTGTCCTTGGAACCCTGCTCCATCGCTTCGAGAGACCCCATTCCTCGGTAAGCCTTGAAACGGCGGCCGTTCATAATGATCGTCTCTCCGGGGGATTCCTCAGTTCCGGCGAGCAGCGAGCCGGCCATAATGGTGCTGGCGCCTGCGGCGAGAGCCTTCACGATGTCTCCTGAATATCTTATGCCACCGTCGGCGATGACCGGGATGCCCGTACCCTTGAGGGCGTCGGAGGCTTCCATCACGGCTGTCAGCTGAGGGACGCCGATGCCGGCTATGATTCGCGTCGTGCAGATGGATCCCGGACCGATGCCGACCTTCACGGCCTTGACCCCGGCCTCAACCAGAGCCTTCGCACCTTCAGCGGTGGCCACGTTTCCGGCCACGATCTGGAAGTCCTTGTAGGCATCGCAAGCCTTCTTAATCATCTGGAGAACACCTTCGGAATGTCCGTGGGCGGTGTCGAGAACGACCGCATCGGCACCTGCCTCGATCAGCATACCGATTCTGTCGACGGTGTCGGACTTGATGCCGGCCGCAGCCGCGACAAGGAGACGGCCCTTGCTGTCCTTGGACGCGATCGGATTGTCCTTGATCTTCATCAGATCCTTGTAGGTGATGAGGCCCACGAGTTTGCCGTCCTTGTCAACTACAGGAAGCTTCTCGACCTTGCTGTGCTGGAGGATCTTGGTGGCCTCGGCGAGAGTGATGCCCTTTGGAGCGGTCACGAGGTTCTCGCGGGTCATAACTTCGGATATCGGCTGCTTCATGTTCTCAAGGAACCTGAGGTCACGGTTCGTGACAATGCCGATGAGATAGTTGTCGGCATCGACTACAGGGATGCCGCCGACGTGATGCTTCTTCATCATCGCGAGAGCTACGCCGACAGTGGCTTCCGGGCCGATTGTAACAGGATCATAGATCATCCCGTTCTCGGCTCTCTTCACCCTGCGGACCTGTTCGCACTGCTGTTCTATCGGCATATTCTTGTGTATCACGCCAATACCGCCGGATCTTGCCATCGCGATAGCCAGGTCGGCCTCCGTAACGGTGTCCATAGCGGCGGACACTATCGGAGTGTGGAGCTTGATGTCAGCGGTAAAACTGGTAGTGACGTCAACGTCACGAGGAAGTACATCGGAATGTGCCGGAACGAGCAACACGTCATCGAAGGTGAGGCCTTCAGGAATCTCTCTGTTTACGAACTTAGCCATTGTCATCAAATAAATTTGACAAATATACACATTTTTTGTTGAAAAGACGACCCTGAAAAGTGTCCCGGTCCGAGAGGCGGCTGTCGAGAAGGCGCAGAATCTCGAAATTGCGCACCAGCCCCCACGGAGTTTCGGTGACGAAGCGCGGAGGGACTTCTCCTGCGACACGCTCTATGGACAGGTCCGGACGGAGGCGCTCAAGAATGTCAACGACAAGGTCAAGGTAGCTGTCCAGATCAAGACGGAGAAAGTCTGAAGGCGAGGCGGAATATTCCTTCTCCATCCTCGTACCCTTTACAATCTGAAGCTGGTGGAACTTCACCGAGCGCAGCGGCATCGAAGAGATTGCTTCGCATTGGTCCAGAAGCATCTGCCTTGTTTCGCCGGGGAGGCCGAGAATGAAGTGGGCGCAGACGTCGAGGCCTCGGGCGGCCGTCATCCCGACAGCCTTGCGGGCCGTCTCGAAGCCGTGGCCGCGGTTGATTCTTTTCAATGTAGCTTCATAGCAGGATTCGATTCCGTACTCCATAACGACCAGCGGGGCTGTGAGCAGAGTCTGTCCGGCGGCTCCTGCGTCGGTTTGCGGGCCATCGAGCAACCGCGTCCAGTCTTTCAGAATGCGTCCCGAGGCAAGGTCGGCGAGGTAGTCAAGCTTGGCTTCGTCGATGCAGTCCGGGCGTGTGCCTATCACGACGCCCACCACCGACTGGTGCGATAGAGCCTCTTCGTAAAGAGCCTTCAGCCTCTCCAGCGGGCCGTAGGTGTTTGAATATGCCTGGAAATATGCGAGATAGTGTTTTGCGCGAGGGTAACGGATCCTGTGGAATACAATGCCTTCGTCTATCTGTTCGTGAAGTGATTTGCCGGGAGTGCTGTAGCCGGGATGGAATGCGGCGTTGTCACAGTAGGTGCAGCCGCCGAGTCCCAGCGTTCCGTCCCTGTTCGGGCAGGAAAAACCCGCATCAAGGACCAGCTTCTGAAGCCGTTCCCCGTACCTGCGGCGGTAGTAGCCCACAAAAGTGTTGTATCTTTTACCCTCAGGAAAGTCGAACATATTGCAAAACTAATGAAATGTGGATATTTTTACAATCCTTTCTCGGCAGGAATACTTCTGAAAGGGTGAAGCGGATGCGGCCCCGGCCGGTGCGGCAAGCTGCTGCAAAGCAAAGGTAACATTGAACATAATCGATTGGATATGGGTAAATTACTGAATATTTTCACATTGACTGTTCTGTCTGCAGCGGCAGCAGTGGCATACGGACAGGAGAAAACGATGGCTGTCGTGGAATTCTCCGCCAACTTCATGCGCGAGATGCCGGACTATGCGGCGGAGCTGGGGAACCAGGCGCTTATGGGGACCGTTGTGAAGATTGTCGAAAGGAACGGCAGCTGGGTGAAGATTGAAAGCCCGGACCCGTACACTGCGTGGGTGACCGATATGGGACTGGTCCCTATGGACGAAAAAGAGCTGGAAGACTATCTGGAAGCCCCGAAATACATCTGCACGGCAATGAGCACCCGCATATTCGAAGAACCCTCAACGGAATCGAGGATAGTGTCGGAATTCGTTCTCGGGGACATCGTCAGGATAATGTATGAAAGCAAAGTGCACAAGAGCGGACGGCTGAAGGGCGTGGAGGAAGGACGCGCCGTCCTCAGGAAGCATTTCGCAGGGGTCGTGCTGCCGTCAGGGAAAACCGGCTATGTGCCCGCCGAAGATGTGGCGGTGTTCTACAGATGGGCCAAGGAAAAGAGAAACGGTTACAATGGCGAAGACTCCTTCAGGGAAAGTCTTGTCCGGACAGCGCTCGGCTTCCTGGGCGTGCCGTATATGTGGGGAGGAACTTCGGCCAAGAACGTGGACTGCAGCGGCCTGACCAGATGCGTCTATTTCTCCAACGGCATTCTTCTGCCGAGGAACGCCTCACAGCAGGCAAGGACCGGAAAGGACGTGGAGATATTCAGAGACAACGGTGACGTTGACTGGAACGGACTGCTTCCGGGGGACCTTCTTTTCTGGGGGAAAGAGGCCACCGACAGCACTGCGGAGAGGATTTCGCACGTCGGAATGTACATCGGCGGAGGCAGGTTCATCCATTCGGCGCAGGTCGTGCGGACCAGTTCGCTGGACCCGTCAGCTCAGGATTACTATGACCGCAAGCCGATCAGAGCACGCCGGATCGTCGGATGCGTTTCCGATGACGGCGCTTTCATATTCAAGAACCCGAATTACTTTCCGCAGGAACGGGAATAGGAAACAACACCATTACAGGACGTCCCTCAGATAAGGGCCGGTGACGGAATCAGGATTGCGGGAAAGGTCCTCAGGTGTACCCTGAGCGACAATCCGGCCACCGCGGCGACCGCCATCCGGACCGAGGTCGAAGATGTAGTCCACACTCTTCAGCACGTCAAGGTTATGCTCGATGATGATGACTGTGTTCCCTTGATCCACAAGCTGCTGCAGCACTCCGAGAAGAATCTTGATGTCTTCGAAATGAAGCCCGGTCGTAGGCTCGTCGAGGATGTAGAGAGTGTTGCCCGTGGCCTTTCTGAATAGTTCCGCGGCCAGTTTCATCCTCTGGCTCTCGCCGCCGGACAGGGTCACGGCAGACTGGCCCAGATGCACGTAGCCCAGCCCCACATCCACAAGCGCCTTCAGTTTCTGCGCGATGGACGGAATCGGCCTGAAGAACTCGTAGGCCTCGCTGATGGGCATCTCCAGCACATCGTCGATGCTCTTGCCCTTGTAGTGGACGGCGAGGGTGTCATCCTTGTAACGCCGGCCCCTGCACTCGTCGCAGACCACATTGACCGATGGCAGGAAATTCATCTCGATGACCTTGATCCCAGCTCCCTTGCAGGCCTCGCAACGTCCTCCGGCCACATTGAACGAAAAACGTCCGGCCTTGAATCCGCGGACCTTGGCGTCCGGAGTTTCGGCGAAAAGATTGCGGATGTCGTTGAACACGCCGGTGAAAGTGGCCGGATTGGAACGCGGCGTGCGGCCTATCGGGCTCTGGTCGATCTCGATCAGCTTGTCTATGTTCTCCACCCCTTCTATGGAGCGGTACGGCAGCGGATGGAGCTTGGCCCTGTAGAAGCGGTTCTTCAGGATCGGCATCAACGTCTCGTTGACGAGGGTCGATTTGCCGCTTCCGCTGACTCCGCTCACACCGATGAAGCATCCGAGCGGAAAGTCCACATCAACATCCTTAAGATTGTTGCCCGATGCTCCTTTCAGGCTGAGAAACAGACCGTTGCCCTTTCTCCTTACGGAAGGCACGGCGATGTTCTCGCGACCCCGGAGATAATCCAGGGTAAGTGACTTTCCGAATATGCAGTGTGCGGCGGTTTCCTTGTCCAGGGATGCCGGAGCCTTCCCTTCTTCCGACGAATATTCATTCAGGGCGGACAGCGGCGCGCTCAGGCATATTCTTCCGCCCGCTTCTCCCGCTCCGGGGCCGACGTCCACCAGCCAGTCGGCGCTCATCATCGTCTCAAGGTCGTGTTCGACGACCATCACGGAATTGCCTTCGTCGCGCAGTTCCTTGAGGGAGGCTATCAGTTTGCGGTTGTCCCTCTGATGCAGTCCGATGGACGGTTCATCGAGAATGTACAGCACGTTAACCAGCTTGGAGCCGATCTGGGTGGCGAGCCTGATTCTCTGGCTTTCTCCTCCGGAGAGGGATGCGGTAGGCCTGTCCAGCGAAAGATAGTCCAGACCTACGTCCAGCATAAACTTCACCCTCTCGTTCAGTTCCTTGAGAATGTCCCCGGCTATGCTGTTCTCCCTGCCGGTCAGCCTTGACGGCAGAGAACGGAACCATTCGTACAGTTCGGACATCTCCATTGCCGCCGCATCGGCGATGGTCCTGCCGTCTATCCTGAAGCACAACGCATTCTCGTTGAGGCGGGTACCGTGGCAGACAGGACACTGGACCTTCTCGTCGATGTCCTCCACGACTCCACCGAAAGTGACCATCTCGGACATATTCCCCTCCCCCACGCGGAAAAGTTCATCGCTGCCGAATATTATGTGGGATATGGCTTCGTCAGGAACCGTGGCGATCGGGTCGTAAAGGGAGAAGTCATATTTTCTGGCGATGGAGCGCAGCACATCGAACTTTTTGGTCTCGCGCAATTTTCCGAGCGGCACTATTCCTCCTTCGGCGATCGAGACGGACCTGTCCGGGATTATGGTGTCGATGTTGACATCCACAATCATTCCAAGTCCTTTGCAGTGAGGACAATAGCCTTCCGGCGAATTGAATGAGAAGGAGTGCGGGGCCGGTTCCTGCAAAGACAGGCCGGAATCCGGATCGACAAGATGCTTGGAGAAATGCTTCAGCCTGTCCGATCCCATCTCCAGAAGAGCCACGGAGCCTTTGCCCAGGTTCAGTGCGGTCATCACAGAATCCCTGATGCGTTTTTCGTCGCCTTTGGACGGCTTCAGCTTGTCCACGACCAGTTCGATGAAATGGCCCTTGTAGCGGTCCAGGGCGTCAACTTCGTTAAGAGGCCTGATCTCTCCGTCCACGCGGACATCGGTGTAGCCGCGCTTGCGCAGCTGCTCGAACAGTTCACGGTAGTGACCCTTCCTTCCCCTCACCAGCGGAGCCAGCAGGTAGCATTTCTTGCCTGAATATTCATTCATTATGAGGTCCACTATCTGCTCGTCGGTGTAGCGGACCATCTCCTTCCCCGTCACCGGTGAATATGCTCTCGACGCCCTCGCATACAGAAGTCTAAGGAAATCGAATATCTCGGTGATTGTTCCTACTGTGGAGCGGGGATTGTTGCCGGTGGTCTTCTGCTCTATGGCGATAATCGGGCTCAAGCCCGTAATACTTTCCACCTCAGGCTTTTCAAGAATCCCCATAAAGTGCTTGGCATAGGTCGAAAGAGTGTCCATATACCGTCTCTGGCCTTCGGCATAGACCGTGTCGAACGCCAGCGAGGATTTCCCGCTGCCGCTCAGGCCCGTCACCACGACGAACTCGTTGCGCGGGATGTCCACATTGACTCCCTTGAGGTTGTGAGCCTTGGCCCCGCGTATCTCCATATATTCCTTCCTGTCCATTTCCTTTAATTATTAGAAGCGTTCCGTTCCTGAATATGTTCCTGAACTTGTCCCCGAATGTTCCGCCTGCAAAGTTAAGAAGTTGTTCCAGTTTTTTCGTACCTTTGCATTCTTGTATTGAACACCATTTAATAAAAACACAGGATAAGCCAATGGCAGGAAAGGGAAAACTGGACGTATCGGTCAAGAAAAAATACAACTACTGGCAGTGGAGGACACTGATCATTCTGATGATAGGCTACGCGATGTTCTACTTCGTGCGCAAGAACTTCAGCATCACTATGCCGGCTCTTGAGGCCGAGCTGGGAATCAGCAAGGTGAAGCTGGGTCTGTTCCTGACTCTGAACGGCATCATCTACGGAGTGTCAAGATTCATCAACGGATTCATCGCCGACCGGGTCAGCCGCAAGAAGATGATGGCGACAGGCCTGTTCCTCTCCGCCGCCGTCAACATCCTCATAGGCCTCAGCCCGGAGATGAACGGCATATTCAATTTCCTCGATGCCGAAGGCAAGGCCACAGCAGGCCTCGTTACATTCATCGGAAGTCTTTGGCTGATAAACGGTTACACTCAAGGAATGGGATTTCCTCCGTGCGGAAGTCTTATGGCGCACTGGATCAAGCCTTCGGAACTTGCTACAAAGCAGTCCATCTGGAACAGTTCGCACTCGATCGGCGCCAGCCTCGTGGCCTTCCTCTGCGGCACGTTCATTCTCAGCCATTTCTCCTATGCGGCCTGGCAGTGGTGCTTCTTCATCCCTGCAATGCTGGCCATAGCGGGCAGTGTCCTGATTCTTTTCGGCCTGAAGGACACCCCGGCATCTGTCGGACTGCCTGATCCGGAAACCATTGATGACAACGCTCCGGCCGTGGAAGTCGTAGCTGAACCGAAAGAATTCACAGACTACGCCTACAAGAGATTCGTCAAGGAAATGGTGTTCAAGAACCCGATCATCTGGATTCTCGCGATCTCCAACTTCTTCATCTACATCATCCGTTTCACCATTCTGGACTGGGGAGCGACTTTCCTCACACAGGACAGAGGGCTTGACATCTCGACCGCATCCACGGTTGTGGCCGTCACGGAAGTTCTCGGAATAGTCGGAACCCTTCTGGGCGGCTGGATTACCGACAAGTTCTTCGCCAGCAGGGCGCACAGGACCTGTCTGATCGGTCTCGCCGCGGCCACGGCCTGTTTCGTCCTCTTCTGGCTCACTCCTAAGGAAATGAACGGGGTGGCTGTCGGTCTCATAATCCTCGCGAGCTTTTTTGTCTATATGCCTCAGGCCCTTATAGGAATATGCCTGTCCAACCAGGCGACCAAGAGGGTCGCCTCTTCAGCCAACGGAATGGCCGGCATCCTGGGTTACGCCAGCACTGCAGTGTCAGGTCTGATGTTCGGTTTCCTTGCCGACAAGTTCGGCTGGAACTCAGTCTTCGAGGTGGCCATAGCCCTTGGCACCGTCGGAGTGATTCTCTTCGCGATAGTCTGGAAGGCTCCGGCCGACGGTTACGAGAAGGCCGACAAACTTCTTGAGGAAGTCAAGAAAGAGTACGAAGCCGGGAGACGGTAGGAACCCGGGAACGGCAGAAATCGAAAAGGCGCTGACTCCAACAAGCCAGCGCCTTTCCCGTTATCATTCAAGGTCGTTTCTTCTACCAGGCGAGTGCGGATGCGCCGAGGATGGCGGCATCGGACTCCTTGAGCTGCGAATAGACAAGCTTGACCTTTCCGCGCCACAAAGGAAGCACGTTTTCGTTCATTGAGCGCTCGATAGGCCCGGTAAGGAACTCCTTGCTCCTTGCGAGTCCGCCGAAGAGCACTATGGCTTCCGGAGAAGAGAACTCGATGAAATCGGCGAAAGCCTGCCCCAGAAGGGTACCTGTATATTCAAAGATTCTGATTGCCATCTTGTCTCCTTCCTTGGCGGCTTCATAGACATCCTTGGAGGAAATGCTGTCAAGGCTGCGCAGCAGGGAAGGTTCATCGCTCATATCCAGCCATTCACGGGCAGTCCTGGCGACTCCTATCGCCGAGCAGTAGGTCTCGAGACATCCGCTCTTGCCGCAGTTGCAGCGGCGGCCGTTGTGACGCACGATGGAAGTGTGGCCAAGTTCGCCTGCGAACCCGTCGTGTCCATAGACCACCTCTCCGTTGATGACGATTCCGCTGCCGACTCCGGTACCGAGAGTGATCATTATGAAATTCTTCATTCCCCTTGCCGCTCCGTAGGTCATCTCGCCCATCGCCGCTGCATTGGCATCGTTGGTAAGCTTCACAGGGATGCCTCCCGTAGCCTCGGAAAGCATATTGGCGAAAGGTATCGAGCCTGAACGTCCCCAGGAAAGGTTGACGGCGTTTTCGACTTCGCCGGTGTAGAAGTTCGCGTTAGGGGCTCCGACTCCGATTCCGCGGATCTGGCCTTCTGCGTGCGCATCGGCTATGATTTTCTTGAGGGCTACGGCAAGTTCCTCGATGTAGGGAGCCGCTTCGGTGTAGTTGTCCGAGCGGATTACGGTCTGGGCCAGCACTGTTCCGCGGGCGTCAACCACGCCGCATTTGGTGGTCTGACCACCGACGTCTATTCCTATTACAAGATTCTGTTCCATTGTGATTGTTGTTTTACAGAAAAAACGCGCAGCCGCCCTGTTTCAGACAGCCGCGCATCGATCATTTCATTATTCTACAGGAATGTCCTTGTTGACATTCTTCGAACCGGCGGCAGCGTAGTAGATGAGGTAGGCAAGGCAGGCGATGATGAGCCAGTAGCTCTGAAGCGAGCCGACCTTGTCGGCGATGAAGTTCTGGATGAACGGAATGATACCGCCACCGCAGACGAGGGTCATGAATATTCCGGAAGCGGCTGCAGTGTACTTTCCGAGGCCTTCAGCTGCGAGGTTGAAGATTGCGCCCCACATTATGGATGTGCAGAGACCGCAGAGAAGGATGAACACGAGAGCGAGAGGGATTACGCTGCCGGCGATGTTGACAGTCACGGTCTCAGGAATGAACACGACGCAGAGGATGAAAGCGATGGCCACGGCTGAAGTGACGAGAAGCATAGCCTTGCTGCTGACCTTGGCGCCTACGCTGGCACCGACCAGACGGCCGATGAGCATACAGAGCCAGTAACCGCCGATCATCGTGCCTGCAAGGGCAGGACCTACCCAGTCAAGACCTGAGAAGTAAACGTTGGCGGTGTTAGGGATGCCGACTTCGATGCCTACATAGAAGAAGATGGCGATGGCTCCGAGGACGAAGTGACGGAATGAGAGCGGTCCGTAAGGGTCCTTGACCTTGTTGCCGGAAAGACGGGCAGCCTTCTCCTCAGGGGTCTCCATATGAGGCTCAGGAATGTCCGTGAGCATAATCACGATGAAGGCGACTGCGAAGATGGCCATAGCGATGATCATAACCGGAGCGGCCTTTGACACTGTTGCGTCCGCGATGCTTCCGCCGACGAGCCAGCCTACGAAGACCGGAGCTATGGTCGCACCGATGGAGTTGCAGGAACCGCCCCACTGAATGAGCTGGTTACCCTTGTTGCCGCCGCCGCCGAGGGTGTTGAGCATCGGGTTAACCACGATATTCAGCATACACATCGAGAATCCGGCGATGAAAGCACCGAGAACATAGACTGCGAATGACTCAGCGTAGCCTGAAAGGAACTGTACACCCACTCCGACAAAGCCGATGACGACGGCGAGAAGGGATGTCACCTTGTACCCCTTTCTCTTGAGGATGATTCCGGCCGGAATACCCATACAAACGTATGCGATGAAGTTGGCCAGAGTTCCAAGCTGTGAGAGCGCCTTTGAGGCTCCGAACTGGTTTGTAACTACAACGCCCATCGAACCTGCAAGGTTCGTGACGAATGCGATCATAAAGAACAATGCGAACATCACGATGATGACCGCCAGATTTGATTTCTTGTTACCCATTTTGAATGTTTATTAAATTATGCATTGATTTCTGTGGTAATCAAGACAAATTTAGGCAATTTTTGTGAATATGAAGGCAGCAAAAAATGTTTTTTCCTTTTTTCGATGATTCTCCGGCCAATCAGGCCGGCTCGCACACGAAACAGACAGGCCACCGCTTTCCCCAAAGCGGCGGCCTGTGTATATAAAACGAACTTAACAAATAGACAACAAAAAGAACTTTTGTCTGTCCGGAGGCAAAGATATCAAGAATAATTTAATCTGCAAAGATTTTTTGTAATTTCTTAAAACGGTTCCGCGAAAAATCTTTCAGAAATGAAGCAAATCTGCTTACAAATTCAAGTTTCGCTTGTACCGGGACCGGCAACGCGGAAGCCTGCCCGGTTGAGAAAATGACTTTTCACCCGTTGCGGTACTCGGAAGGGGTCATACCCGTGTGGGCCTTGAAGAACTTGTAGAACACCGAGGGATTCGGGAAATTGAGCTTATAGACAATCTCCTTGATGCTGTCATCGGTGTACTTGAGCATATTCTTGGCCTCAAGAATCACAAACGAATCAATCCAGTCCGGAGCCGAACGGCCACTCACCTGCTTGATGAGCTTTGAGAGATATTTCGGAGTCAGCCCGAGACGGCCGGCATAGAAAGCCATATTCCGCTCTACGGAATGATATTCAGTGACAAGTGACATAAAGTGGTCGAAGACCAGCTTGACCCTTGTGTTGACAGCCTCAGGCTGTGATTCGCGCCTTCCGTCCGCATCCTTCTCCATCAGGCCGCTCGTCACATAAAGCAGCGAACCGAGCAGCGACCCGACGGATTCCCTCTTGTTCGGGATGTCCGCCCTCATCACATCGGCGAAAAGGTCAAGATACTTGGAACAGAATTCAAGATCATTGTCGGACAGTCGGTGGCAAGGATGCGAAAGGATGTTTATCTTTTCACCGAATATTTTCTTGAAGTCAAAGCTTATGCTTGACAGGAATTCCTTCGAAATCGCCATAACTATGAAATCGAGCCTGTCAAGTTCGCCGTCGGCCGGCTTGTTGAACTTGACTATGTTCCCGGGAGTTCCGAGAAAAAACATATTGTCTTCGATGTGGTACGTCTTGAGATTGATTTCTATGTCAAAATGTCCCGTCTTGCAGAAAACGCAGATGTAGGCGTCAGTTCTGCAAGGATACATAAGAAACTTGAGGTTGTCGCTGTACTTGACGTCGAATATGAAGAAATCATCGTTCAACATCAGCCCGTTCTGAATCGGAACGAGCTTCCTGATCTGCTTCAGACCTATGTTCTGTAAAGAATCCTGCATAGTTGTAGTGCTGATTTGTCAAAAAGTCCAACGGCAAATATAGAAATATTTTCGCTCCTATTGCAAAATTTCGCAATATTCGACCTTTTAACAATATACAACGCCTAAACGACACTCGTTTGGTAAAATTTGGCAATCAATTTGCAGTGAGGGGCGCGGCCTTTCCGGAACGTCAGCCGGACGAAATGGCAGACGGCCGGCTCACAATAAAGCCGGACCGCAGGGATGAAAGGCTGGAAAAAGAAAGTTATGTCAAGAAATATGAACAAGAACATTGCAAGATTCGCAGCGTTGGCCGTGACGGTTCTGACGCCGCTTGTGGCCGGAGCCCAGCAGACACTCACTCTCGAGCAGTGCAGGGAAATGGCCATCGAGAACAACAAGACCCTCAAGCAGGCCGAGACCAAGGTAGAAATGGCCGGCTACGACCGCAAGATCGCTTTCGCCAACTACCTGCCGAACATCTCCGCAACCGGAGCCTACATCTACAATCCAAATGACTTCGCACTCGTCAGCGATGCCACTTCACAGAAACTGCAGAATATGGGAACGCTGGTCCACGGCCAGGCGCAGGCCTTCACCCAGAACCTGATGACGGCCATCACCTCAAACCCGGCAGCGGCGGCCGAATATATGAAAAGTCCTATGTGGCAGACAGTTCTCGGAGCATTGTCGCAGGCAGACCTGTCCCAGACAATCAATACGCTGGGCAAAGAGATAGACGATGCGTTCCATCCGGACCTCGAGAACATCTTCGCCGGTTCGGTGACTCTTCAGCAGCCTGTGTTCATGGGCGGGAAAATCATCGCCGCGAACAAGATTGCCAAATTGGCAGAACAACTGTCAAAGACACAGTATGAACAGCAGTACCAGCAGGTGGTCGTGGATGTCGATCAGGCATATTGGCAGATAGTTTCCATCGCGAACAAGAAGAAGCTCGCCGATGCTTACGCCGACCTTCTCCACAAGATGGAGCACGATGTCGATCTTTCCGTCAAGGAAGGTGTGGCTACAGAATCCGACGCCCTTCAGATAAAGGTGAAGGCAAATGAGGCAGACATGCTCAAGACAAAGTCCGACAATGGCCTGACACTCGCCAAGATGCTGCTTTGCAAGCAGATTGGCCTGGACCTCAACTCCGACATAACGCTTGCCGACGAGAATCTGGAAGTCATCCCCGTACCTCAGATGACAGCGGACAAGGAAATGGAGCAGATCTATTCTGACAGGCCTGAGACCCGCAGCCTTGAACTCGCATCTCGGATCTACGATGGAAAAGTGAGGGTGGCAAGGGCTGACATGATGCCGAAAATTGCTTTGATGGCCGGATATTCAGTCACAAATCCAAACCTCAAGAATGGTTTCCAGAAAGACTGGGGTGGATTCCTCAACGCCGGCGTAGTGGTCAACATCCCGATTTTCCACGGTTTCGAGGCTATGAGCAAAACCCGTAAGGCAAAGGCCGAAGCCACTCTCTACAGAACTCAGCTCGAGGATGCAAAGAACCTTATCAACCTTCAGGTCACCCAGTTGCGCAAACAGGAAAGTGAGGCCTTCGAAAAGCTCACGATGGCACGCAACAACTTAGCAAGCGCCGAGGAGAACCTTCGCACCGCCACGGTCGGCTTCGAGGCCGGCGTGATCGAGACCAACACCACTCTCGCCGCCCAGACAGCCTGGCTCAAGGCCAATTCTGAATATATCGACGCAGGTATCGAGCTTCAGATGCTCGCCGCCAACCTCAGCAAGGCCGAAGGCAGCATCAAGGCTGAATAGAACAAAAGGGCCAAGGATAAAAAGAAGGAAGCCGTAAGGCTGAACAAGAATATTCATAGAAAAATCATAAAAGGAAAAATATTATGGAAAAGGAAAAGAAAAGCTACAATCTTGTGATCGGCATCGTGGCGCTCATCGCGATCATTTTCATCATTGCGATCGTCGGCTATTTCGTCTCCAAGCCTAAGCCGCTGACAATTCAGGGCGAGGCCGAGGCCAGCGAGTACAGAGTCTCCGGCAAGGTTCCTGGCAGGATAGAGGAACTTTATGTCAAGGAAGGCCAGATGGTCCACAAGGGTGACACGGTCGCATTCATCGACTCTCCTGAGGTACGCGCCAAGCTCGCGCAGGCGAACGCCTTGAAGAGCGCAGCCAGCGCCCAGAACAGGAAGGCTCAGAACGGAGCCAGAAAGGAGCAGATCGCAGGAGCTTACGAGCTTTACCAGCAGGCTCTTGTACAGGAAGATGTTATGAAGAAGTCTTTCGACAGGATTCAGAAACTCTACGACCAGAAAGTCATCGCAGCACAGAAATACGATGAGGTGAAGGCCAAGTACGAGGCCGCAGCGGCTCAGACAAAGGCGGCCAAGAGCCAGTATGATATGGCGGTGAGCGGAGCGCGCGCCGAGGACAAGGCCGCAGCGCAGGCTCTCGTAGATCAGGCCGACGGTGCCTTGATGGAGGTCGAGTCCTACCTCGGAGAGCTTTACCTCACCTCTCCGGCCGACGGAATCATCTCGGCTCTCTTCCCTAAGGTCGGCGAGCTTGTCGGACAGGGTTCTCCCGTGGCCAGCGTCACGGACCTCAACGACATCTGGTTCACCTTCAATGTCCGTGAGGACTATCTTCACGGAAT
The DNA here is from genome assembly GCA_963640265.1 of bacterium. Classification (GTDB taxonomy): domain Bacteria; phylum Bacteroidota; class Bacteroidia; order Bacteroidales; family UBA932; genus Cryptobacteroides. The sequence continues at coordinate 46,740 of CAVHYF010000004.1, read as the reverse complement.
GAAGCAGGGCGACAAGATTACGGTCATCATTCCGGCTCTGGACGGCAAGGAAGTTCCCGCAACTGTCAACTATGTTGCTGTCCGCGAGTCCTACGCCACCTGGAAGGCCACGAAGGAAACAGGTCTGTACGATGCCAAGACCTTCGAGGTCAGGGCTGTACCTGACGAGACCGTCGAAGGCATCCGTCCAGGTATGTCAGCCATTGTCAAGCAGTAAAATCATTCGGTCATGAGCAGTTGGCAGAGAATAATCGCGGTGGCCCGCCGTGAGCTCAGAATCATCAGGCAACGCCCGATCTACCTTCTGGGTTCTGTCGGAGTCGTGGCTTTCTGCGCGGTTTTCTTCCTGACATTCCTTAGAGATGGTCTGCCAAGCGACATTCCGATAGGCTTGGTGGACAACGACTACTCGTCAACATCAAGGAATTTCAGCGAACAGCTGGACGGCACCCAGCTTGGCAAGGTAGTCCATTACGAGTCATACGCGGCCGCCAGGGAGGACCTCAACCGAGGCAGAATCGCAGCGGTCTGCGTCATCCCGAAAGGAATGAACGATGACATCCAGTCCTTCAGGCAGCCGAAAATCACCTTCTACATCAACGGCCTGTACTTCGTCAGCGGTGCGCTTGCGTGGAAAGACCTTCTTACAATGGTCAACCTCACCAACGGAGCCGTCCAGAGACAGGTCTTCAGGATGAAGGGCTACAACGACAGCCAGATAATGGGCATGATTCAGCCGGTGAACATCGATCTGCACCAGATCGGCAACGTCACCACGAACTACAGCTATTACCTTTCAAGCATCCTGCTTCCGGGCGTGCTGGAAATGATCGTGATCATCGTGCTGATATATTCATTGGGCGCGGAACTCAAGTTCGGAACTTCAAGACACCTTCTGAACACGTCGGGCGACTCGATTGTCCGCGCGCTGAACGGCAAACTGCTGGTCTGGACTCTGATTTTCTGGGCTATAGGAGGTACGCTTGTGATGATAATGTACCACCAGATGCACTTCCCGCTCGCAGGCTCCATCTGGAATATGTTCCTGGCTGTGTTCCTGCTCGTCCTCGCAAGCGAGGCCATCGCGATTTTCATCATCGAGATGCTGCCTATTCCGAGACTTGCACTGAGCATCGGCGCTCTGTACAGCGTGCTGGGCTTCTCCCTTTCGGGCTTCACTCTCCCGATCGAAGCGATGCCTCCTTACATCCAGGGACTCTCCGCAGCCTTTCCTCTGAGACACTACTACCAGTTCTATGTGCAGGAAGCCATCTTCGGATCGGGATTCGCCGGATGGTGGCAGCAGGTGATCTATCTGCTGCTCTTCCTCTTCATCCCTCTCTTCGGCCTCACCAGACTGAAGAAGGCCTACATCCACCAGAACTTCCCTAAAGATTGAAGCGATGAAAATGACATATATAAAGACTTGGCTGAAAGACTTTTTAGGAATATTCAGCCACGAGTTCCGTCAGATTTTCTCCGATGGCGGAGTGCTGCTGATCTTCCTTGTCGCCGGACTGGTCTATCCGCTTCTTTACAATGTGGTCTATCTCAACGGCATAGTTTCGGACACTCCGGTAGCCATCGTGGATGATGCGGACTGCGCTGACAGCCACCGCTTCATCAGGGAAATAGATGCGACACGCGAGGTCGCTGTCGCCGCGAAATGTGTGAATATGTCCGAGGCGGAGAAGCTGATGCAGGAACGCAAGGTCAACGGCATCATCTACTTCCCGTCAGACTTCGGTGAGAAGCTGGCCAGGATGGAGACTGCCACGATGTCAGTGTATGCCGACATGAGCAGCTTCCTCTACTACAAGAACGCCTTGATGGCCACCAACTTCGTGATGCTTCACGAGATCGGCCAGATTCAGATGACGCGCTACTCAATGACCGGGATGACCGGGCAGGAGGCCTCGCAGGTCATCAAGCCTGTCGGCTACGAGGACAACAACCCGTACAACAGGGCTTCCAGCTACAGCTTCTTCCTGATCTCGGCCATTCTGATGATCATCATCCAGCAGACATTGTTCTACGGAATGTCATTGCTTGTCGGCACGGCGAGGGAAAGGAACCACAGTTTCGCCACCCTTCCTGACAAGCTGGAAGGCCACGGACTGGTTCGCTGCGTGCTTGGCCGCGGGGGCGCCTACTGGCTGATCTACCTGGCCATCGGAATGTACATAGCGTTCATCGTGCCGGCCATCTTCGGAATCCCGCAGCGAGGCGAGTTTCACGACGTGCTTGCGATGCTGATGTTCTTCATCACCGACTGCGTGTTCTTCAGCATGTTCTGGAGCACCTTCATCACCAGGAGGGAGTCGGTGTTCGTCCTCTTCCTTGCGATGTCGCCCGTGGCCCTGTTCCTGACAGGCTGCTCCTGGCCGACAGTGGCCTTCCCGGGCTTCTGGAAAGTGTTCTCGTACATCTTCCCGTCCACCTTCGGAGTGCAGGCCTACATCAACCTCAGCGCTGCCGGCGGAGACATGAGGGCTGCCGATTCACAGATGGCAGTGATGATCCTGCAGACCATAATCTATTTCTGCCTTGCCTGCATCGCAGTGTTCTGTGAGAACTGGGCAATCCGTCACAAGGAGATAATCCGCGAGAAGCGGCAGAAACTGGCGAGCAAAGTCGGCATCGACGCTGAAGAAGATGCCAGAATCATTGCCGGAAAGTAAAGTCCGGCCGTTCGGGAATTCCCGTTTGTTTTCTGAAGCAAGGCGGCTGAAAGACAGTTTTCAGCCGCCTTGCTTCGATTAGCCCGCACAAAATTTTCTCAAGAGTAAGGTTTTTTGTAAATTTACGAGCTTATTCACGGATGTAGTGTACTATGTCAAAAAAAGTTAGTAAAAAGGCTGTTTTACTGGTCGCAACAGGAGGATTTCTTGTGGGAGTCCTTGCCGTGCTGTTCGCTGCAGGCGCACTGAACCGCACTTCCACCAATGACTATTGCATGAGTTGCCACTATCACGAAAAGGCCGATGCTGACTGGAAGAAATCCGATCACTACAATAACGCCAGCGGAGTCGTGACAGACTGCGCCGAGTGCCATCTGCCTCCGAAGGAGGACGGATTCCTGAAGTACTATATGGCCAAGGCAAAAATCGGGGCGAAGGACCTCTGGTCGAAAATGACCAAAGACAAGGACGAAATCGACTGGGAATCAAAGAGAACCCTCGAGCATGCAACCGGGATCGTTTACAACAGGTCCTGCGAAAAATGCCACGTGAACCTCTTCCCGACAGGAATCTCCGACGACGGAATCACGGCGCACCTCTACTACGAGGAAAATTCCGAAAAGCTGGACCTGCAGTGCATAAGCTGCCACCTCAATGCCGGGCACGATATGCCGGGCTATGAGCATAAGAGGCTGGAAGGCAAGGTGATGGACAGCGGCACCGGCGAGAAGTTCGACAGCGCCGCCGTCGTAACGTCCTTCGGGAACTTCACCGAAACAGTACCGGGCACACGCGCCGCGATAAAAATGGTGGCCATCCCGGGAGGCGAGTTCACGATGGGAAGTCCGGACAACGAGCCGTTCCGCTCGAAAGACGAAGGCCCTCGGAAAAAGGTCAGAATCTCTCCTTTCTTTATGGGAGAGACGGAAGTGACCTGGAGCCAGTTCTGGGCTTTCTACAACGAAACGATGTCCGAGGGGCGCACTCCCCCGGAAAAGATTTACGCGAACAACAGCCGTCCGGACGTGGATGCAGTCAGCGGACCGACTCCTCCGTTCGGACTCCCGGACCAGGGTTGGGGAATGGGCGAAAGACCGGCCATCACGATGACCCACTATGCGGCGGAGACTTTCTGCCAGTGGCTCTCCCTCAAGACCGGACGCACATACAGGCTGCCTACGGAGGCGGAGTGGGAATATGCCGCCAGAGGCGGGACCCAGACACCGTACTTCTTTGAAGGCGACCCGAAAAGACTGTCGGCGGAAACCTTCCGGAGCAAAATCTTCGGAGCTGACACGACAGCAATCGCAAGCTATGTCATCTACTCGCAGGACAGCTTCGGCAAGACGCAGGAGCCTTCGGAGGTGAAGGCAAACCCGTTCGGGCTCAAGAATATGCTCGGCAACGTTATGGAATACTGTTCAGACCGTTACGCCGAGGATGCATATTCAAGGATCGCCGACGGTGCCGTCGATCCGAAGGGTCCGGCAGAAGGTGACGAGTTCGTGGTGCGCGGAGGGGCATATTCAGATGACGCTTCTGCGGTACGCTGCGCCGCGAGAGACCACACCAGGAACGATGACTGGCTCCGCACCGACCCGCAGAACCCGAAGAGCATCTGGTGGTACTCGGACATCAAGGGCATAGGCTTCAGAGTCGTGTGCGAAGTCCCGGAAGGAATCGAAATTCAATAAATGACATTAAAATACCAATAAGATGAGCAAAAAAATGGACAGAAGAGATTTTCTTGGAAGAAGCGCCAAGATCGGTGTCGGTCTGGTAGGCGGCAGTGTTCTGCTGTCAGCCTGCGCCGGTGAAAACAAATCCGGGAAACAGGTTCCCCTCAGACAACCGGGTGAATACTATGTTCCTGAACTTCCTGACAAAGCCATTGAGGGCAGAGAGCTCAAAGTGGGAGTGATCGGATGCGGCGGCCGCGGAAGCGGTGCCGTCATCGACCTTCTGAATGCAGCCGACGGCATCACGGTTCTGGCTCTCGGCGACGTGTTCCAGGACAAGGTGGACGCTCTCCGCGACAAGCTGAAGGAAGAAAGGGGAATCGAAGTCGCCGGCGACCATCTCTTCACAGGATTCGATGCTTACAAGCAGGTCATCGACAGCGGAGTGGATATGGTGATCGTGGCCACACCTCCGGCCTTCCGTCCGACCCATTTCAAGTACGCTACCGAAAAGGGCGTGCATTCTTTCCTCGAGAAGCCGATCGCAGTCGATGCCAAGGGTTACCGTCTGATAATGGCGACCGCCAAGCAGGCTGAAGCCAAGGGACTCTGCGTGGTCACCGGCACGCAGCGCCGTCACCAGAGAGGCTATGTGGAGTCTTTCAAGAAGATCCAGGAGGGTCTCATCGGCGAAATCGTCAGCGGAAACGTCTATTGGAATCAGAGCATGCTCTGGTACGTGGAGCGCCAGAAGGGCTGGAGCGATATGGAATGGATGATCCGCGACTGGGTCAACTGGACCTGGCTCTCAGGCGACCACATCGTGGAGCAGCACGTCCACAACATCGACGTGTTCAACTGGATGACAGGCAAGCACCCTGTCGCCGCCACCGGTTTCGGCAGCCGTCAGCGCAGGATCACCGGCGACCAGTACGACAACTTCAGCGTTGATTTTGAATACGAGAACGGAGTTCACCTGCACAGCATGTGCCGTCAGATCGACGGTTGCGACGACAGCATCAAAGAAATCGTTCGCGGTACGAAGGGCTGGTGGACCAATGAAGGCTATGTCATCTACGACCTCGCAGGCAATGTAATCTGGAAATTTGACGAGGAAGCCGAGAAGTCCCGGTACAAGCAGACCAATCCTTATGTGCTCGAGCACGTCGACTGGGTCAACCACATCCGCAAGGGCGAAGCCCACGTGGAGGCGGGAGACTGCGGAATATCCTCCCTTTGCGGCGTTATGGGCCGCGAGTCAGCCTACACAGGCAAGACGATAACCTGGGACGCTATCAGCGCGGCGGATATGGATCTTCTTCCTGAAAAGCTTGAACTCGGTTCAATGAACATAAGCAAGTACGTCGTTCCTGTTCCGGGAGAAGACAAGTAACGTCCTGATTTCAAAGACAAAGGATATGGACAGAAGACATTTTCTTACGACCGCCGCGATAGGCTCGGCCGCACTGGCCGCGGCATCCGTTCTGCCGGGATGCTCGTCTTCAGCAGATTCAAACAAGAAAAAGACTGCCGAGACTCCTGAATTGAAGCTGTCGTTCGGCGAGGGTACCGCCCCGGGCGAGAACCTCGGCGAAAGGCTGGATTTTATGGAGAAGCTCGGGATTGTCGGATTCGAGCCGGGAGGAAGCGGACTGGCTTCCAGGGTGAAGGAAATCCAGGATGCCCTCAAGGGGCGCAACATCAAGGTTTCGGCCATCTGCGCCGGATTCGACGGATTCATCCTCTCCGAAGATCCAGCCGTAAAGGAACTTTTCGACAAGAGTTATCGTGAGATTCTGGCCGCTGCCGGTGAACTCGGCTCGACCGGAGTGATAATGGTCCCGGCCTTCAACAGCCAGACACCTTGCAGGCCTCACACCAGGGAGACCCGCGATTTCCTCTGCGAGGAGCTCTACAAGCTCGGTGAATATGCCCTCGAACACGGCACGTACGTCATTCTTGAACCTTTGAACAGAAACGAGGCGTTCTATCTCCGTCTGGTGGCCGACGCCGCCGCAATAGCACGCGACTGCGGCAGCAAGGGCGTCAAGGTGCTCGGCGATTTCTGGCATATGTCCGAAGAGACTTCTGACTACGCCGCCCTGATGTCGGCCGGCAAGGAATACCTCCAGCATATGCACATCGCGAGCCGCGGGCGCAGGCTTATGCCTGGCGAGGACGGCGAGAAAGACAACTACATCGACGGGTTCAGGGCACTGAAGGAAATCGGCTACGACAAGTACGTGACCTTCGAGTGCGGAACCGAGGGCGACCGCGCCACGACAGTGACGGCCGCCGTCGAGCTTCTGCGCAAGCAGTGGGCTGAGGCGTAATGGCTCCCGCCCACCATCTTGCGGGGTTGGCTGCAGCGCTTGTCTTCATCGGCGCTCTGGTCGGCGTCTATGCCGCCCGCAACCGCAAGAACTGGTTCAGGATGCTGTCCGGAAGGACTGCCTGCACTGTTTCCGTTTCAATCGTACTGTTCCTGCTTCTTGTCTTCGGGCTTGTCCCGCAGGACGGAAGCAGGGACGGTTTTTTCGGTATCCTTGGTTTCAGGGCGATGAGCGGCTCGCCTGTGTTCATCGCGGCGCTGCTCCTTCTGACCGCCTGCCTGACTCTCAACGCGATCGAAGACATCCGGCATTTCAGCAGACACCGTCTCGGAGTCACCTGCGCCCACGCCGGCGTTTCAGTCATCCTGATTGCCGGAATATTCGGAAGCGGCACGACTGTCCGCGCCAGCCTTACCGCCGAAGCGGGGATACCGACCCGCTCGGGTCTGACCGACGGCGCCGGAGATCCTGTCAAGCTGCCTTTTGAATTAACCCTCAAGGAATTCAACGTCAATGAATATGCCGCCGGCGTGACCGTCACTCTTCCGGACGGAGAGTGCTCGGACATCGTCATCAGAGTCAACCACCCGGTCAAGGCAAACCGCTGGTGGATCTATCTGTCGGAATATTCCACCTTACCCGGGTCACGGACATATTCTTGCACCTTCAAGTGCGTCCGCTCCCCTCTTTCCGGAATATTCAAGGGAGCGCTCTGGCTGATGCTTCTGTCTGCAGCGGCGATGGCTTTCTTCTCCGGGTTCAAGCCCGCACTGAAGGCAGGACGGAAGAACGGGTCCGGCGCAGAAGGTGTAATGAAAGACAAGGAGGTCAGGCAATGAGCTGGGATTCCTTCACCTGGTACGCCTGCGGCTCGGCCCTGCTTTGGATCTGCGGAGCGGCTGTCTCTGTCAAGTCGGCCAGGAAACTGCCGGCCGCGCTGCTCTCCGGAGCAGGCACCGTCCTTTTCCTGACCTTCATCATCGGGTTCTGGGCCGATCTCGGAAGACCGCCCCTGCGCACTATGGGGGAGACAAGGCTTTGGTTCAGCCTGTTCCTTTCTTCAGTCGGACTTGCCGTCTATCTTCTGCGAGGACACCGCTGGGTGCTTCCGTTCAGTTCGCTGATGGCCGCCGTGTTCGTCTGCATCAACATCTTCAAGCCTGAGATTCACAGCAAGACGCTGATGCCGGCGCTTCAGAGCCCGTGGTTCATCCCGCACGTCATAGTGTATATGTTCGCGTATGCTGTGATGGGCCTCGCCACGATACTTGCCGTAAAACTGCTCTGCTTCTCAAAGTCCGCAGACAGGAAAAAGCCGGAAGGACTAACCGGAATCCGGAACGAGCTCGTGTTCTGCGATTCGCTGGTGCGGATGGGTTGGGGATTCCTGACTATGGGCATAGTGATGGGGGCGCTCTGGGCAAAGCAGGCCTGGGGGGACTACTGGACGTGGGATCCGAAGGAGACCTGGGCTGCGGCCACCTGGCTGAGTTACCTTCTTTACCTGCATCTCAGACAGCTGCCCGAAAAGAAGGCGGCAGAAAAAGAACGCAGCAGAAGCACACGCAACGCGCTCCTGCTGCTGATATTCTCGTTCATTCTTCTCCAGATGTGCTGGTGGGGCGTCAATTATCTGCCGTCGGCCCAAGGCTTCAGCCTTCACACCTACTGAGAAACCGGTCCAATACCCGGTCCGGCCGACGCCGGTTCATCAGTTCTATTCTACAAAGCTTGTAAGGCAGGTCATCGAACCGGAAGGACGGAACTCGATGCCTGCGGACGTGGCGGGAATGAGAACGGTCTTCCCCTGACGCAGAGTCACAGCGTGCTGCTCCCCGTCGGATTCAGTGTCGATGAGCGAACCGCCGCCGGCAACGCACATCACAACGACAAACGAATCCAGTCCGGACAGGTCCTTCTCGCAAGGCTCGTCCAGGTCGAATAACGAAGTGGTGAAGTACTTGCAGCTGACAAGCGGAGTCTCGGCATTCCTGACGCGGGTGTATTCAGTCCTGTAGTCCGGATAGACATCGTAGTCGATGGCCTCCTTGGCCTGCTCGATGTGCAGTTCGCGGGGCTTTCCGTCAAGGCCGAGGCGGCCGTAGTCGTAAATCCTGTAGGTAAGGTCGGATGTCTGCTGAATCTCCGCGACGAAAGAGCCTGCACCTATAGCGTGAATTCTTCCGGCCGGGAGGAAGAAGACGTCACCGGGAGAGATCCTGTGGCTTGCAAGCACGTCGGTGATCGTGTGGTCTCCGACGCGCTTCTCGTACTCGTCCGGAGTTATCCATTCCGTCAGGCCGCTCAGAAGATGGGCGCCTTCGTCGGCTCCCACAACATACCACATCTCCGTCTTGCCCTTCATTCCGGGATGCGTCCTGGCTGCAAGTTCATCGTTCGGATGCACCTGGACGGACAGGTCGCTGCGGGCATCGATGAATTTTATCAGAAGCGGGAACTCGGTGCCGGTGGTCGCGAAGACCTTGCGGCCGACAAGTTCGCTGCCATATTCATTCATCACTTCCGTAAGGCTTCTGCCCGCGAGAGGGCCGTTGGCGACAGTCGAGACGTGGCCTTCGACCGCCGAAATCTCCCAGCTCTCGCCGATGGAGTGCTGCTTTGTCTTTATGCCCTTGAAGGGCGCGATTTTTTCGCCGCCCCACACCATTTCGCGGAGGTACGGCTCAAATTCAAGAGGATACATATACTAACCAACCGATTGATTTTCACTACTTTTTGTCCATTTCTGAGAGTGCGAACGCGTAGGCTCCGAGGGAAATGGCCTTGCTTGCTCCAATCTTGGAGCGCATCACGCCGACGCGCTTCTGAGGGTCATAGACTACCTCGCGGTCGCTTCCGTAAACTTTGAGGCTCCTTGCCTCGCCCTTGGCGAACTGCTCGAACTCCGCAGGGTCGTCGAGGTTGTAAACCTTCATCTGAACCCTGTTCAGCTCCTCTCCGGTCAACTGGTGCATCTTGCCGCGCATCGTGCGCAGGATTCCCGGCATCAGGTACTTGTAGTTGTGCATCACTCCGCCGCCGATCACGATGAGACCGTCGATTAGGGTGACGGCCGTGGCCATCGCGTCACCTGCAACCTCGCCCATCTTGTCGAAGGCTCTGATTGCGGCAACGGCATCGCCCGGGCGCTTTCCGTCAATGACTTCGCCGAGGTCCTTCGGCTCGAGTCCGTGGTTCGGATTGCCGGTCAGCTCGCCATAGACTCTCTTCACGGCGCGGATTGCGACCCCGTCCTCGACAATGACGTCCGGATTGTCCGGATGCTTGAGACAGAATGTCTCCACACAGGAGTTGTCACCGCGGTTGAGTTCGCCGTTGACGACCACGCCGATGCCAAGACCGGTGCCGAAGGTGTAGCCGATAAGGTTGCGGTAGCGTTTCGCACTGCCTGCTTTCGCCAGTTTTTCGTTGACTTCCGGGAGCGCTCCGCCGAGAGCCTCGCCGTAGGCGTAGAGGTCGCCGTCGTTGTTGATGTACACAGGAATCCCGAATTTGTCCTCGAGGAACGGTCCGAGAGCGACTCCGTCCCTGAATGAAGGGAAGTTCGGCAGATAGCCGCCTATGATGCCGTCAGGATAGTCGGCAGGGCCGGGGAAACAGAAGCTGATGGCCACCGGCTTTTCCTCTCCAAGTTCCTTCTTGATCCTGGTGAAGCCTTCGACCATTGTGCCGAGACAACGGTCAAGATTGTCAGCATTGGAAGGCAACGTGATTGGTTCGCAGCAGAATTCTCCGCCTTTCATCGCGCCGAAGACCATATTCGTGCCACCGGCGTCCAGGGTCATCACGACTCTGTTATCGTTCTTAATGTCGGACATATCGAATTGTTTATTTTTCGCAAAGATAGTGATTATCCTCCATTCAAATTCCGCCCTTTATAAGGAATTTCGTAACTTTGCGCGATTAATTGCAAAGGAAATGCAGAAGAAGAACAATCGCCAGGGCGGCGACAGAAGAAGCAGAAAGAGTCGTGACCGCAGATTCGGTCAGAGACAGAGGGCAAGAAAGGTCCTCGCTGAAGTGACCGGCAAGGTTCAGATGACAAGAGACGGCTATGTGTTCGTGGTGATCGAGGGCGAGCCTGACAACGATGTGTTCGTCAAGGCCACCAAGACGCGCGGAGCGCTCAACGGCGACATCGTGAAATGCGCCGTGACACAGGAGAAGACAGTGACGGAGGAAGGACGCGGACGCGGCAACGGAGGGAGAAGGCGCGAAGGTGAGATAACCGAGATCGTCGAGCGCAGCCGCAAGCCGTTCGTGGGCGTGCTTCACATAGTCGGCAGGCAGGCCTGGGTGCTGATGCAGTCCAAGAACATGCCGTACGACATAAGCATCGATTTCGGCACTCTGCCGGAAGGTTCGAAGAGAGGTATGAAAGTGGCGGCGGTGATCGACGGATGGGAGAAGGGCCAGCCCAACCCGACCGGACACATCGTCGATGTCCTCGGCGAGCCGGGCGAAAACGACACGGAGATGCACGCAATCCTCGCCGAATACGGACTGCCTTACAGGTTCGAGCCGGAGGTCGAGAATGCGGCCGACAAGATCTCGGACAAGATAACGGAGAAAGACCTGAAGGGCAGGCGCGATTTCCGCGACACCCTGACATTCACGATAGACCCTGCGGACGCCAAGGACTTCGACGATGCGCTGTCGTTCAAAAAACTTTCCAACGGCAACTACGAAATCGGCATACACATCGCCGACGTGTCATACTATGTGCTTCCCGGCTCCATCGTGGACAAGGAGGCGCAGGAAAGGGGAACATCCGTCTATCTTGTGGACAGGACGGTGCCGATGCTGCCCGAGAAACTCTGCAACAAGCTCTGCTCCCTCCGTCCGAACGAGGACAAGCTGACCTTCTCGGTGGTCGTCGAGATGACTCCTAGAGGCAAGATCGAGAACCGCTGGTTCGGACGTACCGCCATCCGGTCGAAATACAGGTTCGACTACGACGGAGCGCAGCAGATCATCGAAAGCGACGGCAAGGAGCCTTCCGATCCGGCGATAGGCCAGGACGTGCGGGAAGCCATCGTGACGCTGAACAAGCTTGCCGCCATCCTGCGCAAGAGGCGCTTCGCAGCCGGAGCCATCAGTTTCGAGAGGCCGGAAATGAAAGTCGAGGTCGATGAAAACGGCAAGCCGGTGAGAGTGTATGAAAAGATCACCAAGGAGGCCAACTGGCTCATCGAGGAATATATGCTCATCGCGAACCGTTCCGTGGCGGAGTTCATAGCCACCGGAGGAAAGATGGACGGCAAGGCCGACAAGAAGGCCAAGACTTTCATCTACCGCGTGCACGGCGAGCCTAATTCCGAGAAGATTGCGAGCCTCGGGCATTTCGTCGGCAACTTCGGCTTCCAGTTCGGGCCAAGCGGCAACGGCAAGGAAATCGCCAAATCACTGAACACCCTTCTCAGCCAGGCGAAAGGCACTCCAGAATGCGACGCCTTCCAGATGATCGCCCTGCGATCGATGGCAAAAGCCGTTTACACAACCGAAAACATCGGACACTACGGACTCGCGTTCAAGTTCTACACGCACTTCACCTCCCCTATCAGGCGTTATCCTGACACGATGGTGCACCGCCTGCTGGCCCTCTACCTTGACAATGCGGAAAGCCAGAACAAGGAATATTACGAGGCACAGTGCCAGCACGCTTCGGAGAGGGAGCAGATCGCTTCCAACGCAGAACGCGACAGCGTCAAGTACAAGCTGATAGAATTCATGCAGGACAAGATAGGCGATGAGTTCGAAGGCAACATCTCCGGCCTGACGGAATGGGGAATGTACGTCGAAATCAAGCCTACGATGATCGAAGGGATGGTCGCCCTGCGCGACGTCAAGTCGGATTTCTTCGAGTTCGACGAAGAGAACTACCTGATAAAGGGCAGACGGACGGGCAAGGTTTACAGGCTCGGAGACCCGGTGAAGATCCGGGTCAAGTCCGCGAATCTGGAGCAGAGGCTGCTCGACTACGAGCTTGCCGACGTCAATCCTTCGGCATCTCTACCTCGAAATCCGCGCTCAGCGGGTAATGGTCGGAAACATAGCGGACGCCGAAACGGTCGCTGACGACTTCAAAGGACCTGGCCTGCGCGTTGCGGAAAAAGATGTGGTCAACGCTTGACTTTGCGCCGCCGCGACCGAAATCATTGAACGACGGAGTCGTGTCCGCCTTCCTGACTTCCCTGTCAGCCTTCTTAAGATAAGCCCCCAGAGGCTTCAGCGAAGCGTCCTCACCCGAGACATTGAAATCTCCGGTAAGGAACACCACGGCCTTGTCTCCCGCCATCTCCTTGATCTTCTCAACGATGACCTTCGAACTCTCGGTACGGGACACGGTCCCGCGCCGGTCAAGCTGGGTGTTGAAGCAGAACAGCATCTGGCCTGACTTGCGGAAACGCAGCTTCACCCAATAGACGTTCCTGACCCTTTCCGCGTCCCAGCCGACTTTCTCCGGAGTCTGCTCCTCGTTGAGCCAGAATGTTCCGTAGTCGAGAAGTTCGAACTTGTCAGCCCTGAAGAATATAGGGACGTAGCCGACCGCGGTGTCTTCGTTCAGCGTACCGGGCTTTGCGCTGCCGTCGACCATAACATAGTATTTCGAGAGTTCCTTCATCAGGTACTGCTTCTGCACGGAAGCAGCCTCCTGGATTCCGAGGATGTCCGGCTTGTACTTTCTGAGCGCCTTGACGCAGGCCTCCTTGCGGCTTTCCCAGTTGAACTTGCCTGTGTCGGCAGGCAGCTGGACTCTGATGTTGAACGACATTACCCGCACTTTCCCGGTCCCGGCTCCGGCAGGGCTGCCGGACAGGAGCAGAGAAACCGCAGCAATCACAAAAAGCAAGAACCGTCTCATAAACGCAAGTCTTTCAGCGGCTGATTCTGGCGACCCAACCGCCGCCCGGAGCCATATGGATCTTCACTTTCCCGTCCGCAGGGAACTGCGCGGAAGTCTTCCTGTAGTCCCTGCCGGCCCTGTCGGCGTTGATTCCGTCCTGGAAGACGGTCATATTCCCGCCGCCGATGAAGTTCAGGTCGAGTTCCAGGTCACGGGCGTTCCAATCCGTCATCGCACCGACATACCAGACATCTCCGCTGCGGCGGGCGACGGCGACATATTCACCGATCTCGCCGCAGAGAGGGACGGTCTCGTCCCAGACGGTAGGGAATCCCGCGATGAATTCCGTGCACTCGGGTTCCGCCATATAGTTGGAAGGAGAGTCGCAGAGCATCGTCAGAGGAGCCTCGAAGATGGCATATTCAGCGAGCTGACGGCAACGGGTGCCTTGGCTCACCGCCTCGTTGTAGACCGGATGGTAGTTGCCCTTGGCGGCGTTGCGCATCGCACCCTGGGTGTAGTCCATCGGACCGGCCACCATCCTGACAAAAGGAAGGGTCACATCGTTGACGACCTGATCGTACTCCTCCGCGGCCCACTTCATCTGCTCGAGGCCGAAAACTCCTTCGAAATTCAGCACGTTCGGATAGGTGCGCTGGATTCCGGCCGGCTTGTAAACTCCGTGGAAATCGACCAGAAGACGGTTCTCGGCGGCGATCTTCGCCATCCGTTCGCAGAATTGAACAGCCTGCTGGTCATCCCTGTTGATGAAATCTATCTTGAAGCCCTTGAAGCCCATCTTCGAATAGTGCGACATCGCCTTCTCAGGATTCTTGACGATGCTGTTGTAGCTGGCCCAGAGGATGATGCCGACATTTTTCGCATCGGCATAGGAGACAAGTTCCTCAAGGTCGATGTCAGGATTGATCAGGAAGAGGTTGGCTTTCGCCTTCTGCGCCCAGCCCTCGTCCATAATTATGTACTCGATGCCGCGGGAGGCCGCGAAGTCAATGTAATACTTGTAGGTCTGGGTGTTGATGCCGGTCTTGAAATCGACTCCGTAAAGGTTCCAGTCGTTCCACCAGTCCCAGGCCACCTTGCCGGGCTTCACCCAGCTCCAGTCAGTGTTCTTGTCCGCCGGTGTTGCCAGCTGCCACACAAGGTCGAGATCCATCAGCGATTTTGCGTCCGGAGTGATTCCGATGACCTTCCACGGAAATTTCTGCCCGGCCTGCACTTTGGCGATGTAGTCGGCATATTCCATATCCTGATAGACATAGACTCCGTTCGGCCTCAGTCCGGATGGGTACGGAGCGTGCACGCCTTTCAATTCCTTGCTACCCTGTCCGTTGAGCAGAGTGCCGGGATAGCCGAACAGGTCGGACTCAGTGATGACAATCTTCACTCCGTCAGCGGCATCCACCGTCAGCGGAAGGAAGGCGAGCCTCGCCGGATCCATTTCCGACAGATGAATATGCTCGTAGGTGTTCTCGAAGGAGTTTACGAACTGCTTCTTGAAGGAACTTAAATCATTGACCCTGATGTAAGGCACCCAGGCCGTCCAGTCCTGCGCGAAATTGAATTCCGTAAGTTCGTCGGTGACGGTGAACTCGCCGCTCCTGGCGGTCGAGACGAACCTGTAGGCCACGCCGGTGTCGAACGCCCTGAACTCGACGCTGTAGTTTCTGAACTCAAGTGTCAGATAGTTATAGACATCATCAAATGTGGCTTTTCTGTAGTTGTAAGCCGGGATGCCTGTTTCTTCGTGGCTTCCTCTGCGCACTTTCTTCACTTTGTCAGCGCCGCCGAAGACGGTGCCGTCGTCAAACGTGACTGAAAGGCCGGAAGGCGATATCAGCAAGACGCCATCACGGCTGATTGAATATTTCAGACCGTCTCCGGCAGTGATTTCCGTCACGATTTTCCCGTCAGGGGAAGAAAGTGACCAAGTTTTCTGCGCAGCGAAGGCTGCTGCTGAAAAGCAGGCGGCAAGCAGCGCCGCAAAGATTATCCGTTTCAATGCCATATTCCAGAAAGATTAAATGTCTTATTCCAGATACTTTTTGGAAACAAGTTCCAATCAGCCGGTAAATATAGCAAATCTTGGGAAATGTCGCAATTCGGGGCCGGACGCAAGGCTTTATATTACCTGTCAGATGACTCTCGGCAGCGGCCTCGAGCTTTCTCAACCTAGTTGAAAAGCCTGTCCGCAGTCACATCACAGTCCACGATGCCGTGATGTGCGCCATTCGATACTCCGAAAACTGAAACAAATGTGCATGACAGGGCTTTTGACGTCCCTGTCTTTTCCTTGAAGAGGCTGATGCGGTCCCGCAGCAACTGCTCATAATCTGCTGTGATGACATATTGAGACTGGCTGAATTTCATTTCGCACAGATTTATGACATGGTCTGCCCTGTCTATGACAAGGTCAATCTGGGCACCACGCTCAGACGAGCCGGCAGGGGCAACGTATCTCCAAGCGGAAGCGCTCGTGGAGATTCCAGATATCCCCAAGGCTTCCTTTATCTGCTGCAGATGCGTCATACATACAATTTCGAATGTCCTGCCCTGCCAGGATTCGACAGAACGTGAATTGTAATTGTGAAGCCACCACTGTTCATCTTTGGTGTCGTTATGCTTGATGAACTTCATATAGAACAGAGTATAGAAATCCACCAGACGGTAAATACTGCCCTTGCTCTTGTTCCCGAACTGGGAGTAGGACAATATGAAGTCGCAGCGTTCGAGATTTGTCAGCAGTTTAGTGAGCTTCTTGCCTTCAAAGCCCGTCGCCTTGCTGATTTCCGAGTAGGTCATGCCGTCCTTATGTTTATAGAGCTGCTCGACAATCTCCAGATATTTTCCCGAGTTGCTGAATATCGCATTGTATAGCTCATCAAATTCAGTCTTCATCTCGCTGTTCTTTCGGAAGAAAAGGTGATCGATATTCTCGACTTGCGTTTTCTCCGGGTTCAAGAGACTGAGATAGAACGGAATTCCGCCGAAAACCATATAGAGCTTAAGTATTTGGTATCTGTCCCATCCGATGCCCTGACTTCTCAGATACTCCTCAGTTTCTTTAAGAGTGAACGGGCGAACGTAGATATTATTGGTTATCCTCGCGTGAAGTCCTCCGGGATTATCCACAAGCTTGTCCATCATCCACGATGAGGCCGAGCCGCTTGCAACAAGCATGATGTCGCTTCTTCTCGCACCCCAGGCGTTCCAGAAAGACTCAAGGGATTCGACGAAATCTGATTTCGGAGTATCTATCCAGGGCATTTCATCGATAAAGACAATTTTCTTCCTGTCCTCATTGATTGACTCAAGATATTCCTCAAGAGCGTCAAAAGCCTCTGTCCAATCTTTGAATACCGGCTGCATGGCGCTCCCCGAGTACTTCTTGAGGGCTTTCGCGAATCTTCTCAACTGCTTGGACTTAGTCAAACGGTTCCCGCCTGTAAAGGCGAAATCATATTTCCCGGCGAAGAAACTGTCGACAAGGAAGGTTTTGCCGACGCGCCTGCGGCCATATATGATGACGAATTCCGACCTGGCGGATTCCAGACATCTCTGCAGTTCGGCCATTTCCTGTACTCTCCCGATAATTTTCTGCATGTTTACTTCTTTTTGCAAAACTACAAAATATTCAAGATAATTAGACTAAATCCGCATAAATTATTAAGATTTAGTCCGAAAATCTCGCAGTCGCATCAGTAAGGTCAATCTAAATTTTGGAACTATAGTAAATGGTGACCGATTTTTCATCCAATTGTGATATATTTGCAGGGGAAACACCAATAAATGCTATAATATGAAGTCAAGAAATCTTTTAGCCGCCTTGCTGCTGGCTTTGGCAGTGTCTTGCGCCACGACCAAAGAAGCGGATGTAATCAGAATCGAAACCCCTGAAAGGCCTGCAGGCCAGGAAAGCGCTCTCGGGCTTACAGTTCCCGCAATGGACACCGTACGCGTCGGATTCGTGGGCGTGGGCGGAAGAGGCACCGGCGCTGTGAACCGTTACACCTATCTCCCGGGTGTCAAGATAGTCGCAATCTGCGATGTCCGCCCTGAACAAGTGGAGAATTCCCAGAAAATCCTGGAAGAAAGAGGACTTCCAAGGGCCGCTGAATATTCCGGTGACACAGAGGTTTACAAGCAGATGTGCGAAAGGGACGACATAGATCTTGTCTATATCTGCACGGACTGGAAGCACCACGTTCCCATCGCCCTCTATGCTATGGAGCACGGAAAGAATGTCGCCGTCGAAGTGCCTGCCGCCTCGTCGCTCGAAGACATCTGGGCGCTCGTCAATATGTCCGAGAAGACGCGCAAGCACTGCATGATGCTTGAGAACTGCTGCTACGACTTCTTCGAGATGTCCACCCTTACGATGGCCCAGAAGGGAGTCTTCGGTGAAATCATCCACGGAGAAGGTTCCTACCACCACAATCTCGATGGGTTCTGGAAAGGCTACTGGAACAACTGGAGACTGGATTTCAACAAGGCCGTCAAGGGAGACGTCTATCCTACGCACGGACTCGGCCCTGTCTGCCAGGTTATGAACATCCACAGGGGTGACAGATTCAAGACTCTCGTAGCGATGGAGACGAAATCCGTCAACGGCAAGAAGCACGAAGAGGCCAGGACAGGTGAGAAATGCGAGGAATTCCAGAACGCGGACCTCACTATGACGATGATCTCCACTGAAAAGGGGAAGACGATTCTCGTAGAGCACGACGTAATGACTCCGCGTCCTTACAACAGGATGTACCAGATCGTCGGAAGCGAAGGTTATTCAGGAAAATATCCTGTCAACCAGATCTGCCTGCGCAAAGGTGCGGCGGACGGAGCCGAGACCGACTTCAAGAACCTTACAGGCGAGATTACATACTCCGGAGAAGCTCTTTCAGCACTTATGGAGCAGTACAGGAGTCCTATCCTTACAAAGGAACTCGAGGAGGTCGCAAAGGAAGTCGGAGGCCACGGCGGAATGGACTTCATCATGGACTACCGTCTGATCTACTGCCTGCATCACGGTCTGCCTCTTGACATGGACGTCTATGATATGGCCGAATGGTGCTGCCTGACCGAGCTCGGCAGAATCTCCATCGAGAATGGCTGCAAGCCGGTCGAAGTGCCTGACTTCACCCGCGGCGGATGGGACAAGACCGACGGATTTTCCTATGCTTTCGCCGAATAAGAGCTGCAGATTCTGAAAGAACTGCAAAAAGATACGATTGTTGTCCGGATTGGCACGGTTTTAGGTTGACCGATGCTTCCGGACAACATTTTTTACATTCATATTCAATAATGAAAGCTTTCAAGATTTTCGCGATTGCCGCTGCGGCAATCATCCTTGCGGCCCCTTGCCGCGCATCCCGGGTTTCAGAGATTTCTGCAGCAACTGAAACCACAAGCACATCGACGCTGACCACCAGCAACGGTACCGCCGCCGGCAAAGCTCTTCTTGCACTCTACAACCAGTACAAGAGCAACGGCAAGGTGGATTTCACCAACGCCACGAACATATCCAACCTCATCACCCTCGCCACCAACGTCAAGGGTCTCACCAGCAACTCAAACACGAAGTCTTTCGTCAAGGGTCTGATTTCCGGTTCCAAGAAGCTTGTGAACACCACCAATTCCAGCAAAGTCATCAGCAGCCTCAGCAAACTGGCGAACCTCGACCTGAGCAGCCTCAAGTCAAGCGCCAAGTCAGCCGCCACAGATGCAGCCAAATCCACCGCAGAGAGCGTACTCTCAAAGATTGCTTCTTCTGAAGCCGCAACAAGCGCCAAGGAAGTCGTGAGCGCCGCATCGACGCTCAACTCCCTCTTCAAGACACTCAAGAAATAATCTTCTTCAATAAGGATAATGGGACGGGTGAAAAGTCGCCGGACTTTTCACCCGCCCCTTGTCTTTTGCGGTTTGCTGTCCCGTCTGTTCAGAGCAGCCGCCCGTCAAACGCGCCTACTTGTTAAGCGCATCGGCGGACTGAATGTACCTGGCGAGATCGGCTTCCGAAACGTGGTAGTTCTGCATCTCTCCGGAGAAGTACTGGTCGTAGGCGCTCATATCCACAAACCCGTGGCCGGAGAGGTTGAAGAGGATGGTCTTCCCCTCGCCCGTTTCCTTGCATTTGAGAGCTTCGTTGACGGTAGCGGCGATGGCGTGACAGGATTCAGGAGCAGGAATGATACCCTCGGTACGGGCGAAAAGCACGCCTGCCTTGAAAGCATCAAGCTGTTCTATGTCAACGGCTTCCATATACCCGTCCTTCATCAGCTGTGACATTATCACACCGGCCCCGTGGTAGCGGAGACCTCCGGCGTGGATGGTGGCAGGCTTGAAGGAATGGCCGAGAGTGTACATCGGAAGGAGCGGGGTCATACCGGCCTCGTCGCCGAAGTCATATTCAAACTTGCCTCTTGTAAGTTTCGGGCAGGAACAAGGTTCGGCCGCGACGAAGCGGGTCTTCCTGCCTTCTTGAATATTGTGGCGCATGAACGGATAGGCGATGCCGCTGAAGTTGGAACCGCCTCCGAAGCAGGCTACGACGATGTCAGGATATTCACCGGCAAGTTCCATCTGCTTCTCGGCCTCAAGCCCGATGACAGTCTGGTGCAGGCAGACGTGGTTGAGCACGGAACCTAGGGTGTACTTGCAGTTCGGCGTGCTGACGGCAAGTTCGATCGCCTCGGAGATTGCACAGCCAAGGGAACCCTGGTCGTTCGGATTGGCGGTGATGATGTCCTTGCCGGCACGGGTGGACATCGAAGGGGACGGGGTGATCGCCGCTCCGAAAGTCTGCATTATGGACCTTCTGTAAGGCTTCTGCTGGAAGCTGACCTTGACCATATACACGGCGCAGTCCAGCCCGAACTTCTTGGCCGCATAGGAAAGAGCTCCGCCCCACTGACCGGCACCTGTTTCGGTAGTTATGTTGGTTATGCCCTGTTCCTTGGCGTAATAGGCCTGGGCAAGAGCAGAATTCAGTTTGTGTGAACCTGCCGGGGAGACGCTCTCGTTCTTGAAATAGATGTGTGCCGGAGTGCCGAGCGCGGCCTCAAGTTCATAAGCTCTGACCAGAGGAGTGCATCTGTAGCCGGCATACTGCTCGCGGACAGGTTCCGGAATAGGAATCCACTCGTCCGTAGTGTTCAGTTCCTGGTCGGCGCAGGCCTTGCAGAAAATCGGGTAGAGATCTTCGGATTTCAGAACCTCGTGTGTTGCAGGATTTAGGATAGGCATCGGCTTGTTTGGCATTATCGCCTGGATGTTGAACCACGCCGTAGGGATTTCGCTCTCCGGGAGCAGGAACTTTTTCTGTCTCATTTCAGTTCGTTTTTAGAGTTATTTATAAATTACTTATGTCCAGTGTCAGCAAGCGGCTGTGTGGCTGTGATGATAAGTCACCGATGCCGACGGCAAAAACAAAAAAGACGGCCGGAATACCGGTCGCCTTGAATTTTCATTTGGATCCTTGATTAAATCAATGCGTTTGCCTGAAGGAATGCGTTGACGCCTACAGTAGCGAAACCAAGGAAGATCAGCGTGGCGACCACGATGCCGATCACTTTCAGTCTCTTGAACCACACCTGGTTGTTCCAGCCCACCGTCTGGAACATGCTCCAGAAACCGTGGCAGAGGTGGAACCAGATAGCCACGAACCAGACGAGGTACAGCGCAAGCACCCACCATCGTCCGAAGGTGACGTTGAGCAGGTCATAAGGATTTCCCTCCTCGGCGCCGATGAACATCGCAAGCTGCATATCAGCCCAGAAATGGGTCAGATGGAAGCAGATGAAACCGAGAATAACGATTCCAAGCACGAACATATTCTTGGCAGACCAGGAATCGGCCGCAGCGACGCTCGCTGCCCCGTAGCGATTGTAACCGCCGCGGGCCTTGATGTTCTTACAGGTAAGGCAGATGCCGGAGATGATGTGAATGAGAAAACCGAGGGCGAGAACCGGAACCATAATGGTCACGATAGGCAGAGCCATAAAGTCGCAGCCTTTCTGGAAAAGTCCGTCGGCGGCGCCGTAATTGCCCGTGAATGAGTCAATGACGGAAAACAGATTAATGGTAACGTGAAGCAGCAGGAAAATTATGAGAAATGCTCCGCTGACAGCCTGGATGAATTTCCTTCCGATGGAATAGTGAAATGCGTTCGCCATTATCGTCTTTATTAAGTATCTTTCGTAGCGGGAGTGGGGCATGATCCCACGACCTCCGGATTATGAATCCGACGCTCTAACCAGCTGAGCTACCCCGCCATTCCTGGCAAGAGCCAAAAAGCAAAAACCGGCCAAAGCCGGAATTTGTTGAGATAGAAGGATTCGAACCCTCACTGACAGAGCCAGAATCTGTAGTGCTACCATTACACCATATCTCAATGATGCGTTGCATCTCTGCAACTGGATTGCAAAAATAGGCATTAATCCTGAATTGGCAAAATTAATTTAACTTTTTTGCTTCTGAAGAGGCGTCTGGCCTGCGGCTGAGCAGCAGAAGCCCGGCAAACGTGAAGAACGCATTCAGCAGAAGCAGTTCGTAACTGAACCTGTAGCCACCGAACCAGCGCTCAGAATTCGCCTGCAGGATGAAGCACAGGACAGGGGCGGCGACAGCCACGGCCGGCACCCATCCGTCACGGACCTTCCTTCCGGTGAATATCCCGAAGGCGAACATCCCGAGAATCGGCCCGTAGGTGTAGCTCGCCAGCTTGTACACGGCATCTATGGCCGATCCCGTGTTCAGAATGTGGAAGATGAAGATCACCGATCCCATCAGCACGGCCATCGCAAGGTGGACTTTCTGCCGGATGGCCTTCACCTGGGCTTCGCTTCTGCCCCGCGTACCTATTATGTCAACGGTGAACGATGTCGTGAGCGCGGTCAGCGCGGAGCCTCCCGCCGAAAATGCGCAGGAAACCAGGCCGACCACGAACAGCACTCCGACGACAGCCGGCAGCTGTCCTCCCGTGGCCACCGCCGGGAAAAGCTTGTCCCCGGTCTCGGTTATGCCTTTCGCCCCGGCGAAGACGTACATCAGCACGCCGAGGCAGAGGAACAGGAAGATCACCGGAACCTGCAGCAGTCCGCTCGTGATGAGGTTCTTCCGCGAATCCCTTGCGCTGCGGCTGCTCAGAGTCCTCTGCATCATATCCTGGTCGAGACCGGTCATCGCCACCACCGTGAACACGCCGGCGAGGAACTGCTTCCAGAAATATTCAGGATGGTTGACATCGTCGAAGAAGAAGATCCTTGAATATCCGCTTCCGCGTACGGCCGACACCGCTCCTTTGAAGTCAAGGCCCATATCTCCGGCGATGAACACTATCGCAAGAACGATCGAGGCGACCATACACACGGTCTTCAGGACGTCGGTCCAGATGACTGACGTGACCCCGCCCCGGAAAGTGCAGAGGAGCACGATTCCGATGCAGACCGCCACGTTCAGGATGAACGGCAGGCCAAGCGGGCCGAAGACCATCAGCTGGAGCGTGACGCAGACGAGGAAGAGCCTGACGGCGGCCCCGAGCATCTTCGAAATGAAGAAGAACCAGGCGCCGGTCCTGTGGGACGAGCCTCCGAGGCGGTCTTCAAGATACTGGTAGATCGAGACCATATTCATTTTATAGAATACTGGGGTGAGGACGAAGGCTATGACAAGGTAGCCGACAAAGAACCCCAGCACCATCTGCATATAGCCCATCTGCACGCCGCCGACTCCGACCATCCCGGGCACCGAGACATAGGTGACGCCGGACATCGGCGCGCCGATCATTGCGATGGCGGGGACCCACCAGGGAACCTTGCGGCCACCGTTGAAGAAACCGGAGTTGCCGGCGTTCCGCGAAGAGATCCGGGACACCGTGAACAGTACGGTGAAATACGCAGCCACCGTTATGATTACAGACAAAGGAGACATCTTCATCATTGAATTATGAAGACAAATTTAGGCAATGGGCGGCTTCCGCACAAGAGGGAGTTCACCGTCATATTCGGAATTACGCAACAAATCCGGCGGATTCACGGAAATCGCCGTCTTGCCGCCACATATATTTTCCGTTCCGGCGGGCGGCGGGTAACTTCGCGGACATATTTAATTAATAGGAACACTCACCTATCAGGGATATGACAGAAACTAAAGAATGCAAAGGAAGAGTGCTGGCGATAGACACCGGCTCCACTTCGACCAAGATCGGCTATTTCATCGACGGTGAGATGGCCTTCCAGGAAAACCTTGCGCACAGCGCCGAGCTGCTCGCCGGGTTCAAGGAAGTGATGGACCAGGACGGAATGAGACGCGACGCCGTCAGGACATTCATGAGGGGGAAGGGAATCCACGCCGGCGACATCGACATCATCCTGGCAAGAGGAGGACTCTTCTACCCTGTCGTCACGGGAGTATATTCAGTGAACAAGGATATGAGGGACGTGCTGAAAAGCTGCAAGTACGGCAAGCACGCCTGCAACCTGAGCGCGATCATCGCCGACGACCTCGCGAAGGAAGTGACTGAAAAGAACCTCGCAAGAGGAGTCGAGATGCCGTTCGGCCCCTGCAGGGCCTACATAGCAGACCCGCCGATGGCGGACGAAATGCTTCCGGAGTGCCGTGTCGGAGGGCTGCCGGAGTTCCGCCGCAGGCCATTCTTCCACGCGCTCAACTCCAGGTCCGTGGTGAGGAAGCACGTGCGCGAACACGGCCTCGACCCGGACAACTTCACCGCGATAGTCGCCCACATAGGCGGCGGGATCACCGTCACGCTCCACAGGAACGGCAAGGTGATCGACTCCAACAACGGAGTCGGGGGCGACGGACCTTTCTCTCCTGAAAGAGTCGGCTCCTGCCCGGGATTCCAGCTCGTCGATCTGTGCTTCAGCGGTGAATACACGAAGGCAGAAATCAAGAAGAAACTTATGGGGAAAGGCGGAGCCGTAGCGTTTTTCGGCACCAACGACCTCAGGGAGATTCTCCGCAAAGGCGAAGCCGGAGCAATCAAGGAGAAAGTCTGGATGGACGCTTTCATCCTGAACATCGCGAAGTACATCGCATCAGAGGCCGCCGACGTCTGCGGCAAAGTGGACGCCATCCTGCTGACCGGAGGAGGTGCCTGCGGAGACTTCATCGTCAAGGGCATCAAGGAGAAAGTCGGGTTCATCGCACCTGTAGAGGTCTATCCCGGCGAATTCGAACTTCAGAGCCTTGCCGAACACGCCTACAGCATCCTTTCAGGGCAGGCGGAAATCCTCGACTACGATGCCGGCGCTCCGGAGCCGGACCCGTTCCGGTAGAATCCGGCGTTTGATTTTCCAGCATCTTTCACTAACTTTGGCGGTATGAAATCCAGACTTATGCTAGCAGGTCTGTTCCTGCTCCTTTGCGCCGGCGCCGCCGCGCAGCAGCCTTCCGGCAAGACTAGTTACGTAGATCCTTTCATCGGCACCGACGGGATGGGCCACACCTTCCCGGGGGCGTGCGTCCCTTTCGGCGGAGTCCAGCTCAGCCCTGACACGGACACGATCCCCCACAATGTGGACGGGAAATACCAGCCGCGCACCTATGAATATTGCGCCGGCTACCGCTATTCGGACCCGACCATAGTGGGCTTCAGCCACACCCATTTCAGCGGCACGGGACACTCCGACCTCGGAGACATCCTTATTATGCCGACCACGGGCGCGCTCAAGCTGAATCCGGGCACCTCGGACAACCCTGACAGCGGCTACCGCAGCCGATTCTCGCACGACACCGAGTCCGCGAGGCCGGGCTGCTACGCCGTCACCCTCGGCGACTACGGCATCAAGGCCCGCCTGACCGCCACCACCAGAGTCGGAGTGCACGAGTACACCTTCCCTCAAGGAGTTGACGGACAGGTGATTCTCGACCTCATACACGGCATCTACAACTACGACGGCAAGACCCTCTGGGCCGAGATCCAGGTGCAGAACGACACCCTGCTGACCGGCTACCGCATCACCAACGGCTGGGCCAGGACCAACTACACCTACTTCGCGATCTCCTTCTCGCAGCCTGTTTCCGAATATGGTTACGCGGACCGCGCCAAGATCAACTACAAGGGAGGCTGGAGCAAATTCGCCCAGTACCATAACTTCCCGGCGATGGCGGGACGCAAACTGGTGGCCTGGTTCAAATTCGCCACCTCGAAAAATCCGGTGCTGACCGTCAAGGTCGCCCTCTCCGCCACCGGAGCGCAGGGCGCGCTGAAGAACCTCGCTGCGGAAGCCTCCGGCAAGTCTTTCGACACCTTGGCAGCCGAGGCCACAAACGCCTGGGAGAAAGAACTCTCGCAGATCGACGTGCAGGGAACGGAGGACGAGAAGAAGATGTTCTACACCTCCCTCTACCACACGATGATAAATCCTTCAGTCTATATGGACGTGGACGGCAGGTACAGAGGCCTTGACCACGAGATCCACCAGGCCGACGGATTCACCAACTACACGGTCTTCTCCCTTTGGGACACCTACCGCGCCGAGCATCCGTTCCTGGCCCTGTTCAAGCCTGACCGCGACAGGGATATGGTCGAGTCGATGCTGGCCCACTACGACCAGAATGTCCTCAAGATGCTTCCTGTCTGGAGCCACTGCGCCAACGAGAACTGGTGCATGAGCGGCTACCACGCAGTCCCTGTGCTGGCCGACGCCATCACCAAAGGGCTTGACATCGACACCGGCCGCGCCCTCGAAGCGATGGTCACCACCTCCAAAGCCGGCTGGTACGCGGGTCTCGGAGACTATATGAAACTCGGCTACGTGCCTTACGACAAGATCTCCACGGCAGCCAGCAACACCCTTGAATATTCCTACGACGACTGGACCATCTGGCACACCGCGGCAGCGGCCGGCAACGAAGCCGTCGCCGATGAATATCTTGACCGCGCCACCTACTACAGGAACGTGTTCGACACCGGACTCGGCTTCGCCCGTCCGAAGTACGCCGACGGCTCCTTCAAGAAGGACTTCGACATAATGCAGACGATGGGCGAGGGCTTCATCGAGGGCAACTCGCTGAACTTCTCCTTCCACGCCCCTCAGGACGTGTACGGAGTGATGAAGCTGATGGGAGGCGAGAAGAAATTCGTCTCCGCTCTCGACGAACTCTTCTACAAGGACCTTCCTGAATATGCCTACGCAACCAACGAGGACATCACGAAGGACTGCCTGATGGGAGGCTATGTCCACGGCAACGAGCCGAGCCACCATATTCCTTACCTCTACGCCTGGACGGCGCAGCCGTGGAAGACGCAGTACTGGATGAGGGAAATTGTCAATAGGATGTACCGTCCTGAGATCCACGGACTTGGCGGCAACGACGATTGCGGCCAGATGTCCGCCTGGTACATCTTCAGCGTGCTGGGATTCTACCCTGTCTGTCCGGGAAGCGACCAGTACGTGTTCGGCGCCCCGTACCTGCCTTACGCCAGAATTGCGCTTTCGAACGGCAAGACCCTTGAGGTGAAGGCCTCCGGCGTGAGCGACAAGAACCGCTACGTCAAGAAGGTGCTTCGTGACGGAGTCGAGTACAAGCCTCTGTACATCACCCACGAAGACCTGCTGAAGGGCGGAGTCATCGAGTTCGTGATGGCGGCGAAACCGAACAAGGCCCGCGGCCAGAAACCGGCCGAGAAGCCGTACTCCCTTTCCGGCAAGGAATAGGACGCAGCAAATCAGTTTCCGGCAAAGGCGTAGTCCCTGCACGGAAGACGCACACAGCATACGCCCATAACATACGCACAAGGCACACAGGAAATCGGTCGGTTGAAATTCCGGCCGATTTTTTCTTGCGCAATCGTTTATCTATATCATTTTTTTATTAGATTTGTAAAATTATCCCAATGTGGGAGAATGATAATTAGTAACTAAAAAACGATTTCACGGAATCGGGTCAGTCTAACAGTAATTTTAACATTTATGTCTTTCAAAAAGATTGTATTGTCGCTTGCCCTCGCGCTAGCATCAGTGGCCGCCCCGGCACAGACCAGGACAGTCAAGGGTGTGATCTATGAGGAAGAGACAGGAGAACCGATGCCTGGAGCGACCGTTTCTGTCGAGGGGTCCACACGAGGTGTGATGACCGACCTTGACGGATCGTTCGAACTTACGGGCATCAAGCCGACCGACAAGCTCAAGTTCGAATGCCTGGGCAAGGAAACGCAGGTCATCGAGGCCGGCACAAAGACAAACTTCATCGTAAAACTCAAAAACGCGGCCAACGAGCTGGACGAGGTGACGGTCGTCGCCTTCGGAAAGCAGAAGAAGGAAAGCGTCATAGGTTCCATTTCTTCAGTCGACGTCAAGACGCTGAAAGTGCCTTCCAGCAACCTCACGACCGCACTCGCAGGTAACGTAGCAGGCGTGATAGCCTACCAGAGAACCGGCGAACCCGGACAGGACAACGCCGACTTCTTCGTTCGAGGCATCACGACCTTCGGAGCGAACACCAGCCCGCTGATCCTCATCGACAACATCGAGCTGACCTCCACCGACCTCGCCCGCCTGCAGCCTGACGACATCGAGAGCTTCTCGATTATGAAGGACGCCACGGCCACGGCCCTCTACGGAGCCCGCGGAGCCAACGGAGTCATATTCGTGACCACGAAGCGCGGTCAGGAAGGTCCGGCGAAAATCTTCGCCCGCGTCGAGACATCAGTTTCGATGCCTACCGACGTTGTCGACCTCGCAGACCCTGTGACGTATATGAAGTCCTACAACGAGGCCATCACGACCCGTGACCCTCTCGGAGACCTGATGTACTCCTACGACAAGATCGAGCAGACCGGAAAGGAAGGCGCCAACCGCATCATCTACCCTGCCAACGACTGGTACGACATGCTTTTCAAGGACTATGCTACGAGTTACCGCGCAAACGTGTCAGCTCGAGGCGGCGGCAAGGTCGCGACCTATTACGTGTCCGGAGCCTACACCGAGGACACCGGAATCCTGAAGGTTGACAAGCGAAACAGCTTCAACAACAACATCGACGACAAGAACTACACTCTGCGTTCCAACGTGGACATCAACATCACCCCTACCACCAAGCTGGCCGTCCGTCTGACGGGAAACTTCCGCGACTACCAGGGCCCGCTCAACGGAGGTAGCGATGTCTATCGTCAGGTTATGCACTCCGACCCGGTCCTCTTCCCGGCCTACTATCCTGAGGACGACGAACACGTCGGGATCCAGCACATAATGTTCGGCAACTACGATGACGGTTCCTACATCAACCCGTACGCCAACCTCGTCCGCGGTTACAAGGACTACCAGCGTTCTCAGATGATCGCCGCCGTGGAACTCAACCAGAACCTTGACTTCATCACCAAAGGCCTGAGCTTCATGACCCTGTTCAACCTGACCAGGCTTTCCGAGTACACCGTCAGCCGTTCGTTCAGTCCTTACTGGTACCAGCTCGGCGCATACGACTCCTACACCGGAGAGTACCACGTCACCAGAATCAACGACACCGGAACCGACTATCTGCAGTACTCCGAAGGAGCCAAGACGGTCAAGAACACCATGTACTCCGAGAGCCGCCTCAACTACAACCGCTCGTTCGGCAAGCACGACGTGACCGGCCTTCTGGTTCTTACCGCAAGCGAGTCGCTGACCGCCAACGCCGGTTCGCTCCAGCTGTCCCTGCCGTCCCGCAACGCCGGTCTCTCCGGCCGTTTCACCTACGGCTTCGACAAGCGGTACTTCATCGAATACAACTTCGGCTACAACGGTTCCGAGCGTTTCCACAAGTCCCACCGCTGGGGATTCTTCCCTTCAGCCGGTCTTGCCTGGATGGTGTCCAACGAGCCGTGGTTCAAGCCTGCCACAAAGGCCATCAGCAACCTCAAGCTCCGCTACTCCTACGGTCTTGTCGGAAACGACAACATCGGTTCAAGTTCCAACCGCTTCTACTATCTCTCGGAAATGAACATGAACAGCGGCAGCAGAACATCGTATTTCGGCGAGACCCGCAACGTGTCCTACTCGGGAATCGATGTGCTCCGCTACGCCAACGAGGCCATCACCTGGGAGAAATCCTACAAGTCAAACTACGCGATCGAACTCGGCCTCTTCAAGAAACTCGACATCATCGCCGAGTACTTCACCGAGCACCGCACGGACATATTCATGCAGCGCGCCGACATTCCTAACACGATGGGTCTCCAGGCTTCCGTCTACGGCAACATCGGTGAGGCCAGCGCACAGGG
Organism: bacterium; assembly: GCA_963640265.1. Lineage (GTDB taxonomy): Bacteria > Bacteroidota > Bacteroidia > Bacteroidales > UBA932 > Cryptobacteroides. Next base: position 16,942 of record CAVHYF010000004.1, on the reverse strand, counting down.
CATCGACATCCAGGCCGACTACAAGCAGGCTTGGGCAAGCGGTCTCTGGGCTTCGGCAAGGGCCAATTTCACTTACTCCACCAGCCAGTACGATGTCTATGAGGAGCCTACCTATCCTGAATCCTACCGTCAGCACGCAGGCTACTCCATCAAGCAGACCTGGGGCTACATCGCGGAACGCCTCTTCATCGACGACGAGGATGCCGCCAACAGTCCTTCGCAGGCAGCGTTCGGAAGCCAGTACGGCGGCGGTGACATCAAGTACACCGACGTCAACGGCGACGGTGTGATCACGACCGCAGACCGCGTCCCTATCGGCTACCCGACATCTCCTGAAATCATCTACGGTTTCGGTGTGTCGGTAGGTCACAAGGGATTCGACTTCTCAGTGTTCTTCCAGGGCCTTGCACGCGAGTCCTTCTGGATTGACGTTTCCAGCGCCTACAATACGTCCTCAGGCAAGTACGGAACAGCTCCGTTCGTGAACCACGGACAGCTCCTGCAGGCCTATGCGGACAGCCACTGGAGCGAGGACAACCGCGACATCTACGCGCTCTACCCACGCTACAGCGCCTACGAGAACTACAACAACACCCAGGTCAGCACCTGGTGGATGAGGGACGGCTCCTTCCTGCGTCTGAAGCAGCTCGAGTTCGGCTACACGCTTCCGCAGAAGCTGACCACCAAGCTTCACATCGACAATCTCCGCTTCTACTTCCAGGGCAACAACCTCCTCTGCTGGAGCAAGTTCAAACTCTGGGACCCTGAACTCGCGGGAGAGGGATTCAACTACCCTATCCAGAGGACATTCAACATCGGAGCAAACATCACCTTCAAATAATCTTCGACTATGAACATTCATAAGAACATAAGCACTACTATAGCGTCCGCGGCGGCCGCCGCACTTCTGCTGGCCTCGACGGGATGCAACAAATTCCTGGACGTGGTACCTGACGACGGTCTGCCGTCAGTCGAGACCGCGTTCAACCTCCGGTCATCGGCGATACGGTACCTGGGAACCTGCTATTCGTATATGACGCTGAACGGAACGCCGGGCAGCGACCCTGCGCTTCTGGGCAGCGACGAACTGTGGGACCTCTACGGCCGTACAACCACCAACACCTCCGGCCGTGTGCCTTACAGCATGGCCTACATCGCAAGAGGGAATATGAGCGCCACGACAGTCTATGCCAACGACTGGGCTTCGATGTACGAAGGAATCCGCTGCTGCGACATCCTTGTGGACAACATCGGCAGGGTTCCGGACATGGAAGAAAACGAAAAGGCGCAGTGGATTGCCGAAGTGACCTTCCTCAAGGCCTATTACCACTTCAATCTCGTCCGCAAATGGGGACCTGTGCCGATCATCCGCGAGAGCCTTCCGATCGACTCCTCCGTGGAGGAGGTAAGGGTGCACCGGAATCCTATCGATGAATGCTACGACTTCATCCTCGAGCTTCTGGACAAGGCGATGCCTGACCTGCCTATCATCAACCCTTCGGAGGATGAATATGGCCGCGCAAACAAAGCCATCTGCGCATCGCTCAAGGCTATGGTGGCAGTCTATGCCGCCAGCCCGCTGTTCAACGGCAACTCCGAGGAGGCCGCGCTTGTCGATGTGGACGGCACCACGAGGCTCTTCCCGGACAAGACAGACGAAGAGAAGCTCGCCCGCTGGACAGCCGCAATGGAGGCCTGCAAGGAAGCCATCGATGTCTGCGACGAGGCGAACATCAGCCTTTACGACGGAGAGAACATCCTCTACAGAATGCCAGACTCTCTCAAGACTACCCTGACTCTCCGCTACTCCTTCAACCAGAGATGGAACAAGGAACTGATCTGGGGCAACACCCAGTCCCCGGCCAGTTCAATGAACATCTACCACAGGCTCTGCATGCCGATTCTGAGCGACTACACCGATATGCTCGGAGGCTACATCTTCGTCGGGGTGCCGATCAAGATCGCCGAGCAGTTCTACACGTCCAACGGTCTGCCTATTTCCAACGACACCGAATGGTCCAACATCAACCCGATGGACCTCCGCATCGGAGACGAGCAGCACGCCTACTACATCCGCCAGGGCTACACCACCATCAAGCTCAACTTCGACCGAGAGCCGCGCTACTACGCATCCCTCGGATTCGACGGCGGCAACTGGCTCGGACAGCTTGACAACTACAACGACCTTCAGCCGGACGAAATCCATTACGTGTCCTGCAGAGTGGGTGGAGATCACGCCAAGAGAAGCAACCAGGCGGGCCCTGTGACGGGCATCCTCCCGAAGAAGCACTTCCCTCTCGCGGCAAGATGGACTGGAAACAACTCCTTCACCGGTTCCAGCACGACCTGGTACCCGTGGCCTATGATCCGTCTGTCCGGACTCTACCTCTACTACGCCGAGGCGATCAACGAGGCGGAAGGTCCTAACGGGCCTCACAGCGAGGATCTGTTCAAGTACCTCAACGCCGTCCGCGAGCGCGCCAAGATTCCTGATGTCAAGACATCCTGGGACAGGTACAGCAACAGCCCGGGCTACTACAGCACAAAGGTCGGAATGCGCGCTATCATACACCGCGAGCGTCTGAACGAACTCGCTTTCGAAGGCCAGAGGTTCTGGGACCTCCGCAGATGGAAGGAAGCCTCGGCCGAGTACCAGAAAGGCATCTACGGCTTCGACATCACCGCATCGAAACCTGAGGACTTCTACGTCAAGAAATTCATCTACGAGCAGAAGTTCGGTCTGAAAGATTATTTCTGGCCTATCCCGACGACCTACATCGAGGTCAATCCTAATCTCGTACAGAACATCGGCTGGTAACAAGTAACTATCAAATGAAAGAAATGAAAAGAAAGATATTCATAAAATCCGCCGCCGTCGCCGCTTCCGCTCTGATGCTCGTCTGCTGCAACGAAGACAACCACGGCAGAATCGACCAGCTCGACGGCAGCCTCCCGGCCCCTGAAAAGGTGGAGGTCACGAACGTGGTCAGGACCAGGGGCGGCGCCAAGATCTGGGTAAAGATTCCGGATGACAAGAACATCAAGGGAGTGGTGGCCACCTACACCCGCAAGGGCGAAGTGGTGAACGCGAAGATTTCACGCTACGTGGACAGCCTCAGCATCGAAGGCTATTCAGACACCCTCGAACACGAAGTGCAGGTCTGCTCGTTCAACATCAACGAGGACAAGTCCGAACCTGTCACCATCAGCATAAGGCCGAAAGCCCCGACCATCATCACGGTTAAGCCGTATATGTACGCGACCGCCGGCGGAGTCAAGATCGGGATAACCGGCAATGACGAGAAATCCGACCTTGCCGTCTGCCTCCTGCGCGACGCGGATCTCGGGAACGCCGACAAGCCTGTCAGCGAAATCAAATGGAGGGAGGTGACGACTCTTTTCACCGCCAGCAACGACATAACGCTCACCAGGCGCGGACTTGAGGCTACGGAGGCCATTTTCGGTTGCTACATCCGCGACAGATGGGGCAACATTTCAGACACCCTCAAGGCCGTTCTGACACCGCTGCCGGAAATCAAGATTCCTAAGAGCACATTCTCCTATGTCGCAGGTTCCACTTACTGCAAGGACGACAACATCTTCTCGATGGAGGCTGAAAGGTCCACCTATCCGCTGAAGAGCCTCTGGGACGACAAGACCACGACCGGCACCTACCAGTTCCTCGCGGTTGACAAGGTTCCTATCCCTTGCTGGCTTACCATAGACCTGGGCTGCGTCGTTGAACTCAGCCGCATCGCGACTCTTCCGCGTATCGACTACCCACAGCTCTTCGGCGACGGCCACATCCGCAATTTCGAGTTCTGGGGCAGTATGGATCCTACCGGAGAAGCGGGCAAGGGCGAACACGGATTCGACGACACCTGGTTCTGCCTCGGAAAGTTCATCCAGTACAAGCCTTCGGGTTACGAGGAGGACGGCTCAGCCGGATCGTACACTCAGGAGGACAGAGATGCATTCAATGCAGGAAACGACTTTGAACTGGACGATGCCGAGTACCCTCACGCTTTCGACCATCTGCGCTATCTCAGAATCGTGATGACATCGTTTATGGGCTGGGAGATGCCTGAAGCGTCCAGCGCAGCGGTACAGATCGGTGAATTCACCCTTTACGGTCGTGTTGTAGAGTAACCTTTCCGAAGATTATGAATATGAAAAAGATAACGAATCTTATCCTGACAGCCGCCTGCGTGGCGGCAGCAGTTTCCTGCACCAGCCAGGACGACATCTACAAGGAGTGGGTCAAGAAAGGCGGTTACGACTACCCTGCAAAGCCGATAAACCTGACTTCGGTTTCCGGTTATCAGAATGTCACCGTCTCCTGGGAAAAGCCGATGGACCCTGCAGTGCGCACGGCCACCCTCTACTGGGACAACTACGCCAACTCACAGAGCATAGACTATGCGGACTATCCTGACGGAAAGGTCAGCATCAACGTGAAAGACCTTGAAGACAGGTCCTACACCTTCGATGTCGTCAATTTCGACGAGTCGCAGAACAAATCGCTTGCATCCGAAATCACAGTTTCCCCATACGGCGACAGCTGGATGGTGTCACGTTCCCAGCGCACCGTCAAGTTCGCTGAAATGGACGAAGACGGAAAGAACGCCACAGTCATCCTTTCCAAAGCCACCGACGAGATGATTGCGACCAGATTCCGCTACAAGAACCGCAACGAAGAGTGGGTTGACTGCGAGACAGTTCTTACCCCGGGCAGGGACACGGTCGTCTTCCCCAATGCAATGAAAGGCAAGAGGTTTGAATATTCATCCTCCTATTGCCCTTCCAACGGCAAGGACACCGTCTGGAGCAGCTGGCAGAAATCCATCGACGGAATCTCGTACAGGATCGACGCCAGCCGCTGGAACGTAAGCGTCACCAACGGACAGTCTTTCGGAATAAACACACCTGACAAGGTCGTTGACGGCAAGTACAACCGCTCAGCCTACAGCTGGCACAGCTCCAAGTCTGACGACAAGAAGAGCATATTCCCGAAAATCCTGACATTCAATACAATGGCTTCCGCCGGGGAGGAATATTCATTCACGAGGTTCGTGTTCTGCGAGAACACCGAAGCTTCGTCCCTGAGGTACATAAAGAACCTGTCAATCTATGTCGGAGATTCAAGCTACAATCCTGACGACACGGACTACCAGAACAACTTCGGCATTCCTTTCCTCAGTTCGCAGCTCGGAACTTCCAGCGCGATGTCATCTGTCTCCGCCACACAGGGCGCAAGCGGACAGTATCTGGCTGTCGTGTTCAAGGACTCGTGGAACAACGCTGACGGCTTTATCGATCTCTGGGAACTGATCCCTTACGGCTACCTGCCGTCAATGGCTGACTAATTTTGAAACAAATGAAAATGTATCAATCAATATTGCTGGCCGTACTCGTGCTTCTCTCCGCCGCGTCATCCTGCAAGGAAAAGCAGGAGCCGGAATCCGAAATCAAGGCGGCCTCTTTCACTGTCACACTGAACGCTTCCGCCGAGGCTCCCTTCAAGACCGTCTGGTCGGAAGGTGATGCCGTAGAGATTATCGGAGTCAAGGACGGAGTGGCAGTGTCCGAACAGATCCAAGTGTCTTCGATCTCCTCTTCAAGCGCAACCGCGACATCCAAAGGCACCGTCACCGCCGACTGCGACGAGTACTACGCCTATGTTTCCCGGGCTGGAGTTACCGGATGCAATCCTGCATCTTCCTGGAAAGTGGAAAACGCGACCGGTTCAATCCGCTCGGTCCAGGTAGCAAAGTGCGGCAAAGGAGGTACCACGCTTAGTTTCAGGAACATATATTCATACCTCAAGATTGATGTAACGGATGATGGCGCCAGGACCGTTGAGATCAAAGGCAACAACGGCGAAGCCGTGAACTATGAGGCCACGGTCTCCACTTCCGACTATTCGGTCATCCGCACAGAGAATCCGTCCTTCGAGGACCAGACGAGCGTCCGTCTCGCGGTCAACGGCAAGGGAACCTGCTACATTAGCCTCATTCCCGGTACCGTGTTCGAGCAGGGCTACACCGTGACAGTCTATGACGCTTCAGGCAAATCACTGGGCAAGTCTGTCTATCCTGACAAACTCAGCGTAGGCAACGGCAAAGTTTACACGGCGGGAGAAATCCAGCCTGAAGCCCTGTCTTTCACCGCATCGTTCGAAAACACCTCAGCAGCGGAATTCAAATCCGTCTGGGCCGAAGGAGACGCCATCGAAGTATGCTGCCAGGACGGCGACAGCTACATCACCGAGACTCTGAAGGCCGCCGGTGTCTCTTCAGACGGCAAGACTGCGACGTTCACCTCCAACGGCACGCTGCCGACCGGAGCGTCAGGCTATTACGCAATGATTCCAGGAACAGGTGTGATGGACTACCAGAAAGCCAACTGGTCCACCGCCAACCTTGACGGCAACAACATCGAGAAGCCGGCTGTGACCGTAGCGTCCTGCACCGACGGTTCAGGCAAGTTCGTGTTCAAGAATGTGTTCTCGCTCCTCTCCTTCAAGGTGGATGAACCAGCTGTCGCGTCCGTGGTCCTGAAAGGCAACAACGGCGAGAAAGTCAGCAAGAATATGCTCGTCTCATTCAGCAGCTTCAATGTCAACGGAAATTCATCTCCTGCATTCGCGTCGGCGGATTCTCTCAGCAAGAGCGTAAGCTCGGGAGAAACTTTCTTCTTCGGACTCTATGCGGGACTGAAGCTCAGCAAAGGCTACACCCTTACCGCCTATAACGCCGCAGGCAAGGCCATCGGAACCTCAACGAGTTCTTCAGCGCTGACCGTTGAAAGCGGCAAGGTTTACACTGCACCTGATTTCGTCATCACCAGACCTTCCGAGAAGACGACAACCTTCGACGCGAAGAACATCGTCCTTTCCCTCGGAGTCGTCAGCGACGTACACATCAACGGCTCTTCGGCCCACACCGACAAGTGGAAGTCCGCTCTGCAGCAGCTCAAGGCCAAGGCCTCGGAGTCAGACAAGAACGGGATGGACGGAATCCTTGTCGTAGGTGACCTGATCGACCAGCCAAGCACAAGCCAGCTGAGCGCGTTCAAGAGCACTCTCGAGTCCGAGATCGATGTCACGAAGACCCCGATGGTCTACACCATCGGCAACCACGACGTGCCTAACTACGCCTGGGCATCCACTATGGTGTCCGATGTCAAGTACATCCGCGACATGTTCGGAGACAGTTACTTCCTTGCCGACAAGGACAACGGAATGCGCACTCAGTACGAGGCGCGCCACTGCGTCATCGGCGACTACCACATTCTGACCATCTCTCCGAACGGCGACTCGCCTATCAGGTACGACGACGCGGCAGTCTCCTGGCTGGACAGGCAACTGAAGGAAATCACTGAAGAGGACCCTGAAAGGTACGTCATCGTGCTGACCCATCCTATGATCTACAACACGGTCTATGGAAGTCTGCTCGGAGAGGCCGACGGCATCTGGTCTTCATCCCTGCCTCACTACTGGGCCACCGATGTCCTGACACCTGTCCTGAAGAAATACCCTCAGGCGGTTGTGTTCGGCGGCCATCTGCACTTCCCGCTGAACGACCCTCGCAGCGTATGGCAGGGAGACTTCACCGTCTTCGGCTGCGCTTCAGTCCGTTATATGGCCCTTGAGAACGGCGGTTACGAGGAGATGGCCTCGGCCACCACGATGAAGGACTGCAACGAATTCTCGCAGGGCAACCTGCTCCAGTTCGATGCCAGCGGGAATATGCGCGTGCTGAGAATGAACTTCTACGACAAGGACAACAACGTCATAGGGGACCCTATAGTCACACGCTATCCTAACTCAGAAAAGGCGAACCTTGTCAACTACAACCACACGACCCGCAGTCTGGCCAACGGCGCTCCGTCGCTTTCGACCCTTGATGTCAAGGTTGAGGAATCAGCCGCGACAGCCACCTGGGCCGCCGGCAAGGATGACGAGTTCGTCCACCACTATGTGCTGACGCTGAAGAAGAGCGGAACGACACTCTTCACAAAGAAGGTGCTCTCCGACTTCTACAAGCATTCCAAGACTTCTGACATGAAGAAGGAATGGTCGTACAGCCTCGGCAGTCTCGAAAAGGGAGGCTATGAACTTACGCTTGTGGCTTATGACTCCTGGGACGCTTCCAGCAACACTCTGACCAAAGAATTCAGGATAGGGTCCACCGACGGCAAACTCTGGACAAATGACAATGCCGGAAGCCAGACTCTGTCAGGCGGAAGCGGAACGAACTCGAACGGATGGCTCAGTTACTCCACCGGCAAAATCTCCTGGACGGCAAACACTACCGGCAAACCGCGCACGGCTTCGCTCACACTGCCGGACGGTTCTTTGTACACCGTCACCCAGTTGAATGCGGATGATTTCAAGGGAAGCTGGAGCCTCTACTCGAAACTCTTCGACCCGAACAAGACAATAGGCAAAGGCAACATCAACGCCTGCGCCGCATCCGTATCTTTCGGGACTCCTCTCAAGGGAGAGACCCTCAAAGACGCGAGCGGAAACAGCCACACCAACAACATCGGCATCAAGGGACTTTACCTTGCCGCAGTGCTGGATGCCACAGTCAACGTGGACTACGCCAACCAGACCGTCACTTTCGGAGTGTTCCTTGACAGAAGGAAAGCCCAGGAAGCCTCTACCGGCAAATATATGGCCTTCCTTCCGGAACTGTGCACGAACGCCTATTGGGGAAGCTATGTCTTCGCGCCGGGAGCCAAATCATTCTCGGACAACGACTACGAATGGCTCTGGTTCAACGCCTCAGATGACCTGAACACTTTCAGCTACGTCTATTACGGCAAGGGGCAGAAGACCAGCAAGGGAGGCTACTACATCTGCGGCATCTCTTGCGTAAAGGCCACGTCAACGGATGCTTCCACACTGAACACCGGCAGCAATTACGATGTAATCTACCAGGCCAACTACGACTCGAATTCTGCAGCCGGGATGTACTTCAAAAGAAATTAATCTCTAATCACTTTAATTTTATCAACAATGAAATTACGCTTATTAACCAACATTACCGCAACGGCGCTTGCAGTTCTTGCATTTTCCGCCTGCGGCGAAAAGGGTCCCGACTATGGAGACCCTAACGTAAAGGTCAGTCCAAGCGAATTGAGTTTCGGAGCTGAAGGCGGCACTCAGAATGTCAGCCTCACCGCAACCGTCAAATGGACGGCGGCAAGCTCAGCTTCCTGGATTGAGGTGGTCCCCGTGTCCGGAGATCCTGCAAATGAGACACAGACAGTGAAAGTTACCGTAAGCGCCAACGATGACGTCGAGCGCGAAGGCAGCATTACCTTCAAGTCAACCGACGGAACCCTCTCCGCCAAAGTGACCGTGAAGCAGAAGGAGTATATTCCTGAAACCGTCGCTTCGACGGCTAAGGAAGTCTCCAACGCCCAGAACGCCTACAAGTACCAGAGGTACAGACTCACCGGTACCGTGAAGAGTCTCAAGAGCGACGGAACGTTCACACTCGTGGACAACAGCGGCTCAATCACGGTTGCCGGTCTTAGCGCGTCAGAGCAGGCTTACGGCACCGAGGGCGGTGCGCTTGACAATGTTAAGGAGCGCTACACCGTCACTGTCGTCGGCTACCGCGTCGCCGTTGAGGGCAAGGCTCAGCTCAAGTACGCCTTCCTTGAAAGCGTGACGGCATATTCAGAGCCTGACCCTAACACCGCCGAGACCAAGGCCTTCCCTTACACGGCCGACTACCAGGCCGCCGAGAACGGGGCGATCGTCAACAACCAGGTCTTCCCTTACGCTTTCGACGCGCTTTGGACCTGGTCAACATCAACAGGATGGCGCGCCTCCGGTTACAAAAACCAGAACTACACCACCGAAACGACGCTCTACACCGAGAAGGTGAACCTCGCCAATGCCGAGAAGCCTATCCTTGTCTTCAACCACATCGTAAGAGATTTCGCGAGCATCGACGCGGCCAAGGAGCAGACCACCCTCTACATCAGGAAAGAAGGCGGCGAGTGGACCCCGATCGCACTCTCATTCTCCTACCCTGAGGAGCAGGGTTCAGAGGTTATGACCTCAGAGGAAATCAAGCTTTATGAATATGTCGGCTCGACCGTTCAGTTCGCTTTCAAGTACGTCAGCGACGAAAACAAGAGCGCCGGCACCTGGCAGATCCTCAAGGTCGAGGTCAAGAAGAACGAAGAACCTGTACAGCCTGACAACTCGTCCGGCACGGATGACTACGACAAACCGGGCTGGGACTGGAACAAGTAATCCTGAATGAGCATTTAAGATGAAAAAGACATTATATATTCTTTTTGCGGCGGCCCTTGCGATAGCATCGGCGGCCTGCACCCGGGAAGAAATCCTCGAGAACGAGCAGACTGGGAAAGAAGCAAGAACCTTCACCTGCTCACTTGAAGGTGACGATGCCCTGACCAGAACTGACATCACCAAGCAGGGAAAGACGGTCTGGGCGGAAGGCGACAAGCTGTTTGTCACCAACGGCACCGAATCCGACACGCTTACGGTTGACTCAAAGTACGCCGGCCAGAAATATTTCGAATTCTCCACAACTCTTGAAGGCAAGATCTACGTGGTCTATCCGGTCTCCGCGGCAAAGGGAGTGAACGAAAACGGAATATTCACCGTCAGCATTCCTAACGTGCAGAACGGCGAGTTCGGCAGCGCCAACATCGCCTGCGCCGTGGCTGAGGACAGGTACGTGAAGATGAAGAACGTCACCGCCGTGCTGAGATTCAAGGTCGCGGCTGACGCCGCGGCTCCAGTCAAGGTGGTGTCCATCAACTCCGTCGGCAACAACGTCACAGGAGACATCAACGTGGATCTTTCGACAGGTACTCCGGCAGTGAGCACGATCGAAGGCAATTCATATTCCTCAGACGTGACTGTCTCTGTTGACGGAAGCAACGGTAACTCTTTCTACGCCACCGTCATTCCTGGCACTTACAAGGCAGGTTTCTCGATGTCGGCCGTGACGCTCGACCTCAAGAACGCCAAAGAGAGCAGGACCACTGTTTCCGACAAGGAGATCAAGGTCAACGGCTACTATGACCTCGGCACCATCGGCGCTGAACTCCAGCCGCTGGACGGTGACGGATCCCAGAACAACCCTTGGCAGATCAACGACCTGCCCGCCCTTCTGGCCGTCGCCTACTATGTGAACGAAGGCCACACTATGGCCGGTGAGTACGTCGAACTGACGGACAACATCAAGAATATGACCGCTTCCATCGGTTACTATGACGCTTCCCTCAACGTGAAGAAGCAGTTCAAGGGCGACTTCGACGGCAACGGCAAGACTGTCAGCCTGAACATCAACCAGACCGGGAAACGCTCCTGCGGCCTCTTCGGTGCGGTGGCCGACTCGGCCAATGTGCACGATGTCATCGTTGACGGAACTGTGACTTCCACGTTTGACGACGCCGCGGGTGTCTGCGGTCTCGCCAACGGAGGCAAATCCACATATTTTACCAACTGCACCAGCAAGGCGACGGTAAAGTCAACCGCCAACTATGCGGCCGGCATCATCGGCTGGGCGGACGGCGGCCTCACCGTTTACAATTGCTCCAACGAAGGTGCCGTGACCGGCAGCAAGTCAGTCGGCGGCATCGTGGGATCCCTTACGAATTCCTACATCAAGGTTTCCAGGAACTCTGGAGCTATCGAAGTTACCGCCAGCAACGGAGGAATCTCCGACAATGCGGCCGACCGAAATGGAGTCGGTGGCATCGCAGGTTTCGCCAATGGCTCTTCAGTACTTGAATGCACCAACTCAGGTTCTGTCAAGTGCCTCAACAAGGGCGGCGGCATCGTCGGCCACGGCAGCTGGTTCACTGTCAAGGACTGCCGCAACACCGGCCATGTCTCCAGCTCACAGTTCGGCGTCAACGCCGGTATCGTAGGTTCTGCCTGGGATGTTGTCAATGTCCAGAACTGCGTGAACGACGGCGAGATCTCCGGAACATTCAAGTCCGGCTGGATCGGCGGTATTGTCGGCAGCGCCCAGTCCGCAAAGAAGACAGGCACACGCCAGATCAACATCAAGAACTGCGTGAACAATGGTAAAATCAACGTAGCGGGAGCGGAAGGCGCAACCCAGGGTGTCGGCGGCATCGTCGGATATTCCTGGTCATTTTCCAACGCCCCTAACAGAGTCGAGATTTACTACTGCACCAACAACGGTGAGGTTACCGTTACCGGCAAGGAAGGCGGTACAGCAGATCAGTCGGGTATCTATGTCGGCGGAATTGTAGGTGAGGTCTATGACAATAACAACTGGACGACGATTCCTATAAACGGCTGTCTCAACACCGGCAAGATTAGCGGTGGCAAGTTTGTAGGAGGCGTAGTAGGATGCTTTTACGGAAGATCCTATAAGTCTCGTGTTGATATTACCAATTGTGAGAACCGTGGTGAGATCATCACAAACAATGATAGAGCAGGCGGCATTTTGGGAGGTGGATATATTAGTCAAACCCAAGGAGGTTGCGGATCCCGTATTGACAACTGTCTGAACACGGGTGCGGTTAAATATGCCAACGCATCCACAGCCAAACCTTATGTCGGCGGCATCGCAGGTATGTTTACTGGAGGACGTGTTTACAATTGCTACACAAATGGTATTGTCGGGCCTATGGAAGGGACTCCAGTTGATAATGTAAGTCTTACGCTTGGTGCGATTATCGGTAAGGCATATAATGCAAATTCCGAATGCTCATATTCTTATTATCTGGAGACCGTTTATGAAGCTGCGGCTGGAACCGAGAGTGTAAGAAAGCCTACCGAGGCTAACGTGTTCTCGGCGGCAGCTGACGGAACGCTCAAGAGCGCCGTCACAATAGGCGACAAGTCTTATGTGAATGTGGCTGATGCCCTTAATGCATTCGTGGGAGCAGGCTCATCCTGGTACAGCTGGACGACCGGTCCGAAGTTCTCGTTCACAGGAGACTTCAGCATCGGCGACGACCTTGACCTCGGCAACGGTGGTAAACTTTAATCTTGGAGGACAACACTATGTACAAGAAAATATTGACAACAATCGCCCTCGCGGCGTCATTCCTCGCCTGCAACAAGGTTGAGAACGAGATTGTGGCCCCTGCCTCCGAAGGCAAGGCCCTGGAGGTCAATGTCACCATCGGCGCTCCGGCCACGAAACTGGCCTACACCGAGACCGCAGACGGCAGTTACAAGGCAAAGTTTGACAACAACGATGTCCTCTGGCTGTACTTCATCAGCCAGGCCGACACGGTTGTGGGCAATGTCTGCAAGATGCCTATCGACGGCAAATCCATTTCATTCGACGGCAAGACCGCGGCTTTCAGATGCCCATCAGTCACCATACCTGAAGGTGCTGCGAAGGTCGTCGCCTATCTCGCCAACACTGCCTGCGCCACCAACTATGATGGCGGAAATGCAATCATCGCTGACTACGGCACGCAGGCAAGCAGCACCGTGGCTCTCAACAACCAGATCGTGACCGGCTCGGTTTCCGTGGCCGACCTCAAGTCAAAGGATGCTGCGACCTACTCCGCTTCCATCGCCCTCGGCTACAAGACAAGCCTGCTCAAGTTCAGTCTGTCACTTCCTGAAGGCGTGACCATCCCTGACGGCACCGCACTTTCAGTGAATATGGCCGGAGAGAAGATCCACAACAAGATCCATCTTGTGGCCGGAGAACTAGGAGCTGAATCTGAGTTCGGCGGCATCAGCGCCACGGCTTCCTGTGCTGACGGCAAGACAGTGACCGCTTCGGTTGCCGTCTGGGCTGCCGACGACCTCAGCTCCGTAGTTTCGGTAGTTGCCGGAGAGGAGACATATTCAGTGGAGTTCAAGCCTTCCGCTTCTGTCGCCGCAGGTAAGGTTTACACTGTTGAAAGGACTCTGGCCTTGGCTCCGAAGCCGGTTGCGATGTGGGCGAACGATGAGGCCGGAGAGGCTGAGTTCAAGTACAGCGGCGGCGAGGATGTCACCAACGACTGGCTCAGCTGCAAGTCCGGCAAGGTTTCCTGGTCCGCCAACACCACCGGCGCTCCCCGTACCGCCAAGCTCACCTTCAAGAACGGCGCTACCTTCAGTCTCACTCAGGTTGTTCCTGCCGACTTCAAAGGCAGCTGGTCATTCACATCAAAGGTGTTCGCCGGCACCGGTGCCCTTGTTCCTACGACAGATCCGAAGACACTGGATGTGACTTTCGCCGATCCGAGAAACACCGAGGCTCTCAAGGATGCCGACGGTACGACAACCCGCACCAACAACATCGGCATCAAGGGTCTGTTCGGCGAGACCGTTCTCGACGCGTGCGTGGACATCGACTACACTGCGATGACCGCACGCGTGGGCCTGTTCCTTGACACGAGGGACGGCATCGGACAGGAAGTGAACGGCAAGTACGCCACTTACTTCCCCGGGCTTGCCACCAAGACAGATCAGGCTTGGGCGAAGCCTTGGATCTACTCTGAGACTGAACTCGGAGATCCTGACTATGTGTGGATGTGGTTCACTGTTTCTGAAGATTTCAAGACCGTGATGTACGAGAACAGGACCAACAACAATTGTGAACTCCAGGCTCTTACCCAGTACAAGAACACCACGATGAACCAGATCTGCGGTTTCGGCGTAGTGCTGTCCGGCACAAACGTGTTCAACAACACGACCGTGACCGGCTACGCCAACTTCTTCCAGCTCAACCCTGCCGGCTCTAAAGGCGAATTCTTCGCCCGCAAGTAGAGTTTTGATGCAATGAACATAAACCCCGGACGGTCCTCCAGACCGTCCGGGGTTTTGTTTCACCTTCATCGTGGAGATGCAGGCCGAGCCGGAGGACTATTTTTTCGAGAGATGCGTCTACTACGCCTCGGGCGTGGACAAGGCGACTGTTGAGTCGTTTGCCGTGGCGGACAAGTAGTCGAGCATAAGAGAAAATAGCGAAGACAGGCATTGCAAGCAGCGTCAGAAGCCGCCGGTATGAATATCTTCCTTACTTCTTCCTGATGTTGCGGGTGTCCTTGGTGATGATCTCCTTCTTGCCCTTCTCGGCATTGCTGTCCTGAATCTCAACGTTCTTCAGACGGAGGCCGTTGACATCGTCGGTCACGATCGCAGGACGGTAGTCCTTGCCGGCGACGGTGATCTTGACGTTGTCGAAGACGATGCCGTCGGCGTGGCGGATGTAGAAGCCCCAGGCCGGGAGTTCCTTCCAGTTGGAATATTCAGGGTAGCGGGTCTCCTGCTCCTCGATGGCCGCCAGTTCCTCCTTGGAGGAGCCTGCGTAGGCATATTCAGGGTCGGCCTCGCCAGGGTAAACGATCTCCACGTTCTCCAGGCGCACGTTTTCGATGCGGATGTTCGGAAGACCGGCGATGATGCTCGGACAGGTGTTGCGAGGAAGGTCCTCGACCGGTCCTTCGTAGCCGTAGCCAGCGTCAGGTTTGTCCAGCGGCACCTCCGCGTACATATTCCTGATGATTATGTCCTTGAGGTAAGGGGTCTGGGCAGGGTTGGTGTTCCTTGTGCCGGTGCGCAGGAAGATCGGGTTGCCCGTGTGGATGCTGCGGATGCTGTCGATGATGACATCCTCGATCTGCGCTCCGTCGACGGTGGCGATCGTTATGGCGCTGCGGTAGGTGTCGTAGATCGTCATATTCTTGAACCTGAAGTGCTTGAACTTGCCGCGGGTGTAGGTGCCGAACTTGATGCCGTTGGCGCTGCTGCGTCCTACGCAGTTCTCCACAAGGATGTTCTCGCTGAGGCCGTCCTCGCTGTGGCTCTTGAAGCAATAGACATCGTCGGCCGCGTCGAAGAAGCAGTTGCGGATGATGACATCGCTGCAGTCCACGATGTCGATGCCGTCATTGTTCCAGTAACTCTTGGCATCGACCTTGATCCCGTCCACGAGGATGTTGCGGCATTTGTCGTACTGGTGTGTCCAGCTCGCTGAGTCCTTGAGGGTTATTCCTTTAATCGTTATGTTCTCGCACTTGTAGAAATGTATGTTCTGCGGACGCATTATCTCCCTGACGCGGTCGTTGCCGAGCGGGTCGTCGATGAGTCCGAGATGCACGAAATCCACGTAGCGTGTGGCAACCTCGAATCCCCGTCCGTTGATCATTCCCTCGCCTGTGACCCCGATGTTCTCCTGCTTGATGGCAAAGATCAGCGAGGTCCATTTGGCGTCCGGATCACGGATGAAATCGTAAGGGTTCAGGGAGGCGAGGAGTCTGGCGTCCTTCTCGATGTGGAGGGTCACATTGCTCTTGAGGTAGATTGTGCCGGAGACATAGTCGCCTTTGTCAAGGATGACGCGGCCGCCGCCGTTCGCTGATGTGAAATCGATGGCCGCCTGCAGGCTTGAGGTGTTGAGCGTGACTCCATCCGCCTTCGCGCCGAAATCGCGGGCGAAGTAGTCAGTGGCCCCGAGCGCCCGGGCCGAAACCGCCAGAAGCAGAATGGCCAATGAATATTTCAATAAACTTTTCATTTGTAATAAACTGGTTAATAATGAGCGTACCTTTACAAAGATAAGTTATAATGCCAACACTTCCGAGGAATAATTGGCAAATGCCCTATGATATTTGACAGCGAGCACTCCCACGGGCAGTCGTCCCATACCTCCTGAAGGATTATGCCCTCCGGTGTCAGACAGGTCTCGTAAGGCCCTTTAACCATTTTCCTGAAATCTTAAAGAATTTCAGGATTCAATTCCTAAAAATTAAAGGAATATCAGGATTATCAATATGGTATTGCCTTCAATTCTGTTTCCTCAAAATTCAAATGGCGCTTTTTCCGGCATTCCTCAAATTGTTGGCATCACACTCCATAGCGAAAAAGAAAAATCAGCTGCCACTTGGAGAATGTAAAGGCGTGGCAGACAAGTAGCTGAGTATCAACGAAAAGAGCGAAAGTCTGGTGCGGAAT
>CAVHYF010000003.1:0-75487 GCA_963640265.1 bacterium | reverse complement strand
TTTATGAATATGAAAAAGAATATTATTTCACTTCTTACCTGCACCGCAATGGCGGCGGCGATAGCCGGCTGCGGCAACGGTGCAAAGAAAGCGGAAGCTGAAGCGGCGGCAGAACAGGCCAGACAGGACTCAATCGCAGCCGCAGCGGAAGCAGAAAAGACAAAAACAGTTATGGACATCATCGCAAATCTGCCGGACGAACCGGTATTCGACATCGTGACCAACCTCGGCACAATCAAGGTCAAGCTTTACAGCAAAACACCAGAGCACCGCAAGAACTTCGAAAAGCTTGCGCTGAAGGGCTACTACGACAACCTGCTCTTCCACAGAGTCATAAACGGCTTCATGATCCAGGGAGGAGACCCGTTCACCCGTGACACCTCCGCCGCTGCCGTGGCGAAATACGGCCAGGGCGGTCCGAACTACACAATTCCGGCAGAGTTCGTCCCTGAATATGTTCACAAGAAAGGAGCGCTGGCAGCGGCCAGAAGGGGTGACGCCGCCAATCCGATGAAAGAATCTTCAGGATCTCAGTTCTACCTTGTACAGAACGCCGACGCCTGCGCACAGCTCAACGGCAGCTACACGGTGTTCGGAGAGACGGTCGAAGGACTTGACATAATAGACAGGATCGCCTCGGTGGCAACCGACAGAAAGGACAGGCCGCTTATGGATGTCAGGATCCAGACCATCAAGTTGGCGAGAGTTGCCAAGCTAAACCGGTTGAACAGGTAGAGGAAGGGAAATAAAAAATTACTTGAACGATTTAGAATCACCCCCCCCTATTTTGACCAAAATAAGGGTAATTTAGAGCAATCGGATATAGTATTTTTTTTATTGGAAAATCAGAAATATCTACCTTTGCAACGAATAGTTTTTTCATAGGTTAAGTTTTAGGTTAGAATTGCGAACGGGGTCTGCTGGGACAGCAAGCCCCGTTCATTTTTTTATCATTTCTTCCACAATAAAACCATCTGTCAGCCAATCGGCGGAATTCCAGCGAAGCAAACAAGGCACAAAAAGACTCTGCGGAAGTGGATTACGATTCATACATTTGCAACGAATAGTTTTTTCATAGATTAAATTTTAGGTAAAATTGCGAACGGGGTCTGCTGGGACAGCAAGCCCCGTTCATCTTTTTGTGCGGCAACATCAACGCCCAACCGGGAATCGCAAATCATAATAAGACAATGCGCATATACAAAGATGCAAGATAAGATTCGGGCTCGGGACGATTTCTGAGAATACACGCAAAAAAAGAGGTTGGTGGAACGGGTGTTCCATCAACCTCTTCTTATCTTGGACTGTTTCTCTTTGACCGACTGATTAGTCGCTCAGAGAGAACCTCTTGAATGCGACAACCTTTGCCTCCGAATCAATTGACTTGATGTAGTTGGCGACGGAGATCTTCTCATCGGACTGAACGAAATCCTGCTCCTCGAGAGTCTGCTCTTTGTAGAACTTCTGGATACGTCCGTTGGCGATGTTCTGGATCATCTGCTCATTGAGCGATGCGGCCTTCTCTGCGGAAACGGTCTTTATGATCTCACGGGCCTGCTCAGCCTGCTCAGGAGTAATCCATCCCTTTGCGGTGTTGGATTCGATGTGGTCCTCGCTGTCAACGTGGGCAGGATTGATGCCTACCTTCTTGAGAGCGGCCTCAACGGCCTTCTGAACCATCTCGTCCTTTGTCTTCTGGATGGCGAGTTCACGCTCCTTCTCGACAACCTCTGCAGGGCAGTCGGCTGGAGAAACCGAAACAGGGTTCATGGCGGTCACCTGCTGTGCAACGGCCTTGCCGACCTCTGCAGGCACCTCTTTGTTGAAGGCTACGATAGCGCCGAGCTTGCCGTTGAAGTGAACATAGTCACCGATGAACGGAGACTCAAGAGCCGCATAGTAAGCGAGAACGTGCTTTTCGCCGGTCTTGCCTGTCTGGGCGGATATTTCCTCCTCGACAGTGTGGCCGTTGGAGCATTTGCTTGCCTTCAGACCCTCTGCGTCAGCAGGGAATGAAGCGATGGCGGCATCTGCGATTTCAGCGGCGAGAGCCTTGAAATCAGGGGTGGCGGAAACGAAGTCCGTCTCGCAGCCGAGGCATACGATGACACCCTTCGTACCGTTGATGCGGACGAGAACCGCTCCCTCGGAGGTCTCGCGGTCCGCACGCTTAGCAGCGACGAGCTTGCCCTTCTCACGGATGATGTTCACCGCCTTTTCGAAATCGCCGTCAGCCTCGGTAAGAGCCTTCTTGCAATCCATCATTCCGGCGGATGTCATCTTGCGTAATTTCATTACGTCTTGTGCTGTAATTGCCATAATCCGTTCGTCTTTTAATTATTCTGCCTTTGCTTCCTCTGCAGCCGGAGCCTCCTGTACAGGAGCCTCTGCAGCTACGTCAACTGGCTTTGCACCTTTGCGTGCACGGAGCCTCTTGCCTGTAGGATTTACGAGAGCCTCGCCCTCGGCATTCTCCTCTACGGCTTCCTTCTCCTTCTCGAGCTTCCTCTCGCTGAGGCCTTCCTGAATGGCCTGGCAAAGAACGTCAACAATGATTTCTATTGACTTGGCAGCGTCGTCGTTGGCCGGTATCACATAATCAATAGGGGTAGGATCGCAACATGTGTCAACCAATGCGAATACCGGAATGTTGAGGCGGTTGGCCTCTTTGACGGCGTTGGCTTCCTTCTGGATGTCAACGATGAAGAGCGCGGATGGAAGACGGCTCATATCCTTGATGGATCCGAGGTTCTTCTCAAGCTTTTCTCTCTGACGGTCAATCTGGAGACGCTCCCTCTTGGCGAGTTTCTCGAAAGTACCGTCCTCTTTCATCTTGTCGATGTTGGTCATCTTCTTGATAGCCTTGCGGATCGTAGGGAAGTTGGTAAGCATACCGCCTGCCCAGCGCTCGGTTATCGATGGCATATTGACTGCCGCAGCCTTCTCTGCAACGATCTCCTTCGCCTGTTTCTTGGTGGCGACGAAGAGAATCTTGCGGCCTGAGCGCGCAAGCTCTTTCATTGCAGCGGCAGCCTCGTCTATCTTGACGATGGTCTTGTGCAGGTCGATGATGTGGATTCCGTTCTTCTGGTCAAAGATGTATGGAGCCATCTTAGGGTTCCATTTTCTGGCCAAGTGTCCGAAATGTACACCTGCATCAAGAAGTTCCTGGAAATTTGTGCGTGGCATTTCAAATCTTGTTTTTTGTTTTTAAACTTTCCCTCAGGCCGTTTGCCTCCAGCCTTGCGGGCTCTTTTCTTCAATCTCCCGGCAGCGGTCAATTGCCGGTCCGTGAGATTTTCCGCAGTCTCGGCAATTCCGGGCAGTCATTCCCGGATTCCCATCCGGAGAACGGTCCGCGGAATTTGAAGCACCGGACTGTGCTTTTTCATAAATCAACCTATGCAGCTTCAAGCTGCGCAAGACTAACGCTTGCTGAACTGGAAGCGTGCACGTGCGCCAGGCTGACCAGGCTTTTTCCTCTCGACTTCGCGGGAGTCACGTGTCAGGAAGCCTTCGGCCTTGAGGGCTGAGCGGTAAGCCTCTCTGTCCAGATCGCTGAGTGCGCGGGATATTCCGAGTCTGATCGCTTCGGCCTGGCCTTTTGTGCCACCTCCGACAACGTTAACCTTTACGTCAAACTGACCTTCTGTCTTCGTGACGGCGAAAGGCTGGTTCACGATGTAGCGGAGGGCGTCGGTCTTGAAATATTCCTCGACGCTGCGTCCGTTGATGGTGACATTGCCTGCACCGGCCGCGAGATAAACACGAGCGACGGCTGATTTACGTCTTCCAAGGGCGTTTTTCTGTTCCATTTGCTCTGTTAGATTTCGTTCAACTTAATTTCTCTTGGATTCTGCGCCTGATGAGGATGCTCCGGACCGGCATAAATGTGCAGGTTGTTGATGAGCTTGTCACCAAGACGAGTTTTAGGGAGCATTCCTTTGACGGATCTCCTGACGAGTTCTGTAGGCCTCTTTGCGAGGATCTCCTTCGGAGTCGTGAAACGCTGGCCGCCCGGATAACCGGTGTAGCGAACGTAAACGCGGTCAGTCATCTTCTTTCCCTTGAGGATAACCTTCTCGGCGTTGATCACGATGACGTTGTCACCGCAGTCCACGTGAGGGGTGTATCCCGGCTTGTTCTTTCCGCGAAGGACAAGAGCAATCCTGGAAGCAAGACGTCCGAGAGCCAGATCCGTGGCATCGATAACGACCCACTCTTTCTTCACAGTGTCCTTGTTCAAGGAGACTGTCTTGTAGCTAAGTGTGTCCACTGTCTTGATCTTTAATGGTTTAACATAAATAATTGCGATCCCTACACAACATAGGGGTCGCAAATATAGGCATTTTTTTCGAAATATTCAAAAATCTCGACGCTCTCGGCCTTCGGCAGCACCTTATGTGATTCCGTGACTAGATGGACAGTACGGCGAGGACGTTGATGAGTTCCCTGTCGATCGGCTTGTCGAGTTTGATGGCCTTGCCGATAGGGACATAGACGATCTCGTTGTTGGAGATGCCGACCATTATGTTCCTCTGTCCTTCCTGCAGAGCCTCGATGCTGGCGTAGCCCAGACGGCTGGCCAGGATCCTGTCGTAGGCTGAAGGGCGGCCTCCCCTCTGCAGATGACCCAGGATGGTCACCCGGACATCATATTCAGGATATTCCTGTCTCACCCTTTCCGCATAATGCATAGCCCCTCCGTCCTTCGGACTTTCGCTGACGATGACGATCGAGCTGTTCTTGCTCTTGCGGCAACCGTGGCTGATGAATTTCTCGAGCTGGTCGATGTCCGTCTGGTCCTCAGGGATGATGGCGGCCTCGGCCCCGGCGGCGATGGCGGAGTTCTGCGCAAGGAAGCCGGCGTCGCGTCCCATCACCTCCACGAAGAAGATGCGGTCGTGTGATGTAGCCGTGTCCCTGATCTTGTCCACGCACTCGACGATAGTGTTCAGGGCGGTGTCATAGCCGATGGTGGAGTCCGTGCCGTAGAGGTCGTTGTCGATAGTGCCAGGGAGACCGATGACAGGAATGTCGTACTCGTGGGCGAATGTCTGCGCTCCGGAGAGCGAGCCGTTGCCGCCGATGACGATCAGAGCGTCCACTCCGAAATTGACAAGATTGTCATACGCCTTCTTCTTGCCTTCCGGAGTCATGAACTCCTCGCTGCGGGCGGTCTTGAGGATGGTGCCGCCCATCTGGATGGTGTTGCTGACACTTTCCGTGGTAAGTTCCTTGAAATCACCGTGGATCAGACCTTCGTAGCCGCGGTAGACGCCCATGACTTTCCAGCCGTTGAATATGGCGGCGCGGGTCACGGCCCTGATGGCCGCGTTCATTCCGGGGGCGTCTCCGCCGGAGGTCAGCACCGCGATTGTCTTTATCTCTTTCATAAGTCTAAAAATACACTGCTAATGTTCCGCAAAAATAGTAATTTTGCCGGGAAATCTCCCCGCAAGGTAAATGCCAAAGGCGGAAAAAGTCAGACACCAGCGACATTATGACAATCGGAAACATCAATCTCGGCGAACGACCGGTGCTGCTTGCCCCTATGGAAGACGTCACCGACGCTTCCTTCAGAGGAATATGCAGGGAGCAGGGAGCGGATATGGTTTACACGGAGTTCATTCCGTCGGAAGGTCTGGTCCGGGACGCGAAGAAAGCCTACGCCAAACTGAAGACCACAGACGGGGAGGCTCCGGTCGGAATCCAGATCTACGGGAGCGACCCGGACGCGATGGTGGAGGCCGCAAAGATGGCGGACCGCGCGCAGGAACTCGTCGGCGGCCACGGCTGCGACCTGATCGACATCAATTTCGGCTGTCCTGTCAGCAAGATCGCCGGCAGGGGCGCCGGCTCGGGAATGATGAAGGACCCGGACAAGATGGTGATGATCACTAAAAGGATCGTCGAAGCCGTCGGCAAGCCGGTCACCGTCAAGACACGCCTGGGCTGGGACGAGAGCAGCAAGATAATCGTGGAACTTGCCGAAAGGCTTCAGGATGCGGGCATAGCCGCTCTGACCATCCACGGCCGCACCCGCTGCCAGATGTACAAGGGAGAAGCCGACTGGACCCTCATCGGAGAAGTCAAACGGAATCCGCGTATGCATATTCCCATCATTGGCAACGGCGACATCAACTCCGCGAGGAAGGCGAAGGAAGCGTTCGACCGCTACGGAGTGGACGGCATAATGGTCGCAAGAGCCTCATTCGGGCATCCGTGGATATTCAAGGAAATCAAGCATTTCCTCGCGACGGGGAAAGAACTTCCGCCGCTCGGCGTGCGTGAAAGGGTCGCGCTCGCGGAAAGGCAGCTTCGGCTTTCGCTCGACCTGAAGGGAGTGCCGACGGGTGTGTACGAGATGCGCCGCCACCTCTCCTGCTATTTCAAGGGCTTGCCGGACTTCAAGGAAACCAGAATGAAGCTTGTCACGGAGAATGATCCGGACGGAGTGTTCAGGATTCTTGAATATATAGCCGAAAAATGGGGGAACACTGAAATTTCGGAGTCAAACAGTGTCTACGGCTTATGATTTTTTGTATCTTTGCACGTTATGCTTGACAAGATCATTCTTGCACCATATTATCTTATTCTGAGGCTGAGGCACTTTCTCTATGACCACGGCATCTTCAAGGTAGGCACCTGCAAAGTGCCGACCATCTGCGTCGGCAACATAACTGCCGGAGGGACCGGCAAAACCCCGCACACTGAAATGATTCTGCGCACTCTGCTGCGCAGCGACGACTGGGCCTACAGCAACATAGCCGTGCTCTCCAGGGGGCACAACCGCAACAGCGGCGGATTCCAGATCGTCGAAAGGGACGGCAAGGTCAACGAATACGGTGACGAGCCTCTGCAGATCAAGAAGAAGTTCCCGAGCGTGACGGTGGCCGTTGACCGGAAAAGGACAAAGGGATGCGACCTGCTCTGCAATCCGGAGAAGATAAAGACTGAAAGGCGCGCCCGCAGATGCGCCGATTCGGTCATCCCGCCAGCCGACCTGATCGTTCTCGACGACGCATTCCAGTACAGAAGCCTCAAAGCTTACCTCAACATAGTCCTGGTGGACTACAACCGTCCGACCTACAAGGACAAGCTTCTTCCTTTCGGAAGATTGCGCGACCTGCCGATGAGGCTGCACT
This sequence comes from bacterium, assembly GCA_963640265.1. Taxonomy (GTDB): domain Bacteria; phylum Bacteroidota; class Bacteroidia; order Bacteroidales; family UBA932; genus Cryptobacteroides. Next base: position 68,339 of record CAVHYF010000003.1, on the reverse strand, counting down.
ACGCGGACATAATCATCGTTTCGAAATGCCCGGCCTATCTGGAGGACGAGCAGAAGAAAAGCTGGGCGGCATCGTTCGGCATCAGGGACTATGACCTGCAGACTTGCAGGGGTACCGACAGGAAGGGCTCCGAGAAGACGCTGCTCTTCTCGACAATCTGGTACAACAGCCTGCAGCCGATCTTCGAAGAGGCCGACCCGAGATACGCATATTCGCAGAAACTGATTCTCTTCTCGGGAATCGCGAAAGACACACCTCTGAGAAGATACCTCAGCGACAAGCACAAAATAGTGAAGCGGTTCAACTTTATGGACCACCACAACTACAACCGCTTTGACATCAAGCACATAATGTCCGCCGTGAAAGAGCATCCGACGGCGGTGGTCGCTACCACGGAGAAAGATGCGCAGAGAATCCTCGACCACCGCAGGATTCCGGACAATCTCAAAGTGCGCCTTTTCCAGGTGCCGATTGAAGTAGGGTTCCTCTCAGACCACGAGAAGGAAATCTTCGAGACCACGATGATGACAGCGCTCAGGCGGTTCACGCAGGATTACTAGCAGGATTACCGGCCTTCGGAAGACAGTATGCGCGCTTTGTCTGCAGCGAGCTGCGCCTTCAGCGCATCTATGGAATCGAACCGGCGCTCGTCGCGGATTTTCTTTTTGAAAGTCACCTTGAGGTCAAGGCCGTAGATGTCCTCGTCGAAATCGAATATGTTGGTCTCGACGGTCCGCACTCCGTTGGAACGGACCGTGGGCCTCACTCCTATGTTGCACATTCCTCTGAACCTGCGTCCGAGAGTTTCCGCTTCAACCGAGTACACGCCGTTGCCCGGCAGCAGCTTGAGCGGCTCGTAAAGTTCGATGTTGGCGGTCGGGAAACCTATCGTGCGTCCGAGCCTGTTGCCGGCAACCACCACTCCGAGCAATGAATATTCGTACCCGAGCATTGCGGCGGCCTTTTCGGGATCTCCGTCGGAAAGGGCGGTACGGATCTTGGTCGAACTGACCGTCATCCCGTCCGGCAGCGAGACGCTGCCAGGCATTATCACGTCAAGCCCTTCGCTTTCGGCGATTATTCTGATTGAATCAGGTGTCTGCGGGTCGCAGCCGAGGCGGTTGTCGTACCCGACCAGAATCGCCTTTGCCCCGAAACGGGCGATCAGGCAGTCCCTCAGATATTCACGGGTAGTAAGACGGCTGAACTGCTTCGTGAAAGGGAGAACTTCGATGCGGTCAACGCCAAGCGCGCCCAGCAAGGCCTTCTTCTCGTCAAGGGAAGTCAGAAGCCGCAGATTGCGCGCGTCATCCTGGAGCACGTTGCGCGGATGAGGCCAGAAAGTGACGACCATACTCTGATCGCCCCTTTCCCTGGCCGCATTCACAAGTCTCTCAACAACAAGGCGGTGCCCGATGTGGACACCGTCGAAGAATCCGGTCGCTATAACCATTTCACAAGTTCGAAATCCTGCCTGTGAGGCATCTGAGGATTTTTCGCGTACATTCTTATGGCTACCTGGTACATACCTGTCTTGTCAGGAAGAATCGATGCTCTGTAGGTCACCACGCCGTCGCTGGACTCGGCGACATTGAAGTCGCATCTTTCCTGAATGTGAAGCTGGTGATTCCTGTCCGTAGTCGCGAACAGCATCTCCACACCGATGTCCTCAGGAGAAAGGTCGCCGATGTTCAGAACGACTTCAGACTCCATCGGATCTGACATTGACACGCTGTAGGACGGATCCGGCGCGGTCAGCGAAATCACTTCTATTCCCTGCCACTCGCGGCGCACCTTCTTCTTCCAGGCGGCGATGGCGCGCACCTGACGGAAATCATCGGCAAGCAGCTGCTCTGTGCGCTCGGCCTGAGGGATATAGTACTTCTCGCAGTAGTCGGTCAACATCCTGTTGGTGGTGAAATTGTTCGCCACCCGGGCCACCGTGTTCTTGATGTAGCCTACCCAAGTCGGGGACAGGCCCAGGGACTTGTCCACATCATAATAGGCAGGAGCGATCTCGTTCTCGATCGTCGTGTAGATCGTGGCTGCGTCGAGTTCGTTCTGATAGTTCTGGTCATCGTAGGAACGTTCCTGAGGCAGAGCCCAGCCGGCTCCCTGCCTGTAGCCTTCGACCCACCATCCGTCAAGAACGGAGAAATGCATCACGCCGTTCATAGAGGCCTTCTCGCCGGATGTTCCGGATGCCTCGAGCGGTCTGGTAGGAGTGTTCATCCAGACGTCCACTCCCTGAACCAGTCTCTTGGCGAGGCTGATGTCATAGCCCGGAATGAACACGATCTTGCCCAGGAAGCGGTCCTGCTTGGAGATTTCGATGATTCTCTTGATCAGGTCCTGGCCTGCCTTGTCGGCAGGATGGGCCTTGCCGGCGAAGAAGAACTGGACAGGATGCTCCGGATCGTTGACTATGGCGCTGAGCCTGTCGAGATCGGAGAAGAGAAGAGTGCCTCTCTTGTACGTCGCGAAACGGCGGGCGAAACCGATTGTCAGGATGTCGTCCCGGAGCGTCTCCTTGATCGTGACGATCTGGCTTGGAGAATAATGGTTGCAGAGAGTCGAATCGGAAATCTTTTCCTTCACGACTCTCACGAGCCTCTTCTTCAGAAGTTTCCTGGTCTCCCAAATCTCCGAGTCGTTCACCTTGTAGATGCCCTCGAAGCAGGACTTGTCGTAATGATGCGTAGCGAAATCCGGTCCGAAGACACGGCTGTGGATCTTCTTCCACTCGGCCGCCGCCCAGGTCGGATAATGCACTCCGTTGGTCACATAGCTGATGAAGAGTTCCTCAGGAAGGTAACCCGGATAAATCTTGCTGAATATCTCCTTGCTGACGTCGCCGTGGAGCATAGAGACTCCGTTGACGTTCTGCGACAGGTTGGCTGCAAGGAAACTCATGGAGAACTTCTCGTTCACGTCATTGCCGTTGACCTTGCCCAGACCCATCACGGTCTCCCAGTCAACCTTCAGACGTGCAGGGATATGTCCGATGTATTTTCTGAGAAGTCCTTCGTCAAAGGAATCGTGTCCGGCAGGCACGGGAGTGTGCGTCGTGAACAGCGAAGACGCCTTGACGGCTTCAAGAGCCTCGCTGAAGTCCAGATTGTCCTCTTCGACATATTCACGGAGCCTCTCGAGTCCCGCGAAGGCGGCGTGGCCCTCGTTGCAATGGTAGATCTGCGGGTTGAGGCCGAGATTCCTCAGCGCGCGGACTCCGCCGAAGCCAAGCAGGAGTTCCTGCTTGAGACGGTTCTCCCAGTCGCCTCCGTAGAGGTGGTAGGTCACCTGCCTGTCTTCCGGAGCATTCGCCTCGTAGTCAGTGTCAAGCAGGTAGAGATCTGTTCGGCCTACCGCCACCTTCCAGATTCTTGCCGTGAGCGTACGTCCCGGGAACGCCACGCTGGTCGTCATCCAGTTTCCGGATGCGTCCATCACAGGCTCGGCCGGAATTTTGGTGAAATCCTGCGCATCGTAGCGCGCGACCTGCTCGCCCTGACCGGTGATGACCTGGGTGAAATAGCCGTAACGGTAGAGAAGTCCCACTGCGACAAGGTTGACGTTCATGTCGCTGGTCTCCTTGAGGTAGTCTCCGGCAAGAAGCCCGAGACCGCCTGAATAGATCTTCAGCGATGTGTCCAGACCGTATTCCATACAGAAATAGCCGACGGAAGGGTTCTTGCGTTCGGCCTTCAGGGCCATATAGGCGTCGAATTCCTCCATAACCGACTTGAGGTTGCCGAGGAAAGCCTCGTCCTTGGCAAGCGCCTTGAAGCGCTTGAGGCTCACTATGTCAAGGAGGGCCATCGGGTTGTGTCCGGTGGACTGCCAGATGCCCGGATCAATGGACTTGAACAGGGACTTGGCGGATTCGTTCCAGCACCACCAGAGGTTCTTGGACAGTTTCTCCAGCCCGGAGAGCGCGTCAGGAAGGTGACGGGTCACCATCACGCTCTTCCAGGTCGGGTCATTTATGACTATCTTTTTGTATGACATTGATTTATCTTCTTTAAGTTCGTCAGGGAAGGCGCCCCTGGCCTCTATGACCTTTCCGAGCGCCTTTGAATATGCTTCATTGTAATATCTGATCTGGTTCTCCCAGAGCGCTATCGTGGAGACATCCTTGGCGGAAGACATATATGCCGCCCGTCCTTCGCTGTCGAGGGCCGCTATCTCCTTCACTCTGGCCACGACTCCGTCAACGACATCGAAATAGTTGGAATCGTTCCTGTCAAGAACCGTGATGCCCGGGTGTTCCTTGCCGTAATGCGACCTTACCCAGAGACCGAACCCGGAAAGATCGGTCGTGAGGGACGGAATGCAGAACGCGAGGCTCTCCAGCGGGGTGTAGCCCCAAGGTTCGTAGTATGAAGGGAAGAGGGTCAGGTCAAGCCCGACCAGCAGGTCGTAGTACTTCATATCGAAGATTCCGTCGGTGCCGTTCAGATAGGACGGAATGAAATAGACCTTCACGCGGCTGCCCTTGGCATTGGTGAACCCGAGTTCCTTGAAACGGCGGGTGATGACATCATATTCCGTGTCCATCAGGACGTGGGAGACCTGTGTGGTGTAGTCCGAGCCGTTACCGCCAAGTTTAGCGGCAAGCTCCTTGTCGGCTCCGTTGTGGCCGGAAGGAATCATTATGAAAGCCTGGATGTCCCTGCCCTGCGGATCGGTTTCATCGAGTTTCTTGAGAGCGTCGATGAACACGTCTATTCCCTTGTTGCGGTACTCGTAACGGCCTCCGATGCCGATCAGGATGGCATCCTTGGAGACTTCCTCGCCGGACATCGCGGTGGCCACCTTTATCAGCCTTTCGCGCGCCGCGGCACGCTTGGCGACGTAATCCTCGGTGGTAGAAGGGGTGAAGCTGTTCTCGAAGCCGTTCGGGGTCACGACATCGACTTTGCGTTCAAGGAAGCGCTCGCACTCCTTCGCGGTTATCTCGCTTACGGTAGTGAATATGTCAGCGTTCTGAGCCGACTTCTTTTCGAGGGAATGGCGGGCGAGCACATTGAACTGGCGTGCCTTCTGGTCTCCGTCGTAAAGGCTCATCGAGTCATACAGAGGCAGATTGTTGCCGGCTATGCAGCGTCCCACCACGGTGGCGTGGGTCGTGAACACCGTCGCTATCGGCAATTGCCTGTACTTAAGGTAAAGCAGTCCGGCTCCGGTCTGCCATTCGTGGAACTGGGCTACAATCTTGTCGGAAGCGCTGAGGTTGAACCTGCAGAAGCTCTCTATGACCTTTCCTGCGGCGTAGCCGAAAAGGAAATTTTCCTTATAGTCCCAGTTTCCGGTGATGGAATCGACACGGAAGCGTTCCCAATACTTGGACAGGATGTAGTTCTGGTTCGTAAGGAACTGCTTGAAATCCACCAGTATGGCAATCGGTTTTCCCGGCACGTTCCATTTGCCGATCCGCACCCTGATGCCTTCAGAGGCGGCCTGCGCCTTCCAAAGACTGTAAAGATGGGTATCTTCAATGAAGTCGGGGTTGCTTTCTGTGTCCATCCACACGTCCGGGCCTATCAGTATATGGTGCCTGTGGAGCTGCTGCTTGAGGTACAGTGACTTTGTGGCTATCACAGTGTAGATGCCACCCACCTTGTTGCAGACTTCCCAACTGACCTCAAACAGATAGTCCGGGCAAATCAGTTCGTTCGTCATTTAATTTTATCTATTTTGTTTATTTGGTTGCCTTGGCCTTCACGGCCTTTCCGGTCTCCTTCGCGGCCTTGACAGGTTTCTTCGGCGCGGCCTTCGCGGCCTTTGTCCCGGCAGCCTTGACAGCCTTCGGGGCCTTCTCCGCCTTTGCAGGCTCCTCCGCTTCCGCCGGCTTTTCCGCGGACAGCACGGCGCCGCGGGTGCTCATCGCGTCATCAATCCTGATGATGAAGTCGCTCAGCACGTTCATATAGTTAATGAACGCTTCGTACGGAGTGTTGTACGGGTTGAAATAGCTGTGGACTTCTCCGTCGGAGAAGAACTTGGTGCTCATATAGTAGAAATGGTCGCTCTCCTGAAGGTGGCCGAAATCCTCCCAGAGAACCGGATCGTTGAGCAGGGAAAGTTTCTCAGCCTGATCGTAAAGCTTGTTGTAGGCGTCCTGCTGGAGTTCATTGCCGAGCCAGGCAGTAACGTCCCTCTCCTCGTCCGCCCAGGAGACAGGGTCCAGCACTTCGATTTCGGCGATGGCCTTGTGCTTGCGGGCGGCAAGCGTAGGCGTCGTGAACTCGAACGAACCATCTCCGAGGACAATCCCCGGAAGGAACTTCATAAAGTCGAATATTCCGGTGGAAGCCTTCTGGTGTTCCCCGAAAGTTTCGTAGTCCATAAAAAGATTCACGATGTCTCCGTCGGCGGCCTTGAGCCAGGAAAGGAACTTCTCGCCGGTCAGAGGCCAGTCCTTCCATCCCTTGTCGGAGAAGCGGAAAGCGATGTCGTCGCTCAGCGAATAATTGCGCAGCAGCAGCTTGAGGCGCGGCTGGACGCTGTCGGTGTAGATGTAGTCCGGACTCTTCCAGCCGAGGATGTGCCTTGCACCTTCGGTCAGCATCACCTTGAAGCCAAGATCATAGACATCCTTTCCGATGGAATCCGAATATATCAGCTCGGTGTTCCTGAAAGCCGTCGGCTTGACTCCGAAATACCTCTCGATCGCGGCGGAGTGCTTTTCCACCTGATGCTTGAACTCACCGAAACTGGCGAGCGAAGCAAGCGAATGGTAATATGTTTCCGCGAGGAATTCGACGCAGCCCGTGTCGGCGAGGGCACGGAAACTGTCGATCACCTCCGGGGCATATCTGTCGAACTGTTCCAGGGCGGAACCCGTGATGGAGAAAGTCACCTTGAAGTCTCCCCTGTGCTGACGGATGAGGTCCAGAAGGAGATTGTTCATCGGAATATAGCACCGCTCGGCAACCCTGCGGAGGATTGTCCTGTCGGCGAAATCGTCATAGTAGTGGGAATCCTTACCGATGTCGAAGAACCGGTACTGCCTCAGTCTGGTAGGCTGATGGACTTGAAAATATAGACAGATGCTCTTTTTCATAACTGCTTCCCTGTTATTGTTTTACCACTGATTCGTAAATATTCTTGAGTTTTGCGGTCGCGATGTTCCACTTAAGCCTGTTCACTTCGTCATATCCTTCCTTCGCGGAAAATGCCGCCAGGGCAGGATAGTTGAGCAGGGCGTAAATGTCGTCAGCCATTGCGTCGACGTCCCAGAAATCGACCTTGAAGGCATATTTCAGAACCTCGGCCGCGCCTGACTGGTTAGAAATGATCGCAGGCACGTTCGAGCGCATAGCCTCGAGCGGAGATATTCCGAAAGGCTCGGAAACGGACGGCATTATGTACACGTCCGACATCGCGAACATCTTCTGCACTTCGGCTCCGCGGAGGAATCCGGTGAAGTGGAACCTGTCGGAGATTCCCAGTCTGGCCACGTGGCGTATGCACCGGTTCATCATATCTCCGCTGCCCGCCATCACGAAGCGCACGTTGCTTGTTCTCTTGAGAACCTTCGCGGCGGCTTCGATGAAATATTCAGGACCCTTCTGGAAAGTGATTCTGCCGAGGAAGGTGACGACCTTGTCGCGCACTCCCCTCTCGACCTTTATGTTCTCCCTTCCGCTGAAATCCACGGCATTGTGGACAGTCACGACCTTTTCCGGAGCGATTCCGTACTTGTTGATGACTATGTTCCTGGTGAGGTCGCTGACGGCTATCACTCTGTCGGCCGCCATCATTCCCCTCTTTTCTATGTCAAAGACGCGGGTGTCGATCTGGTCTTCCGTGCCGCGGTCGAAGGACGTGGCGTGCACGTGCACGACCAGGGGCTTGCCGGTCAGTTCCTTGGCCGCGATTCCCGCGAGATAGGTCAGCCAGTCGTGGGCGTGAATGATGTCGAACTCGTCCTTGTGCTCCATAGCGATCGTGCCGCCGACCATAGCGTAGTGGGCGACTTCCTCCATAAGATTGGAGCCGTACTTTCCGGAGAAACGGAACTTTCTTCCGACATACTTGGTCAGATTCTCGTTCTGAAGCCTCTTTTCGGACTCGACCATCTCGTGGAATTCCTCAGGAGTGACATAAGGAATCATATTCGACCCGATGCGGACGAACTTCACCTTGTCCAGGAACTCGTCCACCGTGGATCCGACGGAAACGACAGGCACATCGCTGGCGTTGATGATCCTTGCTGAACTCTGGTCTTCGTCACCGGAGGCGGAAGGCATAACGAACAGCGTCTGCACCCCGTTGTATGCCAGGCCGCGGACTATTCCGTAGCAGGCAGTGCCGAGTCCTCCCGCAATGTGGGGAGGAAACTCCCAACCGAACATAAGCACTCTCATCGTATTTCCTCCTTTGCGTATTTGCCGATCAGATGATCCACCTGGAGAAGCGCCGCGGTACTCAGGGCCGAGGATATCGCTCCGTGAGGCTCGTGAGGCGGGTCTCCGTCATAAAGTTCCGAAAATGCTCCGACTCCGTGCTTGTTCAGGTCTTCATAAAGCCCCTTGGTCAGCCACTGCGCCTTGTTGAGGAAAGCCGGGCCCTTGACTTTGAAGCAGATCTCGACGTAAGGTCCGAGAAGCGACGGTCTGGTGCTGCCGTTGTGGTAGGCGAGGTCACGGTCGTGCTGGCTTCCTTCGTACACGCCCTTGTACTCGGAATGACGCGGGGAAAGAGTACGGATTCCTCTTCTGGTGAGCAATTCGTTGTCTATCACTGCGAGAACCTTGCGGGCGACTTCCGGCTCGACCGGGATTTCATCGCCGAGAAGAGCGTAGAGCATGTTCGGGCGCACTTCAAGATGCTGTCCGGCATTGTCCACATAGTCGGCAAGATAGCCTGCCGAAGCATTCCAGAAAGTCTTCTGGAAATTGTCCCTGACAAGATCGAGGATGTGTCTCCATTCCTTCAGGAAGGCCTCGTCCCCCGGGGTGTATTTTTCCGTCATCCTGACGGCGAACAGAATGGAACGGAACCATAAGGCATTGGTCTCAACCTGATAGCCGGCCCTTTCGGTGACCGGGTTGCCGTCGATGTAGGCGTTCATCCACGAAAGGGCCCATTTGTCAAGCTGTGCCCAGAGAAGTCCGTTCGGCTGCATCGCAACCTCGACTCTTCTGCCGGGCAGGTAACTTTCGATGACGCCCTTGAGCGTCGGCCCGTACTTCTTCCAGACCTTCTCCGGATCGGCGCCGAATTCGATGTACTGCGCAAGCGCGCCGGCAAGCCTGAGCGGAGCCTCGACCTGGGTGGTCTTTCGGAAGAGCCTGTCCCGGTTGTCGGAGATCAGGTTGTCGAGAATCTCCTCGAACTCTTCCTTGTTGCCGTCGGCGTAAAGCGTCAGGCCCGGAAGGGCGATCAGCGTTTCCCTGAGAAGGCCGGTGTAGAGCCAGGAGAATCCGGCGGTGATCATCTTGCGGCCGCCGCGATCCTGCTTCAGGAGGTCGGCGCAGTGTACGAGCTGGTCGTGGTTCGTGACGATCCTGGAGGCCTTGGCCACCCAGGAATCGAATTTTCTCTTCAGCCCGGAAGGAACCGCCGCTTCGACCGATGCCGAGAACACGATGCTGTCCCCCGGCTTGAAGTCAACCTCGAAATGTCCCGGGACATAGAGGTCCTCCTTGCAGGCGAATCCGCGACGATATTCATCGGAATACGTGACGCCCTTGTACCAGCAAGGGGTGCCGGTGAAGACGGCGTCCTTGGTGTTGAACTGAAGGTTGAGGTCGGGGAAACCGTCGTAGAGCTTGAAAGCCACTCCGTTGGGGATTTCCCAGCCTTCGGTCCTCGCGTTGGGGTTCTCCTCCGTGAGAGCGTGGATGTCGCGGAACGCAAGGAAAGGTGTCAGAAGCAGACGGACCTTGGCAGGAGCCGAAACTAGGTCGTAGCGTACCATCACCTGATCGGCGTCCGGAACCAGAAGTATGCTCTTGGTGAGTACGATTTCACCCACGCGGTAAGTGATTTTAGGGACAGGATCGGCCTCGAAGTCTATGATGTACTTGTGACCGCGAGGCTCATAGACATCGCCGTAGCAATGGATGCCGAGATTGAACTGCTTGCCGTTCAGGATGAGGCTCTCGTCCAGAGAGGACAGCAGCAGGTGCTTCTTTCCTCCGAAAGCGTCCACCGGCACAGCCAGGAGACCGTGGTAGCGTCTTGTGTTGCAAGTCACTATGGAAGTGTTGCAGTAGGCGCCGGTCTTGTTGGCACTTATGATCTCCCTCTTGAGCGAATACGAGAGGTTGACCAGTTCTGACTTGTTGAACTTCAAAAAAGCCATATCTGAATATATTATTATCTTTCAACCAACACCAGAGCGCAACGGCTCGGAAGGTAGAGTCTCAGGTTGCCGTCCACTGTCAGGTGCTTCCCGTCCTCATCCAGCCTCGAGAATCCGTCGTACTCTTCAGCATCAGAATCAAGCACCTTGACATATTCTCCGGAAGGAGCCGGGAAGCCGTACCCGACGATTGATTCTACAGGATTGAAATTCAGCGCAAAGATAAGGTTTTTACGTCTGAAAATCAAGATTTTCTTTTCTTCATCGGCTCTCAGGAGCTCAGGCCGCTCCGAGAACACGGCATATCGTTTTACGAGATGAACGACCGCGCGGTCGAAATTCTGGAGACAATGGTACCGGAGATAATCCTTGTCCGCGAGCGACCACTGCCGGCGTGCGTGTTCGAAGCTCCAGCCGTTCCCCTCGCGCGGAAAATCAATCCATTCGGGATGGCCGAACTCGTTGCCCATAAAATTAAGGTAACCGTCCCCGGCCGTCGCTATCGTCGCCAGCCGGATCAGCTTGTGAAGGGCTATGCCTCTGTCAACGACGGAATTCGACGATTCCATATTCATAGAGAAATACATCTCCTTATCCATCAATCTGAATATCAAGGTTTTGTCACCGACGAGCGCCTGGTCGTGGCATTCCGCATAGCTGATGGTCTTCTCGTCCGAGCGCTTGTTGGTGAGTTCGTACCAGATCTCGCCTGGGCTCCATTCTTCGTCCTTCTTCTCTTTTATCCATTTGATCCAGTGGTCCGCGATGCCCATCGCCATCCTGAAGCCGAAGCCGATGCCCCCGGATTCGAACGGGGCCGCCAGTCCGGCCATTCCGCTGACATCCTCGGCGATCGTCACCGCCGACGGCCGGATTTCCTTCACGAGCATATTCGCAAGCCCGAGATAGGTCACCGCGTTCTCGTCCACTCCAGTGTCAAAATAGCAGTCATAGCCGCTGAAGACCTTCTCCAGGCCGTGGTCCCAGTAGATCATGCTTGTCACGCCGTCGAAACGGAACCCGTCGAGGTGATATTCCTCAAGCCAGTACTTGCAGTTGCTCAACAGGAAGCGCACCACCTCGTCCTTGCCGTAGTCGAAACAGCGTGATCCCCAGGCAGGATGGTAGCCTTGAGACCCCTTATAGAAATAAAGGTCATCCTTGCCGTCGAACTGACCGAGACCTTCCGCTACGTTTGACACGCTGTGCGAATGCACTATGTCCATAACTACCGCGATTCCCATTCCGTGCGCCTCGTCAACCAGTTCCTTGAACTCTTCCGGCGTGCCGAACCTCGAGCTGAGCGCGAAGAAATTGGAGACCTGGTAGCCGAAGGAGCCGTAATACGGATGCTCCTGAAGAGCCATTATCTGGATGGTGTCATACCCCAGACGCTTGACCCTCGGCAGCACACCTTTACGGAAATCATTGAAAGAAGCCACTTTGCGCTCTTCGGAGCACATCCCGACGTGGCACTCGTAGATGAGCGGATGCGGCCTGCGGAGCACCCTGTCGTTCTTCCAGGAATATGCCTGCGCGGGTTCCCAGACCTGGGCGCAGAACACCTTGGTCTCCGGGTCCTGCACCAGCCTTGTGCAATAGGCGGGAATCCTCTCCCCGCCTCCCCCCGGCCATTCGATGAAAAGCTTGTAGAGTTCGCCGTGGTTCAGGAAGATGGAATCCAGAGTCAGTTCCCAGTTGCCGTTCCCGGCCGGATGCAGTTCATAGGCCGAAGTGCGCTTCCAATTGTTGAACTCCCCTACAAGATAAATTCTGCTGGCGTTCGGAGCCCATTCACGGATGACCCACGAACCGTCCGCGTTCCTGTGCAACCCGTAGTAGAGATGGTTGTTGACACTGTCGGCAAGGCTGCCTCCATCGGAACCGACTATCTTCCTTCTCGCGTCAAGAATCCTTTGATGACGGGCTTCGATAGCTCCCTGATAAGGCTTGAGATACGGATCGGAGTCATAAATCCACATTTTCTTCTTCATAAGCGTCCAGTTTTTGTCGAAGGGAACCGGCGGCCGGCCCCCAAAACCGGCATAAAGTTAATCCAAAAAAACTTATCCGGCAAGCAGTACGGAGGAGCGGAAGTCCGCCGCCGTGGGGATTGTTGATAGTTTTGTGGAAAAATTTGGGAGCAAGTGGAATAAAATGGAAAATAATTCCTAACTTTGTCACCAAGCGTGAAGAAGTAAACTTATGGTCACATTCATCGGAGAATATTCAGCGAAGATCGACGACAAAGGGAGAGTGGTTTTCCCTTCGCCGCTGAAGTCGCTGCTGCCTGAAAACGGTGACCAAAGGTTTGTGATCAAGAAAGATATCTTCGAGGATTGCCTCGAAATGTACACCTACGAGGAGTGGGAACGCCAGTCCGGAGAGGTGAAGTCGAAACTGAATTTCTTTAATCGTGCTCACGCCGCTTTCTGGAGGGAGTACATGCGCGACCGCGCCGTCGTCGAACCGGACGCGAAACTGGGCCGCATCTCCATTCCCAAGAAGCTCTTGGAGTCAATTGGTGTTACAAAAGAGATAGTCTTCTCGGGCAACGATTACAAGATCGAGATCTGGGCCAAGGAACGTTTCGAGGCCGGCGGCATCTCAAATGAAGAATTCTTGAACATCGCCGGACAGCTGTCTCAGGAGAGATAGGAGGCGACAAGGATGTCCGAATACCATACACCAGTGCTGCTTGACGAAAGCATCAGCGCTCTAATCACAAATCCATCAGGTACATACGCCGACGTCACATTCGGAGGCGGTGGTCACACCGCCGAACTTCTTTCACGCTTAAACGACGACGGTCACGTCATCGCCTTCGATCGTGACAGCGACGCTATTGACAACAGGATAGACGACCCGCGCCTCACGATGGTCCGGGCAGACTTCCGGTTCATCCGCAATTTCGTGCTGCTCACCGCCCACGACACCACCGACAGGAATCTTTCCGAGAAGCTCGGCGGCGGACTGGACGGCATTCTCGCCGACCTCGGAGTCTCCTCCCACCAGTTCGACACGGCGGAAAGGGGCTTCTCCTTCCGCTACGATGCCCCTCTGGACATGAGGATGAACCGCGAGGGAGGAAAGACGGCGGCCGATGTGGTCAATGAATATGCAAGCGAAGATCTTGAGCGGATTTTCCGGATCTACGGCGAGGTGGACAACGCACGCAAGGTGGCCCAGCTGATCGTCTCGGCGAGAGACAGAAGCAGGATCGGCACGACGGCCCAGCTGGACGAGGCCATCAGGACGGCCCTTCCGAAATTCGCTGAGCACAAGTACCTGGCCAAGGTCTACCAGGCTCTGCGCATCGAGGTCAACCACGAGATGCGTTCCCTCGAGAAGTTCCTGGAGGGAGCGGCCGACGCTCTCCGTCCGGGAGGCAGGCTGGTGGTGATCACGTACCATTCCCTGGAGGACAGGATGGTCAAGAACTTCATCAAATCCGGCAGGGCCGACGGCAAGGAGGAAAAGGACATCTTCGGAAACTCCGACGCTCCGCTGCGTGCGGTGAACCGCAAGCCTGTCCTGCCTAAGGAAAGTGAAATCGCGGCGAACACCAGGGCCAGGAGCGCCAAGCTCAGGATCGCCGAAAAGACAGAAAGGAGGAACGGAAGATGACAGAACTGCGCAAATGGAAGATTTCCGACATAGGGACGTGGATTAAAAACGCCGCGAAGGCCGCCCTCAAGGGTGAACTGCTGCTCAGGCTCAATGTCAGCCGCTATTTCATCCACATAGTCTTCACCTTCTTCCTCTTCGGGATGAGCATCCTTCTTAGCCTGAAGATCGAGAAGACGCTCGCCATCGTGGAGAAGAACCGCAAGACGCTCTCCGACATCGAGATCTTCCACACGCAGAAGACGGTGGAACTGGCGGGATATTCAAAGATGGACAGGGTCCAGGAGATGCTGAAGGAGAAAGGTTCAAAACTTACGCTGCCGGAGAAACCGGCAGACAGAATAAAATAAAACAGGCCGGAGAAACCGGCAGACAGGATAAAATAAAAACAGGCCGGAGAAACCGGCAGACAGAATAAAATAAAGCGAGATGGCAGTCAAGAATCAGAACACGACCCAGAAGGAGAAGGACAGTATAGGTTTCATCCTGTTCTGTCTCTATGAGGCCCTGCTGGTCGTCGGACTGGCGGTCGTCGGGAGGATTGTCTACATCCAGTGGTTCTGGAAACTTGACCCGAAGATCGAATCCTACTTCCGCCCGCGTCCGGCCAGCAGAGCCATAGAGCCTGACCGAGGAGCCATCGTCGGCTGCGACGGGAAGCTTCTGGCGATGTCCTCTCCGTTCTACGACCTCAGGATGGACTGCACCGTGCAGAAAAAGGCGTTCGCCGAGAAAGCGGCGGAGAATCCCGCTCTGGACAGTCTCGAACGGAACTGGCTTCAAGGCGCGGAGGAATTCTCCATAGTTCTTGCCGAGGAGACCGGCAAGGATGCCGGCGAGATCTACAGATCCATCACTGAAGGGAGGAAAAACGGCATCAGGTATCTCAAACTCGCCTCGAATCTTGACAGAGGCACGATCCTGAACCTGAAGGAAAAGACTTCTTTCATGAGGCTGAGTCCGTACAAAAGCGGAGTCATCATCGAACGCAAGGACACCAGACAGTACCCGTACGGCACTCTGGCGAGGCGTACCATCGGCTACGTGAAGGACAACAGCAATTCCAACGGCAACAACCACATCGGACTCGAGGGGAAGTACGACTACGCCCTCCACGGCAAGGAGGGCAGAATCTGGCTCAGTCCTTCGGACGGCAGCGAGAGAATCCAGAATTTCGACAGCACCTACGTCAAGCCCGAGGACGGGCTGGACGTGAGGACCACCCTTGACATCACCCTGCAGGGCATCGCGGACAAGGCGATGCGCAGGCAGATGGCCGCCAATCCGAAGATCATCGAAGGCTGCGCCGTGATAATGGACGTGAAGACCGGAGCCATCCGCGCGATGGTGAACCTCTCCAAGAGCCAGAAGGACAGCAGCCTCAACGAGGTGTACAATATGGCGATAGGCTACGCCGCCGAACCGGGTTCGGTGTTCAAGGCGACCACATTGACGACGGTGCTTGAAGACGGGTACATCAAATCGCTTGACGATGTCATCCCGAAGAACAACGGCAAAGTCCCGGGAGAAAAATACAAGGCGCTGCGACCGGACACAAAACATATTCAAGGTACCGACAGCGTCTCGATCCTGCACGGATTCGAGATATCTTCGAACTATGTGTTCCAGTACCTTGCGGCACATTACTATGACGATGACCCTAAACGGTTCCTCGACAAACTGTACCAGTACAAACTCGGCCAGGCCTTCGACTTCGACCTTGAAGGCCTTCAGAAGCCATCCATTCCTTCCCCGGAATCCAAATACTGGAGCGCCACAGACCTCCCGCAGGTCGCTATGGGCTATGCAGTCAAGGTGACTCCGCTGCACATACTGACATTCTACAACGCCATCGCAAACAAGGGCAGGATGATGAAGCCGTACCTCGTGGAGGATCTCGAGAAGGACGGTGCGGTCAAGACTGAAATGGGGCCGAGCGTGCTGAACGCCTCGATCTGCTCCAGAGCCACTGCCGACACCATGCTGAGGGCGATGAAGGCCGTCACCAGCGAAGGCACGGCCTCAAGACTGAAAGGGGCCAAACTTCAGGTTGCGGGAAAGACGGGTACATCCTATCAAATCCTGACGGACGAAGACATCCGGAAATACGGAAGGAACAGTTCATACGAGACGAAAGACGGCAGTTACCGTCAGCTCGGAACGTTCGTGGGATTCTTCCCTGCGGACAACCCGAAATACAGCGCCATCATCTGTATGAAATCCGGCCTTATCAAAGGCAATCTTTACGGCGGAGGCGCACCGGCGGCGGCGATGAGGGATATCGTGGACACGATCTATGTCCTCGGGCCGGAATGGGGGGAAGAACTGGAGCCTGCGGCCAAGGTGCCGGATATGGGGAAAGCAGCCGAGAAGGACAGCGCAGGCAGGAAAGCCGGCAAAAAGGCAGACAACAGGAACTGATTCGGAAAATGAGACTTGAGGACATCATAAGGGAAAGCGGCGTGACGGGGACCAGAGGAGATCTCGGCCTTGAAATCACCGGAATATGCAACGACTCCAGGAAGGTTACTCCCGGAGCCTTGTTCATCGCCGTCAAAGGACACGACAGCGATGGACACTCCTTCATCGGAAAGGCGGCGGCGGCAGGTGCCGCGGCGATCGTCTATGAAGACGAGGATGCGCTGATGAAGGAACTTCCCGGACACGACGGCACAACGCTTACGCTGGTCAAAGTGCGCAGTTCACGGCACGCGGTCGCGATTATGGCGGCCAACTTCTACGGCAACCCTTCCGGGGAACTCACCCTGGTAGGCATCACCGGCACGAACGGGAAGACCACGACTGTCACGCTCCTATACCGTCTCTTCATGGCTCTCGGGTACAACTGCGGTCTTCTTTCCACCATAGCCAACTACGTGGGGACCAAGCGGCTGGAAACGGCCAACACCACCGCCGACCCGATTACGATAAACTCGTTGATGAGCGAGATGGTCCAGGCCGGATGCCAGTACTGCTTTATGGAGGTCAGCTCGATCGGAGTGGAGCAGGAGCGCATAGCGGGACTCGAGTTCAAGGCCGGAATCTTCTCGAACCTGACGCACGACCATCTGGACTACCACAAGACATTCGCCGAGTACCTCCGTTGCAAGAAACTGTTCTTCGACAACCTTCCAGCAACCGCAGCGGCAATCACCAACATCGACGACAGGAACGGAGAAGTGATGGTACAGAACACAAAGGCCAAGGTGGTCAGGTACTCCTGCCGGAGCATGGCGGACCACACCTGCCGCATCATCGAAGAAAGTTTCGACGGGATGCTTCTCAAAATCGACGGGCAGGAAGTCTGGACAAGACTTATCGGAGAGCACAACGCCTACAACATCCTGGCAGTCTACAGCGCCGCCGTAGAGATTGGATCGGACCCGCAGGAAACCCTCGTGGCGATCAGCACCCTCGAGTCCGCACCGGGAAGGCTTGAAGTCATCAGAGGACCAGAAGGAATATCCGCCGTCATCGACTACGCCCACACCCCGGACGCTCTTGAAAACGTGCTCAAGACGCTCAGGGACATCGACACCGGCAAGCAGCTTGTCTGCCTGTTCGGCTGCGGAGGCGACAGGGACAGGACCAAGAGGCCGGAAATGGCGAAAATTGCCGAGAACTATGCGGACAGAATCATAGTCACTTCCGACAACAGCCGCACCGAAAGGACTGAAGACATAATGGACGACATCCGCAAAGGGTTCAGCGCCAAGGGACTGTCGAAAACGATATTCATTCAGGACAGAAAGGAGGCCATCAGAACCGCACTGATGTTCGCCCCTCGTGGAGCGGTTGTCCTGCTTGCAGGCAAAGGGCACGAAACATACCAGATTATCGGCACCGAACACAGACATTTCGATGAACGCGAAGTCGTGGCGGAGGTGTTCGCAGGAATGGCAGAATAACGAAGAAAGGAGAAGAAGCGATGATATACCATTTATTTGAATATCTCAAGCAGTACGACATTCCGGGACAGGGGCTTTTCACCTACCTGTCCTTCAGGGCTATGCTGGCGAGCGTCACCGCGATGCTCCTCTCGTTCTTCGCCGGCCGGAGGATAATCCGCTGGCTCCAGCAGAAGCAGATCGGAGAAACCATCCGCGACCTCGGTCTGGAAGGACAGATGCAGAAGAAGGGGACTCCGACTATGGGAGGAATCATCATCATCCTTGCGATCCTGGTGTCAGTGCTGCTGTTCTGCAACCTGAAGAACATCTACATCCAGCTTCTGCTCCTCACGACACTCTGGTGCGGAGCGCTGGGCTTTGCCGATGACTACATCAAGGTCTTCAAGCACAACAAGGAAGGCCTGCATCCGAAGGCGAAACTGGCCGGACAGATAACACTGGGCCTGATCATAGGCCTGGCCGTCTGCTTCAGCGACGACATCGTAGTGAGGGAGAAGGTTCCAGTCTCTCCGGGAATCGACAATGTCGTCGCACAGGGCAACCGGGGTGCGCTCAACGTGGACACGGAGACACTTGTGGCGCAGGATTCCGGCTGGAAGATGGAAAACGTCATCAAAAGCACCAAGACCACAATCCCGTTTGTCAAGAACCACGAATTCGACTACAAATGGTTCTCACCGTTCAAGGGCAGATGGGGATGGTACTGCAAATGGGCGGTCTATGTGCTGATGATCGTGGTCGTCATCACCGCCTGCTCAAACGGGACCAACCTGACGGACGGGATGGACGGACTCGCCGCCGGCACGAGCGCGGTGGTGGGAGTGGTGCTTGGAGTGCTTGCCTGGCTCGGAGGCAACCTCCTGAACTCCAACTATCTGAGCATAATGTACATCCCGGGAAGCGGAGAGATTGCAATCTTCATGTCCGCCTTCGTTGGAGCGCTTATGGGCTTTCTCTGGTACAATTCGTACCCTGCCCAGGTCTTTATGGGAGACACCGGAAGCCTTACCATCGGAGGCATCATCGGAGTGAGCGCGGTGCTGATCAGGAAGGAACTGCTGCTTCCGATTCTCTGCGGAATATTCCTCGTCGAGGCCGCTTCCGTCATGATGCAGAGGACATATTTCAAGTACACCAAGAAGAAATACGGTGAGGGCAGAAGAATATTCAAGATGGCTCCCCTGCACCACCACTTCCAGAAGGAAGGCATACCGGCGCTCATCACCAGGCCGGAGCACGCCATTCCGGAGGCAAAGATAGTCACAAGGTTCTGGCTGATCAGCGTAATACTCGCAGTAGCCACGCTTGCATTGCTTAAGATAAGATAAAGTCGTTGAATATGAGCAGAATAGTAGTTTTGGGCGGAGGAGAGAGCGGTGTCGGAGCCGCTGTTCTCGCAAAGGTAAAGGGCTTTGACGTCTTTCTTTCGGATTGCGGGAAGATAGCGGAGCATTTTGCGGAAGAACTCAGGAAATGGGACATAAGTTTCGAGGAAGGGCATCACACTGAAGAACTCATCCTCAACGCCGATGAAGTCGTCAAGAGTCCGGGCATCCCCGGCACGGCACCTCTCGTGAAGAAACTTGAGGCGCAGGGAACGCACATCATCTCAGAAATCGAGTTCGCGGGCCGCTACGACACCGCAAAGAAGATCTGCATCACGGGCAGCAACGGCAAGACGACAACCACTTCGCTGATCTACTACCTGCTCCGGAACGCCGGCCTCAACGTGGGACTCGGCGGGAACATCGGCAAGAGCTACGCCCTGCAGGTGGCGACGGAGCATTTCGACTACTATGTCCTCGAAATCAGCAGTTTCCAGCTTGACAACTGCTACGATTTCCACCCGGACATCGCCATCATCACCAACATCACTCCGGACCATCTCGACCGCTACGACCACAAGATGGAGAACTACATCAAGGCCAAGTTCCGCATCACGAGAAACCTCAGGCCGGAAGACTGCTTCATATTCGACTCCGACGACGAAATCACCATCGGCCACCTGAACAAGATAATACTCTCCGCCAAGAAACTTCCTTTCACACAGAAGAGCGAAGTCAGCCAGGGAGCATTCCTGAAGGGGGACAAGATCGTGGTCAAATACGAAGACGACGAATGCGACATATTCCTGAAAGAGCTTGCTCTGGGCGGGAAGCACAACATCTACAACTCGATGGCCGCAGCCCTGGCCGCCAAGGCCTCGGGCATCGACAACAAGACCATCCGCGAGGCTCTCGCCACGTTCCAGCCTATCGAGCACAGGCTTGAGCCGGTGCTGAGCATCAAGGACGTGCTTTACATCAACGACTCCAAGGCTACCAACGTGGACGCCGCCTGGTACGCCCTCGAATGCCAGAAGAAGCCGGTGGTCTGGATCGTCGGCGGCACCGACAAGGGCAATGACTACGAGGTTCTAAAGCCGCTCGTGAAAGAGAAGGTGAAGGCGATCGTCTGCCTCGGAGTGGACAACCACAAGTTCCACGAGGCCTTCGAAGGGATTGTCGGCAAAGACAGGATGGTGGACACTTTGTCCGCCGATGAGGCTGTGAAGGCCGCCAGCGGCTTCGCTTCGGCCGGAGATGTGGTGCTGCTCAGCCCGTGCTGCGCAAGTTTCGACCTCTTCACCTGCTACGAGGATCGCGGCGAGAAGTTCAAGGAAGCCGTGAGAAGGCTTTAGGAATATGACCGTATGACTTTGACTGTGTGACTTTTGACTTTATGAATATGACTGAGGGCAAGAAGAAAAAAACTCTGTGGAATTTCATCGACAACCTTGAGGGAGACAAGGTGGTCTGGATGATCGTGCTGCTGCTGATTCTGTTCTCCATCGTGGCCATCTTCTCCTCCACATCCCAAATGGCCGGCGACAGTCTATCCAGAATCGACATCGTAGGCGGCCAGATGCTGACCGCGGCCGGAGGACTCGTCGTGATCCTTCTCTGCTACGCCATCCCGAAAATCGGAGTCTTCCGGTTCTTCTCGCAGCTCGGCTTCGGGATCTCTCTTCTCCTGCTCATCCCCACCTGCATCGCCCAGTTTAAGCTTGGCAACAAAGAGATAATGGATTTCGGCTTGTTCACAGTCCAGAAGGTCAACTCCGCCTGCCGTGCGGTCACCATACACGGAATCGACATACAAGTCCTGGAAGTCGCGAAGGTCGCGATGGTGATGTACCTGGCCTGGGCCGTCAACGCGCTGCGCAACGACGACTTCACGATAGCGAACCGCCTTGCGGAAAAGAATCCGTTCTGGGGGAACGTCTGGGGCAAAAAGATAGCCTACATCTACATCCCTTTGGGCACCGTCTGCGCATTGATCTTTCCGAACAGCAACACAAGCGCGTTGTTCATAGCGGCGATAATGACTGTCACGATAGTGATCGGAGGAATCGACTTCAAAGAGATTCTGATTCCGATAGGACTTGTGGCAGCGGTGATCGCGATAGGAATGACCTTCAACATCGGCCGTTTCGGGACATTCAAGAACCGGTTCGGAATGATAGAAAGGAACATAAGCGTGATGATGGATTCTTCGTCTGGAAGCAAAGAATTCCGTGACGCTCTTGATGCGATCCACCAGCCTGTCAGCGCCAAAATCGCCATCCAGGAAGGGAAAATCTTCGGCAAAGGCCCGGGCAAAAGCACCCAGAGACACGTGACCTCCATCATGTACGAAGACTACATGTTCAGCCTGATCGTCGAAGAATACGGACTCATCGGAGCCATCATCGTGATAGTCCTCTACATAAGTCTGCTCGCAAGAGGCTCAATCATAGTGAGGAACTGCAACAACCACTTCGCCAAGACAGCGGTCGCCGGACTGGTGCTGCTCATCTCCTGCCAGGGAATGCTGCACATAGCGATCAACTGCGACCTGGGGCCGCACACAGGCCAGACTCTGCCGATGATCAGTTACGGAAGGTCTTCCTTCCTGATGTTCAGCCTCGCTTTCGGAATCATCCTGTCAATCAGCAAGATGGCCAAGAGGAAGATAGACAAGGAGACGAAGGATGCGGAACCGCTGGTGAACCGCGAGGTGGCGGTGAAAGACTATGTCAGAAGCGGGATGGACGACCTCGACCAGATGGAGAGCGGCTTCCCGGTCCACGAGAACGACATACCCGACTATGAAATCGACGACCATAACAATGAGTAATGAATATGGAAGATCATAAACCATTGAGAGTCATCATAAGCGGAGGCGGCACGGGAGGTCACATCTTCCCGGCCGTCTCCATCGCCGACAAACTGAAGGCGCTCAACCCCGCCACGGAGATCCTGTTCGTCGGGGCCGAGGGGAAGATGGAGATGGAGAAGGTGCCGGCCGCCGGCTACAGGATAGTCGGCCTGCCGATCGTCGGACTTCAGAGACAGCTTAATCTGAAGAACATCATCAACGACCTCAGCGTGCCGTTCAAGGTGCTCGCCAGCCTTCGCAAAGCCAGAAAGGTCATCAAGGAGTTCAAGCCTCAGGTCGCCATCGGAGTGGGCGGCTACGCCAGCGCTCCCCTGCTCTGGGCGGCCACAGGAATGAAAATTCCGGCCTTGATCCAGGAGCAGAACGGATTCGCAGGACTGACCAACAAGAAACTTGGAGGCCGGGTGCAGAAGATCTGCGTGGCATACGAAGGGATGGAGCGGTTCTTCCCGGCGGAGAAGATCATAATGACCGGCAACCCGATCAGAAGCATCATCACCCCCTGCACACCTGCGATGAAGGAGGAAGGAGTCAAGGAATATGCTCTCGAACCTTCCCGCAGGCACATATTCATAGTAGGCGGCAGCCTTGGCAGCGCGAGGTTCAACCAGTGTATGAAAAAATGGATCTCGGACGGCTGTCCGGGAATCGACGGAGTGGATGTCCTCTGGCAGTGCGGCAAGTACTACAAGGCCGGAGTCGACGAGTTCATGGCCGAGCAGAAAGCCAGGAATCCGGAAGCGCTCAGGCATATTCACCACACAGATTTCATCGGAAAGATGGAACTGGCCTACGCCGCCGCCGACGTGGTCATATCCCGCTCCGGGGCAAGTTCGGTGTCAGAACTTTGCGCGGCGAGGAAGGCCGTGATCTTCGTCCCGTCGCCGAATGTCGCCGAGGACCATCAGACGCACAACGCGATGGCTCTCGTCCGCAAGGACGCGGCGATGATCGTGAAGGACTCCGAGGCTATGGAGAAGATGATTCCGACGGCGCTGGAACTGCTGAAGGATCCCGCCCGGATCGCGGCTCTGGAGGAGAACGCCGGGAAGATGGCCCTGCCGGACGCCGCAGGCAAGATCGCGGAAGAAGTTTACAAGTTGACCAAGGAGTAGGACAATGTCAAAATATTCAAAGATTTATTTCATAGGCATCGGCGGCATCGGAATGAGCGCCATCGCAAGGTACTACAAATTCAAGGGCTACCCGGTGGCGGGCTACGACAAGACGCCGTCCCCGCTGACCAAGGCTCTCGAGAAGGAGGGTATAGACGTCCACTACAAGGACGACCCCGACTATATCCCAAAGGACATAGCCTCCACGATGGTCGTCTACACGCCGGCGATTCCCGCCGACCTCAAGGAACTGGTCTATGTCCGCGAGCAGGGCTACACGGTCGTGAAAAGGTCGCGGATGCTCGGTGAACTGACCGAAGGACAGACTTGCCTCGCGGTGGCCGGAACCCACGGAAAGACCACCACCAGCACGCTGGTCGCGCACATCCTGACCGAAAGCGGGGCGGGATGTTCAGCCTTTCTCGGAGGCATCTCCAAGAACTACGGAACCAACCTGCTGACCGGGCACACTCCGACGATCGTCGTCGAGGCGGACGAGTTCGACAGATCCTTCCTGCAGCTGCATCCGGCGACTGCGGTCATCACATCGATGGACGCCGACCATCTTGACATCTACGGGACTCTCGAGGAGTACCGCAAGGCATTCAAGGCCTTCGCCTCCCAGGTGACCAGGACGCTCATCGTCAAATCGGGGCTGGACATCTCCGACAAGGACACCAAGGCCAGGATTCTCCGTTACAGCTACGACGACCCTTCAGCCGACTGCTATGCCAAGAACATCCGGACAGACGAAACGGGGCACTGCATCTTCGACATCATCTACCCCGGAGGAACGGTCAGAAATGTAAGGGCCGGGGTTCCGGGATGGGTGAACGTGGAGAACAGCGTCGCGGCCGCAGCAGTCTGCCTCTGCAACGGAGTGCGCCCTGAAGCGGTGAAGGATGCGATAGGGTCATATTCAGGAGTGCGCCGCAGGCTTGACGTGCACGTCAACTCGCCGCATCTGACCTACATCGACGACTACGCCCATCATCCGAAAGAACTTGAAAGCGCGATTTCTTCCATCAAGGGGATGTTCCCCGGCAGAAAGCTCACCGCTGTGTTCCAGCCTCACCTGTTTTCAAGGACAAGGGACTTCGCCGACGAGTTCGCCAGTGCGCTGAGCAATGTGGACAAACTGATTCTTCTGGACATCTACCCTGCCCGTGAAGAACCGATTCCGGGAGTCACGTCCCGGCTGATTTTCGACAAGGTGACGGCGCCTGAAAAGATTCTGCTGAAAAAGGAAGAGCTGATGGACTGCCTTGACAAGGAACAGATCGACATTCTCGGCACTTTCGGAGCCGGAGACATCGACCGCTTCATCACCCCGATAACCGAAATGCTTGAAGAAAAACTAAAGAAATGAAAAAGGTCCTCAGGATATCTCTCATCGTAGCGGCATTCTGCCTGCTGAGTCTGCTCTGCTGCGTCATCTTCGGGATGAACTCGAAGAGGCTCAGCCAGATGACCTGCGCAGGGCTGAAGGTCGAGTTCACCGACGGTCTGGAGTTCATGACCGAGGATGATGTCGAAGGCTACCTGAACAAGGAGTACGGAGCCTACGTCGGCCAGAGGCTCGACAGCGTGGACCTGATGAAGGTGGAGAAGATCATTTGCGGCAAAGGCGTGGTGCTGAAGGCGGAAGCCTACACCACCCCGGACGGGTTCCTCAACGTAAGGATCACCCAGAGGATGCCCGTGCTCAGACTGCACAAGAGCGGTCTTGACTTCTACGCAGACAAGGACGGGTACATATTCCCTCTGAAGAAGGGGAACACACCTGAAGTGATGGACGTGGAAGGAGCATTGCCGCTGGAGATAAGCGCAGGCTACAAAGGAAAGCCGAAGACTGAGAAGGGATCCGAATGGCTTGAAGGAGTCATCGGACTTCTTGACTATATGGACCGGACCGGAATCTGGAAAAGGAACATCGGCCGGATTACCGTAAGACAGGGCGGAGACATAGTGCTGCACCCTGTAGAGGGCAAGGAATCCTTCATCTTCGGGAAGCCAGACGGATATGAATCCAAGTTCGACAAGATCGAACGGTACTACACGACCGTCCTGCCGGCCAAAGGGGCAGGATACTACTCGACTGTAAACGTGAAATATGACGGGCAGATCGTCTGCCGGAAATAAGACCAACGATATGGGAGAAAGATACATAGCATCCGTGGACCTCGGCACCTCGAAGATTGCCGTGTGCGTAGCCAGCGTCCAGGGGAAGGACACGCAGGTCATATACTACAAGGAAACGCCGTCCGCCGGTGTCCAGAAAAGTGCCGTGACGGCACCGGGAAGAACCACCGAAATGGTGAGAAGCGCCATAACGGAAGCGCAGCAGGCCCTGAAGATGAAAATCAAGCAGGTGATAGTCGGGCTGCCGCGCTGGTACGTGAAGCAGGAGACAGCCACGGCCAGCGTCAGCAGGGAAGATTCCGAAAGCCTGATAGGGAAGGAAGAAATCAGACAGCTGAAGAACAATGCGGTGAAATCCTACCCTATGGACGACACGAAGAAGCACACCTGCTACGGGGCGATTGCACAGTCATTCTCCACGGAGGACAGCATCGAGCAGCCCGAAAGCGAAATCATCGATATGCCTGCGGAAACCCTCGAGGGCAATTTCACGGTCTTCATCGGCAGTAAAAGGCATTCGATGAACATCGACAAGATCTTTGACGGCATACCGGGCATAACGGCAAGAAAATGCTTCATTCCGGGAATAACGGCCAAAGCCGTCCTCACCGGCGAACAGATGAAGAAAGGAGTCGCATTGTTCGATCTGGGAGCAGGAGCAAGTTCGGTCACGATCTTCAAGAACGGAATCATGAAGTACTTCGGCGCAATCCCGTTCGGAGGCAATGCGATAACGGATGACATCGAGTCGGAATGCAACGTTTCGCACAGTCTGGCTGAAAACATCAAGAAAGCCTACGGTGCCTGCATGCCTGATGACCTCGCTTCATTCGGAGGGAAGACTCTGCTGATAGACGGCGAAGACGGGAAGCCTTTCCAGGTAACCGTCAAATACATTTCTGAAATTGTCACCGCAAGGATGAAAGAAATCGTGGAGGCGCTCCTGTACAAGATAGAGGAAAGCGGACTCTCTTCGGAAGACATCCTCAAATGCGGCATAGTCGTTACAGGCGGGGGATCCGAACTGATCAACTGCACAAATTACATCAAGGAACTCTCGGGGTACTCGGTGAAGAAAGGCATCCCGGCCAAGAAGGACTTCTCCTGCGAAGGATGGCCGGAAGCAGGCGAAGCAAGCGCGGCGACCTCGATGGGAATGATTCTGTACGGGAAAGATGCCAAGTCGCTGAACTGCATTCAGGAAACTGCGACAATCTCCACGATCGGCACCGCAACTGCAGTCAGGGAAACCGAAAAAGAGGAGAGCAAGCCGGCAGCGGAACGGGAAGAAAAGCCGGCGACAGTTCAGGAACGGAAGCCGGAACCGCCTGCGGAACCTGCGCACGTCACGGAAAGAGTCAATGGTCCGGAGACAAAGACGGTCTCTGAACCGGAACCAAGGCCGGCACGGACCCCCGGAACGGCAACCGACCCGGAACCAGAAAAGGATCCGGAACCGGTCTGGATTCCCGAAACAGGGGCCAGCGATGCAAAAGACAGGGATACCAAAGCAAAGCCGGAAAAAGAAAAGGGAAGAAGCATCAGCTGGAAAAAATTTGTGGATCATTTCAGAAATGCGTACAATGAGATGAACGATGAAGAAGTTTAGCGATATGGAAGAAGATAAAATCATCGATGGAGAAATCACGATCGAACCTGACAAAGACAGCAACTGGGAGCAGATCAATTCGATGATCAAGGTCATCGGAGTCGGCGGCGGCGGATGCAACGCCGTCAACTATATGTTCCGCGAAAAGATGGGCGGATGCAGCTTCATCGTCTGCAACACCGACAGCCAGTCATTGGCGGCCAGCCCGGTACCGACCAAAATCCACATCGGAGACACCGCGCTCGGAGCAGGAACCAAACCGGAGAAAGGCCGCAAGGCGGCAATCGAGGCAAAGGACGAGATTGAAAAGGTTGTTCTGGGAAAGGAGACTCAAATGCTCTTCATAACCGCCGGAATGGGCGGAGGTACAGGTACCGGTGCCGCTCCGATAATAGCGGGGATGGCCAAGAGCAAGGGAATTCTCACCGTGGGGGTCGTCACGCTCCCTTTCGAGAGCGAGGGAATCAATTTCATGACGAGGGCTATTTCCGGAATCCTGGAACTCGCCGAAAACGTTGACAGTCTCATCATAATAAACAACGAGAAACTCTATCAGCACTTCGGCAGCGAACTGCTGCACGAGGGATTTCCGAAAGCTGATGAAGTCCTGGCCACGGCCGTGAAGGGCATAACCGAGATAATCAAGATGAAAGGCTTCATCAACGTGGATTTCGAGGACATCAAGACAATGATGCACAACAGCGGCATGGCATTGATGGGCATAGGCAAGGGAAAAGGAAAGAACAGGATAGACGATGCCGTCAAAGGTGCGCTGGAATCCCCTCTGCTCAACGACTTCGACCTCAAGACGGCAAAAAGCCTGCTGGTCAACATAACCTACGGCAAGAACCAGAAGGGGCTCACGATGAGCGAGCTCAAGGAAATCAACAAGAAGATAGAGGAATACACCGGAGACATCAACAAGTTCAAGACCGGAATCGTCTGGCTGGAGGACGACGAGATCGAAGATGAGATCCAGATTACGGCGATAGCCACCGGCTTCAAGGTGAACGATCTCCAGAATATGGCGAAATCCGGCTTGGGCAACACCGTCCGGATCGGCAAGGATTTCCAGTACCGGAAAGACGCCGCACCCGGCATCGAAATCGAGGAGAAAAACGGGGTAATCGTGGACCAGGTCAGAACCATCGGGCACAATTCATCCGACAATGTCAAGCGTTTCCATTTCGGCGGCGACCGCAAGCCGGTCCTCGCAGTAGAGGAAGGAGACAAGCTGAATGAACTGGAAGGGATTCCTGCAATCCGGCGCAGCAACCGCCAGAAAAAGGAACAGGCATAAAAATCGATCCGGATGCCGGCACTCAAGAAAATAGTCATACAGAATTTCAGGAACATCGCTTTCCAGGAACTGTCCTTCTCGCCGAACATCAACTGCATTTCCGGCAACAACGGGGAGGGCAAGACGAACCTGATGGATGCCGTGTGGTACCTCTCGATGACAAAGAGCGCATTCGCCGGCTCCGACAGATTCAGCTTCCGCCACGGAACCGACGAATTCGCCGTCGCGGGGACATATTCGATGAACGCCGGACCGGAGACCCGCTTTTCCGTGAAAGTGAGCGCCAAAGGCGACAAGAAAGTTCTCAGGGACGGGAAGGCATATTCAAAGGTCTCGGAACACATAGGCGTGCTGCCCATCGTGATGGTCTCCCCTTCGGACATCTCCCTTGTCAGCGAAAGCGGAGAAGACAGGCGCCGTTTCGTCAATTCAGTGCTTTCGCAGATGGACAGGGAATATCTTTCCGCCGTCCAGCAGTACAACAGGCTGCTTTTCCAGCGCAACCGGATGCTCAAGGAGGGGACGTTCGACGGAACCCTTCTGGACGTATTCGACGAAAGGATGAATGAATATGCCGACGTGGTGTTCAGGGCCAGGGAAGCCTTCGTCAAGGACCTGCTTCCTCTGGTGGCGTCCCACTATGAGGCCATTTCCGGAGGACACGAGACGGTGGGGATCAGTTACCGCTCCGACCTTCAGAAAGGTTCGCTGCTAGACCTGCTGAAGGAGTCCCGGGAAAAGGACAGGTTGCTAAAGTTCACCTCGGCTGGCGTGCAGAGAGATGACTTCATCTTCGGGATGAACGGCTTCCCTCTGCGCAGATGCGGCTCGCAGGGCCAGCAGAAATCGTTCCTCGTGTCATTGAAGTTCGCACAGTACGAGCTGATGAAACGCAGGCACGGATTCCCGCCTATGCTTCTTCTGGACGATGTGTTCGACAAGCTCGACATGAACCGTATCTCCAACCTGCTCGGGATGGTGGCCGGGAATGACTTCGGACAGATTTTCATAACGGACAGCAACAAAGTGCGGATGTCAGGCATTGTGGACGGAATCACGCAGGACAGGGCCTATTTCGAGGCTGTCGCGGGAGAGTTCAGGGAAATATGATGGCCGAGTACAAAAAGATAAAGGGTACGCCGCGCAAGGAGGCGCTGGGGATGGACAAGCTCATCCCGATGTACATCCGCGCCCTGAAGCTGAGCGCCGGGCTGAACACCCAGCGCGTGTTCGCCGCCTGGGATGCCGTGTCCGGAGCTTCAGCATACACTCTTCGGAAATTCTACAGGGGCGGAAAGCTTTATGTCACCTTGTCCTCTTCGATGGTACGCAGCCATCTTGAATTCCAGAAGGCTGCGCTCATCCAGCAGATCAACGGCTTCCTGGAGAGGGACAAGCTCTTCGTCAAGGACTACGAGACAGTCGGATTCGTCAAGGAAATAATTCTCAAGTAACTACTTTTCAGGCAACTATGAGCAAGAGAATCAAGGTGGTCATCGACAGTGCCATTCCGTTCATACAAGGAATATTCGAACCTTATGCCGATGTGGCCTATCTGGCAGGCAAGGACATTGTCCGGGATGCCGTCCTTGAGGCTGACGCACTGATCGTCAGGACAAGGACAAGATGCGATGCCGGACTGCTGGAAGGAACGTCAGTCAAATTCATAGCCACCGCCACCATCGGCATGGACCACATCGATTTCCCCTACTGCAACTCCAGAGGAATCATAGTGCGCAATTCGGCAGGATGCAACGCAGGCGGAGTGATGAACTATGTGTTTTCCGCCCTTTACGGCGCAGCCGCCAGAAAAGCCATAAGGCTGGAAGGAGACAAGATCGGCATCATAGGAGTCGGGAACGTGGGCAAAAGGGTTGACAATGTCGCCGGCGCCCTCGGATTCAAAGTACTCAAGAACGACCCGCCGAGAATGGCGGAAGAAGGGATGGAAGGATTCTGTCATCTGGATTACCTGCTTGAGAACGCCCAGGTAGTAACCCTGCACGTGCCGCTGAACGAGACCACGCAGGGAATGGCCAACGACGAGTTCTTCGCCAGGATGAAGCCGGGCACTATCTTCATCAATGCATCCAGAGGCGAAGTGGTGGATGACGAAGCGTTGAAAAGGGCCATCCCGAAACTCGGGCCTGTAATTATCGACACCTGGAACAACGAACCGTACATCGACCGGGAACTTCTGGATATGGTGGACATAGCCACACCGCACATAGCCGGATATTCCTACCAGGGCAAACAGAACGGAACCACCGCAGCCGTGAGAGCCGCAGCGCGTTTCTTCGGAATCGAGCCGTTGTACGATTTCTTCCCGAAGACGGAGATAATGTCACTCGAGTCCATCCGTCTTGACCTGAAAGGGAAGAAACAGGGAGAAATCGCTTCCGTGCTGCAGTACAACTACCCGATATTCACGGACGACTTCATGCTCAGGATGAACCCTGAGAATTTCGAGCAGCTGCGTTCCAACTACAAGTACCGCAGGGAGTTCTACATCATCTGACAGTCATCCGCCTCGGAATCCTGCTCACGGCCGGCATTGTGTTCCAGCCCCGGGAGATGCCTTTCGCGCCATTCCGAAGGAGTGCAGCCGACCATTTCCCTGAACTGCTGCCGGAAGTTGGATTTGTCGGTCAGCCCCACAAGATAGCCGACGTGGCAGGCGGGCAGGTCCGGATTGGACAGCAGGAGTTTCTTGGATTCTTCGATTCTCAGTTCCTTCCTCCAGGTCAGAAACTTCTTTTTCAGAACCCTCGAGCAGTAGAACGACAGTTCCTCGACAGTAAGACCGAGATCGTCGAGAATCCTGTCCATGGATTCATAGTTCTCGTGGTGCTTGCCTTCCTTGACCCATTGCTCAAGCTTTCTGCCGACCTTGTCAAGCGTCTTCCTTGCGGCAAGGTTTTCCTTGACGCGGGAAATGCTCTTGCGGACATATTTCCTCACCTTTCTGGTCAAACGTACCAGCAGGAGACCGGCGGCCAAACGGTGTTTCTTCATCTTTCAATATTTTTGGGGATTTTCAATTGACAGCTGACGGAACAGTCACCACGAGGAGTGGCCGGAAAGAGAAAAAAGGTGACAATCGGAGCCCCCCCCGATCATCACCTTAAGCGGAATACGAAACGGGGCCTACCAGCCGAGCACGTACGCGAAGATAAGCGGAGCCACGATGGTGGCGTCGCTCTCCACGATGAAGCGCGGAGTGGTCGGGGACAGCTTGCCCCAAGTGATCTTCTCGTTAGGAACGGCGCCTGAATAAGAGCCGTAGGAAGTCGTGCTGTCGGAGATCTGGCAGAAATATGACCAGAGCGGCGTACCCTTCCAGCCGAGATCCTGCTCCATCATAGGAACGACGCAGATCGGGAAGTCGCCGGCAGTGCCGCCGCCGATCTGGAAGAATCCGACACCGGCTCCGGTAGCGTTGGCCTTGTACCAGTCGACGAGGAACATCATCACCTCGACGCCGGTCTTCACGAGGTCGGTAGGGAATTCGCCGCGGATGCAGTGTGCGGTGAATATGTTGCCGGTCGTGCAGTCTTCCCAGGCAGGGCAGATGATAGGAATGTTCTTCTCGCAGGCAGCCATTACCCAGCTGTCCTTCGGGTCGATCTCGTAGTACTGCTCGAGAACGCCGCTGCGGAGAAGCTGGTAGATATATTCATAAGGGAAATATCTCTTGCCCTCGTTCTTCGCCTTTGTCCAGACATCGACGAGAGCTCCCTCGAGACGGCGGAACGCCTCCTCTTCTGGGATGCAGGTGTCGGTGACGCGGTTGTAGTGGTTGTCAAGGAGTTCCTGCTCCTGCTCCGCCGTGAGATTCCTGTAGCCCGGAACTCTGTAATAATGAGAGTGGGCGACAAGATTCATGATGTCTTCCTCAAGATTGTTGGCTGAACAGCAGACGAACGAGAACTTGTCCTGACGGATCATCTCTGCGAGGGAAAGTCCGATTTCGGCCGTACTCATTGCACCGGCCATAGCAAGGAACATCTTTCCACCCTTGTCGAGAAGGTCGCAGTAGGCTTTCGCGGCATCAACCACGCACGCTGAGTTGAAGTGGCGGTAGTTGTGGGTGATGAATTGTGAAATAGGTCCTTTTTCCATTTTCCTTTTTAATGTAAAAACGATATCAATTCGCTATCTCGTACAGAAACCCCATCTGAACGTACAATAGTGTGCGAATTTAGGCATTTTGGACAACTTTTGCAATTCCTGTCCGAATTTCTTGTCTAGGCAAGTCTGGAGGATGCGTAAGCGATACGGGCCGCAGTTTCAGCCTTGCCGATGCGCACGATGATGTCGGCGATGCCAAGACCGCTGGCGGCGCCCGCGAGGGCCAGACGGGTGGCGTTCATAACCTTTCCCATCGGCCATTCGTTGCCGCGGATGAACTCCTCGAGAGCCTTCTCGAAGGCCTCCACGGTCCATTCACCGGCATATTCATTGACAAAGTCCGCGACGCGGCCGACATATTCAACCACCTCAGGCTTCCAGAACTTGTCCACGTCCTTGGCGAGGAACGGTGCCGTGGCGGCATCGTCATAGACCTTCGCGCGGGGATCGGCCTGGCGGCGAGGGTCGTTGCTCTGCGGCTCGACAGCGGCTCCGGCCTTGATTCCATATTCGGAGAAATCCTTCGGAGCGACGAAGAGGTAGGACGCGATTGTCCAGAAGTCCTTGACGAAGGTGGCTCTCTCCTTGATGAAGGAGACCACGTTCCGGACGTAGCCTTTCGTGAATATGTGCTTGTCGATGTCCGCTCCGGACTCGTTGACGTTCCCGCCGGCGGCCTTCGCGCAATGGCAGCACTCCACAACCTTCATTCCGTGTTCCTCAAGGACAGGGACAAAGAGATCGGCGAGTTCCTCGTCTGATTTCAGGCGGAGGTATTCCTTGTTGTACCAGCGGGCCTTCTCAGGGTTGAAGCGCGCGCCCGACTTCACGATGCGGTCGAGGGAGAAAGCCTTGACCAGCTCGTCCATAGTGAACATCTCGCGGTCATCGCCCGGATTCCAGCCCAGGAAGGCGAGCAGATTGACGAAGGCCTCGGGGAAGTAGCCGTCCTCACGGTAGCCTCTGGAGACCTCGCCGGCGGCGTTGACCCACTTCAGAGGGAAGACAGGGAAACCGAGCTTGTCGCCGTCGCGCTTGCTGAGCTTGCCCTTTCCGTCCGGCTTCAGAAGCAGGGACAGGTGGGCGAAACGAGGCATCGTGTCCTCCCAGCCGAAGGCCTTGTAGAGCATATAGTGAAGCGGGAGGGACGGGAGCCATTCCTCGCCGCGGATCACCTCGGTGATCTCCATCAGATGGTCGTCCACGATGTTGGCGAGATGGTAGGTAGGCAGTTCGTCGGCCCTCTTCCAGAGAACCTTGTCGTCGAGGGTGTCGGTGTTGACCTCGATGTGGCCGCGGATCAGGTCGTCCATCTTCACGATTGTGTTCTCAGGCATCTTGAAGCGGACGGTCCAGTCGGTGGTCTCCTCGAGCAGCCTCTTGACCTCAGCCTCCGGGAGGGTGAGGGAGTTGCGCATCGTCATCCTTGTCACCTGGTTGTAGATGAAGGTCTTGCCGGTGGCCTCAGCCTCGGAGCGGGCCTTCTCGAGAGCCTCGGACGAGTCGAAGGCATAGTAGGCGTAGCCGGCCTCGATGAGCTGCTCGGCGTACTTGCGGTAGATTCCGCGCCTCTGGCTCTGGCGGTAAGGTGCGTGCGGATGCTTCGGGGAAGCCGTCTCTACGACCTTTCCGTTCCCGTCCACTCCTTCGTCAGGAATGATGCCGCACCAGTTCAGGGCCTCGATGATGTACTGTTCCGCTCCCGGCACGAAACGGTGGGAGTCAGTGTCCTCGATACGGATGATGAAATCGCCTCCGCGCTGCTTGGCGTAGAGGTAGTTATAAAGAGCCGTGCGGACTCCGCCCATATGCAGAGGTCCGGTAGGTGACGGCGCGAATCTTACTCTTGTCTTTCTTTCCATTGTTCTGTTCATTATGTCCGGTCTTCGGCCGGAAAACTGTGCCCTGCACAAAAGAGGCTGGCAGAACAGTGCGTTGCGGCCAGCCTCCGGATTATCTTAAAACTTTGACGCAATCGCCTTGCGCAGATCTTTGTCCGTCTTGATGATGTCGGGACTCATCGCCCCGTCTGCAATCAGATAGGCGACCGGCAGACCGCGGCTTATGTTGTACTGCGCAGCGGCGCGGGATGCGGCGCCGAGACCGTCGCAGACGTTGATCCAAGGCAGATTCTGGTTCTTGACCGCGCTTGCCCAGACACCCTTGTCAGTGTCAAGCGAGACTGAATAGATCTCCAGTCCCCTGGAATGATATTCATTGTAGAGCGGCAGCAGCACGTCCTGGTTGAACATCTTCAGGGAAGCGTCCGAGGCCTGCCAGAAATAGACAAGCACGACCTTGGCGTCCACCTCGCTGAGCTTCACCTTGGAACCGTCGATCGAAGGGAGTTCCAGGTCAGGATAGGACAGTTCCTGAGCGGCCCGGACCTGCTGGTTGAAATTGAAGGCGTTGAACCTGCTGTCAGCCTCCTTCTTCAAAGCGGAGACGTACCTGGACTCGGGATAGACCGTCATCAGGGAATCGTGGACATTCTGGAAAATGATGGCGTCCGTGGCCTGGCTGAAGACAGGAAAATCATCGTTGACCTTCTGGTAAAGCACCTGGACCGAAGTCAGGGACTTGGAATTTTCAAGCACATACTTCACACGGCCGCGGTAGTAGTCCACATAGTCCCTCGACGCCGCAACATTGTCGCCGGCGGCGGCATCGGCGGAGAACCTGTCCATAAAGGCGGCGAAATCCTCCTCGACCTGACGGAGCTTCTCGCTTTCAGCGGAACCTTCCACCGAAAACTTCCCGAGAGTGTCGGAAACCACCTTCACCTTGTCCCCCTTCTGCAGCAGCAGCGAAGCGATTCTCGTGTTCCCCTTGAAAAGATATACGAACTGCGGCTGACCTTCAGCAACCTCAAGGCTGTATGAATATGCTCCCGCGGCATCGGTGGTAAGAGTGTCCAGCGGTACGAGGGAACTGCCGGAGAGCTGTTTCACTACAATCTGAGCGTCCTGCGCACCTTCCACGGAGCCCTGGATCCTGACCTTTTCGGAGCAGGATGAAGCCACCGCCGCCAGAGCGGCCGCAGCAAGGATTATCTTATAATTTTTCATATTCATTGAATATTGCTTCTGCGATTGCCTTGTTCTCCTCAGGGGAAAGTTCCAGCCTCTTCTTTTTGATGTCCATATCCGCCTCGGTCTGAAGCGGGACAAGATGGATGTGCGTGTGGGGAACTTCCATTCCGAGCACGCAGACCCCTACCCTTCGGCAAGGCACGGCGGCCTTGATTGCGAGAGCCACCTTACGGGCGAAGGCCCAGAGACCCTCGTAGGTCTTCTCGTCCAGATGGAAGATGTAGTCGTCCTCCACGTTCTTCGGGATGACCAGAGTGTGGCCTTTCGCGAGCGGGCTTATGTCCAGAAATGCGTAGAACTCATCGTTCTCCGCCACCTTGAAGGACGGAATCTCGCCCTTGGCTATCTTTGTGAATATCGTAGCCATAGCTTAGAGAGCAATGTCGAGAATCTTGAACTTGATGACTCCGGACGGGACCTTGGCCTCGACCGTCTCACCTTTCGAATGACCGATAAGCGCTTTTGCGATCGGAGTGGTGGAAGCCAGTTTGCCGTGGGCGAAATCCGCCTCGGTCTCGCCTACGATAGTGAACTCCATCACCTTGCCGAGAGAAATGTTCTCGACCTTCACCTTGTTCATGATCTGAACCTTGTCAGTGCCCAGCTGCGACTCGTCTATGACCTTGGCGTTGGCCACCAGGTCCTTGAGTTTAGCGATTCTGACTTCCAGCAGACCCTGCGCGTCACGCGCCGCGTCGTACTCAGCGTTCTCGGAAAGGTCACCCTTTTCCCTTGCCTCCGCGATGGCCGCGGAAATCACAGGACGCTGCGCCAAAGCATCGGCGAGGTCCTTCTTGAGCTTGTCAAGCCCGTCCTGGGTCATATAATGAATGTCCGCCATAATGATGAAACTTGTTTTTAACTTTGTTGAAACATCATAAAAACCGAACGGAGTCCCGCCCTGTACGGCGGAACCCTGTCCGTTTCCGCAAATATAGCAATTTTTCTTTCAAATTGACCACATCTGCCGGATATCTTGCGGTTCGCACGTCCGTTGTCAGCACCTTCCGGAATCCAGAATCAGACCGCGGAGATGCGAGACGAGGTCCTTGTCCGCTGTCAGCCGTTCGAGCGTGACGTGCATCCGCCACCTCCAGTAATGGCGGGAGACTGCCGGAACGTTGATCCGTTCATCCTCCGGCCTGCCCTGCCAGCGCACGTTCCCGTCAATGGAAATCCAATCCTGCAGCGGAAGGATGCAGAGCATTGAAGGCGAGGCGAGGTGCTGCCTGACGATCATTTCGCACACCCACGGCTCGCAGGCCTCAGGAGCCTTGCCTTCACAGTGAAGAACCTCGTGGTAGAAGCGTTCGGTCATCTGCCTGTCCTCCTCCCACCAGCCGCGCAAGGTCGAGGTGTCGTGCGTCCCGGTGGCGCAGACTGAAAGATAAGGGTACGACGCCGGATCGTCGAAGGTCTTATCCGGCGACTTCGGCATCCTCTGGATTTCGAGCGAAAGAATCCTCAGGTCCTTCATCACTTCCGGCACGCAGGCCGGAATCATTCCGAGGTCTTCGCCGCAGGTAAGCATTCCGGTCGAATCCAGGAGAGCGGGGAGCTTCTTCATCGCGCACTCCTTCCAGAAAGCGTTGTGGCGATGGTAGAAGAAATCGTAGTAGAGGTCATTGTAGGCGTTTTTACGGCCTTCATCCAAGGCGGTGAAATCCTCGGTGTCCTGGGCGGATATGCGCGGATGGAACCATCCTTCCCGATGCGGGTCGGGGACAAACAGCCGAGAATGAGGGTCGAACCCCTTTTCGCGGATTTCGTCCTCCTTATACGGCAGCGCCGGATTGAAGTGTCCCTGCAGTCCGGACTTGATACCCATCGGAATCTCCCAGATTCTGAAGAATCCGAGAATATGGTCGATTCGGAAAGCATCGAAATATTCGCTCATCTTTCCCAGGCGGGACTTCCACCAGGCATAGCCGTCCTTGGCCATTTCCTCCCAGTTGTATGTCGGGAATCCCCAGTTCTGCCCGTCGACCGAAAAAGCGTCTGGCGGGGCTCCTGCCTGCGAATCCAGATTGAAAAGTTTCGGGAACTGCCAGGCGTCGGCGCTCGTTCGGCTGATGCCGATCGGAAGGTCGCCTTTTATGATGACGCCCTTCGAGCGGGCATATTCGACGGCCTCCTTAAGCTGAGCGTCGAGGCAGAACTGAACATAGCAGTAGAAATCCACCTCAGCCCTGTGGTTGCGGCGGAAATTGGCGACCTTCGTCTCGGAATATTCAGACAGAGTCTTCCACTTGCTGAATTCCGGAGTGCCGTTCTTGTCACGCAGCACGCTGAAGACCGCATACGGGACCAGCCAATGCCTGTTGGCGGCGAAGAAGGATCCGTAGGCAGCCCCCGACATCACTTCCTTCCCGACCTCGGCGAAGGCCTCTCTCAACAGGCGGGTCTTCTCGCCGTTGACTTTTTCATAGTCAACGGCCGGAAGATCGTCAAGTTCCTTGCGCAAAGCCTTGTACTTCCCGTCCACCTTGACCCCGGCGGCCGGAAGATGGATGAACTGCGGATGAAGGGCGAAGGTCGAGTTGGCGTTGTAAGGATAGGAATCCGTCCAGGTGCCGGTCATCGTCGTGTCGTTGACCGGGAGCAGCTGGATGACCATCTGGCCGGTGGCCGCGGCCCAATCCGCAAGCTTCTTCAGGTCATTGAACTCCCCGACTCCGAAACTGTCCTCGCTCCGCAGCGAGAACACAGGGACTGCGGTTCCGGCTCCCCGCCAGTGACGGGCCCCGAAAGCGGGAACCACATCTCTTGCTTCAAGGAACGTCCCCTCGGCCGGAATCTCGTCGAAACGGCGGTTGTCTCCGCTCTCCCAGATCTTGGGTTCTCCGCTCACGGCGTCCAGTATGACAATCTTGTAGTCGAAAGGCTCCGTCACGTCGAGATCGACGCGCCAGAGGCCGCCGCCTTCATTTGAGAACGGTATGAACCATTTCCAGTCCTCTGCGAACAGACCTCCCGAACCGGCAAGAGCCAAGACCTCGTCGCCTCTGACCTGTGCCGCCGGCACTACCAGGGAGACATTCGAGTTCTCGCTCTGATAGGCATACGCTATACTGCTCCTGAATATGACCTTCCGGAAAGCGTCCGTCCAGAACGGCGAATCCTCCGGCCTGTCCTGCCAGCGGTCGCGGACAACATATTTTTTTATGACAGGTGCGGGCTCAGCACCCCGGCTCACGTCAGGGAACGTGGTCACGCGGCCCTTCCATTCCTTGCGGACACGCTGGCCGCCACGGCGGAGTTCGAATGAATATTCAAGATCGTCCGTCCCGTCCGGCACCTCTAAAGAGGCCGCCCAACGGCCCGCGGATTCATATTCCATAGGGATTTCACCGCCGCCCGCAAGAATGATGAAAAGGTCCTCGCCGGGTCTGGTGAAATATTCAAGGGTAATTTCAAGTTTCATTGTCTGCAACAGGCGGAACTTATCCGCACATAGTTGCAATATTAGCGAAAATATTTCAGATTCGGTCGTTTTCTGATTTGTGAATGGTAATTTATTAGGCTAATTTTGCCGAAGATTGGGAAATCGTTTTGAACAGATTGTGAGAAATCGGGACAATGGACAAAAGAGAACTTGAAATAATGGCTCCGGCGGGCAATTTCGAATGTCTGCACGCGGCGATTCAGGGCGGAGCCGATTCCGTCTATTTCGGAGTGGGCAACCTGAACATGCGCTCGCATTCGGCCAACAACTTCACGCCGGAAGACCTTCCGGAGATTGTGCGGATCTGCAGGGAATACGGAGTCAAGACCTATATGACCTTGAACATCGTCCTTTACGGCGAAGACCTTGCCGCCATGCGGGAGGCTCTGGATGCAGCGAAGGCCGCCGGAGTCGATGCTGTCATCGCATCCGATATGGCGGC
Source organism: bacterium (assembly GCA_963640265.1). GTDB lineage: Bacteria > Bacteroidota > Bacteroidia > Bacteroidales > UBA932 > Cryptobacteroides. The sequence continues at coordinate 29,010 of CAVHYF010000003.1, read as the reverse complement.
GATAACCTACTGCAGGTCGATAGGTCTGGAAGTTCACATCTCCACTCAGCTCAACGTCTCGAACATCGAAGCGCTCAAATTCTACGCACAGTTCGCCGACGTGATCGTGCTTGCCAGGGAACTCAACCTGCATCAGGTCAAGGAAATCCACGAGGCCATCCTGCGGGACGGAGTCAAAGGGCCTTCCGGCAATCTTGTCCGGATCGAGATGTTCGCCCACGGTGCGCTCTGCATGGCCGTCTCGGGGAAATGCTACCTCAGCCTCCAGACCTACGGGGCGTCGGCCAACAGGGGGGCCTGCTACCAGCTCTGCCGCAGGGGCTACGAGGTCACCGACCTTGAGACCGGGACGAAGCTGAACATCGACAACAAGTACATAATGTCCCCCAAGGACCTGTGCACCATAGAGTTCATGGACCGGATCATAGATGCCGGAGTCAAAGTCTTCAAGATTGAAGGACGGGCAAGGAGCGCCGAGTACGTCAAGAAGACAGCCAGCTGCTACCGCCGGGCGGCCGATGCAGTCTGCGAAGGACTCTATACTCCGCAGCTGGCCGCCGGCCTCAAGGAAGAACTTTCCGAAGTCTTCAACAGAGGCTTCTGGGACGGCTACTACCAGGGGGCGAAACTCGGACAGTGGAGCGAGGTCTACGGCAGTCACGCCACGCGCAGGAAGATTTACTGCGGAAAAGTGACCAACTGGTTCGACAGGATTTCAGTGGCGGAGGTGCTGGTCGAGTCCGAGAGTCTGCGCAGAGGCGACGGGATTCTCATCATCGGGGAGACCACCGGGGTCATCCAGCAGACCGTCAGCGAGATACGCGTGGATTTGAAACCGACGGAAGAAGCCGCGAAGGGGACGCTCTGTTCCATCCCGGTCGAGTTTCCTGACGACATCCGGACTCCGGGCGGAAAGAAAATCCGCAGAGGAGACAAGGTTTACATCTGGAGAGAAGCCTGACGGGGCTGCGTACCGGTTCAAGCCTGACCCGGCTGATGGAGGAACCTGCGCGGTCCTTCCACGGAACGCCAGTAATCCGCATCGAATTCAGGGTAGATGAAATCGCCTTCCTTGTCTATCACAAAGCTCAGATAGGTGATTCTGTACCCCTGGGCCAGGAACATCTTTTCGTAGAAAGTCCGCACCTCGAACAGCGCGTCGACGGCGGACTGTCCGACTACGGAAGACAGAGGGCTTTCAAGGACGGCCTGCCTGCCCGTTCCATAAAGGTCGTCCGTACAGGCCAGGATCTTCAGGCCGTTCTGCAGCGCCACCGCCTTTGAATATTCAAACAGGAAGCGGCTGTCCGTCTTCAGATGCACGATTCCGCCCTTTTTCAGGAATCTGCGGTAACGTTCAAGAAAGAGAGGACTTGTCAGACGGCGGTTCTCGCTCTTCATCTGCGGATCGGAGAAGGTCAGCCATATCTGTGAAACTTCATCGGGAGCGAAGAAAGCATCGATGAATTCGACTCTTGTCCGGAGGAAGGCCACGTTCGGCAGCTTGTTCAGGGTCGCTTCCTTTGCGCCTTTCCAGAGCCGGGCGCCCTTGATGTCCACACCTATGAAGTTCAGGGAAGATTCCCGGCGGGAAAGGTCTATCGTGTACTCCCCTTTTCCGCACCCGAGTTCCAGCACGATCGGATGATCGGTTTCGAACATCTTCCCGTTCCAGTGTCCCTTGATCGGATGGTCCTTGAGTTTCAATCCCTTGCCGCTGCCGGAGTTGTCCAGTACCGAAGCGGATTCCGGCTGCAGGAGGCAGGCGAAAGTTTCGTTCTCGGCGAATTTTCTGAGTTTGTCGTGTCCCATTACTTTCTTTTGAATATCATCCCGAGTCCCCTTATGGCTTGAGAATCGTCCAGCACCCTGGCCTTGAGCCGCCAGACGCCGTATTCCTTGACCTCGAGATTTTCCTTGTAGCCGAAGATGAAGTCCCTGGCATAGTAGGAGGAATCCCTCGGGGTGTCCAGATGGAAACGGACAGTGTCGGAGAATATGGAGTCCGAAGGGGAAATCCACCTCAGGTCTAGCACGATGCTGTCCTTCGGGAACTCTCCGAAAGCCGGCCGGACCAGTCTCGTGTAGAAATCCAGCCCATAATTCACGGTTGAATCCGACAAGTCAAGGCTGAACGGATAGGTGTCGCCATATTCGGCGTTCTCCCTGAGCACGAACGGCTCATAGGAAACCGGCCGCGAACAGGACACCGCGACCAGCAGGAGAAACGCCGCCAGGAACGTGCTACGCATTTTTGTTCTGGTGTTCCGGGGACTGCCTTTGCCCCTGCCTGCGCTCGGCACCGCCGCCGTTGCGCTGGCGAGGCTTTCCGCCGCCGTTGCGCGGGGCCGGGGCGCTGCCGCCATCTCTGTTATTTTCGGTTTCCACAGCGGGCTTGGCCGTTTTCTTCTTGGCGCCGCGGTTCTTGTTCTTGCTCTTCTTAGGCTTGTCGAACCTGGTGATGCTGTCGTCTCCGACGGCGGAGACGAACTGAGGTCCCTCCGGCTCAGGCTCGCTCTTCAGCGATTCCGGCTTCTGGCCGTTGCGGTTCATCATAATGATCTGACGCACCTCGGATGCTTCCAGCGGGAACAGATTCGCAAGCGACCCCTTTTCGTAGGAGAAATACATCACCTCCTGGAGTATGTCGGTCTTGACAAGATAGGCAAGGCCGTCCTGGAATTCAAGCGGCTCGGTGACTTTCGGAATCCGGGACTGCGCGTCGAGGTAGTTGGAGACCTCGTAGTTGAGGCAGCATTTCAGTTTGCCGCACTGTCCTGCCAGTTTCTGAGGATTCAGGGAAAGGTCCTGGGTACGGGCGGCGGAAGTCGAGATGGACTGGAAGTTCGTGATGAAATTGGCACAGCAAAGTTCGCGTCCGCAGACGCCCAGACCTCCTATCAGCCCCGCCTCCTGGCGGGCGCCTATCTGCTTCATTTCTATCCTGATGTGGAATTCTTCGGCATAGACCTTTATGAGCTGGCGGAAGTCAACCCTGCCGTCGGCTATGTAGTAGAAGATCGCCTTCGTTCCGTCTCCCTGGAACTCCACGTCGCCGATCTTCATGTCCAGGCCCAGTTCGGCGGCGAACTTCCTTGCCTGGATCATAGTTTCCTGTTCGCGCGCTATGGCTTCCTGCCACTTCGCGATGTCGAACGGCTTGGCCTTGCGGTAAATCTTCTTAAGGGCGGCAGTCTGGGGATCGATTCCCTTGCATTTCATCTGACGGCCCACGATCGGTCCTTCAAGCGTGACGATTCCCAGGTCGTGACCGTTCATCGCCTCGACTATTACAAGATCCCCGGTCTTGATTCCCTGACCGGAAGCATTGACATATACTCCCTTTCTCGTGTTCTTGAACCTGACTTCGAACAGATCCTTGAACTGTTCCTGGTTGATTCCGTGCAACCAATTGTAGTCCTTGAGTTTGCAGCACCCGCGCCGGTAGCTGCAGTCGTACTCCCCGGTGTCCTTGTCCTGGGTTATCGTGCATCCGCGGCTACAGTCGAACTTCACAGTCTCATTATCGATATTGTCCATATATGATGTTCGTCAAATTACATTCATCCATTCCGTCAGAAACTCAGGTACAGCCTCCCGACCAGGTCGCTGAAAAGAATCTTCTGGTTGACGTTTCTGTCAATCAGAAGCTGCGCCCTGTCCAGGCAGCCCACGGCCAGACGCGGGAAAGATTTCCTGCATCCGGAAGCCATGCGCCGGAAGAAATCCGATTCCTCGGATGAAATGCCGGCGATTCCGCCAAGATTCTGCTGGAGAAGGAATATCTTTCTAAGACATTCCCCCGCAAATTTACAAAAAGCTTTCTGCTTTTCACGCGAGGAGAGCGCAGCCATCGCCTCCCCCCATACCAGGGCCGAACTCAAATCCCGTGAAGCCAGAGATTCCATCAACCCTTTGAACATTTCCATCTGCTTGAGATAATCCTCCTTTCCGGAAAGATACCTCAACGCTTCTCCGACACTGCCTCCGGCCACCAGGGCGGCCTGGCCCGACTCCTCGCTCCCCTTGCCGAACTTTTCGACCAGCACGCGGGCGATTTCTTCCTTTGAATATGGCAGGACCCTGATCGCCTGGCATCTTGAGGAAATGGTCTGCATAACCTTTTCCGGCGCGTGGGTGATCATCAGGAAAACTGTTTTCTCCGGAGGCTCCTCGACGGCCTTCAGCAGCCTGTTGGCCGCCGCAGCGTTCATCTTCTCCGGCAGATAGACCACCACTGCCTTCCATCCCCCCTCGACTGACGTAAGCCACACGGTCTCGAGAATCTCCCTGGCCTCGGCATTGTTGATTCCCACCTGCTTGCCCTCGACTCCGAAAGCCGAACTCACTTCGCTCTCAAGAGCATACGGATTGGCAGTCATAAGACCGCGCCAATATTCAAGAAACAGGTCCGCACGCAGGTTCTCGACCTTCTCCGTGACTTTGGAACCGTTGGCGACGGGATAGACATAGTGGACGTCCGGATGGATCAGGCCTCCGACCTTGCGCTCGTCGTCCATCAGTTCGCTCAGGAATGCCAGCACAAGAGCCATAGCGCCGCATCCATCGTTCTCGTAAAGCATCATCGCGTGAGGGATGCGGCCGCTCGCGACCATCCCCTCCAATGCTCTGACTGCATCCCGGTTGCCTATGATCTCTCCAAGTCTCATTTTTCCCTGTGGGCCGTAAAACCTGCGATTTCCACAAGATACTTCTTTTCTTCGGATTCCGGAAATATTTCAAGAGAGCTTACTGCCCGCGCTACATATTCATCAAGTCTCGAGACGGCATATTCAATGCCCCCGCCGGCTATCGTGAAGTTCCTGATTTCGTCCTTGTACTCCGGACGGGAAGGGATGAGTGCGACCTTGCGTCTTATTTCATCCGCCTTTTCCGGAGACACCGACTTCAGAGCGCCGAGCAGCGGCAGAGTGATCTTCTGTTCCTCCAGGTCGATCCCGACAGGCTTCCCTATCTTTCCGCCACCGGAATAATCGAATATGTCATCCTTGATCTGGAAAGCGATTCCGAGGCAGACCGCATAGTGTCTTGCGGCTTCCACCAGTTCAGGACCGGCTCCGACGGATAAAGCTGCGGAAACTGCCGTGGACTCGAACAGCGATGCCGTCTTGCTGTAGATGATCCGGTAGTAGTCGTCTTCATCAGTATCGCAGCTGGCCGCCTTCTGGAGCTGCAGCATCTCGCCCTCCGCAAGCCTGCTGAGAGTCTTGGAGAAGATCTTGATGACTTCGTTCCCGCCGGAGGGCGACGCGAGGATGTTCTCCATCGCCTTGACCAGCCAATAGTCCCCGATAAGCACCGAGGCGGAGCCGCCCAGGACGGACATCACGGTCGGCACCCCGCGTCTTTCCGTACTGCAGTCCGCGACGTCATCGTGCAGAAGCGTTGCATTGTGCAGCAGTTCCGAAGCGGCGGCATAGCGGATGCTGTCTACGCTGACTCTGCCTTGCCCGCAGGCTCTGGCCACAAGCAGCGAGACAAGCGGACGGAGCTGCTTTCCGCTGTGGGAAAGGATAGCCTCGTTCGTCTTGTCAAGCAAGCCGATGTCGCTTTTCAAGGAAGAACGGATCAGCGCATCGGTGTCCATCCAGTCCTTTCCGAGAAAAACCTTTATTTCGTCAAGAGTCATCCGCCTTCAATCCAAATGTCCGGTAAGTTCCTCGACCGTGTCAGGGAATTCGATCAGTCTCCTGTCCCTCTCCGCAAGCATTCCCGTGGCCACATAATGGTCCAGCAGAGCCTTCAGAGGCTCATAGAAACCGTCCAGGTTGAGAGCGTAGATCCTGCCCGAATACTTGTTCAGCTTGGCGAGCGTCAGCGTACCGATCACCTCGTCAAGAGTTCCGATTCCGCCCGGAAGCGCTATGGCGGCGCAGGTGCCTTCCCTCATCTTCTCCTTCCGCTCGGCCATAGTCTCGGTCCAGACGACCTCGTCAAGTCCGGGAAACTTGTACTGCTCCATAAAACGCGGAAGCACACCGATATGGTGCCCGCCGCATCTTACGACTTCATCGGCGACGGCTCCCATCGTGCCCTTGACCGCCCCTCCCGACACGATGGTGTAACCAAGCGAACAAGCCGCACGGGTGACTTCCCGCGCAGCCTGATTGAACTTTCTGTCGATGTCATAACTGGCAGAGCAGTAGATCACCACTCTCCGGCCTTCATCCATATTCCTGTCCATTAGAAGAATACGGCAAGAGAAACGGCGATTCCGTTGAAATTGTTGCCGTTGTTGACCGCATCTGTAATGGTCTGCTTGGCAGTGTCTCCAGTATTGTAAATCTCGCCGAAATTCCAATAATACTTGGCGGACAGCTGGAATCGGCTGATTTCCAGACCGACGCCCAGTCCAAGGCCATATTCCGCCTTCTTAAGCTTGTCGCTGACAGTCTCGGCCGCACCCTTGTTCTTGTCACTGATGCGGAATCCCACGAAAGGCTCGGCAAAGGCATAAGGCCTGAAAGCCATCAGGTCCGGCCCCCACTGGAGCTGTACCGGAATCTCGATGAAACCGACCTTGGTCTCGAAGAAGTCAGACAAAGCCACGCTGCCGATGTTGTCGGCAGAAGCGCCTTTCACCTGATAGATGATGGACGGCTGGATGTGGAAACCTCCCAGAAGAGGAAACTCGGCCGTCACTCCGGCGTGATAAAGAGAAACCGACTTGGTTGTAACATTCTTGATTGTGGTGGAGGAAGACGTAAAGCCTCCAAGCACTCCGAATCTTGTGGCTGAATACGACTGGGCTGAAGCCTCAGTGCAAAGCAGGATGGCAGCAGCGGCTGCAGCCACCGACAGAATTCTTTTGATCATAGCCATAATGATGTCTGATTTGATGATGGATGAGATGAGATGATTAGAGGAGAGCCTCGATCTTGGCCGCGATTTCAGCTTTAGGGACATTGCCCACAAGTCTGTCAACGACCTCTCCGCCCTTGAAGAAAAGAATTGTAGGGATGTTCCTTATGCCTTGCTCGGCAGCGACATCACCACAATCGTCAACATTGCATTTTGCAACTGTCACTTTGCCTTCATATTCAGAGGCGATTGCCTCCACTGTCGGGGCAAGGGCGCGGCAAGGGCCGCACCAGGTCGCCCAGAAATCAACAAGTACTGGTTTCTCGCCGGCGATGAGCTCGGCGAAGTTTTCGTTGGTAACCGTTATTTCCATATCACGAAAGATTTAGAAGTTTATTTTGAAAAATGTCCGGAACAAAGCTTGACTTTGCTTCCGGACACAAAGATAACAAATTCACCGGCTTCAACAAAAAAGCCTGAACACCGGAGGCAACCGTACCGCGTCAGATTGCCTGCTCGATGTTCCAGACGAACGCACGCAGACCAAGTGCCTTGAAAGCATTGTCCTTTTCTTTCAAAGCATCGATGATTCCGGAAACCTTGTCGTCAGGGACAATCGCAAGCGTCGCATAGTTCTGCTCCGGCCAGGCGTGGTCACCGTAATGAGGGATACCGTCCTCGCTTCCCCTGCCCTGAATGTCCTGCCACTGGGTGAACCCGCGCTGGCCAAAGGACTCGAACAGGTCCGTAATTTCATTGCCATAAGCCTGATTGTAGGCCACGAAGATAGCTTTCATATTCGTAATCCTTCTTTTACTTGTTCAATTTCTTTGCCTTGCGCCTCTCCTGCGCGGTAGCGAGGGAGCAGTAGATCGTCGGGATGAGAATCAAGGTGACGATGGTGGAAATCGTAAGACCCCAGCAGACCGTCATACCGAGCGAACGCCACATTTCCGAACCTTCTCCCTGACCGACAGCCATAGGCACCATACCGAGAACGGTGGTGAGGGTGGTCATAAGGATAGGGCGCAGACGGCTTCTTGCCGCCGTCACAGAAGCGTCCACCACGCTCATTCCCCTTTCACGCATAAGGATCGTGTAGTCGATCAGCACGATACCGTTCTTCACGACGATACCGAGCAGGATTATGATACCGATCATCGCCATCACGCCGAGAGCCGTATTGGTGGCCCAGAGTCCCAGAAGCACGCCGGTGAAGGCGAACGGAACGGAGAACATTATGACGAACGGACTCATGAAGGACTCGAACTGAGAGGCCATCACCATATACACAAGGATGACGATGAGGATCATCAGCACGATGAGGTTCTTGAACATAGACTGCTGGTCTTCGAAATCTCCGGATATCTCGGTCGTGATGCTGTTCGGAATGTCCGTGGCCTTGATGATGCCGTTGGTTGCTTCGACTGCCTCGCTGAGCGCCTGTCCGTTGGCGACGATGCCGGTCACGGTGATGTACCTTTCACGGTTCTTTCTCTCGATCGTAGGAGGGACCTTGGACTCGACCACGGTTCCGAGTTCCTTGATGCGCACAGCCTTGCCCGCAGGGGTGTAAATGATAATGTTCTCGATGTCCTGTACGCTTGAACGGAACTTCTTCTCATATATGACACGGATGTTGTACTCGTCTCCGTCCTCTCTGTAGTAGGAACCTACGGAACCGTTCATCGCAGCGCTGAACGCGGCGGCGGCGGTCGTGGAGTTCAGTCCGTTGAGAGCCAGCTTGGTCCTGTCGAAGTCAACCTGGTACTCAGGAGTGTACTCGTCGCGGCTGAGCACGACCTGCGAGAAGTTCTTGTTGTCAAGCATCCGGGTCTGGATGTCCTTGGCGACGCGTTCGGTCTCGCCGAAATCATAGCCATAGACCTCAAGGGTGATTGAAGACGCCCCTCCGACTCCGCCCATACCTTCGGTGACGGTCGCTTTCTTGACTTCCGGATATTCCTTCAGATCCTGTCTGATGATGTCGGCGATCTCTGTGGACGAACGCTCGCGGTCTTCCATTGAACCGAGGTTGATGTTCATCGAGATGAGATAGGAACCGTTGTTCTGCATGCTTCCCCAGACATTGTCCGAGCTGGCCTGGCCGTAGTAGTGCTGAAGCACCTGGATTTCCGGAATCTCCTTCTGGAGCCTTGCTGCGAAATCCGCCGCGAACTCGGCCGTCACGCTCTGCTCGGTGCCGATAGGAAGCTGGATGCTGACGGACAGACGTCCCTCGTCGGAATGAGGGAAATACTCCGTCTTGATGCCCGGACCGAGAAGGACAAGGACAACCACGAACACAGCCAGTGCACTGAATATAACGGTTTTTCTGTGGTCCATCGCCCAGGAAATGATCCTGGCATAGCCATCGGAGATCTTCTGGAGGAATTTCTCGACCGGATCAAAGATCGCCCTGTGCAGCTTGCCGTTCTTAGGTTTGTTGCTTAGCATCCTGGAGCAAAGCATCGGGACAAGCGTCAGGGCCGCAGTCGTGGAGATGATCATAATGATGCTGACGATCCAGCCGAGCTGCTTGAACATGATTCCGGCCATACCGGAAACCATCGTCAGCGGCAGGAACACGCAGAGCATCGTAAGGGTGGAGGCGATGACGGAGATACCCACCTCGGACGTGCCGTGGACGGCGGCCTCCGTTGGTTTCTCGCCTCTTTCAAGATGGGTCGAGATGTTCTCCAACACCACAATCGCATCATCCACCACCATACCGATCGCTATGGACAGGGCTGACATCGAGATGATGTTCAGGGTGTTGCCGGTGGCGAAAAGGTAAACCAGGGAACCCAGCAGGGATATAGGGATGGAAAGGACAATGATGAACGTGGCTCTCCACCTTCCGAGGAAGATGTAAACCACCAGCATGACCACGATAAGGGTGATGAGAATGGTCTCCTTGAGTGAGTCGAGAGTGTTGAGGATGTTGGTCGAACTGTCCACGACGGTAGTGATCTCGATGTCGGAAGGAAGCGAAGCCTCGATTGTCTTGAGTTTCTGCTTGACGCTTCTGATGACATTGACGGTGTTCGCTCCGGACTGTTTCTGAATGGCGATCATCGCGGAACGCTCGCCGTTGGTGAAGGACTCCTGCGATTTCTCCTCAAGACCGTCGACAACAGTCGCCACGTCGCGGAGATAGACCGTCTGGCCGTTGGCACTGCTTACTACGATGTCCAGAAGCTCGGACGGATCCTTGAACTCCTTCTCGATACGGAGGGTGTAGGTCTCCGTGCCGATGTCGATGTTGCCGGAAGGGACGTTCCTGTTCTCCGCCGCGATGATGGAGGAGATGCCTGACACGCTCAAACCGTAGGAGGCAAGCTTGTTAGGGTCGCAGTAGACGAGGATCTCCCTGGCAGGGGCGCCGGAAACACTGACCGTACCCACGCCTTTAACTCGGCCAAGAGGGGTCACGAGCTTGTCGTCCAGGATTCTGTCCAGACCCATAAGGCTCTTGTCAGCCTTTGCGGAAAGTATCATGATAGGCATGTCGTCCATACCGAACTTGAAAAGCACCGGCGTGGACGCTCCGTCAGGAAGCGAGGAGTTGACAAGGTCCAGCTTGTCACGGATATTGTTGCAGGCTTCATCGATGTCCGTTCCGTACTCGAACTCGAGGACCACGATGGAGGTGTTCTCTTTTGACCGGGAGGTCATATCCTTCAGGTCGGCGACACCGTTGAGGGTGTTCTCGAGGACCTTGGTAAGGTTGGTCTCGATGTCGGACGCGCTGGCTCCCGGGTAGGTGGACATGACCAGCACGACATTGGAGTCGAAATCCGGGAAATTCGCCAGCGAGGTGTTCATCAGAGAGAAGACTCCGAAGATCGCGAAGGCGATAAACACAAGCGCCGTCGTGACCGGATTCTTCACCGCTGTTCTGTAAATGCTCATAGTGTCAAGACTTTAGTTGTTCTTGGAGATCTCGACCTTGGCACCGTCCTTGAGGCTGGAGCTTCCCTTTGTCACGACGACGTCGCCCTCGGAAAGACCGCTGAGGATTTCATAGCTCGTGCCGAAATGGCGGCCGAGAGTGACGATCATCGATTCGACCGCGCCGTCTGACCTGACCACATAGACACATCTCTGACCGGAACCCTGCATCTTGCTTACAGCCTCGTCAGGAACCACAATGCTGTTGTTGACTCCGAACTTGACGGTCACCCTTGTGAACATACCCGGACGGAGAACCCTGTCGGAATTGGTTACGAGGACCTCGGTCGTGAATGTGTGGCTGGCAGCATCGATGGTCGGATAGACCTTGTTGACCTTGCCGGTGAAAGTCCTCCCAGGGATGGCGTCGGCCGTGATCTCAACCTGGTCACCCTTCTTCACCTTGGTGTAGTCCGTCTCGGAGATGCCCACGAGCAGCTTGACTGGAGTGATCTGCTGGACCACATAGATAGGCTGGCCGCTGTAAAGGTCGCCCTGATCATAATTCCTTGCCGTCACCACGCCGCTGATAGGAGCGCGGAGGTAGGTGTTCTCCAGCAGGTTGTTGTAGGACCTGCGGCTCACCTTGTAAGCCATCTCGGAAGCGTCATAGTCGGACTTCGACACTCCGCCTTCATCGTAGAGGCTCTTCAGGCGGCTGAGTTCCGTGGAGTCGTTCACGAGCTTAAGTTTCGCCTGGTCAAGCTGCGAGGCGTCCATCGTCGCGAGAATCTGGCCTTTCTGCACATAGCTGCCGACATCGACCCTGATGGATGTTATCCTGCCGGCGGTCTGCGGAGCGATGTTGTTCACCGCGAAGGCCTGGACGGTAGATGAATATGTTTCCGTCTGCGGTACTTCCTGTGTGCGTGCCACCGCCGTGTCAACAAGCGTGGCTCTTTCCTCAGCCACCTGCGCAGCGGCTGCATTGTCGGCTTTCTTGCTGCCTCCACAGGCGACAAGGAGCGTGGCCGCTCCTGCGAAAACCATAGTTCTGATTATTCCCTTCATATTCATAAATTTTATTTTCTACTTGTTTTCAAGATCGGCCTCGCCGTTGTCATCGATGAAGTCGCAGCCGATGGTCTGCTCCAGGTTGGACTTGGCGACGATGAAATTGTAAACGGCCTGCGACTGATTGAGACAGGCCTGCGTGAGAGTCAGCCGGGCATCGTTGAGTTCAGTGATCGTACTTTTTCCGACCTTGTAGGACTTGGCGGCGATGTCGTAGGCCTTCTGGGCAAGCGCGACGGCCTCGGTGGCGGCGGTGTAGCTGTTCATATTGGTCTCCATCGTGTTGAGGTACTGACGGATGGCGATTTTGAGCTGTCTTTCCGTGTCGACTCGCTGAAGATCCAGCTCGGCGGCCTGCACCTTAGCCTGACGGACATCGTTCAGACGCTTTCCGCCGGAGAAGATCGGAATAGAGAGGCTCACGCCTACATAGGAATATGGAGACCACTGATACTCGCTGAACTTGAAGTCATTGGTCATCGCTATCATACTGTACGAGAAGCTGGCCGCAAGCGAAGGCAGGTAGGCGGCCTTCTGCATCCTGATGGTGGAAGCGAGCTGCTCGGCCTGGATTGCAAGCTGGCGGACGGTGGTGTTGTTTTCCAGGGACGGATCCTGATTCTCGTTGACGTCCCTGAACATCTCGTGCGAGTAGTCTTCAAGGGTGCCGGACACGTCGATGTTCCTGTCGAGATCGACTCCCATCACGGCCTTGAGCTGCCACAAGGCCAGAATCACCTGGCTTTCTGCGTTATAGACGTTAGGAATAGCCGAGGCTACCGTGGACTTGGCCCTTGTGTACTCGAGTTCGGAAGCCTTCTGGGCGTTGTAGCGCATCTCGGTCTGCCTGAAATTCTCCACTGCGTTCTCATAGACATCTTTATAGACGTTGAACGCCTCCTTTGCAAGAAGGACGGCGTAGTAGGCCTGCTTGACCTGAGTCACCATATCGAGCCTCGAGGACCTGGCCTTTTCAACGGCGAGGTCAACGCTCTGTCCGGAAATCTTTATGCTCTCCCAAAGCTGGAAGTTGACAAGAGGCATCGAGGCGGACACACCGTAGGTGTAGGTGTTCCAACGGCCTACGGAGAAGCCTCCGCTGGAAGAAGAGCTTGAGGAACTGTCATCGGTGGTGACAGGCCCCATCCCGGCTGCGGTGGACAGTTCGTTTATTCTTGTGAAATAAGGAAGGAGAGAACTGAACATACTGCTCGTTCCTCCTTCTTCATCGGAATCGCTGTCCATATACATAACCTGTTTCTTGATGGTACGCTGGTAGGATCCGGAAGCGTCAATCTGCGGGAACAGAGAAGCATAGGTGCCTTTCTTCGCATACTCGTAACGTTGGATTTCCTTGTCCGCCACCTTGACCGACACATTTTCGCTGAGCGCTATCTTCAGAGCATCATCCAAAGAAATCGTCACAAGGGATGTGTCTTTGGCGGAAGCCTCAGGAGTAGTGCCATTCCTGTACTGGGCCTTCACCGGTGCGGCCAGCGACAGGGCCGCGGCGGCCATCATAAGGATACACTTTGTAGTTTTTATCATATATAACTAACCTAAAAATTTTTCTGCTCGTCGCTTTATTTTTCCTTTTCGGGAACCCGGTTCCCGACCGGACAAAAAGACACCTGCCTCATCGGGAAAAACGAAGCGCACGCTTCTCTGCAAATGTTATGCAAATCCGACCGGAAATCAGAGGAAATCCTCCTGACCGGACGGGGAATTTCAGAATCGGCTTCTAAAGCACCCCGAAATGCTGAAGTGCGGTCACCACTCCGTCCTCATCGACGCTGTCGGTGACATAGTCGGCCACCGACTTCACGTCAGGCGTGGCGTTGCCCATCGCGACACCCGTCCCGGCATATTCAATGATGGGGATGTCATTGCCGCCGTCGCCGAATGCCATGCACTCCTCGCGCGAGATGCCGAGCCGCTCGAGTATCCTGGACGCTCCATAAGACTTTGACAGCCCTTCAGGCACGATGTCGAGGAAATACGGGTGCCAGCGAGTGTAGCAGGTACCTTCAATGACGGGATACAGGTACTTGCGTTCCTCCTCCTCGGTAAAGTATATGGTATATTCATAGACCTTCTGGTCCTCGATTACCTTGTGGAAGTCGTAGAACCGGTTCGGGAAAAGCTGCAGGCTGGCCGAGACTTCCCTGGTACGGTCATTTTCGAAGTTGAGTCCGGCCGCAGTCTCTCCGAAGATCCAGCACGGCACCTTGCATTCCGCCGCGAGGTCGGCTACCCTGGCTGCCGCCGCCTTCGGAAGCGGATGACTGTCGATGACCTCGCCGCCGAGAGTCGTCTCAGCCCCGTTCATCGCCACATAACCGTCGAAGGGAAAATCATCCAGATTGTTGATGATCAGCCTTGAGCGGCCTGTCGAAACAAAAAGCTTCACGCCGTTGGCCTGAAGCTCATGAAGTCTTTTCCTGAGATTGTCGGACATCCGGTGGGTCTTGAAACTCACCAGCGTGCCGTCTATGTCAAAAAATATAGCTTTTATCATTACTTATTTTTTGTCATTCAAACTTTTGGCGTAATGCGTAGGTTCGGACTTCTTCGGACCCGAAGCGGGAATCACCGCCCTCGCGGGAATCTTCTTCTTCAATGAATATATCAGCAGACCAATTCCCAAAAGCACGAACGGAATGCTCAGAATCTGTCCCATATCCAGGGCCATCGAATTCTCGAACTCCACCTGCGGCTCCTTGATGAACTCGATCAGGAAGCGCATTCCGAAGCAGACGATGAAGAATATGCCGATGAACGATCCCCTGTACATCTTGTCCAGCTTCTTGACGTAGAGCCAGACCAGGCCGATGCCGAGAACAAGGTAGCTGAGCGCCTCGTAGATCTGGGTCGGATGCTTGGGTTCGGTCTCCCCTCTCCTTTCGAACACGAATCCCCACGGCAGGTTGGTCACATCGCCATAAATCTCCGAATTGCAAAGATTTCCAAGCCTGATGAAAGTCGCGGCAAAAGCCACGGCTATCGCCAGATGATCCAGAAGCCACAGCAGGTCGAAATTGTTCTTCCGGCCGTAGTGATGAGCGAACCACCACATACAGAAAAGCAGCATCAACGCTCCTCCGTGGCTGGCCAGTCCTCCTTTCCACACGCACAGAATCTCGCACAGACCCTTCCACGAACCGAAGTAGTAATCCGGCTGATAGAACAGGCAGTGTCCGAGGCGTGCGCCCACAAGCGTTCCGATCACAAGCGTGTAGAGCAGCGGATCGAGAAGCGCCTCGTTGATGTGTTCCCTGCGGAAGAACCTGGAGAACATCCAGTAACCAAGAATGAAACCGGAAACAAACAGGAGACCATACCACCTTACGGCGAAAGATCCGATCCTGAATATCTCCGGATTCATATTCCAATGTACGAACATCAAATCCATAGAAGCGGTCTTTTGTTATCGTACAAAGTTAAGGTTTTATTCAGAAAGTAGGAAGACCTACTCTCTGATGGCTGCGATGCCAGGAAGCTCCTTGCCCTCGATGGCCTCGAGCATTGCGCCGCCGCCGGTGGAAACGTAGCTTACCTTGTCGGCGAAGCCGAGCTTGGTGACGGCTGCGACAGAGTCACCGCCGCCGACGAGGGAATAGGCTCCGTTCTGGGTGGCTTCGGCCACATATTCAGCGATCTTCTCGGTTCCGTGTGCGAAGTTAGGAAGCTCGAACACGCCCACAGGACCGTTCCAGAGGATGGTCTTGGAAGAGAGGATGATCTTCTTCCAGTTCTCGAGGGAAGCCTCGGAAGCGTCCATACCCTCCCAGTCGTCAGGAATGTTGAATATGTCGAAAGTCTTGCGAGGAGTGTCGTTGCTGAACTCCTGGCCGGAAACGGTGGCTACGGAAAGCGAAAGGTTTACGCCCTTCTCCTTGGCCTCCTTCATTATCTCGAGGGCATCCGGCATAAGCTCGTCCTCGTGGAGGGACTTGCCGATATGTCCGCCCTGGGCCTTGATGAAGGTGTAGCCCATACCGCCGCCGATGATCAGGTTGTCAACCTTGTCGAGAAGGTTCTTGATGACCCCGAGCTTGCTGGAAACCTTGGAACCGCCGATGATTGCGGTGAAAGGATGCTGAGCGTTCTGGAGCACGTTCTCGATGGCCTTCACCTCTTTCTCCATAAGGTAGCCGAACATCTTGTCCTCAGGGAAATAGGCTGCGATGAGGGCTGTCGAACCGTGAGCCCTGTGGGCCGTTCCGAAAGCGTCGTTGATGTAGCAGTCAGCGTAGGAGGCGAGCTTCTTCACGAACTCCTTCTGGCTGGCCTTCACCGCCTTCTTGGCAGCGGCCTTCTCCTCGTCGGTTGCGTCCTCGGCGAGTCCTCTCGGCTTGCCTTCCTCCTCAGCGTAGAAACGGAGGTTCTCGAGCATCAGGACTTCACCCGGCTTGAGGGCGGCAGCCTGCTCGTCAGCCTTCTGGCAGTCGTCAGCGAACTGGACCGGAACACCGAGGCATTCTGAAACGTGCGCAAGAATATGCTTGAGCGAGAATTTAGGATCAACCTTCTTCGGACGTCCGAGATGTGACATCAGAATCAGAGAACCGCCGCCGGCGAGAACCTTCTTGAGAGTCGGAAGAGCCGCACGGATACGGGTGTCGTCCGTAATGTTGAAATCTGCGTCAAGCGGAACATTGAAATCCACTCTGACGATGGCCTTTTTGCCTGTGAAATCGTAGGTGTCGATGTGCTGTTGCATAATCTGTTTAATTAGTTACTGTCAAATTTTTCGGGGGCAAAGATAGTAAATTTCAGCGGATTGGACATCATCGGAGCGAAGGTGTAACGATTAAAATAACCGCGATGCGGGTCAAATCGGGTTTCTTTTATGTATATTTGCAAGGTTATGACCATAGAGTTTGTTCCGCATACTTGGAAGGATTACGAACTTCTTGACTCAGGAAGAGGCGAGAAGCTCGAAAGGTTCGGTGATTTCGTTCTCGCGCGTCCCGAGCCGAAAGCCCTGTGGGACAAAAGTATGAGCGAAAGCGAATGGCGTTTCCGGGCGCACGTCCGGTTCACGCCCGGAGCCGGATTCGGAAAGGCCGGCAAGGAAGACAGCGGAACCTGGGAGAAGTTCAGGAATATGCCCGATCAGTGGTGGATCCGCTACGGCGGAGGGCCCGAGTTCAGCCTCAGGCTGGGACTCACGTCCTTCAAGCACGTCGGAGTCTTTCCTGAGCAGGCCGCCAACTGGAACTACATATTCAACAGAACTTCCGAGATAGCGGCCGCGACAGGGACAAAGCCGAAAGTACTGAACCTGTTCGCCTACACCGGTGCTGCTTCGCTTGCGGCCAGATGCGCCGGAGCCGATGTCACCCATCTGGACTCCGTGCGGCAGGTGGTCACCTGGGCGCACTGCAACCAGGACCGCAGCGGCCTCAAGGACATCCGCTGGGTAGTGGAGGACGCGATGAAATTCGTGGCCAGGGAATGCAGGCGCGGCAATGTCTATCAAGGCATAATCCTGGATCCGCCGGCGTACGGGCACGGCCCGGACGGCGAAAAATGGAAACTTGACGAATGTCTCTTCGATATGATGAAGTCCGTCGGCCGCATTCTTGCCCCGAAAGACAGTTTCCTCGTCCTCAACCTCTACTCCAACGGCTTCTCCGCCATCCTGGGCGAGACGGTGGTGCGCCAGGCTCTGGAGCTTCCGGCGCAGACGAAGCTCGATTCCGGAGAACTGGTCATCAGCGACAGTTTCGGGAAAGACTTGCCGCTGAGCATATTCGTACGTCTTAAAAGATAGGTGAAATCCAATGAGGTCCAAAGCTGGAATATTGCTGGTTGCGGTTTTCTCCGTCGCATTCTTCTTTTTCTGCAAGGAGATGAGCGCCAGCGTGTTT
Source organism: bacterium (assembly GCA_963640265.1). GTDB lineage: Bacteria > Bacteroidota > Bacteroidia > Bacteroidales > UBA932 > Cryptobacteroides. Next base: position 11,344 of record CAVHYF010000003.1, on the reverse strand, counting down.
TCCGGCAGGTCAGAAGCCGTCGGAGTGACTGCCGACAGGCTGACGGACCCTACCAAGACCGAAGATTCATTCATAAAGTTCAACACCATCTGTCTCTCCAGCCCCGTGGGCGAGGGGCAGGTTTCAGTCCGTACCGTCACAGGAGCTTCCGCCAGCCCGTGCAGGCATCCGCGCAGGCCAGCCACCGAAATTCCTTTCCAGGAATTCCGGACTGCCAACGGTTACACTCCGTTCAGACCGTCGCTGCCGACGCTGCGGAAGCTGCGGCTTTAGCGGACAATCACGAGACTTCAGAAGCCGCCGGGCGGCACACAAGTCAGAAAAGGGAGCCGTCCCCCTTCCCGGACGGCAGATAACGTATTACCAACCATAGTGGTGATGCAACCATATTTTTACACAACCCTTTCCCCTTGGAGCATTGCGCTCCGCAGGGGAGCGTCACCGATTCAAGAAAAATCAATCTGAAAACAAATGGAAACCGTAAATATCAAAAAAGTCAGATCCGCAAAGGACATCATCGTTTCACTCGTCTTTCTTGCAGCAGGCGCGGCGCTGCTGTTCTGTTCCGATTCAATGTTCATCCTCGGATGCACGATCATAGCGTTCGCCGTCATCCTGTTCCTTGCGATGAAATCCTCCTACACGATTGAAGGCAAGGAAGGCAAGTTCAAGCGCAAAGTCAGCAACTACCCGAAGACGAAGAAAGAAGAACTCACTGCATTCCTCGAAGGCAGGTCTGAGAAAGCCGTGCCCGAGGCCCCCGGCGGACTGCTGATGTACGTTTACTACCGCAGCGACAAATCCGGCGGTTTCGCGCAGATCAACGATTTCGACCAGTATGAGTACCGGCCGATAACCGACCTTCTGCCGCTTGGCGCCGAACAGGTTAAAGCACTGGTTTAAGCTTCTGCCCGGGAATTGTCCGGACACACCGATTCTAACCGTCATACCATAAACACAGAAACCGGTGTAATCGAGAAAAGGGATGGCTGCAAGGCAGCCACCCCTTTTTCATTTCAGCCCATTTCAGGACTTTGCCTGTCACTTGCCGGACAAAAAGGCCGCAAAGGACTTTTCAAGTTCATCCGCAAAGTCCTTGTCGCCGGCCTTCGCGACCTCGTTCGACAGATAATAGACAAGATTGCAGTCGTACTCGAACTCGCTCTTGCAGAGCGGATAGAAGTCCAGATAGAAGTTGATGTTCTGCAAGAGTTCTTCCTTCAGTTTAAGAGCAACTCCCCTGGCCTTTTCAGAATTGCCGACGATGTAGTAGTCCTTGACCATTTCTATCGGGTACAGGGCGTTGGAATTCCAGCCCAGGACGGAATTGTCATAAGGCCAGAGTTCCGGCTTGAGTACCTCGCGGCACTTGTCCAGCATCTGTTCGGCCCGGTCGTTCTCACCTTCCTTGATGAAGGCGTTGGCGCAGGAAATGAACATGTTCCTGAGCGACTGCACTCCGAGGAACGTGTAGATGTTCTGGTAGTCTATGCAGTAGTCATCCCGCGACACGGCATCGAAACAGTAGGCGGACGTCATCTTGCCGTAAAGGACGTCAGTGTCCACAAGACCCGGATCAAGAGATTCGACGCGGTTCTTGAAAGGGACCAGTTTGCAGGAGAATCCCTCATACATAAGGTAATCCTTCAGGCCGATGTTCAGGTCGCCTCCCTGATTGAGCATATTCAAAGGCCTGTCCCACTTATACGTGGAAAGGAAGTCGAGGAGGAACAGTTCCGGCTTGCTGAGGAAGTTCTTGCTCTTAGGAATCTCTACGACTATCGAGTCGGGAATCATCTCCGCGAACTTTTCGCTCACGATGCCGCTTTTGAGACAGTTCTCCTTGTTGACCGGAACTATCATCTTCCTTGCAGGCCAGTAGTCGGCCTTCCGGCCGTCCTGGTAGATCAGCTTGGCTTCCGGATGCTTGAACACCGCGACACATTCCGAGAGCGGATACGCCTGCCCGCGCTTGTCATCTATCGGAATCCATTCATTGGTACCGTACAGGTACTGCTCCTGGCCGACGGACAGCTGCAGAGGAGAAGAATTGTTGATCGCATACCTCATCTGGTCAATGTACCAGTCGGTACCGAGAAGCGAAGTGTTGCAAATCCTTACGTCGGTCCTGAACCCTTCCACCTCCTGGGCATACCAGAGAGGGAAGGTGTCGTTGTCCCCGTGCGTAATGAGCAAGCCGTCCTGACCCACTGAATTGAGATAGTTCTTCGCGACTTCGACCGCAGTGTAGCGGTTGCTCCTGTCGTGGTCGTCCCAGTTTTCCTCCGCCATAAGCGCAGGCACTCCCAGGCAGGCGACGGTCACGACGGCGGCCAGGGCCACGGTATGCCTGTCCTTCAATGCGGAAGCAATCCACGAATATATCGCCGCCACTGCGAAGCCTATCCAGATGGCGAAGGCATAGAACGACCCCGCGTAGGCATAGTCACGCTCACGCACCTGGTAAGGAGTCTGGTTCAGATAGACGACTATGGCTATTCCCGTCATGAAGAACAGGAGGAAAGTCAGCCAGCATCCTCTGCGGTCCCTGTCGAACTGGAAGCACAATCCTATGATGCCCAGAAGAAGAGGGAGGAAGAAATAGTGGTTCTTGCCCCTGTTGCCCTTCAGCCAGTCCGGAGCGTTGTCCTGGTCGCCCAGGTGAATCGTGTCGACCGGCTTCACGCCGCTCTCCCAGTTGCCCGTGAACAGGTCGGAAGTCGGAGCATGGATTTCGTTCTGTCTGCCGACGAAATTCCACATGAAGTACCTCCAGTACATCCAGCCCAGCTGGAAGTCGAAGAAGTAGCGCAGGTTGGCGCCGAATGTCGGCTTCTTGTACTGCGCGCCCGGCACGGCAGTTCCCTTGCCATCGGTGTAGGTCTCGTAGAACTTTATGTGGCGCTCGTCGCTGCTATGCATTCTCGGGAAGAGCATCTTGCCGGCAGGGTCGTACTTCACGTCAACCGGACTCGGCACCTTCTTGTACTTTCCGTCCAGCGGAGCCCGGTAGGAATCCTGTTTCAGTTCATACGGGGCGCCGAAATACTGGCCGTACACGATCGGGACCGAGCCGTACTGCTCACGCGAAAGATAACGTACCAGCGTGAACGCGTTGTCCGGCTGGTACTCGTTCGTCGGAGTCTTGGCGCAGGAACGTATTATCACGATGCTGAACACCGAGAAACCTATGACGATGGTGGTGAAGCACAGAAGAGCCGTGTTCCAGAACACCCTGTCCGTCTTGAGAGTCTTGAAAAGTCCCCAGAAGCAGAGAGCGAGCAGAGCAATGATGAATATCGCCGCTCCGGAATTGTAAGGCAACCCGAGGACATTGACGAAGAACAGATCCGAATAGGCCGCCGTCTTCGGGATGTAAGGCACAAGAATGAAGAGGATGAACGCCAGGATCACCACGGAAACGGCGAAAATCTTGACATATTCCCAGAATGAATATTTCCGGTCCTCCCTCATCTTGAAATAATACATGTAGACAAGCATCGGTATCGCCAGGAGGTTCAGCAGATGCACGCCTATCGAGAGTCCCATCAGGAACGAAATCAGCACGAGCCAGCGGTTGGCGAACCTTCTGTCTTCCTCCTCGTACCACTTGGTCATCGCCCACACGACAAGCGCCGTGAACAGGGACGACATCGCATAGACCTCGCCCTCGACCGCCGAAAACCAGAACGTGTCGGAGAAGCAGTAAGCCAGTGCGCCCACGGCGGCGCTGCCGAAGATCGCAACTGCCTGGCCGGCTGAATATTCACTGTCGTCTCCCTCGCCGTCCCGTTTCGGCACGATCACTCTCTTCACAAGGAAAACTATGGTCAGGTACAGGAAGAATATCGTCAGGGCGGAGCATATAGCGCTCATCGAGTTCACCATTACCGCAGCCTTGTCCGGGCCGGTGAACATCGTGAACAGGCGGGCTATGAGCTGGAACACCGGATTCCCCGGAGGGTGGCCCACTTCAAGCTTGTACGAAGACGCTATAAACTCGCCGCAGTCCCAGAAAGATGCGGTCGGTTCAATCGTGGAAAGATAGGTGAACGCCGAAATGACCAGCACGGCCAGGGCGGTCAGCCTGTTCCACATCCTGAATTTTTTCTTTTCCATACTTTTCTATGTTCGGGGACCGGTCAAATCAGACCGATAATCAAGCAAAGATACAAAAGGAATCGCTATCTTTGCAAAAAATATAAGGTAACGACATGAAATCCGACAACGACTGGAAGCAAAGGCTCGGGGTGGTCTATTCGACCGACCCTGATTTCAGTTACGCCAAAGACGAAACGGCCGAGGCAGAAACACTTGAGCCGTCAAGGCAGAAGCTGGTCGTGACCATCGACCGGCGTAACCGCGGAGGCAAGCAGGTCACTTTGGTTTCCGGATTTGTCGGCACTCAGGAAGACCTTGCGGCCCTGGGCAAGACCCTCAAGGTGAAATGCGGCGTCGGAGGTACGGCGAAAGACGGCGAAATCACGGTCCAGGGAGACTTCAGGGACAAGGTCACCGCCCTGCTGAGAGAACTGGGGTACGGTGCCAAGCGGGGAAACTGAATCACTGACAAATGACTATCGGCCGATGATTGACGATCCTATCTTCTGCGGACTTGCCGTCCTGTTCACGATTCTGACGCTTTTCTGTCTGAGAAGCCTCCTGAAGATCGCGCCCTCGCTGATGGACTGCGTCAGGAGATGGAAAGGGAACATCGACCTTGAAGACAGCCTCCAGCTGAGCAGAAGCCGCAACCTCATCGCGCTCGTGCTGTTTGTCCCGCTCTGCATGGTGGCATATTCACACTCGCTCTACACTCCCGAATTCCTTGAATCCCTGCCGCAGACGCTGCAGTTCGGCATCGTGACCGGAATACTGTCCGCCTATGTCCTTCTCCGGCTCTTTCTGAACTGGCAGCTCGAGTTCAACAGTTACGGCTCCAAGGTCTTCTCAGCCGCGAACAGGTCGTTCTACAATTACCTGATAATTCTTTTCTTTCTGCTTTTCATTCCGGGGACAGCACTCAACGCGGCAGATTGCCCCGAAGACACGTCAAGGGCTGTCCTGCTGTGGATTACGGCGGTATCCTACGGCTTCTTCGTCATCCGGCGCGGACAGATTTTCGCTTCGGCTTGCAATCCTTTCACAACAATTTTGTATCTTTGCGGCCTTGAAATACTTCCGACCGCCGCACTGGTGTTTTCAGCCTATCTGCTGTAGTTCCTGAAGGCGGGCGAACAACAAAAGCAAGAATATGTCCATACAGAAGATTTTGATCTCACAGCGCAGCCCTCTCAACGAGGCACCCTACACTGCCCTCAAGGAGAAATTCGGCGTTGACATCACTTTCAGACAGTTCTTTCTCATCGAGCCTCTGACCTCAAGGGAGTTCAGGACACAGAGAATCAACGTTCTGGACTACACGGCAATCATTTTTTCCTCACGGCACACGATAGATGCTTTTTACGGCCTTTGCGATGAGCTCAGGGTCAAGGTGCCGGAGACGATGAAATATTTCTGCACCACGGAGGCCGTTGCGATGTATCTTCAGAAGCACATCGTTTACCGCAAGCGCAAGATTTTCTACGGCAACGGAACTCCGGAATCCATCATCTCCCAGATCGGGACAAAGCACAAGAACGAGAAATTCCTGGTCGCCCAGTCGGATTCCAGCAACAGCGTACCTCTTACCAGCCTGATGGATGCCCAGAACATCACCTACAACACGGCGGTGTTCGTCAAGTCGGTCCCGCAGGACCTGAAAGACATCAACCTGCAGGACTACGATATGGTCGTGTTCTACAATCCTTACGACATCAAGTCCCTCTACGAGAACTTCCCTGAATTCCAACAGGGGAACATCAAGTTCGTGGCCTACGGCAAGTCGATTGTCAAGGCGATGGAGGAGGCTGGTCTTACGATCGAAATCCAGGCGCCGACTCCGGAGGCCCCTTCCGTGGCAAGAGCGATCGAACTCTATCTGGAAAAGCAGAAATAAGACAAGAATGTTCACTTTACCGAAATCAGAGAGACTTCACGGGAAGTCAACGGTTTCGGCTCTGGTGTCCGAGGGCCGATGGGGCTACACGTCCGGCCTTAAATACTGTTTTGTCCTTCATCCGGACGCCTGCGGGGAAGCCGCACCGAGCCGGATGATGGTTTCCGTGCCGAAACGCCTGTTCAAGAGGGCGGTAAAGCGCAACCTTCTGAAACGAAGGATAAGAGAGGCGTACAGGACCCGGAAGGACCTTCTGGTCTCCGCCCCGGCAGATGTGATGTTCGTTTACAATTCGAAGGAAATTCTTGACTTCGAGTCAATACGGTCACAGGTGGAATCCATCCTGAAAAGAATCGCGGGCAATGAAAGACAGCAATAGTTTACCGCGCTGGAGGCAATGCGCGAGAAAGGTCCTCATCGCCCCTTTCCTGGCTCTCATCTGGTTCTACCGCAAATGCATCGGGCCGTATATTCCCAAAACCTGCAGGTTCGAGCCGTCCTGCTCGACCTATGCAATCGAAGCATTCAGGAAATGGGGGCCGATAAAAGGACTCTTCCTTACAGTATGGCGGATTCTCCGCTGCAACCCCTGGGGCGGCAGCGGCTACGATCCGGTTCCGTAATGGCTTCTATTTCTTGTGGTTCTTCTTGCGGGAACGTAGATGCGTGATGCTTTCCACAAGAAGTTGGTCGCGGAGTATGCACCTCGCTGCAAGGGCGTTGAGGATCGCGGCCACCAGCGGGAACACGGCCGTGAACTTGAAGACCTGACCGTCGGCCGCGGTGAAATAATCCATCACCAGCAGCACCTGCAGCGCAACCATCAGGATGGCGGACAGCACGGCGGTGCGCATCTGGAAAACCCTCTTGCCGTAAGTGAAGATGGCCAGCAGCTGGAGCAGGGTAATCACAATCAGCAGCACAAGGTAGACCACATTCTGTGAATATGTCAGTTCGACGGCGTGCGTTCCGCCTTCACCGAGAGTGAATGCCTTGACACTGAAGAAGAGTGCCGCCACAAGACCTGTGGCGATGCACAGGTATAAAGTTTGAAGTCTTTGCCACATAATTCACAAATTTAGTCAAATCCACCGGATATTGCTATATTTGGTTGCCGAATTGTTGGATTCGGCCGCATAATGATTTCACAAAACAAAAAACTGAACAAAAATGAGAATAGCAGAATCAGAACTTATCATCAACGGAGACGGATCGGCATTCCATATCCATCTGAAGCCGGAAGAACTTGCTGACACCGTCATCCTGGTCGGAGACCCCGGAAGAGTTGAAATGGTCGCCGGCTTCCTCACCGACATCGAGTTCCGCCACCAGTCGCGGGAATTCGTGTCCACCACCGGCAGATACAACGGCAAACGGATTACCGTTCTTTCCACCGGCATCGGAACCGACAACATCGACATCGTGATGACGGAACTTGACGCGCTCGCCAACATCGACTTCAGCACACGCGAGCCGAAAAAGGAACACCGGACCCTGACAATCCTGCGCATCGGCACCTGCGGAGCCGTCCAGCCGGACATTCCTCTCGGATCGGCGATATTCTCCGAATATTCAGTCGGCTGCGACGGCCTGATGAACTGGTACGCCGACCGCGACGCCGTCACCGACAAGGCGATGGAGGAGGCATTCAAGAAGCACACCCATTGGAACGAGAATCTCACTTCACCGTACTTCGTGAAAGCCAGCGACAAATTGTTCAGACTGTTCGAAGACTGCTCGGTCAGAGGAATGACCATCTCAGCCTGCGGATTCTACGGACCTCAGGGCAGAGTCGTGAGACAAGGTCTTGCGATGCCGGACATGGTGGAAGACTTCGAATCGTTCCGCTACGGCGACCGCAGGATAACGAATTTCGAGATGGAAAGCTCGGCGGTGGCCGGAATGGCGAGACACCTCGGACACGAGGCCGGCACGATCTGCTGCGTGATAGCGAACAGACACCTGAAGAACAGCAACCCGGACTACAAGCCGCAGGTCAGGGAACTCGTCAAGCTTTCGCTGGACAGACTTTCAAGATAGATTTCTTTCAAGACAGGATCTTCCGGTCAAGACTCCGGAATCATTGCATACGACGTTCCGAGCTGTTGTTGAAACGGCTCAGAACGTTTTCCGAATATGTCTTCGTGATCGGGATGGGAGAAATCGCATCGTTGTCAAGGTCAAGTTCATAACCGTCCTTCTCCTTGCGAAGCACCTTGACCTTGTCCATATTCACGATGTATTTCCTGTGGCAGCGCACCAGGCTGCTCCCCCTGAAGCTTTCCTCCACGGTCTTGAGCCTGCAGCGCAGCATATAGCGCTTCAGGTCGCCCTTGCTGTCGGTGTACCAGACGATGATGTAGTTGTCGTCGGACTCGATGTAGAAGAGGTTGGTGGCGCTGACGCAAAGTTTAAGGTCACCGTTGTTGTCGAAAAGCGTTATCTTCTCTAGCCTGGACACCGGCATGCTCTCGTCGGAGACCACGTTACCGTAATTCATCAGGCGGATTATCTGGTTCTTGTCCTGGATCGCCCAGTACATTCCGGCCAGGATGTACGGGATGACCAGCGAAATCGTCCCGTAAAGCAGGGCGTTCCCCAGCGTCACCGGGAAACGGTCCCATCCTATCTTCGTGATCGGTACCGTTATGAACGAATATGCCAGACAGATCACGAGCACTTCTGCAAGGCACCAGGCCACATAACCGAGATAAGTCATCTTTATCCTTGTCCGGGTCCTGTACATTATGTACCGGCTGAGTATGACCACAGACAGAGCTCCTATAGCGAAGAGAACGGTAAACACGAAGAAACGCGAATTGCCAAGTTCCATCCAGCTGTTGTGCGAAAACGGCAGGCTCATCAGAAGAAACACGATGGAGAACAGGGCCGTGAAGGTCACTGTGTAGATAAGTTGGTTTTTGCCCCTGAAATATTCAGGCAAAAGCTTGCTCGAAAAACCCATCGCCATAAATTTAACAGGCAAATATAACACTTTTTATAATTATCGATATTCAAAAAGCATCGGCAAATTCGCCACAAATCCTGCAAAATTGCCACTTTTACGAGCTTGTCACGAATACCGCCGCACCTTCACCACATATATTTTGCCACGCGGAGCGGCAAAAGTACTTTTGCATACGGTGCATACCATGATCTGATCATAACGCTTGAACATCATAAAGGAAGAACAATATGAAAATCATCGGCACAGGAAGCGCGCTTCCAAGGAAAATCGTCACAAACGAAATGCTGGAAGGATTTCTCGACACCAGCGACGAATGGATTTTCCCGAGAACGGGAATCAAGTCGAGACACGTGATTTCCGACGAGAACATCGAAGACCTCGGAACCGAAGCCGTCGGCAAAGCTCTTGAGATGTCGGGATTGAAACCATCCGAAATCGACCTCTTCATAGTTTCCAACGTAGTGTCCGAATACACTACCCCGGGAATGAGCTGCATAATCGCGGAGAAACTGGGCATAAACTGTCCGATGTTCGACATCAACTGCGCCTGCCCGGGCTTCATCTACGCTCTTGACATGGCCGAGACCTACTACAAGGCCGGCAAGATCAGGACTGCGGTGATCGCCTGCGTGGAGGAACCGACCAGGATGTCAAGCTGGAAGGACAGAAGCACCTGCGTGCTGTTCGGAGACGGTGCCGGAGCCGTGGTGCTCGGCGAAGGAGACAACATCAAGGGCACGAAGCTGCACGCCGAGCCGTCCGTCAGCCAGATCTGGCAGAAACGCACTCTTGTGGACACACCGTATGTGTCCAAGAACGAAGAAAGCGTGCCTCTGCAGATGAAAGGGCGCGAAGTGTTCAAATTCGCCGTCCGCGCCTGCACCAAGGGAGTCGAAGGCCTGCTGGAAGAGATCGGAGTCAGCAAAGATGAAGTCTCGTACTTTATGGTGCATCAGGCCAACCAGAGAATCATCGGATCGATCATAGACTATATGGGCCAGCCGGCGGAGAAATTCCCGGTCAACATCACGGACCACGGCAATTCTTCTTCAGCCTCCTGCCCTATCCTGCTGGACGAATGCAACAGGAAAGGGATGTTCAAGGAAGGCGACATCCTTGTGTTCAGCGCCTTCGGAGCAGGCCTGCTTTCAGGAGCCGCCGTAGTCGAATGGTAATCTGAACATTAATTGTTATATTTGCACGATATGATAAAAAGTATAATCTGCGATATGCTCGGCATCGAGTATCCGCTGTTCCAAGGTGGAATGGCCTGGATAGCAGATGCAAAACTCGCCGCGGCCGTTTCAAATGCCGGCGGCCTCGGCCTGATCTCGTCGATAAATTTCGGCACCGAAGCGGTCAGGGAAGAGATCCGCAAATGCAGAACATTGACCGACAAGCCTTTCGGAGTGAACATAATGCTTCAGGCTCCGAATGCCGGCGAGGTGGCGGATATGGTCATCGAGGAAGGTGTCAAGATCCTCACGACCGGAGCCGGCTCCCCTTCAGCATATATGGACAAGTGGAAAGCCGCGGGAATCAAGGTGATTCCGGTAGTGGCCTCGGTGGCATACGCCCTCAAGATGCAGGAACTCGGAGCCGCGGCGGTCATCGCCGAGGGAGCGGAGTCCGGCGGACATATCGGCGACACGCACACTATGGCGCTGGTTCCGCAGGTGGTTGACGCCCTCGATATTCCTGTACTCGCCGCCGGCGGAATCTTCGACGGAAGAGGAGCCGCCGCAGCCTTCATGCTGGGAGCGAAAGGAGTGCAGGTCGGCACAAGGTTCCTCATCGCCGACGAATGCCATATTCACGAAAACTACAAGGCAAGGCTCATCGCCGCATCCGACGTCAGCACGATGGTGACCGGCAAGTCCCTCGGTGACGCGGTGCGCGGCCTCAAGACTCCGTTCGCGAAGAAATTCTTCAAGATGGAATATGACCCGGCAGTCTCCAGGGAAGATGTGCAGAAATTCGGCACCGGATCTATGCGCAAGGCCGTGTTCGACGGTGACCTTTCAGGCGGAAGCTTCCTCGCGGGAGAGGTCGCCGGAATGATCAGAAAGAAGGAGACGGCGAAAGAGATTGTGGAGGACATTATTGGCGGAGCCGAGAAACTCCTCGCCGGCGCCTCCGGACTTTTAACGGAATAAGAATAAAATACACATAATGGACAAAAGAGTAGTAGTGACAGGAATGGGAGTGATTTCACCTGTCGGCAACGATGTAAACACATTTTGGAGCAACCTCTGCGGCGGTGTCAGCGGAATCGACTACATCACCGCGTTCCCGACTGAAAACCTTCCGGTGAAGATTGCCGGAATCATCAGGGACTTCAAGGCCGAGGAATACGGGATGGACAAGCCTTTCATCAG
>CAVHYF010000002.1:0-94894 GCA_963640265.1 bacterium | reverse complement strand
CATTTGTCTGGTTCCGATTCCGCCACAAGACAATTGCTTAAGTCGCTGTTTATTAACTGCTTATCTACCACGGCAATTAAAGTTGCGCTGTTAATAGGCTGCTTATCTACCACGGCAATTAAAGTTGCGCAGTTAATAGGCTGCTTATCTACCACGGCAATTAAAGTTGCGCAGTTAATAGGCTGCTTATCTACCACGGCAATTAAAGTTGCGCAGTTAATAGGCTGCTTATCTACCACGGCAATTAAAGTTGCGCAGTTAATAGGCTGCTTATCTACCACGGCAATTAAAGTTGCGCAGTTAATAGGCTGCTTGTCTGCCATGCTGCCAATCAATCGGCAGCGACCTTCTGGTAGTTCCGAATGCTGCCTCTGCTGCCGCCTCCGTGTCTGTTAAGTATCCAGGAATTTACACCAATGCCTTTCCTTCCAGCTCGCGGTTCAGGCATTCATATATATAAGGCGTGCTTTGCGTATAAAGATTTGTGCGCAGGTCTGTGACCTTTGAAAAGGTTTGAGATGTATATACTTTATCGACTGCCTCTTCCAGCTTCATCTGATGCTCCTCAATCAGCAGAAGTATCAGATCTTTGGCGATGTCCTCCACCATAAATTGAATTTGCTCTTCAGTCATAGGTCAATCCTTTTTAGTAACGACAGTGCCTTTTCAGTTCCGAAATAGTATTGCATAGAGATGCCTTTCAAGAACTTGATTTCCTCTATGAACTTTTCGAGGGATATGGACTGAGATAGGAAACGACGTATTTGATATCCGATAGTGTCATTGGCTATAGGACCCACGACTATATCATAGGGATGTACTGGTTTTCTCTCAACGTTCCTACGGTTCAGGAGGATGAAATTTGCCCATTCCTCTGAATAGGAATCAAATACTTTCATCTTTATGTCCGTTGGAAAGTTTGCCGGATCTGCAACCTCAAATGTCGTGACAACCGGTTCCCCTTCGTTCGCTATTAATGTTCTACGCTTGGCCTGACGAAGTGCTTGGTCGTAATCATCGGAAAGGTAAAATCCGCAGCCGAAATCTTTCCCGACCTTTGACTTGCTTAAATCTATTCTTTCAATCGGAATGTTGCTCCCGTGATATAGTTTCATTTCAGCGTTCCTCCTCTGTGGCTGCAGAATTCCGTCAAATCAGACACGACATTAGCAAAAGACAGTGTGTGTTCGATATCATAGAACTCTTCCAGAAACCGTATTGCCTGATACTTCTTCAAGTATGAATATGTTTGTTGCAGTGTTTGCTGATGAACTTTCGAGAATTCGCTGATTACTGCAACTATGTATTCGGATTTTCTCTTTATGTCGGTCGTTATCATCGTATTCCCTATATCAATTGTTGCAAAAATAAGAACTTTTCTCCAACTTGCAACTATCTCTCATACTTTCTTGCGCCCTTGTCCCGTATGCGCTGAACCTTCTTGTTATTGGCCTTAATCAGGTACGCTGCATCTTTACTATTCCCGTGGTGGAAGGTTCGTTTTTTTTTTGTGTGGTGTCTAACCCTTTTATTACTAATGACTTAAGCATTTGTCTGGTTCCGATTTCGCCACAAGACGATTGCTTAAGTCGCTGCTAATTAACTGCTTGTCTGCCACGGACGCTTTCTGGCCGACACAACTTTGCAGCTAGTCTTGCCACTTTTCGAATGATTTTACGACACAAAGTTTCTTTGAGCCTTCCATAAGTGTTCATCGCGGCATCAAAACCCTCTTTGTCCAAAAGTTTGTAGAACTTATCTCTGTTAATCGGAGACTTCGTCAATGACCTGTAAAGATGTCCATTCTCTTTTGCTGCCTCGTCAAGACTCTCGCGCTTACTGAATATGGACTCTCCCAATGAATCAAAATAAGACTTACCTTTAGAATTATTGATAATTACTAAAGAAGTTCCGTTTGGACTATCCATTTCCGGATCAACATTTTCTATCCCCCAAAAATCGGCTATTGTAATGTCCGAGACTCTAGGTATTGATTTAAATTTACACTCAAAACAACACGGCCTTGCCGCTATGTGTGTGCCTATGAAACAATTGGTGAAGTCATCTTCTATCCCGTTCTTGACATATACGGAGCCATTGTCAAATGTGGCCTTGAATGCGAACTTGTGCCATCCTCCATACTCTTTGTTCTTGGGATGGTAACTTGTGCATTTTCCTCCGTATTCGTTTTCCAATGAGTCAATGTATTTCCTGAAAAGTTTTGGAGAATTTATGCTGCAGCAGATAAAATCTATGATTATTAAATTGCAGTATTCCTTGAAATGCAAGAAACTTCTCAGAGCAGCCATTTGACAGGGACATCCGCAGACAAGAACCCGCTTGTCTGCATTGAGCAATGCCTTTATTTTTGAATAAATCCCAGTTGTGTCACTTTGGAAATATTTGGAACCTCTCAGTCGTTGTAGATCTTCGGGTTTGTTGGAAACAATGTGTTCGGCTTGAAAATTATCCGTCCATACGGCTCCACCGATGTATCCGCCATCTTTTAGCATTTTTTCAGCCAATGCAGAATAGAGGCCGCCGGTTGTGCTTTTGAGTCTGACATCGGAGTCGGTGTTGTAAGCAGCATATACTTCCGGTACAAAACCGTCATTTGTCTTGTTTAGTTTGTTTGAGTTCAGTTCAGGACAGACTTTCTCGCACAGTCCGCAGTTGACGCATAGCATGTGGTTGACGACTGGATACCAGAACCCTTCAATATCCTTTTCCCACGAGATTGCCTTATGAGAGCAGGAATCTATACAGGCTCCGCAGCCTACGCAGTTTTCTTTTCTTTTGATATCAATCATTAGGATGGCGGTTTATGCTTCCCATTCAATATCTTTGGCGAAAGTCCTCGCTGGATCGGCCATAACCATTGCTTTCGGTTTAACGTTTGTCATAACGATTGCGCCAGCTCCTATTATGGCACCGTCTCCGATTGTGACGCCTTTGAGTATCATGGCACCTTGGCCAATCCATACGTGATTGCCGATATGTACCGGAAAAGACTTTTTGTATCCTTCAGTCAAAATATTATGTCCACCGTCATTATCACGTATTACTACATCCCTTGAGATAAGACATCCATCTCCGATGGAGATCTCATTCTGGCAGATGATTTGTGCGTTGCGATTGATGATGTTGTCTTTCCCTATGGATAAACGGGCATTCTTGAACAGTTGAATGTCGCACCCGTGGTAAATGTGTGTCTTTCCTTCACCAATACAAAATGTTGCTCCTTCATCCATCCAAAGGCTGGTTTCCAGTCTCGAACCATTGTATTTCTTGAAACCGAAGAACAATAGCCCATTGATTTTCAGCCTGGCAGTCTTGTGGAGATCAAACACTGAATACGATGTGGGAACAATGAGATTTCCTTTACGAAAGCGTACTGTATTTTTACGCAAGAAGTTCAATCTGATGAACTTTGCCAACGGAGCTGGATGCAGATAAGTCCTCTTGTAGCAGTGAATAATTCTCTGAATAATGCTCATTGTAGTTTTTTGCTTATACATTCAACCATATCCCCTACGTTCCTCCATGAAGGAATTTCTGCAGAGGTGAACCTGATTCCGAATTCATTTTCAATTCCAACGACCAATTGAACATTGCTCAATGAATCCCATTCTTCGATGTCTTTGGCAGATGTCGTTTCTGTCAAAACTATCTCTTCATTGTCAAGGATATCGCGGAAGGTTTCCTGCACTTTTTCAATAATCTGACTCTTGTTCATATGTGTCTTACAGTATTATTAGTCTTCTTTTTGGATAAAGCAAATCTTTGTTTTGTAGGAACTTGTGTTAAGTTCAAATTCATTCCTCTCATTATTTGGCGATTCAGTGAACCCTAATTCTGTGTACAGATTCTTAACCATCCCATTTTTAGCTGTAGGAATGTATTCTCCAATCAGTTTGTGATATCCGTTATCTTTTGCATATTCGGCTATTGTGTCGAGAATAAAGTTTTCCATTCCTCGTTTAAGAACCCTGCAACTCATAAACCAGGTGTCAATGAAAAGAGTTTTAGCATCAAGAACTTTCATTATCACTACACTTATAAGTCCGTTGTCTCCGTACTTGTCAGACAAAGAGAAGGCGAAGCAGGCGTACTCTGCATTGTCACGCATCTCTATTATATCGTTCTCTGTATATCTGACAGTGCGCAAGTTGAACTGATTGCTCCTTTGTGAAAGTTGTGCTATACGTGGAGTGTTGTAGTCATTGAATTTTTCTACCTTCGCTTTCATATCCAATGACTTGAGATAATCTGCCTCATCGGTGAATTTCATCCGTTGGGACACTCTTACTGCTTCCTGTCGGTATTGCTCGGTTCTCTTGGAGTCTGTCTCCGAATATGAAGCAGTCTCGAACAAGTTCAGTGAGTACAGGTATTCGAGATAATCTCCTGGGTCATCAGGCAATTCAGGAACAATTATACCCGGGATGTTTTCCCTGACCAGATTTCGTTCGAAAGGGTTGTCGTCAAGAAATACCATTGAATCGAATCCGATGTTAAGAATGCTCTGAATTAGCTTTATGTTGTTCACTTTGTTGTCCCAGTTGGCTATGAAAACGGATATGTCTTCCAGCCTGAGAATCATTTCCGGATTCTTTTCAAATGGTTCTTTTGCCTTGTCTTCGTCATTCTTGCTGCAGACAGCGATGATGATTCCTCTGTTTTTTAGTTTTTTGACCCATTCTTGAATTTCAGTATATACTTTACCTATGCCAAGGTTGTGTCCGATTTGTATCCTTTCCCATCCATCATCTCCGACAACACCTCCCCATAGGGTGTTGTCAAGGTCTAGAATCAAGCATTTCTTGAATTTCCCTTCGACAGCACTTACGATATCAAGACATCTTGATGCGATATAAGGGATGCTGTCAAGGCTTAACAGCATTTCTGTGCTGACATAGATGTGGCTGTCGAAGATAAAGTCTCGCCCGAATTTGTTCTGCAGAGCGGCGATGTCGCAGATGAACAGATTTGGAATTTCAGATGAAAGTTTCATCAAATCATAGTTCAGTTTTCGGAGCTGGTACGTGAATGAAAGTGGAACTTTGTTGGCGTAACTGCCGAACACAGAATCATCTATTTCAGGATAGTTGAAACAGATGACTGTCCCTTCGATGTTTCCGCATAGCTCCTTTATGAGTTCAATGCGTTCATCAGCAAGATGCAATTGTTCTGCAGCTGTGGATAAAGAATATTTTTCCAGCAACTTATGCGTTGACAGAAAAATGATTGTGTAAGTTGCGGCAAATTGATGATATTCTGAGGTGGGATCAAGTGCCTGCCGTTCTGTCTGATTATAATCTGACTCGTACAATATGATATTGTAGCCTCTGTCATAACCTTCACCTCTTATGGCAGTCGCCAGAAATTGAGTGGAGGAATCTCCCATTAAGGCTATTCTTATTCCCGGGAGAGTATCCATATTCTGCTTAAGATTGCGTTTTATTTCTTTGAATGATTTCATTGTCGGTTACAAGAGATTAAGTGTTCTAAGGTCTGCTATTACTTGAGCGGTGAATTTCCTTCTCCCTTTAAGATTCATTCGAAGTTCGTCCTGAAAGTTTGAGTTGTTAGAGAATCTTGCATCTGTGGAGTAATTAAGTAATGCAATGTCTTTAGACTTTAATATCGAGTAGAGACAATGATTCTTAAAATCTTCATCAATATACTTGTTTAATGAATCCGATATCGGAAGAATGACTGCTACAAGTTTGATACTGCGCTCTTTGCAAAAGGATATAATCTGATCGAGTACACCGGAATTATACTTTAATGATTCCTTTACTTCTTGAGATAAACCATCTGTACTGAAATTCTTAAGGAAGAGTTCATATTTCCACCGGTTGATCATTCCGATGGAGGCTTTGTCCATTTCTTCTTCGGTCAGAGGATTGCTTGTGATTGCCAATGCATCTGTTCTTCTGCGCAGTATTGCCTTGGCCCAGGATTTTATTCCCAACTTTTCAGGATGATCAACGAATATGTCATAAGTCTTCTCATCGAATCCGTCAATCATTGCCCTGTGCAGGATAGGATAATATCGAAGACCTTTGGCGATGTCTCCATCGCGTTCAGTGTATCTGTCTTTACACAAGGTAAAAGGGCATAGCCCTAAAATGGCTATTCTGGCGCCATTGTCGTCTAAATAGGAATGATAATTTTTCAACATTCTGAAGTCATAAGTCAACGTTTGTGGGCCAACCGCAAGATTGAAACCCTTGACCTCTGCCTCGGTGTAGTCAAATGCGAACTTTGCCGGATTGCTTCCGAGATTAATGATGTCGAGATGTTGAGGAATAGTTTGGATTCGGAAAGCATCTTCAAACAGATTGTGATACCATCCGCTATGGACCATAATTCTCCTTGGTAACGTTCTGTAGAATGATGGCTTAACTATTTTTTTTGCGATATGTAAAAATTTATTCATTAATAACCTGGGCAATATCTTGATTCGGGTAGGTATTGATAGTCTTCATTAAACGAATTGATAAAAGCAACTTCTTCTTGTGTCAATTCGAAATCGAATATGTTGTAGTTATCTCTTACTCTTGAAGGAGTTCCGGATTTTGGAATGGGAATGACGCCTCTTTGAAGATCCCATCTTAATGTGATTTGTGCCAAAGACTTGCCGTATTTTGAGCAGATTTTTCCAATTTCAGGAGATTTGGTCACGGAATTATCTGAACGGAGAAACATTACCGGGCTGTATGACTCGATGGCAATTGAGTGATTCTTCGCATATTCAATCATCCCATCCTGCGTGTTCAATGGGGACACATAAATTTGGTTCACCATAGGCATAACAGTTGCGCCGCCCTTTACAATTCGTTCAAGATGTCTCACTCTGCAGTTGCTTACTCCGATAGCCCTGACCTTCCCTTGCTTGTAAGCATCCTCAAATGCACTCCATATTTCTTCCAGGCAGTCATAGTACGGCCAATGAATCAGAAGCAGATCGATGTAATCTGTTTTCAATCTTTCAAGAGATTCGTCCAACTGCTTGAAGACAACTTCCTTGTGGTTCTTGTTAGGACAGGAATCTGAATTGTAGAAGTAGTAACCGATAGGCATCCCTCTGGAATCCAGATTGTCACCGATCTTGGATGTAAGGAATATGTCTTCTCTTTTGAACGATGTCTCTTTGAAGATCTTCCTTAACTCTGCTCCGATGCTATCTTCATTAGGGTAACTATGTGCTGTATCTATCAAGTTGCAGCCTGATTCCAATGCTGTCAGCATTGCCTTACGCAGAATTTCTCCGTGAAGAGGATATGTCCCGAATCCAATTGTCGGCATATCAACTCCATTGGACAGTTTTATCGACTTTTCCATAACTTTCTTCTGATGATGCTGTTCGTAAAGTCTCTTTCTTTCTTGCTCATTCCGAAACAATATATTGTGGCCAAAGATGTTATTGTACTGCAAAGGACTACGGCAAGCAGTCGGATAAATCCATATTCCATATTCTTGAAGACCAGATAAGTCGTCAGGGATGAAATTGATAGGATAATCAGGACCTTAAGGAATACCTGAGGGAAATATTCCAATGTTTCTGCCCCTGTGTACCGTCTGACAATAAAGATATTCCATCCCGCATCGAAAATCCATGGTAGTACATTGACGACATAGATGGCTTTTACGCCGACTCCGAGTTTTAGAAGTATGTATGAAACAGGAACGATCAGAAGTAGGACACTCCCGGCAATCAAGTTAGGCCATTTCATTTTTCCTGTTGCATGGACTATTGTCACAAGTGGTCGGTATATGGAACAAATGAGACCTTGAACGATTGTGATCCGGGTGAAGTAGGAAGTGTATTCCGGAACCTGACCGAGCCAGAGATTAAGAATATAGTCAATTTCTATGAATATTGGTAAGCCTATCAGAATTACCAGATATCCTGAATATTTTGAACTTCTTTTTGCAAGTGTGCACATTTCTTCGACATTTCCACTTGCGTATAACTTGGTTATCTGCGGGTTGACTGCTGTCTGGAAGCTGCCGACAAATTTTTGTATTGCCCCATAAACCTGAAGTGAAATTGCTCGTGCCGCATTTACGACAGTGCTGAAAAATATGTTGAGAAGGACATTGATCCCTTGATTTGATGCAACGCTCGCCATACATCCTATGGTGTCCCAACCGGAAAAGATGAGCATATCCTTGAACAGTTGCTTGTCGAGTATCCGGCCTTTTGTTTTCTTTATGCTGCATTCGTCAAACCATTTCTTGCAGAAATGTCTATAGATGGCAATGAGCACCACGGATACACACATATAGAAAAAGCCGTATAGAATCAGCAGATCTATTCCACGGATTACTTTGAGCAAGAGGACAATTATAAGCTTTACCGTGACATCAAAGATTCCCATATATGCATAGAAATCCATTTTTTCGTGGGCGATGATAGAGGCTTCATAAGGAACTTGGAGGCATCCTATCAGCATTCCCATTGCGGAAAACTGGAATATCCAGAATGCTGCATTCAGCCGCTCCGGGTCTATCGTCATCTTGTTGTAGAGCAAGTACAAACCGATGATTTCCGTGAGAATGAGGATGATAAATCCGATTGTTGCGTGTATGATTATGGCAGATGAAAAGGTCCGTTTAACTTTTTCCTGGTCATTTTCACCTAATGCGAAAGTCAAAAATCTCTGGGTTCCGCCGGACAATGTCCCATTTATGAAAGAGAACAAAGTTACTACACCGCAAACAACATTGTACAATCCATAGTCCGATACACCAAGCACATTGAGGACAACTCTTGCCGTGTAGAGGCTTACCGCCATCGTCAAAAGCATCCGGAAATATAGGAAAATCGTATTCTTGGCGATTCTCCTGTTATCAACTGTGTTATTGTTAGCCTGCCGTTCGTCCATTATAATTCGTGTGCTCTCTCCATTAGTTAGCATTCAGTTACTTGTCGCCACGGCTGCTTATCGCTCTCTTTACCGCCTTCCGGGCGAGGCTGTGGGCCTTGCGTGCTTTCCTTGCCATTATGAATTTTACATTGTAGAGGCGAAATGCGACAGCCAGCCCGAAGTGTTCCCGGATGAAGAAGAATGCTTTTCTTGCCGGCGGAATCTTGGCTGATGGTTTCGGGGCTGCTATGCTCGGGTTGTACCTGACGGCTGCTTCGAGGTTCATCTTGGTGAGGGGGCAGGGGAGGGAGCGCAGGATTTCAGCGGCCTCCTGGGTGCGGACTGTGACGAGGCTTAGGCCTTTGTCGTCGTCGAGGTCGGGGCGGATCTTGTTGATCCCCCAGAAGTCGCCGAGGGTGATGTCGCTGCCGGAACGGCCTTCCCTGAACCTGCAGGAGTAGCAGGACGGGCGCAAGGTCAGGTTGCTCAGGAAGCCGACCATATACGGATCCTTGTTGTAAACGCAGCTGTCGCGCCCGGAGTCCGCGCCTGCATATTCAAAAGTCACGCTGTAAGTCTTCCACCCTGAAGCCTTGTCCCTGAAATTGACGCCCGTGATCTTCCCCTTGCGGGACTTCACGTCAAGATATTCATTGAATATGCCGGGGCTGGGGACTCCGTGGCAGATGAAGTCCACGGCGATGAGGTTGGAGTAGCCCTTGCCGAGGTAGCGCCGCAGGCCTGCTATCTGGCAGGGCGTGCCGGAGAACAGCACGAGTCTGCCGTCCTTCAGGAAGCGTTCTGCGTCTGAATATGCCGTCCCGACGCGGCTCTGGACGTATTTCGAGCCACGGAATGCGGCAAGACCTTCGAGCGTTTCTGAATATCCGTGCACCACTTCCCATTTCTCGTTGAACGCCGCCCCGAAGACCACGCCGCCGCGGCCGATGACATATTCACAGAGCAGGGAGAAGATGCCGCCGCTGCTGCTCTGCAGGCGCACCGCCTCGTCAGGGTTGACCGCCGCGAAGGTGCCTTCCGGCTCCCGCTTTTCCTCCTCGTGGAGCATCGGGCAGGCCTTTTCGCATTTCCCGCAGCCGATGCACGAGGCTTCGTCAACCGAAGGGTAGAGGAAGCCTTCTCCGTCCTGCCGGAGGGTTATGCACGTCTTCGGGCAGCTCTGCACGCAGGACGAGCATCCGCAGCAGTCCTTGTTGTCCTTTATCGAGATCATCTTCCTCTGAATCTGTTTATTGCCGCAACGACTTTGCTCCCCACGACTTCACGCTCGTGTCTCGTCAGGCCGATTCCGTAGGCGATTGCGGCCACCGTGGCGGCGCTGAAGCAGCAGACCGCGACGGCACCCAGGAACGACTGCGGCAGCAGGACCTTCACCAGAATCGAGACCGCTGCTGCAGGGACGGCCACTGCGGCGCACCTTGCGATGACATTCTTGAGATAGTCCGTTATCGTGATCTTTATCAGCGGCCTGACGATGAAGAGTCTCACAATGAATGCGGTGATGCAGACGCAAAGGTGTACGATGAACACTGAATATGGCGCCCCTCCGAGCTTGAGCACGATGTAGGAGATGGGCACGATCGTGAGCAGGATGCCGCCCACGACGGACTGATAGACCTTGACCTTCCCCGTCGCGGCGGCCGAGATCATCAGCGGGTTCGCCATCGCGTCGAGTATGGAGATGCAGAGCATCAGCCGGAGGAAGATCGATGAATATTCAGGGACGGTTTCTAGCCAGACGTCCAGGATGGTGTCGGCTTCGAGGATCACCGGGAGCGAAAGGCACAGCAGGAGGAAGAAGGTGAACTTCGAACTGCGGTACACCAGCGCGTGCATATTCTTAAGGTCGTTCTGTGAATATGTCTTCGTGATCTGAGGGTTGATGGCCGTCTGGAAGTTGCCGGAGAACTGCATTATGGCTCCCTGCACCTGGACGGCCACGCCCCTGGCGGCATTGACGGCCGGGCCGAAGAACATATTCAGAAGGATGTTGAGGCCCTGGGTGAAGAGGATCCAGGCTACGTTGCCCCACATATTCCATCCCGCGAAGGCTCCCATTTCCTTCAGGAGGGCGATGTCCCTGACTTTCCGGAAATGCGTCTCGTCGAAGTGCCTGAGGCAGTAGATGACGTAGATGGACGTCGTGATGGCCTGGACCGCGAGCAGCAGGACTGAATAGACTATCAGCTTGTCGAAAGCCACGATGTAGAGGGTGTAGGCTACCGCGAGCTTGAGGATTACGTCAAGGACCGAGATGTAGGCGAAGGCTCCCATCTTTTCGTGGGAGACTATCGCGGCGTTGAACGGGTAGCTGAGGACGGACACAACCGTGGTCAGTATGGCTGCCTGGTAGCAGAACATAGCTGCGGTTTCGCGTCCTTCAGGGATGACTATCTTGTTGTTGAGGAACCACAGGCCGACGGTCTCGGCAAGCAGCACTACGGTCAGAGCTATGATGATGTGGATGTGGACGCTGGTCATAAACGTCGTCCGGAGGCGTTCCCGGTCTCCGCGGCCGAGTTCGAACGTGAGGTAGCGCTGGGTGGAGGTGGTCATCGCGGCGTTCAGGAATCCGAACATCGCCACGACTCCGCCCACGACGTTGCTGATGCCGTAGTCGACGACTCCGAGGCTCGCCAGGATGATTCTGCTGGTGAACAGCCCAACGGCCATCGTGAACAGCATCCTGACATAGAGCAGTGCCGTGTTCTTCGCTATCCTTCCGTTATCTACCGTCCCGCCTGACATCTTTTGCTTCTTTTGCTTCTTTTGCTTCCGGTTTCACTTTTCCCGCAATTCACCTTCGTCCCATTTCTCCCTCTTTCTCCCTTGGCTATTTCTTGAACCGTGACCAGAAGGAGGTCTTCCCGGAGGGGGCAGGGGAGCCGAGAAGGGAGGCGTAATATTCACGGAACG
Source organism: bacterium (assembly GCA_963640265.1). Taxonomy (GTDB): domain Bacteria; phylum Bacteroidota; class Bacteroidia; order Bacteroidales; family UBA932; genus Cryptobacteroides. The sequence continues at coordinate 83,078 of CAVHYF010000002.1, read as the reverse complement.
TCAGGTCCTCGGTGACGATCTGGTAGATGGCGCCCCAGTCGGGGAGTCCGCCGAGATTGCGGTCGTCGATGAAGAGGTCGGCCTTGAGCTTGCGCGGTGCGGTGGGCACGTCCTCTCCTTCGTAGTAGGCTTCCGGATGGTTGCTGTTGATGGCGTAGAACTCGATGCCCCGGTCGCGGCACCATTCCACCGCGTCCTTCAGAAGCTGGCCTTCACGGACCGACCAGAGTATGAGCTTGTGCCCGTCGGCCTGAAGCCGCTTGAGAGTGTCCACGGCGAAGGGAATCTCCTTGCCTATCTTCGGATACCTGTGTTCCACCACCGTCCCGTCAAAATCTATCGCTATTATCATTTCAATTATATTATTCTTCGCTCCTGGGGGCCTGGAGGGCTTGTTCGGAACTTGTATTTTTGAATCTTTTTAATATATTTGCGCCCAGTAAATCAAACAACACGTCTTACAAATGATGACAAAATCTTATTTAGCCGCAGTGCTCTGCGCATCTCTGCTTTTCGCTGCCTGCAGCGAAAAGGTCGAAACCGACGAGGCTTATCTTGCCGACCAGTACGAGTCTGCTTATGGTGAAGAATCTGAAGGTGAGCCTCTTACAAGGGCCGTATCTACCAACGGCGCCTGGATGGCGGGACTTGACGATGCAACTCCGTTCGCTCAACTGTCCATCCCTGGAACCCACGATGCCGTGACCGGTGACGGAACTGCATTCTCTATCGGAAGGACTCAGTCTCTTACTGTTTCTGCGCAGTGGGATCTCGGAATCAGGGCTTTTGATTTCCGTCCCGGCTACCGTAAGACCCGCGTGAGGGCTTTCAAGTACGAGAACCAGCTTCACATCTATCACGGAATCATTCCGACCAAGACCACTTTCAAGAAGGCTATGCAGACTCTTATGTCTAAGATCGATGCCAATCCTTCAGAGTTTGCGGTCGTCCTTATGCAGTTCGAAAGCGACAGCCCTATGTGCAATGACCGCTCCGTCTGGAATTCCCTTATGACTTCGTTCCTGAGCAGCGAGTCCGATTTCCCTTCAAAATACCGCATCGACTACCGTCCTGACCTTACTGTAGGCGAACTCCGCGGCAAGATTCTCGTCCTTTCCCGTGACGCCTATGCCGATCAGCCGATTACCGGCGGATTCATCTCCGGCTGGAGCTTCTCCACCGAGGGAACGACGGGTGCGACGATTACAGGCCGTTACGCTCAGGGAACTCTCGGCGTTCAGGATTACTATCACGTTGAGGACACTGCCGCCAAGCTGAACGCTGTCACCAAGTTCTTGGACTGGGCTTCGGAGAACGCTTCGAACTATTGCTGGACCTTCAACCACACTTCCGGTTACACCGGATCGATCTCCACTGACAACACTTATCGTAAGAACGCCGCCAACAACAATCCTACAGTCTACAACCGTCTTGTCGCCGGCGAGTGCGCTGCCACAGGTATGGTTATGATGGACTGGGTGGGCAATTACAAGTCCGGCCGTTACGTTGTCTACGGTGACCTTCTTCCTCAGGCAATCATCGACAACAACTTCAAGTAGCGGATTTCGCCCGGAAATATTCATCGGGGAAGTTTCTGCGTTTTGGGAACTTCCCTGATTTTTTTGTGGCCTATGCTGAAATGTTTCAGCCGGCCGTGACTTTGGAGAAAAACCGCCAAAGTAAAACCCTGGGGCTTGGCGTTCGTCGTAAATAGTTGAACGTCAATGTCTTAGGTTGCATTCTTGCGCAAAAGGCACCCGACTCTCATTAGATGAAATTCGAGAACGGCTGTTTGCGGGAACACATATTTCTGCCAAATTTAGCCAAAATATTCCTGAAACCAAAGTTGAGGGCCACTTTTGAGCGATTTTTCCGCTGCAGGCGCAGCTCAAAGCAACTATTATTAAAAAAATCGGAGCGGGACTTCTGCCCCGCTCCGATTTGGTATGCCGCCATTCTTGGTGACCTGTTTTGTTTACTTGTTGCCGGCTGCTTCAGCGAGGACTTTCTCGCTGCGGGCGATGAAGTCGGCGAGAGCCTTGCCCTTGAGAAGGCCGTTGGAAAGGAGCGCGAGGTCGATGACCTGTTTCAGAAGGTCGCTTGAGGCGGCATATTCATTGACGACGGTCTTGTGCGCGTCGATGATCGCCTGACGCTCCTCCCTCGCTTTCTTCTTCTCGTCGTCGGTCGCGTCCTTGCCGGGCTCGGCAGGAAGTTCCTGCATCGGGGTGATCTTGGACTTCGCGTCGTTGACGATGCCCGCCATCACCGGATTCTCGAGGTTGACGGTGATGTTGAACGACTCAGGAATATTCCCGTAGAAGTTCATTCCGCCGCCCATCGCGCTCATCTCGCGGTAACGCCTCATGAACTCGTTGCGGGTGATGATGACAGGAGCGGCGTTCTCTCCGAGATTGTCGGCTTCCACATAGTATTCGTTCTCCTTTGGAAGGACGGCCTTGAACAGGTCGCTGATGTCATCCTTGTCTGCCTTCGCCATCTCCGGCTTCACCTTGTCATTCTTCGGAATCAGGTTGTCGATGGTGTCCGAATCCACGCGGGCGAACCTGCTGTCCGGAATCTTCTGCTCAAGCAGGTTGACGAAGTGGGCGTCCAGCTCGCAGTCCATCAGCAGCACGTCGTAGCCCTTGTTTTTGGCTGACTCGATGAAGGTGTACTGCTCGTCGGCATTTGTGGCGTAGAGGTAGACTACCTTCTTGTCCTTGTCGGTCTGGCTGTCCGCGATGCCCTTGCGGTAGTCCTCGAGGGAGAAGTACTTGCCGTCGGTGTTCTTCAGGAGGGCGAACTTGAGCGCCCTTTCGCAGAACTTCTCGTCGGAAAGCATTCCGTATTCGATGAACAGCTTGATGTTGTCCCATTTCTGCTCCCAGGATTCCCTTTCATCCTTGAATATCTCTTCAAGCCTGTCGGCCACCTTCTTTGTGATGTAGGTAGAGATCTTCTTGACATTCTCGTCGGCCTGAAGGTAGCTTCTGGACACGTTCAGTGGGATGTCGGGAGAGTCTATCACGCCGTGGAGCAGCGTCAGGAAGTCAGGCACTATGTTCTCCACGTGGTCGGTGACGAACATCTGGTTGCAGTAGAGCTGGATGTTGTTCTTGTCGATGGCCATCCTGTCCTTGATCTTCGGGAAGTAGAGGATGCCGGTGAGGTTGAACGGATAGTCCACGTTGAGGTGGATGTAGAAGAGAGGCTCGTCCTTCATCGGGTAGAGGTCCCTGTAGAACTTCATATAGTCTTCTTCCTTGAGTTCGGAAGGCTTGCGGGTCCACAGCGGCTCGATGCTGTTGACGATGTGGTCCTTGTCGGTCTCTACCTCCTTGCCGTCCTTCCATTCGGTCTCCTTGCCGAAGACGATCGGCACAGGCATGAACTTGCAGTACTTGCCCAGAAGCTGGCTGATCTTGCCCTTCGTGCCGTAGTCCTTGGCGGACTCGTCGTCAAGGTAGAGGGTGATCACGGTGCCTCTGTCAGCCTTGTCGCAAGGCTCCATCTCGAACTCAGGATCGCCGTTGCAGCTCCAGCGGACGGCCTTGGCGCCTTCCTTCCAGGAAAGGGACTCGATGGTCACCTTCTTCGCCACCATAAAGGCTGAGTAGAAGCCCAGTCCGAAATGGCCTATTATGTTCTGGTCCTTGTACTTCTCGAGGAATTCTCCGGCTGATGAGAAGGCTATCTGGTTGATGTACCTGTCAATCTCGTCTTCGGTCATACCGATGCCCGAGTCGATGATTTTCAGGGTCTTGGCCTCTTCGTCAAGCTCGATGCGCACCTTGATGCCGCCCAGCTCGCCCTTGAAGTCGCCGTTCGAGGCGATGGCCTTCATCTTCTGCGAAGCGTCCACCGCGTTCGCGACGATCTCCCTCAGGAAAATCTCGTGGTCTGAATAGAGAAACTGCTTGATGACCGGGAATATGTTCTCGGTCGTCACTCCGATCTGTCCTTTGTTTGCCATAGTATTTGTGTTTTTTGAATATCAAAACATTGCCCGAGGTCTCCGCCCGGACGATGTCTCCGTTACTCAAAATATGTTCCACAGCGACCGGATGTGACAAATTGTCAGTCATAGCCGCCTATGCGCTCTCTTATCCTTGTAAATTGTTTTACTTTTGTTTCCTATTATCGGGAATTATTCTAACTTTGTGCGCTTTTCCCGATCAGGGACTGCTTAAGTGCACGATTAAAATTAGCGTTTGTCAGAATAATGAACGAAAAAATCAAAAAGGTGGCGGGACTTCTGGCCACCGGCAAGTTCTGGAAGGAACTGGTGATAATGACACTCGGAATGATGGTGGCCGCCGCGGCCGTGTACTATTTCCTTGTGCCGAGCAAGCTGATCATAGGCACCATCTCGGGCCTTTCCATCGTGATGTCTGGAATATGCGAGACTTTCTTCGGCCTTCAGATCAAGGTGTCCGTCTTCGTGGTGATCATCAACGCCATCCTGCTTGTGCTGGCCTGGTTCCTGATCGGTGAGGAATTCGGAGCCAAGACCGTCTATACGGCGCTGATCCTCGGCCCTCTGATGGATTTCTGGGCCTGGGTTCTTCCTTACCAGAGCCTTATGGAACCCGGCACGACTTCGGTGATGGGCGACATCTGGTTCGACCTCTGCTGTTTTGTGCTGCTGCTGAGTATGTCGCAGGCCATCCTGTTCAACATCAACGCTTCCACCGGCGGACTTGACATCCTCGCCAAGATCGTCAACAAGTACCTGCATTTCGACATCGGTGCATCCGTGTCCGTGGCCGGAGCGGTCATCTGCTGCACGGCATTCGCGATCAATCCGTTCAAGATGGTGATCATCGGTCTGATCGGCACGTGGATCAACGGCCTCGTCGTGGATTATTTCACCGCAAGCCTCAACAAGCGCAAAAGGGTCTGCATCGTCACCCACGACCACGAGAAGATCCGCAGCTTCATCATCGACCAGCTGGGCAGAGGCTGCAGCCTCTATGATGTCATAGGCGGTTACACCGGAGAGAAGGGGCTTGAAGTTCAGACACTTCTAACGCAGGAGGAGTTCTCCAACCTGCTGGAATACATCAAGAGGGAGAACATCAAGGCTTTCGTTACATCGTCGAATGTCAGCGAGGTTTACGGTCTTTGGCTCAAGCACAAGAAATTCCATTTTTAGTGCGTTCCAAGATTGTTTTTAACGGTTTTTTCAGTATATTTGCCCGATAAGTTTTAAATTTTTCAGATTTATGGCGGAAACCGACTCAGCGTACCCTCTTGATCCGGAGAAGGTCTATTTGTCTATGGATGAGTTGACCCTCGACACGGAAGAAGGGTCGAAAACCCTGAAAGTCGGCGCCTGGCTCAACTACGATCCGGTCAGGATCCACAAGATGATCGTTCGGGAAAAGTGCCTGCAGGTGGACCAGTTCGAGGTTTACGCTCCTCTGATGAGCAAGCTGCGCAGAGCCGACCAGCAGTACTGGAAACAGTATATGGGGCTTGGAGTGACGATAGATTTCCCGGGGTATTCCACTGAAATACTCGCAAGGATTCCGTTCGAGAACGACCCTGTCGGCTTCTACAAGTGGTGGCGCAAGGGAAAGCACGAGAGCAAGGTCTATCTGTCGAAAGCCAATCAGTTCAAACTTTTCCAGAAGGTCGCCCTGATGGAGCCGAAGATAATGCTCAAGAAGGATATGGACTTTCTGAAATCTTTCTGAAATCACAATCAAAGACATATTCGAAGACCGTATGCAGGACTGGATAGAAATTCTCAGGACAGACACTTCCGCCTCGGACATCGACCGGCTGACGGACGACTGGGACAACGACAACTGCTGCAATTATTCCGCTGACGGGCTGAAACTCCTCGACACCGAGAACTATCCCGGCGAGGTCGCCGTGCGGGAAGGCACCAGGATCATCTGCGACGGAGCCTTCGCCTTTCAGGACTATATGGCCGAGGACAGAAGGCTAGGCGAGGATATTCCCGAAGACGAGAGGGTCTCGTTCCTGGACAAGGTCAAGCTGCCGTCCAGCGTGACTCACATCGGGGCGGCCGCCTTCGCCGAATGCGGCTGGCTCAAGAGCATCCGTCTGCCGAAGGATCTTGTGTCGATAGGGGAGGAGGCCTTCCTGAAATGCTGGGAACTGCGTTCCGTCGCCTGCCCGGCAGGCCTTGTGGCGATCGGCGACAACGCCTTCGCCGAGTGTTTCTCCCTCGGCACCGTCAAACTCAACAAGGGCCTGAAGGCCATCGGGGCGGGAGCGTTCTACTACTGCGAATCGCTTGAGGAAATCATCCTTCCGTCCGGCCTCGAGTTCATCGGAGACGAGGCCTTCGAGGGCGCCCCGCTCAAGAAGATATTCGTGCACAAGTCTGACCGTGAGAGACTTGCTGAACTTCTTCCTTCCGCGCTCCACCGCAAGATCCGCAACCTTTGACAGTACATCGTTTGTGTTGATAACTATTTATGACCCCTGTGTTTTCAGAATGAAAGATTTTGACTACATTTGGGTCTTTAATCGTTAACAGGAACAGTAAAAATGAAAAGAACCCATATCCTCGCCGCCATCCTGGCCGTCGGCCTGGTTGCAGCATCCTGCGGCTCAGGCGTTCAGCGTCCGCAGAACGTTGACTATGAGATGAGTTACACAGTCGGTGACGTTTCCTTCGAAATGGTCAGGATTCCGGCCGGACATTTTACGATGGGCATCGCGGCGGACAACAGCCGGAAGATCAAGAACGGCATAGCCCACGAAGTCGCCCTGGACGGCTACGTGATCAGCGCCAAGCCTGTCTCTCAGGCTCTCTGGACGGCTGTGATGGGCTCCAACCCGAGTTCGGTGCAGTCGCCCGACGCTCCGGTCGATATGGTTTCCTGGACGGACGTGCAGAAATTCATCGGCAAACTGAACAAGGCCACCGGCAAGATATTCATTCTCCCGACCGAGGCTCAGTGGGAGCGTGCCGCCGCCGTGCAGGGCAAGAGCGGCTTTTCCGCCGTGGCCGAATGGTGCCTTGACTGCTACGATGCCGTGCCTGAAGGCTCGGCTTCTGATGCTTTCTTCAATCCTATGGCGCTTGCGCTGAATCCTGAATGCGCTTCGGGAAAGGATGACAAGGTGGTGCGCACGGTTTCTGACAGAATGCCGCTCGAGGCCCACACCCGCAAGGCTATGTGCGGTTTCAGGCTTGCCCAGCCGACCGAGGAGAAAATCCCTGAGGAAATGCTTGCCGCAATCGACGGAACCGCGGTCGACAGAGAGACCGTGGACGCTTCCGGCGCGAAGCCTGAAGTCTTCACCGTCGGAGGAGTGACCTTCAGTATGGTCAAGGTCAAAGGCGGAGAATTCACGATGGGCTACACCGCCGATGATTCTCCTTTCGCGACATTCGCCGTTCCGGACAACGAAGTCCCGGCTCATCAGGTGACGCTTGACGACTACGCCATCGGCGAGACCGAGGTCACCGTCGCCCTCTGGAATGCTGTGATGGGCGGTGTCCCTTATCTTAACGAACTTGACGACCCGCAGAAGCCTGTCGGGAACGTCTCCTGGTACAACTGCCAGAACTTCATCGCCAGACTGAACGGAATGACGGGCCGCAAGTTCCGTCTTCCGACCGAGGCCGAGTGGGAATATGCCGCCAGAGGCGGTCAAAAGACGCGTCACTACGGATTCAGCGGCTCCAACCAGTATGATGCGATGTGGTTCCTTGACAACGCCTCTTCAAAGACGAAGGACGTAAAGACACGAAGAGCCAACGAACTTGGAATATATGATATGAGCGGAAACGTCTGGGAATGGTGCTACGACCGTGCGGGCGCATATTCCGCCGACGCTCAGGTCAACCCTGCGGGGACCGGCAAGGACAACACCAGGGTCCTCAGGGGAGGAAGCTGCGCCAGCCGCTGGGATGCCTGCCGCATCACCAACAGGTCGTTTATGCCGGCAAAGAACATCAAGGGTACGTTCGGCCTGAGGCTCGCGCTCTAGGTCACTGGCCGGGCCTTGGAACAATGTCCTGTAACACAGTCTTGAAAATATTCAAAAACAATAACTTCTACAATAATGGAGGAACAGCTTAAAGTTACCTGTCTTCACGACAGCCACGTGGCTCTCGGAGCCAAGATGAGTCCGTTCGCAGGATTCGATATGCCGATCCAATACTCTTCGATCACGGAGGAGCATCTGGCGGTCCGCAACAATGTCGGAATGTTCGACGTGTCCCATATGGGCGAGATCTTCGTCAGCGGCCCGGATGCGGAAAAGTTCGTCAACCACATCTTCACGAACGACATCCGTCCGATGGTCCCGGGACAGATCCTTTACGGAATGATGCTCTACCCTGACGGAGGCACCGTCGATGACCTTCTGGTCTATAAGGAGTACACGGCGGACCACTATCTTCTTGTGGTGAACGCCGCCAACATCGGGAAGGACTTCCTCTGGATCAAGGACAACTCCAAGGGCTACGACGTGAAGCTTGTCAACGATTCCGACAACTGGGGGCAGATCGCCCTCCAGGGACCTAAGGCCGAGAAGACCCTTCTTGAGGTCCTGCCTTTCGCCGCCGGCGCCGACGCCGAGACGTTCTACACTTTCAAGGATTTCGAGGATGAGGGCGCAAGGGTCATCATCAGCCGCACCGGCTACACCGGCGAGGATGGTTTCGAGATCTACGCCACGCCTGAACTGACGGTCAAGTACTGGGACGCTTTCCTCAAGGCCGGAGTCGTGCCTTGCGGACTCGGCTGCCGCGACACCCTGCGTTTCGAGGCCGGCCTGCCGCTCTACGGCGACGAACTCAGCGCCGAGATCTCCCCTGTGATGGCCGGCTTCAGCATGTTCTGCAAACTGGACAAGGACGAGTTCATCGGCAAGGAGGCGATCGCCGACCAGAAGGCCAACGGCACCAAGATGAAGCTTGTGGGCATCGAACTTCAGGACAAGGCCATTCCGCGCGCCGGCTATCCTGTCGAGCTTGAGGACGGCACCGAGGTCGGAGTCGTGACCACAGGCTACCACAGCATTTCCCTGGGCAAGAGCATCTGCTTCGCCCTCGTTAAGAGGGAGTGCGGCGCTCTCGACGCCCCTCTTTCAGTGAGGATCCGCAAGAAGGTCTTCCCGGGAAAGGTTGTCAAGAAGAGATTCTATCAGACCAATTACAAGAAATAGTATAATAAATAATAAATATTCAAATAATTATGAGCAAAGTAGTAGAAGGCCTCCGTTACAGCGAGGACCACGAATGGGTAAAGGTTGAAGGTAATGTGGCTGTCATCGGCATCTCCGATTTCGCCCAGAAGGAACTTGGCGACATCACCTACGCCGACCTTCCTGAGGTTGACGACGAGGTCGAAGCGGGCGAGGAGTTCGGCGCTCTCGAGAGCGTGAAGGCTTCCAGCGAGCTTCTTTCCCCGGTTTCCGGAAAGGTCGTAGAGGTCAATCCTGACCTTGAGGACGCTCCTGAGAAGATCAACGAGGACGCTTACGAGGCCTGGATCATCAAGGTCGAGATGAGCGACGCCGCCCAGGTCGAGGCTCTGATGGACGCCGAGGCTTACAAAGCATATTCAGAGAAGTAGGAGAGATGGCAGCGTTTCCTTATTTCCCTCACACTGAAGACGATGTCCGCGCGATGCTGGACAGGATCGGAGCAGGTTCGCTTGACGACCTCTACTCCGATGTCCCTGCGGACGTTGTCTTCAAGGGTGAATATGACCTGCCCGAGGCTATGTCCGAGCAGGAGGTCAGGGACTTCTTCGAGGCCCTTGACAGGAAGGACGCGAAGCTGAAGGTGTTCGTCGGCCAGGGGGCCTACGACCACTACACTCCTTCCGTCGTCCCTTACATCGCTTCCCGCTCCGAGTTCCTGACGGCCTACACTCCTTACCAGGCCGAGATCTCCCAGGGAACCCTCAGGTACATATTCGAGTACCAGAGCATCATCTGCGCGCTGACAGGGATGGACGTCAGCAACGCTTCGATGTACGACGGCCCTACCGCCGCCGCCGAGGCCGTGAGGATGGCCCCTGCCTGCACGAAGCGCAAGACCAGGGTTCTCGTCTCCGAGGCCCTTCTCCCGAACGTGCTGAAGACCATAAAGACATATTCAGGCTACCACGGCACCGACATCTGCTTCATCCCTTGCAAGGACGGGCAGACCTGCCCTGACTGCCTCAAGGCTGAACTCGCGAAAGGCGACGTGGCCGGTGTCCTCGTCCCTTCCGTCAACCGCTACGGTGTCATCGAGGACCACACGGGCTTCGCCGACGCCGTCCACGCCGAAGGTGGAATATTCATTGAATATTGCGACCCTTCCGCTCTGGCGGTGCTGAAGACCCCTGCCGAATGGGGCGCCGACATCGCTGTGGGCGACGGCCAGAGCCTCGGCATCCCGATGAGCTTCGGCGGCCCTTATGTGGGCTTTATGGCCTGCAGGAAGGAATATGTCCGCAAGCTTCCGGGAAGGATCGTGGGCGAGACCCGCGACTCCGAAGGCCGCCGCTGCTTCTGCCTGACGCTCCAGGCCCGCGAGCAGCACATCCGCCGCGAGAAGGCCACTTCCAACATCTGCTCCAACGAAAGCCTTATGGCGCTCTATGTGACCGTCTATGCGTCGCTGATGGGACCAAAGGGCCTTCAGGAGGTCAACGACCGCTCCTATGCCGCCGCCCACTACCTCCACGACGAGCTTCTCAAGACCGGCAAGTTCGCCGAGGTCTTCGACAAGCCGTTCCTCAAGGAGTTCGTGCTTAAGCCGCTCGTGTCCGTAGAGAACCTGCAGGCAAAGCTCCTCGAAGGCGGATTCTTCGCAGCCCTCCAGACCGAGGAAGGCTATGTCACTTTCTGTGCAACCGAAAGAAGGACGAAAGCTGAGATCGACGCTCTCGTCGCATTGGTGAAGGAGGCCTAAGGACGATGAAATACTACGACAAATTAATTTTCGAACTCTCCAAAGAGGGGAGAGTCGGCTATACTCTCGGCAAGAACGAGTGGGCCTCTTCGGCAGATGAGATTCCTGGCGCGCTCAGGCGCTCCGTTCCGGCCGGACTTCCGCAGGTCAGCGAGATCGACGTTGTACGCCACTACACGAACCTGTCCCAGATGAATTTCGGTGTGGACACCGGATTCTATCCTCTGGGCAGCTGCACGATGAAGTACAACCCGAAGATCAACGAGGAGATCGCCGGAATGAAGGGCTTCCTCGGACTCCATCCTCTGCAGCCGGCTTCGACCGTGCAGGGGGCTCTGGAAGTCTATTACAATATGGACAAGGCCCTCGCCGCGATCACGGGAATGGCACACTTCACGTTCAACCCTTGCGCAGGCGCCCACGGGGAACTCACCGGTCTGATGATAATGCGTCAGTACCACATTCTCAACGGCGACCTCAAGAGGACCAAGATCATCGTGCCTGACAGCGCCCACGGAACGAACCCTGCCAGCGCCGCAGTCTGCGGTCTCGATGTGGTTGTGGTGAAGTCCAAGGCCGACGGTCTTGTGGATGTCAACGACCTCAAGCCGCTGCTCGGCGACGACATCGCCGGCATTATGATGACGAATCCTAACACCCTGGGACTCTTCGAGAAGGACATCGAGGAGATTGCCGCCCTCATCCACGGATGCGGAGGCCTTCTCTACTACGACGGAGCGAATATGAATCCGCTCATCGGTGTTGCCCGTCCGGGCGATATGGGATTCGACATCCTGCATCTCAACCTGCACAAGTCGTTCTCCACGCCTCACGGCGGCGGCGGTCCGGGTTCGGGCCCTGTCGGAGTCTGCGAAAGGCTTGTTCCTTACCTTCCTGTCCCTAAGGTCGTCAAGAACGAGACCGGGCAGTTCGAGGTCAAAGGACGCGCCGGAGCCGGTCCCGACTATGCTGAAAAGAATGCTGAAGGCTGCGCGAAATCGGCGGGAGAAGTGTCCGGATTCCTGGGTAACTTCGGGGTCATCCTCAGGGCTTACGCCTACATCCTTATGCTCGGCCGCGAGAACGTCAAACTTGTCGGCAGATACGCCACTCTCGGAGCCAACTACATCAAGGAAAGCCTCAAGCAGTGGTACAAGCTGCCTATCCCGACAGTCTGCAAGCACGAGTTCGTCTATGACGGCCTTGTCGACGACGGCTCGAAGAAGGCTGAGGACGGAACTGTCATCCGCGAGGGCGCTACGACGCTCGACGTGGCCAAGAGGCTTCTCGATTTCGGCTTCCACGCTCCTACGATCTACTTCCCGCTTCTGTTCCACCAGGCCATAATGATCGAGCCTACCGAGACGGAATCGATTGAGACTCTCGACGCTTTCATCGAGGTGATGAAGAAGATCGCGCAGGAGGCCGCCGAGGATCCGGCGATCCTGAAGAGCGCACCGCACACCGCTCCGATCACCAGACCGGACGAGACCACAGCGGCCCGCCAGCCGATCGTCAAGTTCCAGGACGAGAAATAATCCTGACTGAATATTCAGAAAAAGCTCCGTTGCCGTCCGGCCGCGGAGTTTTTTTTCTTCCTTTCCGGCTCAAAAGTTTGCAGGTTCGGATTTTTTTCATACCTTTGCAATCCCAATGGGGTATTAGCTCAGTTGGTAGAGCGTTTGAATGGCATTCAAAAGGTCAGGAGTTCGATTCTCCTATGCTCCACTTCCCGTTGAATTATAGTTTTTATTGCGCGCATCTTCTTTCAGTCATGAAACAGAGGCTTGATTCCATATTCAGAACTCTTGAAAACTTCCGGAAGACCGAACTGGAGGACATCAGCGTCTTTTTCGGCATCTATCTTCCGAGAAAGGTCCACAAGGACGAATATGTGAAGAAACTCGGCGCCTACATCATCGAGAAGCCTTATTTCTGGATGATGAACATGATGGAGAGGGATTTGAGGCTTCTGCACGACCTTGTGAACCTCGGCCCGGAGAAGTCCCTCTATCTTGACTATCCCGATTTCCCGACCATACTTGAAGTCGTGGGCATCATAGCTTCTGACAACTCCGACGAGAACTTCGTCCGTGTCTGGCTTCCGAAGGATTTCTACGACATCGTCTCGCCTTGCATCGACGAAGTCATCCACGACTGCGAAACGAGCCGGAGATTTGAAATGGACCGGGCCGCCCTCGGCTATCTGAACATTTACGGCGTGATGACTCTTGACGAGTTCTGCTGCAGGATGACCGAGTACAAGGACTGGGCAGGATGGAAGGATGCGGACCATTTCTACAACCTGATCTCCTCCAGCCCCGTGATGAAGATCTGCAGGATAGAACGCTCCGGAGTGAACTATATGGTTTCTCCGGCGGTGTTCCATCCGGACGAGATCATAAGCGGCAGGAACGACTATCCCGATGTCAAAAGTCTGCGTCCGTTCTCTCCGGAACAGGCGATGATGGCCGGTGAAGCTTCTCCCTTCTCCGTGTTCGGCCTCGATTCGCCGGAAGGGAAAAAACTTGTGGAGATGCTCGGGAACCTGGGCTACGGCGAGGAGGACCGCAGGTGCGAAATCCACGACATCTGGATGAACGCCCAGATGTTGGGGAACTCGGACACCACAGAGGACATTTTCTCCTGCGTGTCACGCAAGCAGGACGTCATCGAAACTTTCGAGGACTACAACGACTGTATGAAGGTGGTCGCCGCCTATGCCAACACCCTGCCGAAATGGCTTCTATCCGGCCACTCGGCCAACGAAACCAACTGCCTCAAGGTGGCGCTGAGGACGGAGGAGGACCCTCTGGAAAGCCTCGTCAAGAAGAACCCGTACCTCGGACTGTTCGTCCATCCTTCACCTATGGATGAACCTTGTCCCTGCGGCAGCCGCCTTTCCTACCGCAACTGCCACGGCAAGCATCTGAGTTAGATTTCCGCTAGAACACGAATCCGGCTCCCGCGCTGACGCTGAGCCAATCGCTGACTCTGAATATTCCCGCCTCCGCTCAGGGGATGGGGGAGACTAGGTCGGGATGGACGGAGACAAGGGCGACTGAAACGACGCCTTGAATCTCGATGACGACCTTCCTTGACCTTGACCCTTTGACTTTCACGAATTTGCCTTCACAGCCTTCGAATATTCCCCCTGTTATGCGGACCTTCTGAGATTTCGTGAAATTTATTTCGGCCGGGCCGAAGAACCGCAGAGTCTCGTCATAGGTGCCGGTGACGGCGATGAACTGGCGCATCTGATTTTCCGGGACGATGATCTTGCGGCCCCGGATGCGGTCCATCATATACTGCAGCTGGGGGATGCAGGAGGGGCTTTTGAGTTCCTGCATCCGGGACGTAGTGGTGCGCACGAAGATCAGGTTGTGGATTACCGGTACAAGCCTTTTCTTGCCGGTGCTGGCGGATTTCCGGTACGCCATCGGAATGAAATTCTCCACATTCCGTTCGTCCAGAAGCCTTTTGGCCTCCAGCTCCCTGTGGTAGGTGGTGCGCATCGCAAACCACTGAATCTCTTCGTTCACTAAATCCGCCATAGCGAATCCATCATCGGACTGCGCAAAGTTACTAGAAATAATGAATGAATCAAACAGACGTGCCGTGCGGAAATCTGGATTCTGGTGGAATCGGCTTGGAAACGATTTGTCAAAATAGAAGAAAATGTTAAAAAAGTATTATATTTGCTGACACCACATTGCAGGACAAACACTGAAACTATGTCACAGGTTTTTTCGGAGATATCGGGACTGTCGCAGCGGGACTGCTTCTTCATCGTGGAGAGGCACAAGAAGGAATTCACCTATCCGCTTCACAGGCACAGGGAATATGAGCTTAATTTCATCCAGAACGCTCCCGGAGTGCGCAGAATCGTCGGCGACAGCGTCGAGACGATAGGAGACTACGACCTTGTGCTGATCGCCGGCGAGAACCTCGAACACGTCTGGGAGCAGGCAGGATGCGTGTCCCCGGACATCAGGGAGGTCACAATCCAGTTTTCGCCCGACCTGTTCGGCGAGAGCCTTCTGGGAAAGAACCAGTTCGCCGGCATAAGGAAGATGCTCGACCGCGCCGGCCACGGCCTTGCGTTCCCGATCGGGTCCATTATGTGCGCATATTCGCAGATCAACGCCATCGTCAGCGAGAAGGACAGCTTCATCCAGTTCCTGTCCTGTCTGTCGCTGCTTTACACCCTTTCCCAGTGCGAGTCCCGCGAGCTTGCCAGCAGCTCCTTCGCCCACGCCGCCCGCGACACCGAAAGCCGCCGCGTGATGAAGGTCAAGGAATATATCAACAACCATTATTCCGAGGATCTGACGCTGCCGCAGCTGGCCGACCTTGTGGGGATGAGTTCAAGTTCGTTCAGCCGCTTTTTCAAGCTGCGCACGGGCAAGACGCTGTCTTCCTACCTGACGGACATCCGGTTGGGCAACGCGGCGAGGGCGCTCGTCGACACGACGGCCAACGTGTCTGAAATCTGCTATTCCTGCGGTTTCAACAACCTGTCCAATTTCAACCGTATGTTCAGGGCGAGGAAGGGCGTGACTCCGCACGAGTTCCGTTCTATGTACAAGAAGAAGAAAGTCATCGTGTAGGATGTGCCTGCCGCCTCTCTGCGTATAGCGTATTTTTTGAATTATTTATCAAAATAGTATTTGTTTGCGTTTCAAGCAATACCTAATTTTGCAATGTTGTAAAATTAATGACACTTGAAACGTAATCAATTAATTCCTGCAGTTTTAATCTGCTTGATTTCAATCAGTTCCTGTCGCGAGGGTCTGAAGGGAGAGTGCCTTTCAGACAGGATTGCCATAGAAGGTAAGGGCCTGTGCTGACAGCCCTGAAACCGCATTTGAATAATAATACTAATGATACATATATCAACGTTAACCAAAAATCAGATAGCATGAAAAGTAAGCTATTGACATTCTTGTTAGTTTTCTTCCTCGGAAGCGCACTGACAGCCACGGCACAGACAAAGACCGTGACCGGTACCGTCAAGGACCAGTCAGGGTTCGGTGTCATCGGAGCGGGCGTCCAGGAGAAAGGAACCAAGAACGGTACCATCACGGATCTGGATGGTAACTACACAATCACTGTCAAGGACGATGCTGTCCTTGTTTTCTCATCAATCGGCTACGCCACGCAGGAGATCTCCGTTTCCGGCAGGACGAAAGTCGATGTGGTCCTTGCCGAAGACAATGAACTCCTCGACGAGGTCGTTGTCGTAGGTTACGGTACAATGAAGAAGAGCGACCTTTCGGGCGCTTCTGTCTCAATGAAAGAATCCGACCTCAAAGGTTCGGTCATCACGAACCTTGACCAGTCTCTCCAGGGCCGTGCCGCCGGCGTCTCCGCCGTCCAGACTTCCGGAGCCCCTGGTTCTTCATCTTCCATCCGCGTGCGTGGTCAGGCGACCGTCAACGCCAACGCTGAACCTCTCTATGTCATCGACGGTGTGATCGTCCAGGGCGGAGGGAACTCCGGCGGCGACTTCGGTCTCGGCGGCCTGGGCAACGGAAAGGTGTCCACCATCTCTCCTCTGGCTACCATCAACCCTTCCGACATCCTCAGTATGGAAATCCTCAAGGATGCGTCTGCGACGGCGATCTACGGTGCCCAGGGCGCCAACGGCGTCGTGCTCATCACTACCAAGCGAGGCAAGGCCGGCGAAGCGAAATTCACCTATGACGGAATGTTCGCGGTCAACCGCCAGACGAGCCGCATCGATATGATGAACCTTAGGGAATATGCTGAATATTACAATGATATGGCTGCTCTCGGCGAGTACTCCGCCAACTCCTGGTACACCGATCCTTCCATTCTTGGAAAGGGAACCAACTGGCAGGACGAGATCTTCCGCACAGCCATCCAGCACCAGCATCAGATCAGCGCCCAGGGCGGTACCGAGAAGATCCAGTACTATGTCTCCGGTTCCTATATGGACCAGGAAGGTACCATCATCGGTTCTGAATTCAACCGTTTCTCCGTCCGCACCAACATCGATGCCCAGCTGAAGGACTGGTTCAAGCTCGGAGTCAACGCCACTTTCGCCAACACAAACGACAACCTCAAGCTTGCCGACGGCGGCGAGGGCGTGATCTTCTACTCCCTTTCTTCTCTGCCTGACATTCCTGTCTATGACATCGACGGCAACTATTCGACGACGGTCCGCGAGGGTTACACCAGCGCCAACCCTGTCGCTCTTGCAATGCTCGACGAGTACCTGCTCGACCGCCAGAAACTCACCGGAAACATCTATGCTGAACTCACTCCGGTCAAGCATTTCGTGTACAGGGCTGAACTCGGTTTCGATGTCAGCGCTTCCGATGCCAAGACCTACAAGCCTATGGTGAACCTCGGCGGCTGGACCCGCAACTCCAACTCGATGAGCTGGCAGAAGAACAACAGCAAGTTCTGGCAGCTGAAGAACTACCTGACATATTCCAATCAGTTCGGCAGACACAGCGTCACTGCAATGGTCGGTCAGGAATGCTGGGAGTCCAACTACAATTACCTGAGCGGTACCAACACCGGACTTCCTTCAGACCAGATTCACAACCTTAAGCTCGCTACCGGCGATCCGAGCGTCAACTCCGGTTTCGGATCGTCCGCGATGGCCTCGTTCTTCACCCGCGAGACCTACAACTACGATGACCGCTATATGTTCACCTACACCTACCGTTACGACGGTTCCTCCAATTTCGGTCCGGACAGCCGCTGGGCTGGTTTCCATTCCTTCGCGGCCAGCTGGAGATTCTCCAACGAGAAATTCCTCCAAGGCATTAAGGAGGCTCTCAGGATGAACAACGGCAAGATCCGTGTCGGTTGGGGACAGACAGGCAACGCCAACATCGGTTCTGGCGCCTGGGAGTCGGGAATGAGCAAGATGCCTTCCGCTCTCGGTGACAGCCAGCGGCCTTCCAACATTCCTAACACAGGTATCCACTGGGAGAAGCAGGTGCAGACCAACATCGGTCTCGATCTCGGATTCCTTGACGGAGCTATCAACCTCACAGTCGATGCGTACAACAAGAAGTCATCCGACATGCTTATGTCACTGACCCTTCCTGCCTATATGGGAACCCACGGCAACGGCTCTTCAGCCCTCGCCGCTCCTAAGGGCAACTACGGTACCATCCAGAACAAGGGTATTGAAATCACTCTCGACACCCACCCTGTCAACCATCAGAAGTTCGGATGGGACAGCAACTTCCAGATTTCCTTCAACCGCAACAAGCTCGTGTCCCTTGACGGCACGGCCAATGCCCAGCTCGTCGGCTACGGTCAGTGGAGCGACATCGTCAGCGTCACGGAGGTCGGGGAGTCCCTCTACAATTTCTACGGCTACAAGGTCGTCGGTGTATATACATCTCTCGAGGACATCCAGAATTCCCCGAAGGCGGAGAAATACCCTTCCGACGGAGTGTTCAACAAGAACACCACCGTCTGGGTCGGTGACCTCAAGTTCGAGGATGTCAACGGCGACAACGTGATCAACGAAAAGGACAAGACCAACATCGGTTCTCCGCTTCCTAAGTTCACTTTCGGCTGGACCAACACATTCCGTTACAGGAACGTTGACCTCAGCGTCTTCCTCAACGGCTCATACGGCAACAAGGTTCTGAACTACAATATGATGGGACAGGGCTTCAACGGTCTCGTGCATATGAACAGCGCCTGGGTCAACCAGCATGTTTCCGTAAAGAACCGTGCGCAGCTTGTTCCTGTCGACGACCAGAAGACCTACACGAGCGGCAACTGGTACGAGGACATCACCAATGTCACCGTGTCCAATCCAGACACCAAGACTCCGCGTCCTACCGTTTCCGACCCTAACGACAACGACCGCCTGAGCGACCGCTACATCGAGGATGGAAGCTACCTCAGAATCAAGAACATCACCATCGGCTACACCTTCCCTAAGGCTATGCTGCAGAAGGTGAAGATCGAGAATGTCCGCGTTTACGCCAACATCCAGAATCTCTACACGTTCACGAAGTACACAGGCTACGACCCTGAAGTCGGCGCCAGCACCCAGGATTCGACCGGTCTGACCTTCGGTGTCGATAACGGACGTTATCCTTCACCTATGACTTGCTCCTTCGGTCTGAACATCACATTCTAATTATGGAGGAAATGACAATGAAAAATATCATAAGAACAACCGTAGCGCTCGCTCTTTCGCTGATGACGCTTTCCTGCTCGGATTTCCTTAACAGGCCTTCCGAGGACAGCTACACCACCGAGCAGTACTACCAGAACGACACGCAGTGCGAGCAGGGAGTAAATTACCTGTACAACTCTCCGTGGTACGACATCATCCGTTTCTACATTTACGGTTCAGAAACGATGTGCGGCAATGTCTATCAGGGACAGAGCGCCTACAACACCCTCACCGTGAACGGAACGGACGGCGACCTCAAGAACATGGCATATTCGCTGTGGGCCGTCAATGCCCATTGCAACACTGTGATCAACAACCTTCTCAAGTCCGAGGGACCGTCTGAGGCGAAGAAGTTCCAGTGCATAGGAGAGGCTCTCTCCTGGAAGGCGATGGCCTACTTCCTCCTTGTCAGGACCTTCGGCGATGTGCCGATCATCCACGACAACACCGAATCAATCAAGGCCGGCGACTACAACCAGATTGAAAAGGTCGAGAAGGCGGATGTGTATGAATATATAATAATGACTCTCGAGAAGGCTATGGAATTCCTTCCGAAGAATCCTTACATCGGGGTATATAACCGCATCGACTACTATGCGGCGGAGGGACTTCTCGCCAAGGTCTATCTGACCAGGGCCGGCGTCAGCGGAACCCTTGACAGTGAAGATCTCGCCAAGGCACGCGAGTACGCCAAGGATGTCATCGACAATTCAGGCAGGTCGCTCACTCCTTCATATTCAGACGTGTTCCGTCTTTCTCCTAAGGTTTACCAGCAGACCGGCGAATGCCTCTTTTCCTGGCTTTGGACAAGCGACCAGGGTTACTGGACTTGCCAGAACTCCATCCAGTGCGATGTCGGCCTCACCGGTTTCGATGAGTTCGGTGACCTTTGGGGTGACTGGAAGGGTCCTTCAGTCGATCTCCAGGACGCTTTCGGAGTTTCTGCTGCCGATGACCCTGAGGTCAGGAAGGCCAACGAGAAGGATGAGCGCCGCGCCGCGACGATGATGATGTTCGGTGACCAGTACAGCTATTTCTGGACTGATCAGGGCGGATTCGACTTCTACCGTTTCTTCTACGACTCAAGCTATTCTCCAAACAGCACGAACGGCGGCTGGGCCTGCGCTTCCGGCGCCAACTACTGCAAGCATCTTTATGGAAACGATGCCGACCACGTAGCGGCTCTTGGAGTTCACGCATCGAATATGCGCAACCAGCTCCCTACGCACATCCTCAGGCTCAGCGATGTCTATCTCGTCTATGCCGAGGCCTGCGTGCTGACCGGCGACGCTTCATCCGCCCTCACCTATGTCAACAAGGTCCGCGAGCGTGCGAAGGCCGAGCCTCTGACCTCCGTCACATTCGATGACGTCTGGAAGGAACGCCGTCTTGAACTCGCCCTCGAAGGAGACCGCTGGTACGATTTCGTGCGCCGCTCCTACTACGACGTGAACGGCTGCATCGCCGAACTCAAGGCTCAGAGACGTTCGTCCTACGACGGTCTCGCCAACGCCTGCTCAAACTATGTAATGGATGCTACTGGCGAATATGTCGGGCCTGGAGCCAATCCGTGGGACAATTCCGAAATCACCTACAAGGGCGAGCAGGAACTTGTCGATGTGAAGGCATCGATGTTCACACTGCCGTTCCCTACCGAGGATGTCGTGCTCAACCCTAATGTCGGATCCGATGTTCCGGGAGTCCACGTTGACGTCCGCGAGACCTACAAGTATAACTTTTAACCACAGGAAGCAATGAAACCTATCATAAAATATTTTGCAGCTTCTTTGACCGCGGCTCTTTTCCTCGCAGGCTTCTCTTCCTGCGACAGAGTCGATTATCCTGACCGCTTCGTGCAGGCTGACGGTACTCCTACGATCAATTTCGTCAGGCAGGCCGACAACGACATCGCGATCACCCAGGCCAGCCTCGAGCAGATCATCTGCATCGTGGGCGAGAACCTGAAGAGCGTCCACGACATCTACTTCAACGACCAGCAGGCGATTCTGAACACCAGCTTCATGACCGAGAACACGATTCTTGTCGCCGTGCCGAAGAACCTCCCGCAGGTCACGACCGACAAGATGTACCTCATCACAAAGGACAGCACGGTGGTCGATTATGATTTCAAGGTCCTTCTTCCATCTCCGAAGATCAGCTCGATGTCCTTCGAGTGGGCTGAGCCGGGCCAGAAAGTCACCATCACGGGCAGCTATTTCGCCGAGCCTCTGACAGTGGAGTTCCCAGGCGCCGAAGCGACGGAGATTTCCAACGTCACCATCAGCTCGTTCGATGTGGTCGTTCCTGAGGGAGCCCAGCCGGGCAAGATCAAGGTGACGACGGCATCCGGCACGGCACAGTCCGTCTTCCAGTACAAGGACAACCGCGGAATTCTCTTCAACTTCGACAATGCGCGTCTGAACCACGGCTGGCATAATATGACCATCCAGAGCGACGAGAACTCGATCGACGGCAACTACCTGCAGCTCTACGATGCGGCCACCGTCTTCAAGTGCGACGGAACCGACTGGAACGACACAGGTTACCACTTTGAGTACTGGCCGGGCAATTGGAACACCCCTGAGACCTACGAGGATCCCGAAGGAATCGACCTTAGCAAGGTCGTGGACTTCACGAACTTCTCAAGCATGGCCATAAAGTTCGAGATGCGCATTCCGGCCGACCATCCGTGGACAGGCTGCCCTATGCAGATCTACTTCTCAAGCCTTGCGATGTGTACTCTTGGCACGGCAAACAACACCTACTTCCACGATGAGACCATCTCCCTTCCTCGCGTTCTGTACAGACCTTGGCAGGCTACCGGCTCATTTGACACCGGTGGAGAATGGATCACGGTTTCATTCCCGATCGACACAGAATTCGTCTGGGACTGGGGCGGAACCAAGGCATCCGGAGTCCTTTCTGCCGATTCGTTCGCGGGAATGGAGATCTTCCTTGCCGCCGGCAGCAGCGACGGTGAAGGAACGCCTTGCACCCCGATGATTCAGATCGACAACATCCGTGCGGTCCCTTACAAATAATGAAAGGAGAACAAGAATATGAAAAAGATATTTAAATATTCAGCAATATTGGCTCTCTGCGCCGCAGTCGCTTCATTCGCAGGCTGCAGCAACGAGGAACTCGACACCGACCCGTACGGAGACGGAGTCACCTTCGCCGCGTTCGCACCGGATCCTGTTATGAGGGGAGGGGAGCTGCGCATCCTCGGAAGCAACCTTCAGGACGTGACTGAAATCCGTCTTGCGGGAGGAATCACTGTCACCGACTTCACTGTGGTGGAGTCGGGCAGGAAGTCCGAGATCCGCTTCACCGTGCCTCTCGAAGGTCCGGAGCCTGGAAAAATCACCATCGTGGACAAGAACGGCAATGAACACACCAGCCTTTCTTCAATCAGTTTCACCGAGCCTATGGAGATCAGTTCATTCGCTCCGGCTGCGGTGTACGGCGGTGATGTCCTCACTGTAAAAGGTGAATATCTCAACATAGTCCGGGAGGTGATCTTCGGAGGAGATGTCAGAGTGACCGAATTCCTCAGCCAGTCCCGTCACGAACTGACGGTCAAGGTTCCTTCAAACGCCCTCAGCGGAATGATCCGCATCGGAGACGTGAACGAGGAAGTGGACGATCAGACTATTCCTAACATTGTCTATTCTGCTGACTCCCTGATTGTCAACGCTCCTGCAGTGGAAAAGGCTAAAGCCGCCACCTACAAGTCAGGCGATTTGGTCACCGTGACCGGCGAACATCTCGATATGATTCAGACAATCAACCTTACCGGAGCCGAGGACATAGATTTCACAGTCAGCGAAGACGGCAAAACCATCACTTTCTATCTTCCTGCTTCCGCAACGGACGGCGAGATCACTTTGATTTCTTTCGCCGGCACATCCTTCTGCGCTGGCGAGATCGAGACAGTGAGCGTTGCTGACCTTTCCGTCGCTCCTCTGGCCGAGGACGGCCGCTACAAGGCAGGTTCTTCAGTTGAGATCACCGGCACCGACCTTGACCTCGTGACCAAGGTGGATTTCGTCAATGCAGAGGCTTCGTTCTCTTATAAGGACGGCAAGATCTACGCTGACATCCCTGCAGCGGCCCAGGACGGAGCGATCACCGTTACCCTCGCTTCCGGCAAGCAGGCCCAGACTCCTGCAGTCGAAGTCGTCAAGCCTGTCATCACCGGTCTTGGAGCCACTTCGGTCGTGGCCGGAAAGGACAAGCTGGTCATCACCGGTACCGACCTTGATCTCGTGACCGACGTGAAGAACGGTGACGAGACACAGGAATTCATCACCTGCTCCTTCGTTGTCGACAAGCCTGAACAGATTACCGTCACCGTGGCCAGGGATGCCTACAACGGTCCGTTCACGGTCACTGCCGCAAGCGGTTACGAATCCGTCTCGGACAATGTCGAAGTGACCTACAATGAATCCGTGTCGATAGTCTTCACCAAGCCTTCGTTCTCAGTCGGCCGCAACATCGCGATCACCGGCGAGAACCTCCAGAACATCGAGTCCCTGACTGTCAAGGACAAGAAGGTCACATCTTTCGTCAGCAGGTCGGACGATGCAATGACATTCGCAATTCCTGACGGTGTCGGCCCCGGCGTCTACCGTCTCGGACTCACCCTTGTCAGCGGGGAGACCTACAACTGGCCTGTTCCGTTCGAAATCACGGCTCCTTACACCGAGACCTACATCTGGGAAGGCAGCGAAGATCTCGCAGGCTGGGGCAATTCGCCTTACCTCGGAACTCCTAACGCTTTCCAGGACGCCGGCATCGCCGAGGGTGATGTGATCAGAGTCTATTTCACGGCCTACAACGACTGGTGGCAGTTCAAGAATCTGGCCGGTCACTGGGATGAACTTTCGATTGATGAACTCGATGGCGGTTCTACAGTGAATACGGACAATTTCGATACATCCGCAGGATACTTCGCGTTCAACGTTACCCCTGGAATCCTCGCCAAACTCACCAATCAGGATGCCGGCTGGGGCGGTGCGTTCCAGTGCCAGGGTGAAGGCGTCATCATCACGGGCGTAAGCCTCATCCACTACGGCGCGACCGAGAAGGTTGTCTGGGAAGGATCCGAGTACACGGGTGACAACTATCAGAACAACCTGAGCATCGGCGGCGAGGACGACTGGGTCAACGCCGGTCTGGAGGAGGACTGCGAAATCAGGATCTACTTCACCACGACTGATGCGGAGAACTGGCAGATCCAGCTCTTCGACGGCCACTGGAACAGCCTTGCCGACGACCTCAAGATGCCTGGCGAAGCGGCGAACCAGTTCAACGCAGACAACTCGCCGGAGGCGGCCGGAAAGGGCTACATCAGCTTCAAGGCCAACAGCGGCATCTATGCCAAGTTCACGACTCACGCTTACTGGGGCAATGCAATCATCATCCAGGGCAAGCTCGTGACCGTCACGAAGATCTCCTTTATGTAGGAGACCTGTCCACAGGGAAGCCTGACGGCTTTTCAATCAATTCCGGAGGAGGGTGATACCTCCTCCGGGATCCAAAGACCCGGATTTCCGGGCAAAAAGAATTTCCTGCCCGACCGTGCGGAGAATGTCCGCCGGCGCAGGACGAAAAACGGACTTGTAGAATTTGCAGAGTATGAAAATGAAGTTTTCAGCAATGTTGCTTGCCTTGGCGGCACCTGTGATGTATGCCTGCGGCGGTGATGAACCGGCTCCGGCGAGGGAGCCGGAGCCGGAGGTCAAGACCTTGACGGTCACACCGACATCTTTCGCAGCTCCGGCGGAAGGCGGCAGTTTATCCATCGCAGTCATCGCACCGGTCAGACCGACCGTGGCCGCCGACCAGAAATGGGTGACGGTGACCGACGGAACATATTCAAGGTACAAGATCACTTATCCCGTGTCTGTGGCGGCGAATGAAAGCTACGATGCCAGGATCTGCGTGGTGACGGTCAGGAGCGGCACGCTTTCGGAGAACGTGACAATCTCGCAGGCGGCCAAGGAAAAGCCTGTGGAGCCTGAAACTCCGGATGAGCCTTCACAGGGGGACAACGACGCCTGGAAGATGGCAAATAAACTGGGACTCGGACTGAACATAGGCAATCAGCTGGATGCTTTCGACAGCAAGACCGAGACTGCGATCGAGGGCTACTGGACAAACGGCCAGAAACTTGCGAAGGAGGTGTTCGCGAGCCTGAAGTCCAAAGGGTTCAAGACCGTGCGTATTCCTGTCACGTGGCTGGGCCACATCGGGGAGGCTCCTGACTACAAAGTGGACGACCGCCTCGACAGAGTCGCGGAACTGGTGGATTACGCGGAACAGGCCGGACTGAACGTCATCGTCAACATGCATCACGACGGCTCGATCGACCATAACGGCGGCACATCGTACACGACGCACTGGCTGAACATCAGGGGAGCCGTGGCAAGCGATGCCGTCAACACCCAGATCAAGGCCGAGATCAAGGCTGTCTGGACACAGATCGCGGAGCGGTTCAAGGACAAGGGCGATTTCCTCATCCTCGAGTCCTTCAATGAGATTCAGGACGGACACTGGGGGTGGAGCACGGAGTACCAGACCGCAGACGGAAAGAAGAAGCAGAACGACATCCTGAACCAGTGGAACCAGGTCTTCGTCGATGCGGTCAGAGCGACCGGCGGGAACAACGCTACGCGCTGGCTCGGTGTCCCGGGCTATGCCGCAAGCCCGGACTTCACGCTGAACGACGGGTTCAAGGTGCCTGAGGACAAGGCCGGAAGGATTATGGTCGGGGTGCATTACTACAGTCCTTACGAGTTCTGCCAGACCGCCAAGTACAACGACTGGGGCCACACGAGAAAATCCAACCTCGGCGACAGTTCCTATTCCGAGGAAGCGATGAAGGAAGTCTGCAGCAAACTCTACACGACCTTCATAGCCAAGAATATTCCCGCTTATTTCGGAGAGTTCGGCTGCGCCAACAGGACGGACTCCAAGGCAAGGGCCTTCCAGCTCTACTGGTTTGAATATTTCTGCAAGTGCGCAAGAACCTACGGAATGCCCGGCTTCATCTGGGAGAACGGCGCGGTCGGCGCGGGAAACGAGATCTACGGCCTGATAAACCACTCCACCGGTGAATATCTTGACGCGACTTACTGCGGCCAGATCGTGGATGCCTGCAAGAAAGGCTTCTACACAGAGGGCAACAGCTACACCCTCCAGACTGTCTATGACAGCGCTCCGAAGTACTGATGAATGATTGTTTATGAATTTATTAATATGAAATTTTCCGTTGCGAACACAATTCTCGCCCTGGCGGCTTCCCTGACCCTTGCGGGCTGTGCTGGGAACAACGCTCCTTCACCGGCCGAGACACTGAAGGAGAGGCTGCAGTCTGTGGTGTCCGATGGGAAGTTCGTCTATTTCCATCAGGACGACCTTGTCTACGGCCACACCTGGAAGGTTGAGGACGTGGACGGCGACGACCTCCAGCGTTCCGACGTGAAGTCCGTCTGCGGACAGTTTCCGGGCGGAGTAGGCTTCGACCTGGGCGGCATAGAACTCGGTGACACCGCCAATCTGGACGGTGTTCCGTTCGACCTGATGCGCAGGGCTGCCGTGACCCATTATGGGAGGGGAGGGCTTGTGACCTTCTCCTGGCATCCCCGCAATCCTCTGACAGGAGGAGACACCTGGGACATCAGCAGCGACAAGGCCGTGGCCTCGGTGCTTGAAGGGGGTGAGAACCACGGGAAGTTTATGGACTGGCTTTCCAAGGCGGCCGATTTCCTCGGCTCGCTGAAGGACTCCGAAGGCGGACTGATTCCTGTCATATTCAGGCCTTGGCACGAGAACCTCGGGTCTTGGTTCTGGTGGGGCGGCAAGCTCTGCACCGCTGATGAATATAAGGCGTTGTATTCAATGACACATAAGTATCTTACGGAAGAGAAAGGGCTGACGAACCTTGTGTGGGCATATTCGCCGAACTCCGGCCTGACGGAGGAAAGTTTCTACGGACGCTACCCGGGCGACGACATTGTGGACATCATCGGAGTCGACCACTATGACTATGTCGCCGCGGACTCCACCAAGACCGACGGGCAGCGCTTCGCCGAGGCCAATGACCATTATCTCAAGGTTCTGCGTTCCGACCTCGCCCTGCTCTCCGGCATCGCGGACCGGCACGGCAAGCTGCTGGCTCTTTGCGAGACGGGTTTCGAGGGCATTCCTGATGCTTCCTGGTGGACTGATGTGCTTCTGGAAGGGGTGAAAGGCGTTCCTGTCTGCTATGTGCTGACCTGGAGGAACGCCTGGGACAAGCCGGGACATTTCTACGCTCCTTTCCCCGGCTCGGGCGACAGTGGCAATTTCGAGGAATTCTTCGGAAACGACAGGACCATATTCATTGAACAGGAAATAGATAAAGTGTTGAATTTGAATTAAAATAACACAAAAATGGAGTTTAGAGAAAGGTTGAAGTGGCTGGAGACCGAACACGAGGCGCTCATAACAAAGAAGAACGAGCCGGTGTATGTGAACGGGGTTTACGAGAGGTACAGGAATCCGGTGCTGACAGGGGCGCACGC
This sequence comes from bacterium, assembly GCA_963640265.1. Classification (GTDB taxonomy): domain Bacteria; phylum Bacteroidota; class Bacteroidia; order Bacteroidales; family UBA932; genus Cryptobacteroides. The sequence continues at coordinate 55,423 of CAVHYF010000002.1, read as the reverse complement.
TCCGCTATTCTGGAGATACGACCTTGACCCGAAGACCAATCCATTCCTTGAGGAAAGATTCGGAATCCACGCCGCCTTCAATTCGGGCGCGATCAAGTGGAACGGAAAATACGTGCTTGCGGTGCGTGTCGAAGGCGCAGACAGAAAGTCCTTCTTCGCTATAGCCGAAAGTCCGAACGGAGTTGACAATTTCAGGTTCCGTGACAGGCCGATAACGATGCCTGAATATGGCGAGCCGGCCACGAATGTCTATGACATGAGGCTTACGGCCCATCAGGACGGCTGGATCTACGGTGTGTTCTGTGTGGAACGCAAGGATCCGGCGGCTCCGGCCGGAGACCTCTCTTCGGCCGTCGCCTGCGCCGGCATCGCGAGGACCAAGGACCTGGTCCGCTGGGACAGGCTTCCGGACCTCAAGTCGGCCTCCCAGCAGAGGAACGTCGTCCTTCATCCTGAATTCGTCGACGGCAAGTACGCCCTCTACACAAGGCCGCAGGACGGTTTCATCGATGCGGGCAACGGAGGCGGCATCGGCTGGTCTCTTGTCGATGACATCACCGACGCCGAGGTCAAGGAGGAGAAGATCATCAATCTCCGTCACTACCACACCATCAAGGAACTCAAGAACGGAGAAGGCCCTGCGCCGATCAAGACCCCGAAGGGCTGGCTGCATCTGGCCCACGGCGTGAGAGGCTGCGCTTCCGGTCTGCGGTACGTGCTTTATCTCTATATGACCTCGCTTGAGGATCCTTCCAAGGTCATCGCCGACCCTGCGGGCTTCTTCATGGCTCCGGAAGGGGAGGAGTTCGTGGGCGACGTGATGAACGTGCTGTTCACCAACGGCTGGATCGCCGACGAAGACGGCAAGGTCTTCATCTACTACGCTTCCTGCGACACAAGGATGCACGTGGCTACCTCCACGGTGGACCGCCTTGTGGACTACTGCTTCGGCACGGAGCCGGACGGATTCACGACAGGGGAGTCGGTACGCAGGCTCAACAGGTTGATTGACAGGAATCTCAATAAATAATCACGATGGGAAAGATAAGGACAAGTTTCGGCGAGAAGGTGGGATACGGTTTCGGGGACATGTCTTCCTCGATGTTCTGGAAGATATTCTCCTACTACCTGCCGTTCTTCTACAGCAACATTTTCGGACTGACCCTTGACCAGGTGGCCCTGCTCCTGGTCGTCACCAGGATCTGGGATGCCGTCACCGACCCGATGATGGGTGTGCTGGCCGACAGGACCGCTACCAGGTGGGGCAAGTACCGCCCGTACCTGCTGCTGATGGCCGTGCCGTTCGCCTTGAGCGGAATATTCCTGTTCTCCACTCCGGCCGCGACCCCGACCTTGAAACTTGTCTGGGCCTATCTGACGTACATTATGATGATGACCGTCTACACGGGTATCAACGTGCCTTACGGGGCGATGCTCGGCGTGATGACGGACGATTCCGACACTAAGACAGTCCTGAGTTCCTACAGGATGTTCTTCGCCTACGGCGGCAGTTTCCTGGCTCTTTTCTGCTGGGAACCTCTCTGCAGGGTCCTCGGCGGCTATGACAGCCCGGCCGGCTGGCAGAACACGATGATCGTCATCGCGGCCTTCTGCCTTGTCCTCTTCCTGCTCTGCTTCAGGATGACCAAGGAGAAACTGCACACGGTCAGCAAGGTGTCCGTGGGAAGCGACCTGAAGTCTCTTCTGAAGAACGCTCCGTGGTGGATCCTCATCGGCGCCGCCCTCTGCTCAAACCTCTTCAACACCGTCAGAGGCAGCACTGTGGCCTACTTCTTCAACGATGTCATCGGCCAGAACGTGCATCTGAATCTCGGCCCGCTGAGTTTCCTCTTCTACGCCGGCCTGTTCCTGTCGATAGGCGAGGTCTGCAATATGCTCGGAGTGGCTCTCGCCGTTCCGTTTTCCGAGAAACTCGGCAAGAAGACCACCTATATGCTGTCGTTCGCGGCTCTGATCGTGTTCAGCGCGATATTCTTCTATATTCCCGCAAGCCAGTCCGGGTACTTTTGGATGATCGTGCTGCAGGTGGTCATCAGCATATTCACTGGTGTGATCTCCCCGCTTGTGTGGAGTATGTACGCCGACGTGAGCGATTTCGCCGAGAACCGCGACGGCACCGCTTCGACGGGGCTGATCTTCTCGTCCGCTTCGATGGCGCAGAAGTTCGGCGGGGCGTTCGGTGGTTTCGCCGTGATGTGGCTGCTCAACGCCTTCGGCTACAACACCGCCCAGGGCGCAGTGCAGACTCCCGAGGCCATCAAGGGTCTCTGGCTTCTTATGAGCTGGATTCCTGCAGCAGTGGCCGCCCTGGCCGTCGTTGTCGTGTTCTTCTATCCTCTTACGAGAAAGAGAATGGAGGCCATCCAGGTCGAACTTGCCGCCAAGCGTTCGCAGGACAGCGGGATTGCGTCAGAGGAGGAAACCTCCGGGTTCGTCACTGGTTCAGGATGCTGGAGCGGTCTGCCGAAGGTTATGCGCTGGGTTGCGGTCATTCTGGCAGCGATTCTGGCCGTCGAGTTTGTATTCTTGATGTTCAATTAATTCTATATAGGCGGACGAAGGGAGTGCTTTCGCCAAGCCTGCTTGTAAAAAAAGGTATGATGGAATACGGTCATTTTGATGATGCCGCCAAGGAGTTCGTGATCACTGATCCCGCCACTCCGTGGCCTTGGATCAATTATCTTGGCACTGAAGATTTCTTCTCCCTCATTTCCGGGACCGCCGGAGGATATTCATTCTACAGGGACGCGAAGTTCCGCCGCCTGACCCGCTACCGCTACAACGGAGTGCCGATGGACGCCGGGGGAAGATATTTCTACATCAATGACCGCGGGACCGTCTGGAGTCCGGGGTGGAAGCCGTGCAGGACTCCGCTTGATTTCTACGAGTGCAGGCACGGGATGGGTTACACCCGCATCACGGGCGAGAAGGACGGACTTCGCGTCAGCGAACTTTTCTTCGTGCCTATCGGCCACAACTGCGAGGTGCAGAAGGTGACCCTCGTGAACAAGAGCACCGCCCGCAAGGAGTTCGGACTCTGGTCTTTCGTCGAATGGTGCCTGTGGAACGCAGAGACCGATATGGAGAATTTCCAGAGGAATCTGTCCACTGGCGAGGTCGAGGTCGAGGGCAGCGTGATCTACCACAAGACCGAGTACCGTGAGCGCCGCAACCACTATGCTTTCTACGGCGTGAATGACCGCATAGACGGTTTCGACACCGACAGGGATGCATTCATCGGGATGTACAATGGCTTTGACAGCCCTCGGGCGGTCGCGGAGGGGACGTCCTGGCAGTCGATAGCCCACGGATGGAGTCCTGTCGCCTCGCACAGGTTCGACATCGTGCTTGAACCGGGAGAATCCAAGGACCTTGTCTTCGTTCTTGGCTATGCCGAGAACCCTGAAGGCCTGAAGTTCGTCAAACCGACCGGCTCCGAACTCAATTCAGGCTCCGGAGTGATCGACAAGGACGTGGCGCGCAGGACTATGTCGGCCTTCAGCACCTCTGCGAAGGTCGATCAGGCGTTCGCCGCGCTGAACAGGTACTGGGACGGGCTGATGGGCAATTTCACCGTGTCTTCCGGCGTGCCGGAACTTGACAGGACGGTCAACATCTGGAATCAGTACCAGTGTATGGTCACTTTCCTGATGAGCCGCAGCGCAAGTTTCTTCGAGAGCGGAATCGGCCGCGGAATGGGCTTCAGGGACTCCAACCAGGATCTGCTCGGAATAGTCCACCAGATTCCGGACCGGGCAAGGCAGAGGATTCTGGACATTGCGGCGACCCAGTTTCCGGACGGCAGCTGCTACCATCAGTATCAGCCGCTTACCAAGCGTGGCAACGACGACATCGGCGGCGGCTTCAACGACGATCCGCTCTGGCTGATTCTCGGCACGGTGGCCTATCTCAAGGAGACCGGGGATTTCTCGATACTCGCCGAGCCGGTGCCTTTCGACAATGTCGAGGGCAGCGAGCGGAGCCTTCTTGACCATCTTTTCATAAGCTACACCCGTTTCTCGCACGAACTCGGACCTCACGCTCTGCCTCTGATCGGCCGTGCGGACTGGAATGACTGCCTGAATCTCAACTGCTTCTCCACCGATCCTGACGAATCTTTCCAGACAACCGAGAACAAGACCGACGGCAGCAAGGCCGAATCGGTGATGATAGCCGGCCTCTATGTGGTTGCGGGCAAGGAATTCTCGCAGATGCTAGCCTACCTTGAGGAGCATCCGGAACTGCTGCCTCAGAACTTTCTGCCTGAGGGGGATTACGGCCGCTCGTCCGAGGCGATAGGCCAGTGGGCGGACCGTATGGCGGAGTCAGTGGAAAAATACGGATGGGACGGAGAATGGTTTCTGCGCGCCTACGATTTCTTCGGCCGCAAGGTCGGCTCCCGCGAAAATGCCGAGGGCAAGATCTTCATCGAAAGCCAGGGCTGGTGCACGATGGCCCGCATCGGAGCCGACAAGGGCTTGTGCGACAAGGCTCTGGATTCCGTGAAGGAGTATCTTGACTGCCCTCACGGCATTGTGCTTAACAATCCTCCTTTCAGCCGCTACCGCCCCGAGTACGGCGAAATTTCTTCCTATCCGGCCGGCTACAAGGAGAATGCGGGAATATTCTGCCACAACAATCCGTGGGTGATCATCGGCGAGGCGCTGGCCGGACGTGCGGACGATGCCTGGGAACATTACTGCAAGATTGCTCCGGCCTTCATCAAGGACCAGGAACTGCACAAGGTCGAGCCTTATGTCTATTGCCAGATGATCGCGGGAAAGGACTCCGCGCGTCCGGGCGAAGGCAAGAACAGCTGGCTGACAGGCACAGCCGCGTGGAACTGGAACGCCGTCTCCGAGTACCTTCTCGGCATCCGTCCGCAGTTCGGCGGCCTTCTTGTCAAGCCTTGCCTGCCGGCCTCCATCAAGGAGTACCGCGTCGTCCGCAAGTTCCGGGACGCTACCTTCGACATCACGGTCCGGAACACATCTTCCGGCAAATCCGTCTTCATTCCTTACCGGCCGGGCCGCCACAAGAGGGTTCTCGACCTGTAGTTTGAGAAATCTCTTTTCAATGCGTTGGCTTTCCGCTGATTTTTAGTAAATTTGCGGAAAGTTATGAGTACCGGGTATAAGATAAGGTGAATTCTAATCTATGAAGAAGGAAGAAGAAGTTTCAAAGGAAGACAATCAGAAAGACAATCGCAGAAGCGAGTATGCAGGCTCGAGGCTGATACTGCTGCAGGATTCCGTCCTGTCGCTTGTGGCTTCGCTGCTGGCCGTTCTGCTGGCAAGATGGCTGTCCAATCCCGTTCCGGGTTTCACGACGTTCGCCCTGAAGTGGCTGGGCATCGCGCTTGCCGCGTCCCTTGCCGGCTTTCTCTCGACAGGGTCGTTCAAGTCTGTGAGAAGGTATCTTACGCTCAACTCTGTAGCCCTTCTGATCGCGGCCACCCTGATCAAGGAAATCATTCTGGGAGTTTTGCTTCTGTTCGGTGTGGTCAGATTCCCTTCGGTTCCGCTTGCCGTGATGGCCGTGGTGGTAGATGCAGTGCTGACTGCTTCGATGCTGTTCTATATGCGGTTCGCTGCCAAGATGTTTTCGGGAAACGGTGCGAAGGATGTGATTGCAAAGATCTCCAGAAAGAATGCCCTCGTGTGCGGCACCGATGACAATGCGGTCGCTCTGGCCGACAGCCTGGAATCATCCGGGGAGTACAACGTGCTTGGCTATATGTGTCCGGACAGGAATATGGGCGGACGGGTCATCAATGACAAGGTGGTGTACTGCTGCGCGACTCCGAAGGATCTTGAAACCTTGAAATGGCGTCTCGGCGGCGTTGACGCCATTTTCTTCACCAAAGGGACAGTGAATATGCCGAAAGACGGTTCCGGCTCCGGTACCGAAGCCTCTGAATCCGGGAACGCACATCCGGAAAATTCCGCCCAGCTCGAGGACATTCCGGTTGCTGACGGTATGTCGCGTTTCGGCGCTGTTCTGAAGCGTACCTTCGACATCGTGCTTTCAGCAGTCCTTATGGTTGTTTTCTCTCCTATGGCTCTGGCTTCCGCAATCGCCGTATGGTGGGAGGACAAGGGACCGGTGCTGTACCGGCAGGAAAGGATAGGTAAGAACGGAAAGCCTTTCAATATATTGAAATTCAGGTCGATGCGTGTCGATGCCGAAGCGAACGGCGCGCAGCTGTACAGCGGTGACTCGGACTCCAGGCTTACCCGTGTGGGCAGGTTTCTGCGCAACCATCATCTTGACGAGCTTCCGCAGTTGTGGAACGTGTTCGTGGGGGATATGTCGTTCATAGGCTACCGTCCGGAGCGTCAGCACTACATCGACCTGATCATCGCCTGCAATCCGCGCTACGTCTATCTGTACCAGATCAGACCGGGCGTCACTTCCTACGCCACCCTCTACAACGGCTACACGGACACGCTCGAGAAGATGCTGACCAGGCTTGACCTCGACCTTTATTACCTGAGAAACCATTCGGTCGCCTTCGACCTCAACGTTCTCGCGTTGACTTTCCTCAGGATAGTTTTCGGCAAGCGGTTCTGAAATCCGTCATTGCGCCAGTATCCGGTGATGCTGCGAGCGCAGGAATTCCTTCCGTCTCGCTTCCAGTTCCGGCAGTTCCTCCTGCGGGAGGGCGAAGTCTGCGAACCTTGACCATAGATAGTCCACGGCCTGCTCGGACGGATGGACCATATCCCGTGCGTAGAAACGGTAGTCCCGCAGTTCGTCAAGAACAATCTCGTAGGCCGGGAAATACGCGCATCTCTCCGGAGTATCGCCGATGACTTCCTCCAACGCCAGTAGTAAGGTGCTTTTGCTCAATTGGTTGCCGTGCGCTCCGTCCTTGAGGTGACGGATCGGCGAGACCGTGAAGATGAACTCCTTGTCCGGATGCTTCGCAAGCATATTCGTAAGCAGGACAGCCGTGTTCCGGACGGTGAGCCGCCGGCGGGAGAACTCCTTCGCATCGATTTTCAGGCAGTTGGAGACCACTTCGCCCGAGCGGGCATATTCATAGATCCAGGCCGTGCCGAGGGTGATGATGACTTTGCCGGCTTCCTTCCACCGCAGCGAGGCCGCTTCAAGCGAAGCGTTGGCGTGCTGCAGGAAGTCCTCCTTTGTGCGCCGGGCGAATGAGGTGTGGTGGCTGAACGAGCAGAACAGTCCCGCTCCCGCACCCATCTGCACGCAGTCGTCTTCCGTGAACGGAATGCCGGAAGTCAGTCTCGCGATGGAGTTGCAGACGGAGACAGGGTTGTAGAGCGTGCCGAACGGATTGACCGTAATGTCGAATCCCAGCTCCTGCATTTTTCCGCCGATGTTGTCGGCGAAGCAGCTTCCGAGCACGAAGATTTTGTCTTTCAGGGAGATTCTTATACGGCTGCGTCCGGCCTCCACCGGGGTTTGTAGTTTGAGCGTTTCCATAGATGCGAATTTACGAAATATTAAGTAAATTTGCATTGTCCGCCCCCAGAATGGCGGCTTCCTGAATTTCCGGTTTATGAGGAAAAAAGCGATTTTGTTGACACTGATCCTGGCGGCCGCCACCTGCGCCGCACAGAAAAAGGCCGTGATGACCTACGGCGCTGACTTCCAGTACTATTTTGACAACAGGGAATATGACGGCTCTGGCAACCTGTTCGAGACTTCCGGCACCGCCCACGCCTTCAGGCTCACCCCTACCGTAGGCGTGAAAGTGGAAGGAAGGAATATGACGCACACTCTTACGCTCGGCATAGACGTGATGAAGAATATGGGCGAGTCGCCTGTCGGGGATGATGATGCCAAGCTTCAGAACACTGCTCTGTTCAGGGAAATAACGTGCTGGTACGGTCTTGAACTGAAAAAGCGCGGCGGATCCTTCAACTTCCTGGCCGGAGTGTTCCCACGCAGCCGCTCCGTCTTCGGAACGGGTAATCCGGCCTGGTCTGACGACCCCGTGAAGACCGACTATGTCCCGCCGCTATTCATCTCGGATCTCAACCAATTCTATGACAATAATTTGGAAGGCCTGCTGCTGAAGTGGTCCTCTAAGAAGGGTTACAGCGAGGCCGGACTTGACTGGATGGGCCTGATCGGCCACGGCCGCAGGGAGCGTTTCCAGATCTTCACCTACGGTGACTATGTCCTCGGCGACAGCCCTCTGCACGCCGGCTGGACCGCCACTATGTACCATTTCGCCAACACCTTGGAGTACAGGGGAGTCGTCGACAATGTCCTTGCGTCTCCGTTCATCAGGATTGCGTCCGGCCGGAGCGATTTCCGCTGGAACGCAAAACTGAGCTATGTCCAGGGACTGCACCAGGACCGCATCAACGAGACCGGCCTTGAGCCGTCTTTCGGCGGCCTGCTCACCCTGAACCTCGGCTACAGCCGTTTCGGCATCCTGAACGATTCTTACTACGGCAAAGGCCAGATGCCTTACTGGTTCACAATCGACGGGGGCGGGAATATGCTCGGCGGCGACCTGTACCCGGGCAGCCCGTTCTACCGCATCAGCGCTGACGGCTCGGACTGGAAACATCCGGGATTCTACGACAGGGCGGAACTCTACTGGCAGCCTTACATCTGCGGTTTCGCCCGTCTGCGGCTTTCGGCGGTCGCCCATTTCACGGATGAAGGATTCCAGGGCTGGCAGCAGAAGTTCAGCGTCGTGTTCAGTCTCGACAGGGCGCTCGGCGGCGGCAAGGCTGAGAGGCAGAGGCAAAGGGAGAGCCGCACGGAAAGGAAGCATTTTGAATTTTATCTATAATAGACATAGAAAGTTATGGGAAAAGCGTTTTCGTCGATAATTCCGTCAATGATGATCGCGGCTGCGGCCGGAATCCTTCTGACCGGTTGCGGCCGGAATCTGAAGGACGGGGACTATGTTCTTCATCTTCTGACAACCAATGATGTCCACGGGTCGTACTTCGACTCGACCTATGTGGGCGGGGGAGTGCGGAAGTCCCTGTTCGCCGTCAAGACGGTGGTGGACAGCGTACGCGCCGCAGACGGAGCGGACAATGTGGTTCTGGTGGATGCCGGCGATTTTCTCCAGGGTGACAACGCCGCCTACTATTTCAACTATGTGGACACGGTTTCGCCCCACGTCTATCCCCGTCTTGCGGCACGCCTTGGCTATGACGCGGTCACGGTCGGCAACCACGACATCGAGACCGGCCACAAGGTCTATGACCGCATAGCAGCCGATCTCAAGGCCGGAGGAATTCCGTTTCTCGGGGGCAACGCCGTCCGGACGGACAACGGAGAGCCTTACTTCCCTCTGTACAAGATTGTCCGCCGGGGTGGACTCAAGGTGGCCATCCTCGGTTTCACCAACGCCAATATGAAGAACTGGCTGTCCGAAAAACTCTGGAGCGGGATGACGTTCGAGAGCCTTCTGCCTCTGGTGCAGGAGGATGTCGACAAGGTCACAGCGAAGGAGAAGCCGGACGTCGTTATAGTGTCCGTCCATTCCGGTACGGGAAAAGGGGACGGATCGATGCTTGAGAGCCAGGGACTTGACCTTTACAAGAGCCTCCGCGGAGTGGATTTCCTGATCTGCTCCCACGACCACAGGCCGTTCACGGCCTCCTGCGACAGCCTCGCTCTGATCAACTCCGGAAGCCATTGCCGTTTCGTCGGACACGGAACGCTTCATCTGAAAGTTGAGGGCGGAAAGGTCACGGAACGCTCCGTCGAAGCTGACCTGCTCCCGGTCGATTCGCATAAGGTGGACACATTGATGGCGAAGGATTTCCACGAGGACTACCAGGCGGTGCAGGTCTTCACGACCCAGGAGGTCGGTGACCTGAAGGTGGATATGCGCACCAGGGACGCCTACACGGGGATGTGCGACTATGTAAACCTTGTCCACACTCTCTGCCTCGGCTGCAGGCCCGCCCGGGTCTCCATCGCCGCGCCTCTGACCTACGACGGTTTCGTCAAGGCCGGCACATTGATCTACAAGGACCTGTTTACAATTTATCCTTACGAGAACCAGCTCTATGTCATCACGATGACAGGCCGGGAAATCAAGAACTACCTTGAGGCTTCATACAACCGCTGGATCGTCACCGTGTCCGGGCCTTCAGACCACGTGCTTAACATCATCAGCCGGGACGACCCCCGCACAGGAGCTAAGGGCTGGTCCTTCGCGGAAAGGTCCTACAACTTCGACTCGGCAGCCGGCATCGACTACACGGTGGACGTCACCAGTCCGTACGGCTCGAGAATCAGCATCTCCTCGATGGCTGACGGCACGCCTTTCAGCCTTGATTCGACCTACAATGTGGCTATGACTTCCTACCGCGCCAGCGGCGGAGGCGGCCTGCTGCAGGAAATCGGCATAGACACGGACCGTATCGCGGACCGCACCGTCGAGTACTATCCGGAGATCCGGGAGATTCTCTATGAATATCTTAAAGTGCACCACGAGATCGATCCGGCCGTCATCGGCGACCCTTCCGTGGTCGGCCATTGGGAGTTCGTCCCTGAAAAGATTGCACGTCCGGCGCTGGAGCGCGACCTGGAGCTGCTCTTCAAAGACCGCGTTGTCCCGGCACTTTAGACTTTCGTGCCTTGTGTGACGTTCCGGTACTCTGCGGGGGTCTGTCCCGTTGTGTGCCGGAATGCCGTGAAAAAATAGTCGTGGTTGTTGTACCCGATGTTGTAGGCAATCTCCTTGATGCTCATCGAAGTGTTGGTCAGCAGTTCCTTCGCCTTGCTCATCCTGACTTCGTTGATGAACTTGGCCGGGGAGAACCCCGTGTACTCCTTGAACGTCTTCCTGAATGACGAGTAGCTGAGGCAGAGCCTTGAAGCCAGTTCCTCCGGGGTAATCGTCATATAGTTGTCGTGGATTATCACCTTGGCCTGGCTGATCTTGTTGGCCGCGTCCGACTCCTGGAACTGGGAGTTCCTGTCGTAGAAATAGGCCAGACTCAGCAGTCTGTCCACAATTCCGGCCAGAACCTGCTGGAATCCGGATTCCTGCGCCACCGCCGCCCTGATCGCATCATTGTAGAGGTTCACGATGTCCTCGTGGATGTTCACTTTGAATATCGGCCTTTCCTTGGAGAAGAACCCCTGTTCGATGAGGTTGTCGATGAAGGATCCGTTGAATCCGATCCAGTACTCCTTCCAACCGGACTGCTTTTCGGGAAAGTACGAGTGCCATTCTCCGGGAAAGAGGAGGAACATCATTCCGCTTTTCACCTGCAACCACCTTGACCTGCCGAGCGAGTCGCAGGAGAATCTGCCTCTCCCTTCCGTTATGTACAGCAGCTGGTACTCCTGCAGGATCCTGCCGCTTTCGGTGGAGAAGATGTAGCGTGAAGGATGATTGCGCGGAGGGTAGTCCATTCCTGGGGCGATCTCCTGAAAACCGGCGGAATTGACGGCCGTACCCCACTTGAGGTCGACCGGATTTACTGCCAAATATTTGAGATGAACTGAAGCCATTGTCCTCGGAGCCTATTGTCTGACACAAATATAGCGATATATATTCTTTAATCAAAATTACAAGTTGTAATATCAGAATTTTCAGCGCGCTTGTAACGAAAAAAAACAAAATTTGTATCAGCCTTTCCGGCGGTTGCCGAAGGCCTTTTGAAGTCCAAGTAAAACCACGTAATATGAGTTTCATAGCATTTGATTTGGGAGCGACCAGCGGCAGGGCCATTCTTGGCACCGTGTCCGACGGAAAGCTCACGACGGAAGAAGTTTACAGGTTCCCCAACGCCGTCAGGGAAATTGAAGGTAAATACCATTGGGACATATATTCATTGTTCGACCACTTCAAGGCCGCTCTGAAGAAGATCGCCGGAATGGGAGTCAAGATCGAATCCATAGGTATCGACACCTGGGGGGTTGACTTCGGGTGCATCGGCAGTGACGGGAGCATCCTGGGCCTTCCGAGGGCTTACCGCGACCCTTACACCGAAGGCATTCCGGAGAAGGTCTTCGAGTTCATCCCGAAGGAGGAACTCTACTCGGCCACCGGAGTCCAGATAATGAATTTCAACACGATCTTCCAGCTGTATGCTCAGAGCAGGGAAGAAGGCTCTCCGCTGCACGATGCGGACAAGATCCTCTTTATGCCGGACCTTCTGGCCTATATGCTGACCGGGAAGATGGTCTGTGAATACACCGACGCTTCCACGTCGGGCATCATCAACCCTCGCACCCGTGACTTCCAGAAGAGCCTTCTGGAGCGTCTAGGCATCAATCCTTCCATCCTGCTGGACATCGTGCAGCCTGGCACGAAGGTCGGAACCCTGAAGAAGGAGATCTGCGAAGAGACCGGAATGGAACCTGTCCCTGTGATCGCGGTCGCAGGCCACGATACGGCTTCCGCCATCGCCGCCGTGCCAGCTTCAGACGAGCACTTCGCCTATCTCAGCAGCGGCACCTGGAGCCTTATGGGCATCGAATCCCCGACCCCTCTGATCGACGGCAAGTCGTTTGAATACAACCTTACGAACGAGGGCGGTATCGAAGGCACCACGCGCTTCCTGAAGAACATCACCGGAATGTGGCTGCTTGAGCAGAGCCGCAAGACCTGGGAGAAGGAAGGCCGGAAATATTCATACGCCGAGATCGAGAAACTGGCCGGGGAGGCGATAGACTTCCCTTCGACCGTCGATCCGGATGATCCGCGTTTCGCGGCTCCGAAGGATATGGACGCGGAGATCAAGGCGGCTCTTGCCGAATCCGGACAGAAGGTGCCTCGGACCGACGGCGAGATGATCAGCTGCATCTACCATAGCCTGACGCGCAAGTACAGGGAGGTCATCGCAATGCTTCAGGATTTCGCACCGTTCAAGATTGAAAAGCTGCACGTGATCGGAGGCGGTTCCGCCAACAAGCTTGTCAGCCAGCTCACCGCCGACACTCTCGGCATTCCTGTCATCGCGGGTCCTGTCGAGGGCACGGCCATCGGCAACATAATGATGCAGGCCAAGGTTGCCGGTCTGGTCGGTGACCGCTGGGAGATGCGCAGAATCATCGGCAATTCCATTACCGTGAACACTTACTATCCGAACAATAAACAATAACACTTTATCATTATGAACGAGAAATTGATAAGACAGGCTTACGAGATGGCCAAGGAGCGTTATGCGGCCATCGGTGTGGACACTGACAAGGCCATCGAACTTCTTGAGAAGACTCCGATCTCCCTTCAGTGCTGGCAGGCCGACGATGTAATGGGTTTCGAGAACGACACCGCCCTTACGGGTGGCATCCAGGCCACAGGCAACTATCCGGGCCGCGCCCGCAACATCGACGAACTCCGCTCTGACCTCAAGTTCGTGAAGAGCCTTCTCGCCGGAACACAGCGTCTCAACCTGCACGAGATTTACGGAGATTTCCAGGGAAAGCACGTTGACCGCAACGAGGTTGAGCCGGCGCATTTCAAAAGCTGGATGGAATGGGGAAAGGAGAACGGAATGAAGCTCGACTTCAACTCCACGTCCTTTTCGCATCCTAAGAGCGGCGACCTCTCCATCGCCAATCCTGACAAGGGCGTCCGCGATTTCTGGATCGAACACACCAAGCGCTGCCGCAGGGTGGCCGATGCGATGGGCAAGTACCAGAACGACCCTTGCATAATGAACATCTGGGTTCACGACGGCTCCAAGGACCAGACTGTCGAGCGTCTCCGTTACCGTGAGATAATGGCTCAGTCCCTTGACGAGATTCTTGCCGAGAATCTTCCGGGGATGAAGAGCTGCCTTGAGGCGAAACTCTTCGGCATCGGACTCGAAAGCTACACTGTCGGCTCGCACGACTTCGTGACCGGCTACTGCTCTACCCGCAAGCTTATGTACACCCTCGACACCGGCCACTACGAGCAGACCGAGAACATCAGCGATATGGTAGCCTCCCTGCTTCTGTTCGTTCCTGAGCTGATGCTCCACACCAGCCGTCCTGTCCGCTGGGATTCGGACCACGTGGTAACGATGAACGACCAGACCCTCGACCTGTTCAAGGAGGTTGTCCGTGCCGGCGCCCTTGACCGTACGCACATCGGCCTGGACTACTTCGACGCTTCCATCAACCGCATCGGAGCCTACATCATCGGTACGCGTGCTACGCAGAAGTGTATGCTTCAGGCTTTCCTGGAGCCGCTTGAGACTCTGCGCAAGTTCGAGGACAACGGCAAGTACTTCCAGCGTCTCGCTCTTCTTGAGGAGGCCAAGTCACTTCCGTTCGGAGCCGTTTACGACTACTTCAACCTCAAGAACGGCGTTCCGGTCGGCGAGGAGTTCATCCCTGCCATCGAGAAGTACGAGGCCGAGGTCACCTCGAAGAGGTAGTGTCCGTGGCGGATAATCCGCTGACAATCGGACAACAGAATAAAGTCCCGATGCTGATTTCAGCACCGGGACTTTTGATTTTCGGTTCATCTGCAGCACGTTAAGTGCCACGGACTGGCTACCGCTTGAGGAACTTGATGAAGTCTTCGACGGAGAGATTGTACCCCCTTACCGGAGCGAGAAGGTTGCCGTCGGCGTCCAGAAGGGCGTAGTTCGGCTGGGCGTTCACGTTGAACCTCGTGCGGGCTATGTAGGAGTTGACCCGGCCGATTTCCTTCAGGGTCTTGCCTTCCGGCGTGGTCATCCAGTCCGCCTCGTCGAGTTTGGTCTTGTCATCCACGTAGAGAGCGACGATGACATATTCATTCTTCAGGATATCGAGAACCTGCGGGTCGCTCCAGACCCTCTGCTCCATCTCGCGGCAGTTGACGCAGCCGTGTCCGGTGATGTCCACGAAGACGGGCTTGCCCTGCTCTCTGGCGGCGGCCAGGCCTTCCTCCAGAGTGAAATAGCCGGTCAGGCCGAGAGGCATCTTAAGGTCGTATTTCCGGCCGTAGGCGGAAACGCCCTCGGCGGCCGGCTGAGTCTGGTGCCCTGCCGTGGCGTTATCCCCGCTCTGCGCGGCGACGGAGCCGGCCGGCGTGTCGGCATAGTTGTAAACGATGAAGTCCTGCGTCTCAAGCGGCGGTAGGTAGCCTGAAAGCGCTTTCAAAGGTGCGCCCCACATTCCCGGAATCATATAGACCACGAACGTGAACACAGCTATGGCCAGTCCCAGTCTCGTGACCGAAATGTGCTCGACTGGGGAGTCGTTCCTGAATTTCAGCTTGCCGAGCAGGTAGAATCCCAGCATCGAGAACACGACGATCCATATTCCCAGATAGACTTCCCTGTCGAGAAGGCCCCAGTGGTAGGTCTGGTCCGCGACGCTGAGGAACTTGAATCCCAAAGCTACTTCTATGAATCCCAGCACAACCTTGACGCTGTTCAGCCAGGAGCCGCTCTTCATCTTCTTGAGCAGCGAAGGGAACATCGCCAGCACCGTGAACGGCAGCGCGAAAGCGACGGAGAACGCGAGCATCGTCACCATCGGAGTCCAGAACTCACCCTGCGTTGACTTGATCAGCACCGTGCCGACGATAGGCCCTGTGCAGGAGAATGACACCAGCACGAGGGTGAGGGCCATGAAGAATATTCCTCCAAGTCCTTTGCCTCCGCTCTTCGCGTCGCTCTTGTTGGCGAGGCTGGAAGGAAGTTCTATCTCGAACGCTCCGAAGAAGGAGGCGGCGAAAACCATAAAGACGATGAAGAAGATGATGTTAGGCAGCCAGTGCGTCGCGAGCCAGTTGAATATGTCCGCAGTCACGGCATTGCCTCCTATCACCCAGGTGAGCCCGATGATGATGCTGATCGGGACTGTGTACAGAAGGACGATGAAAAGACCGTAGATGAATGCCTTGAATCTGCCTTCCGCCGCGGTCGTGGACTGCTTCATGAAGAACGACACAGTCATCGGAACCATCGGGAACACGCACGGTGTCATAAGCATCGCGAAGCCCCAGAGGATTGCCTCTATTATAAGGGCCCAGAGCGAGCCTCCGGCGTTCTGCCCTTCATCGGTCTGCGTGTCGGCGGCGATGGTTTCCGCCGGCTGTCCGTCAGCGGGAGCGGCCGCCGCGGCATCTGCGGAACCGTTCAGTTCGACCGAAAACTCCCAGGTCTCCGGCGCCGCGCAGTAGGTGTCGTTGCATCCGCTCCAGCCGACTTCACCCTTGACGGTGGCGGACTGGCCGTTCAGGCGGACCTTCTGCGTCAGCTTAACCTGCCCGTAGAAGACCTCCTCACCTTTGAAGTCGTCAGGCTCCGTGACCTGCACGAGGCTGCCTTCCAATGAATATGCTTCATCGGGAGCGAATTCGACCACGATTGGATTGTACTTGTGGTCAACCGTATAGATGTGCCAGCCATCGGTTACGTTACCGGTGAAAGTCAGTTCGAACATCCCTTCGGCGACCTTTTCGGCGGAGACCGACCATTTTGCGGTGGCCTCCGGTGCCTGCGCAAAAGAGGCTGCACTCCAGACAAGGAGCGCAGCCATCATTGCAATAGCCTTTTTCAGATTATGTGACATGGAATCTGTTGTGATTGTAGTCTTTTTATTTGGCCCGGGCGGCTGATTACTTGGCGTAGGCCACGGAGCGAGTCTCCCTGATGACGGTGATCTTCACCTGTCCCGGATACGTCATCTCCTCCTGGATCTTCTGGGCTATGTCAGCCGAGAGCCTTGTCGCCTGGTCGTCGCTTACCTCGTCGGCTCCGACGATGACTCTAAGTTCACGGCCTGCCTGGATGGCATAGCTCTTCGTCACTCCAGGGTAGGAAGCGGCGAGATCCTCCATCCCCTTCAGTCTCTTGATGTAGGACTCGATGACTTCGCGGCGGGCTCCGGGGCGTGCGCCGGAAATGGCGTCGCCGATCATCACGAGAGGGGAGATGATGGACGTCATCTCGATTTCCTCGTGGTGGGCTCCGATGGCGTTGCAGATTTCAGGCTTCTCCTTGTACTGCTCCGCAAGCTTCATTCCGAGCAGTGCGTGAGGCAGTTCAGGCTCATCTTCGGAGACCTTTCCGATGTCGTGCAGCAGACCGGCCCTCTTCGCGATCTTAGGGTTGAGTCCGAGCTCTGAAGCCATTATCGCGCAGATGTTGGCTACTTCGCGCGAGTGCTGGAGAAGGTTCTGGCCGTAGGAAGAACGGTATTTCATCCTGCCTATCATCTTGACAAGCTCGATGTTCAGACCGTGGATGCCGAGGTCGATGCAGGTTCTCTTTCCTGTTTCGAGAATCTCGTCCTCAAGCTGTTTCTGGACTTTCGCCACGACTTCCTCGATGCGTGCGGGATGGATTCTTCCGTCAACCACAAGCTGGTGCAGAGCAAGTCTTGCAACCTCCCTGCGCACCGGGTCGAAGGCTGACAGCAGGATTGCGTCAGGCGTGTCGTCAACCACGATCTCCACTCCCGTGGCCGCTTCCAGAGCCCTGATGTTGCGGCCCTCGCGGCCGATGATGCGGCCCTTTATCTCGTCGTTCTCGATAGGGAAAGTCGTGACAGCGTTCTCGATTGCGGTTTCGGTGGCCGTTCTCTGTATCGTGTTGATCACGATTCTCTTGGCTTCCTTTGTGGCGTTCAGCCTAGCCTCGTCCATAGTGTCGTTGATGTAGGCCTGCGCTTCTGTCCTCGCCTCTGCCTTCATGTTCTCCATCAGGATGTTCTTGGCTTCGTGGGCGCTCATCCCGGCAATGGTCTCGAGCTGCTTGTTCGCCTGGGCTATCAGCTTGTCATATTCGTCAGTCTTCCTGGAAAGGACGTCCTGCTGGGCCGCGAGGCTTGTCCTGGCATTGTCTGTCTCGCGCATCTTTCTCTGGAGTTCGGAGTTCTGCTGGTTCAGCGAATTCTCCTTCTGCTTGATTCTGTTCTCGGCGTCGCGCAGCTGACCGTTCTTTTCGTTGATGTACTGCTCGTGCTCGCTCTTGAGTTGCAGGAACTTCTCCTTTGCCTGATGGATCTTGTCCTTCTTTATGCTTTCGGCCTCGATTTCAGCCTTGGCGATAATCTCCTCCTTCCGCCCTTTCAGAATAATCCTCCGGACTACTATATAAGTCCCCAGCGCTACGACCGCGCCGATCAAGACTCCTATAAGCAAATTTAACATATCTGTAACATTATTGGTTTAAACTGTCCTTTTTTCACCTCGGCCGCAAAAAAAACGGTCTCCGGCATAGTTCCGGAAACCGACCGTCTGGGTAAGGATTGAAAGAAAAGGCCGCCAGTCGCTTGTCAGAAACCTTAATTTATAAGATTTGAGATCCGCACCGGTTCAGAGATCCACCGTCGCGTACTGAACGCGATCCCCGCAAGGGTGACATTGGCCCGTCATCACCGGCTCGAGTAAACTCGGTTCCGAAGAACTTGTTGATTTGAGCACGTGGGACTAACGGCCTGACTTTTCAATATTTTCAATGTAGGACTCTACATCCTTCTGAAGCTTGCCGGCCTGTTCAGTGGCCTCCGAAAGCTTTCTCTTGTAGGAGATTCTGTTGATCGCTTCGTTAAGCGCGACGAAGACCAGCTTGTCGGACAGCGACTTGTTCGGAAACTTCGAGTCATAGACGGTCAACTTCTGGTTGATCTCATCCGCGGCAAGCCTCATCAGTTGCTCCATATCAGGAGATTGTGCAACCAACGGGTACTCGATGCCTCCGATTTTTATCTTTATCTTCTGTCCCATCTTCAGTTCTTCAGTCTTCAGTTCTCCAGCAAGGAGATGCACTTGTCGATCTCCCTGATAAGCCTTTCGATCTTTTCCTTCGCTGCGGTTCCGTCTCCGGCCGCACCGAAAGCTTCAGACAGATGAAGGTTGTCCACCTGTTGTTCCAACTCTTCGATCCGTTTCCGGCAGGAATCACAGTCAGCCTTGCTCTGCAGAAGTTCGCTCTGAAGCTTTTCCCGCTCCATCTTTTCGGCTTCGTACAGTGCAATCAACTTTTCGATATCTTTTTTTATACCTTCAAGCATCGCAGGTGACCGTTTTTTCCCGTCACAGTGCAAAAATAGTAAAATATCTTCATTCGCACAACCTTCTGCCGTCTGTAAATGCTGAATTCAAGCTTGCCGGCCGCAGTATGCTTGTTACGCTTTTATTTGTTAAATTTGCATCGCCGGAATCTAAAAAGACGGCTTGCAGTTTATGACAGTGACAATTGAAAACAGGGAAATTCCCGTGCTCCTTCTGACCGGATATCTCGGAAGCGGCAAGACTACATTGCTCAACAGGATATTGAACAACAGGAAAGGCATCAAGTTCGCGGTCATCGTGAACGACATCGGAGAGGTGAACATCGATGCCGACCTCATCCAGAAAGGCGGAGTCGTGGGTACAGGCGACGACAGCCTTGTGCCGCTTCAGAACGGCTGCATCTGCTGCACGCTCAAGATGGACCTTGTCGCCCAGCTCGACGACCTTTGCCGCACGGGCCGCTTCGACTACATCGTCATCGAGGCCAGCGGAATATGCGAGCCGGCCCCGATAGCCCAGACAATCTGTTCGTTTCCGCGCCTCGTGCCGGCCGGGACACGCACCAATGTCCCGGTGCTGGACTGCATCGTGACTGTCGTGGACGCCTTGAGGATGCAGAGCGAATTCGCCTGCGGAGATGCCCTTAAGAAGGATAACCTTGAAGAGGACGATCTTGAGAACCTTGTGATCCAGCAGATTGAATTCTGCAACATCGTCCTTCTTAACAAGGCTTCCGAAGTGAAGCCGGAGGAACTGGGCAGAGTCCGCAGCATCGTCAAGGCGCTGAATCCGAAAGTTACCGTCTTCGAGTGCGATTACGGTGAGATCGACCTTGACAAGATTCTTCACACGGGGATGTTCGACTTCAACAAGGTCGCGACTTCAGCAGCCTGGATAGACGCGATCGAAGGAGACGGCAACGCCGCTGAAGACTACCACGACGACGATCACGACGACGATCACGATGACGATCACGATGATGATCACGATGAAGACCACGATGATCACGATGGAGAGCACGGTCATCACCACCATCACCATCATCACGAGGGCGGAGAAGTGGAGGAATACAACATCGGCACCTATGTGTATTATCGCAGACCTGCCCTCGACATCAACAAGTTCGACTGGGCGGTCTCCAAGAAGTGGCCCAAGAACATCATAAGGGCCAAGGGCCTGTGCTATTTCGCCGACGAAAAGGACAAGTGCTATCTGTTCGAGCAGTCAGGCGTGCAGAAATCCATCAAGGACGCCGGCCTCTGGTTCGCGACGATGCCGGAAGACCAGCTTCAGGAGATGATGAAGCGCGACAAGAATCTCCGCAGGGACTGGGATCCTCAGTACGGAGACCGTATGGTCAAGATCGTCTTCATCGGGCAGAACCTTGACCGCGCGCAGATAGATTCGCTTATGGATTCCTGCCTGGAGGCTTAGATCCTGACAGCGTGCAGATGCGGGCCGAAGCGCTCGAAGGCTGCACGGTCAAGGGATTCGCGGTCATCGGGATGGGCGATGCCGATCAGCAGTTTCGCCCTTTCTTCCAATGATTTGCCGTAAAGGTCCACGGCACCGTATTCAGTGACTATCCAGTGGGCGTCAGCTCTTGGCGTCACTACTCCCGCTCCCGGGTTGAGGCAAGGGACGATCTTCGCCTTGCCTTTGTTGGTGCGGGACGCGAACGCGGTCATCGACACTCCGCCTTCGGACATGGCGGCTCCCTTCACGAAGTCGAGCTGCCCGCCGGTTCCTGAATATATCCGCGTGCCGATCGAGTCGGCGCATATCTGGCCTGTGAGGTCGACTTCCGTCGCCGAATTGATGGCGACCATATTCGGGTTCCTTGAAATCACCCACGGGTCGTTGACGTACTTGATGTCCTTCATCAGCACGTCGGGGTTGTGGTCGATGAATGAGTACAGTTCCTGCGAGCCGAGCAGGAAGGAGGCCACGATCTTGCCCCTGTCGGTCTTCTTCCTCGAGCCGTTGACCACTCCTTTCTCGATGAGCTTCAGAATGCCGTCCGCGAACATCTCGGTGTGGAGGCCGAGGTCCTTGTGGTCGGCCAGTTCCGTGGCGAGGGCATTGGGAAGAGCGCCGATTCCCATCTGTATGCAGGCTCCGTCAGGTACCAGTTCCGAACAGTTCTTCCCTATCTGCACTTCGGTAGGGGTAGGCTGAGCGAACGCCTTGGTTATCAGCGGAGAGTCATCCTTGACGAGATAGTCGAAAGTGTCCAGCGGAATCAGGTCTCCGTAGGCGAAAGGCACGTTCGGGTTCACGACAGCTATCTTCACCCTGGCCGTTTCGATGGCGGCGAGGGAGCAGTCCACGGATGTGCCGAGCGAGACCATTCCGTTTTCGTCAGGCAGGGAAACCTGGACCATCGCGGCTCCAAGCCTGATCGCTCCGCAGCGGTACAGTTTCTGGGATTCGCCCAGATGGACCGGAATGTAGTCGGCGTAGCCGGAGTTCACGTTCGCCCTCACGTTCGGTCCGATGAAGAATCCCTGCTCGAAGAATATTCCTGAATATTCAGGGGCCGAGTACGGAGCCGGACCTTCGGTGTGGAAATGGTGGAAATGCAGGTCTTCGACCTCGCCGGCGTCCGCCCTGCGGACCAGCGCGTCGATCAGTACCATAGGCACGCTTGCCACGCTGCTGAGGTGAATCCTGTCTCCTGACTTTATCGCTCTCACCGCCTCGTCGGCGGTGACGAAATGCTGCTCTTTCATAACCGATGATTATTCATTTTGTGAATGCAAAGATAGCGTTTTGGCGGTGAAATGCCAATTCTTTCAGTCCTGTGCTTCCGCCCGGGAGCTCCAGGAGCGGGAAGGCCGGCTGCAGGAGTAAAAAAAGGTCGGAACTTCACAGCCCCGACCTTTCCCACTTAATACAAACCTAATTATGAATAAAACGTATGAGAACAGTTTCTCAAGATTAAAGGTAGAATTGAATAAACCTATTAGAACCAATTAACTCTGCCGCCCTACTAGCACGTTCAATGCCACAAAGAATATCAGTGTCGGGCATTTTCTGTGAAATGTCAAAAATTGAACGCTATGCGTCATTTTTCAAAGATGAAAAGACTTATCTTTGAAATCGAATGATAATTTTGCAATCTAACAGGGAACATATGGTCATAAGGAAATCTCTAGCTGTGTCAATTCTGCTGTTGACATTTTGTCTGCCCTGCATAACGGCGGCACGCGGCTCACGGGTATGTTCACCGGCGGCTGACACTTCGTCTCTTGCCAGAACCTTCCTTTCTCCGCCGCAGGCCGCCAAGCCTCAGGTCTGGTGGCACTGGATGGACGGCAATGTCTCGAAGGAAGGAATCAGAAAGGACCTTGAATGGATGAAACGCATCGGTCTCGGCGGCTTCCACCAGTTCGACGCAGGAGGCGTGAATATGCCGAGAGCCGCCAAGGTCAGGCTCCCTTATCTTTCAGAAGGCTGGAAAGATGCTTTCAGGTACGCCCTTTCGCTTGCCGACTCCCTCGGTTTCGAAGTGACCGTCGCAAGCGCTCCGGGATGGAGTTCGACCGGAGGAACCTGGGTCAGGCCGGAGGATGCCATCAAGAAGCTCGAGTGGAGATCCGTCGACACCCGGGGCGGAAAGATTTCGATTACTCTTCCGGCCCTGTACAGGGTCGTTGGCCCATACCAGGATTACGCCACTTTCAATGACCGCATCGAGGTCGAGCCTTATGGCCGTGACCTCTTCGTGCTGGCAGTAAGGCTGCCGAACGCTGACCGATCAATGAACGCTATGGGAGCCGAAGTGCAGGAGAGCGACAGCGTAATCACCTGCACGTTCCGCAAGCCCCAGACTATAAAGGCTCTGACTCTCAAAACAATGGCTATGGGCGCCAGACCCCGCTCCGGCGAAGCGGAGTGCAGGAATATTCTCGAATGCAGCAATGACGGCGTCACCTGGCGCAAGGTCTGCGGCATCCTTCCGGCGCTGCTTCCGTACACGACGGTTGACATACCTTCGACCACTGCATCGCATTTCCGCGTCCGGGGAGAGAAACTGGTCTCGCTTGACCTGTTCACGGTCACCAAGGTGGACCACGTGCAGGAACTCGGCGGATTCGTCAACACGGTTGATTTCAAGAAATTCCACACTCCTTATTCCAAGGATGCCGTGCGTGTCTCCGATGTGGTCGACCTGACTGGAAAGATGTCGGCGGACGGGAAACTGGACTGTGTCCTGCCGGCGGGCCGCTGGCGGATCTACCGTTTCGGCTGGTCCATTACCGGAAAGATCAACCATCCAGCCTCTCCCGACGCTACCGGCCTTGAGGTTGACAAGCTTGATCCTGATGCCTGGATGAGATATTTCAGGACCTATGTCGACCTCTACAAGGAGGCCGCGGGGGGAATGCTCGGCAGCAGGGGCATCCGCTATCTGCTCACCGACAGCTATGAGGCCGGATCCTACACCTGGACTCCGAAACTGGCGGAGGAGTTCAGCAGGAGACGTGGCTACAGCCCGCTGCCGTGGCTGCCTGTCCTCGCCGGCGAGGTGATCGGGAGTTCTGCGTCGAGCGAGCGCTTCCTGTGGGACTGGCGCAGAACCCTCGGGGAACTTTTCTGCGAGAATTACGACAGGATAAACGACATCGTGAAGGAATACGGCCTTGCGGGACGCTATGCCGAGTCCCACGAAGGAGGCCGCGCCTATGTAGGCGACGGTATGGATCCGAAGATCACTTCCACGGTGCCGATGGCGGCGATCTGGATGGAGAACACGCCTACCGGCTCCAGTGTCGCCTCCGCCGTCTGCGACATAAGGGAATCGGCCTCGGTGTCCCACATCTATGGCCAGAACATCGTTGCCGGCGAGTCCTTTTCGGTCAACGGTGACGAAGGACGGGCCTACACCTACTGCCCGGAGAACATGAAATATGTCGCCGATGTGGCGATGAGCGCAGGACTGAACAGGTTCGTCATCCACGAGTCCGCCTCCCAGCCGAATGACAGCTATCTTCCCGGACTTCAGCTTTTCCGCTACGGACAATGGTTCCACAGGAACGAGACCTGGGGTGAATATGCCTGGGTCCTGACCGGCTATCTCGCCCGCTCGGGCTCGATGCTTCAGCAGGGCCGTGCTGTGGCTGACATCCTGCTCTATTACGGAGAAGACTTCAACATCACGTCGCTCTACGGAGGCGGCACCTTCAGCACCCTCCCGCAGGTGCCTGACGGTTATGAATATGATTTCGCGAACCCTACGGTCCTTCTTTCGGGCGTCAGACCGGAGAACGGACGCCTGACAAGCGGATCCGGCGCTTCCTACAAAGTGCTGTGGATGGACAGGAACTGCGAGACGATGTCGCTTGAGATTCTCAGGCGCATCAAGGAGTTCGCCGATGCAGGGGTGGTGATTTGCGGTTCCGAGCCTAAGCGCTGCGCAGGGCTTCTGGCCGACGACAGGACTTTTTCCGCCCTCGTGGACGACATCTGGCACACGGGCAGGAAGAATGTCTTTGCCTGCAGCCTTCAGCGCTGCCTTTCGCTCTGCGGCATCGCTCCCGACTTCGAAGCCGTCCGGCTGTCTGAAAGCCCTGCCACCGGGGCCGGAGTCCCGGCTGACGGCTACGGCACGTTCCGCCACGTCCACAGGCAGCTCTCCGACGGCACTCAGATCTACTGGGTGCGCAACTTCACCGGAAAGGACTGCATGGCCAGGCTCAGTTTCAGGGACGGAGGAAAATGCGTTTCGGTCTTCAATCCGGAGGACGGTTCGGTCTCTGAAGCGGAGGCCGTCAGGGAAGGGGAGCGCACGACGGTAACTATGCGGATGATTTCGAGCGACGCGCGGTTCATCGTGTTCTCGGACAAGCCGCAGATTTCAGTTCCGGAACCGGCCGTCCAGGTCCTGCCGCAGACTGACACGGTCTCAGTGGGTACAGCCCCATCTGAAGACGCCGAGGAGTCTTCCGTCGCTGTAGGCGGAGTATGGAAGGTTCATTTCGTGCAGAAGAACGGCGGCACCGCGGACGAGGAGTTCACGGAACTGGTCTCCTGGACTGAAAAGGAGAATCCAGTCGTAAAGTATTTCTCCGGCACGGCCGTTTACAGGACATCCTTCACTCTTGACTCCCTGCAGGTCACCG
The DNA here is from genome assembly GCA_963640265.1 of bacterium. GTDB lineage: Bacteria > Bacteroidota > Bacteroidia > Bacteroidales > UBA932 > Cryptobacteroides. The sequence goes on along the minus strand of CAVHYF010000002.1, from coordinate 30,367 downwards.
GAGCGAGGTGTGTCCGGCTCGACCTGGGTTCTGTAAAGAACATCGCCGACATTTCCGTCAACGGAACTCCCGCCGGTGTCCTTTGGAAGGCTCCTTTCGTCACCGGCGACATCAGGGGACTGCTGAGAGCAGGGGAGAACGTGCTTGAAATCAAGGTGACCAACCTCTGGCGCAACCGTATGATAGGCGATGTGCAGCCCGGAGAGAAGCATCAGGTGACTTCGATCAGGCGTTTCTACAAGGCCGACGCTCCGCTGATTCCTTCCGGACTGCTGGGACCGGTCCGCCTTGTTGTCGGGAATGTCCGGAATCAGTATTCAAGCTGCATCCCGTCCACCCAGAGTATCGAGTCGGGACTGCCGGTGAAGTAGTCGCCCAGCATGCTTGCCGCGCAGGAAATGATGATGTGCGTCGGGCGTCTGGACGTGGAGACATATTCAAGAGGAATTTCCACCTTCGTCCAGTCCGTGTCCTTGTCGGTGACGTACTTTCCGTAGGCGACGACATCCTTTCCCTGAGGATCGAAGAACGTGCTCTTGTCAGTCGTGTTCACTTCGACGGGGCTTTCTTCAGTTCCGCCGTAGGTGCGGCTGTCCCAGGTGCCGAGCGCAATCCAGACTATGCCCCTGTCGTTGTCTCCGACCTTGACTTCGTCTCCTTCCGGGAAGCCGCCGAGCGTCTTCTCCTGGATTTTCCCGCACTTGTACTTGAGCCAGAGAGTCAGTTTTCTCGGGCGCAGGGTGAAAGGACGGCCCATCCTGACCTTGCCTCCGGACACGCCGACATTGCCGCCGTATTCACCGGAAAAGACGTTCCCCGCCGCGAACTTTATGATGACGTACATCGACTCCATCTTCAATGAATATTCACCTTCCATCTTGTCCGTTCCGTCCGGTTTTGTGATTGCATAGCTGGCCCCGACCGTGGTCGATCCCTTGTTGCCGCTGCCCCACCATTTCGTCCGGAGCGTCGGATCCGTCGACCTCGGGTCATAGAAGGAGCAGTACTTTGAGGATTCGTCGTTGCTGAAGGTTTCGAATCCTCCGTTCGGAATCTGAAGCTCGGCTTCCGTGGTGAATGTGAAGATTTCAGACACATCCTCGCCGCTGTAGGCGCAGCATTCGTATTCAGTGAGAGGCTCCAGGCCGTCGGCAGCCGCGGAGAAAGTTCCTCCGGAGCGGGTTACGCCCTCGACCTCCTCCCATTCGGCGGAGCCTGATTCCCTGATCCTGAATCCGTTGCTGCGGTCTTCCAGACCGGAAGCCTTGAGCCAGGCGACTCTGGTCCAGGCATCGGGAGCCGTCATCGTGACCGCCGACTCGACTTCTTCCGCATAGATTGTCCAGCGTTCGGTGACATCGCGGCAGGTGACCTTGACAGTCACGGTGTCGCTGAAGTCGTGCATTTCCTTGGCTGACGGGGAGCAGACCGTCAGACCTTCCGGTCCCAGTTTCATCGTCAGCACTGTAAGATTCTTCAGGTCGGTTCCGGATGGAACGCTGAATATGATTCTTTTGTTTTCCGCGTCGATGGCCGTCTCTCCTATCTGACCTGTCACTGTGAAGTATCTTTCGATCGGCTGCGAGGCTTTGACCGCCCAATCGGCTGACTGCCCGTAGGCGCTTAGTGTCACGCTGAGAGGGGAGGACAGATCCTTCAGGCCGGTCAGCACCTCCGATGCGCTTACGGCTTCATCGTTGAATTCAACCTTGCGGATGTTGACCTTGCGGATGTCTCCCGCCTCTTCCAGAGTCAGTAGCACGGTGCGGTCTTCATTGTTGACGGCCGCTGATACGGCGAAGTCGGCGTCAAGGCTGACAATCGCAGGGTTGACGGTAGGGTAAGGAATGTCGTTCGTGATGCAGGACACTGCTGTCACGGTGAGAATCAATGCAGAACAGATCTTTTTCATAGTTTGCTATATGTGGAAGCTCAATCCGAACGAAATGTCGAGGATGTCCAGCATGAAGTGCACCTTGGAGTAGTCCCTGGTGCCTGTCACGACTCCGTTCTTGTAGTAATCGACGTGGTTGTAGGTCGCACCGCCTATGCCGATCGACACGTGTGTGCTGATGTTGTTCGTCATGAAGATCATCAGTCCGGGGTGGACTGAGAGCCTGATCTTGCTGGCTCCGGAATATGTGTCCAGAGTCTCTTCGTTGTAGGAGAACGAAGTCCTTGTGTAGGAATATGCCAGCGAGAGATCAGTGAAGACCCCGATTCGGGAGTGCCTGTCCAGGGCGGCGTAGGAACGGTGGAAGACTTCCGCCTGCACCGTGCGTGAACTGGCCCGGATGTCGCTCATCGAGAGCGAGAGGTCGTCGCTGAGCATCGAGAAGTCGGCGTTGGAGATTCCGCCCTTAGCATTGGAATACTTTGCGCGGAGACCTACCGTCCTGTTGTCGCGGTAAGTGTAGTCAAGGTACGGAGCCAGGGACATCATCGTGCCGTTGGCATCAAGGTGCTGGAGCAGCAGGAGGTATTCGCTGTCGCTGCTGTTCAGGTCGACATAGAAGAACTGCACGCCGGCGGAGAAATCTCCTTTCGGCATGAAGAGCCTGTCGGGTCCCCTTTTCCCGACTGAAGTCGTGTCTCTCCGCTCGGCATTCAGACTCAAGCCGGCCGTCAGGAGGATTATGAATATCAAAGCAGACCTTTTCACTTGGCTACAGATAATAGTACAGGCTGAAGCCTACGGCGAGCAGGTTCACCCTGAAGTTGATGAATGAGGTGCTCCGGTCTCCCGAAGCGACTTTGTTGTGGGACTGGTCCGTCCAGTCATACTGGAGACCGAGCATGTTCACGCTCACGTCTATGGCAAGTTTGTCGGTGACGAACGCCATAAAGCCCGGGCAGAAGTTGATGCCCAGCGAGCCGGTGGTCTCGTAGGTGGCCACAACAGAATCGCCGTGACCGTCCATAACCTTTCCCTGTCCGTAGGAATAGGCCAGCTGGAGTTCGTTCACAAGTCCGAGCCTTTTGCTGGAACCAACCGGGATGTAGTAGCGCCCGATTCCCTGGACTTCGAAGGAATGGCTTATCTTGTGGTAGTCGGAAAAGTCGAAACCGGTGTCACCGAAGCTGAAGCTGGCGGAATCCAGCTGGAACATGTTCCTTTTGTATCCGATCCGGACTCCGGCCCCTATGTTGTCCTTGAACATATAGCAGAACGCCGGACTCACCGACAGGGTGTAGCCGGAGGAGTTCACTCCGCTGACGACGAGAAACCGTGCCCTGTCGTTGTCGTGCAGGTTGTACCTGGCTCCCCCGCCGATCATCCACGTGCCTTTCCTGATGAAGCAGGGCTGGGATGAGATGTCTATCCCGCGGTCAAGCTTCTGCCCTCCGGCAGTTGACGGCCAGAGAAGCGGAAGCGCAAGCAGAAGAACCCGCAGCAGTTTGGCTTTCATCGGCTTATTCGTAAAGGAGTTCCATTCCGTCCAGCCACAGGTGACTGTCGTCGTAACCTGAGAAGTAGTCTCCGTACATACTTGCAGCGCAACTGATTATGATGTGCGTAGGGAAAGTGGTAAGGTTCCTGTAGTCCAGGGGCAGGGTCACCTGTATCCAGTCTGCGGCCGGGTTGGAACTGTCGGAACTTACTATCTTCTCCGCAAAGGCGATGGTGGAAGCATCCGTACTGAAATCCACGAAGGTGGTCGGATCCGTCGTGTCGAACTTGACCGGACTGTCCGCATCTCCTCCGTAGGTCCTGTAGTCCCAGGTCCCGAGCGCCACTCTGATGGAAGCCTTGTCGTAGTTGCCATTCTTTCCGTCGTCAGGCACATTGCTTGATTCGCGGTTGATGACTCCTCCCGAATACTTCATCCAGAAGCGCAGGGCCGTAGGCCTGGCCGTGAAAGGCCTTCCGAAGAAGACGGTACCTCCGCTGGTTCCGATCAGGTCGCCGAAATGTCCGCTGAACAGGTTGCCCGCCGCGAACTTCACGACGACCCAGCGCGACTGCAGGCAGACGGACTGGCTTCCTTCCTTATAGTCGGAAGTGGTCGGGTAGCAGACTACGGAACTTGATCCTACGAGTGTGGATCCGTAGTTGCCGTTGCCCCACCACTTCGTCTGCAGTGTCGGGTCTGAAGAAGAAGGGTCGTAGAAGGACTTGTATTTGCTGCTTTCGTCGTTAGAAGTCGTCTCGAAGCCGCCGTTCGGCACAGGCGTGGCCTTGTCGGTCGTGATGGTGGACGGGGCGTCGAGGTACTCTTCTTCCGTCGAGCCTGTCTGGGTGACTGCAAGGCGGTACTCGTACTCTGTCAACGGGTTCAGACCGGTAATGTCAGCGCTGTAGGAGCCTTCGGAGTCGCGGGTGGCAGTCACCCTGGTCCAGTTTCCGGTGCCTTTTTCACGGACGTCGAATCCGACCTTGCCGCTGTCGTAAACTGTCTCGTCAACATCGGCGTGGGCTGTGAAATGTCCGGCCCAGATTTCGTGTTTGGCCGTCTGGGCGACACCTGTGGAGGTGGCTTCGAAGATTATCTCGTCATTGACGACATTCACGCTTTCGTCCACCTGAAGGTCGAAGACAAGCGAACCGTCGGTCTCTGTGTATTTCAGGGTCAGGTTGTACCTCTTTCCGTTTTCCACGGCCTTGATTTCTCCTGATTTCGTGAACGCCGATCCGTCCTTCTTCAGCGTGCCGCTGAATTTCCAGTAGAGGGAAGGCTCGAATCCGCTTGTGATGAAATATCCGTCCCTGCCGCTTTCGGATGCGGTGTAGTCGAGTGCTCCGGCTGAACCGTCGGCGCTGAGCCCGACCGTGCAGGCGTATCCGCTTGCGAATATGTCAGACAGGCCGGAGTCGAACTTGACGTTGGACACTACGTTGCTGACCTTGGCCGTCACCGTGATTTTAGTCTCGCTTCCGGCCGTGACGGTGAAGTCCGATGAACCCTTGTAGCTTTTCTGCTCCCAGGAGGCCGTCGAAGGATTTTCCTTCACGATCTCTCCTGCTTCGACATCGGCTCTGTAGTCTTCGGCCGGGAGATAGATCTGCTGAGGAATGTCCGAATAGATGTATTCACGGACTTTGCCGGAGAAATCCCCCTTGTAGATCATCACTTTAGCCGATGAGAGAAGTTCCGTGTCGGTCATCGCTGCTCTCGTGGCCTCGCTCATCCTGATGTCGAACGAGACCGAACCCTTGCTTCTTGGAGACTGCTCGACCTGTGTGCAGGCTGCGGCTGCAAGCGCAAGAAGAACCAATGCTGCGGTTGTGTTTCTTTTCATTGCTGATCCTCCTCTGCGTTAAAGTACCTGAAGGCTGATAGGAATGCTCTTGCGGCAGCCCTTGTTGTCGATTACGTTCATCGTGAACGTGTGGGTGCCGGGGAAGGCGAGCAGCGGTGTCTGCGCCCCGGAAAGGTCGAAGTCGATCGCGGTCTTGCCTGAAAGCTCCGAACCGTGAGGGAACGGCACTATGTCGAATATTCCCATAGCCGCCTCGGAAGGATTGATGAGGTCGAGGGTCGTGCCGCCTACCGAATTGACGGAATTGATGAAGTCTTCGTTGGTGGAAGCGATGTCAACCGTGAATTTCCTGGCTCCGTTAGGAATCTTGGCCTGCATCGTCAGCGGGAATGTTCCTGTGGCCGGTACTGTGATGGCCGTGCTGATGTCGTAGGAGCAGGTGCTGACGAGTTCGATACCGCCGTCTCCCGTCGGAGCGTTCGGGTCGTTTCCGTCGCCGTCTTCTGATGCGCTCACATCGTTCTCGAGGTCCTTGTCAACCACGAGTCCGTCGATTTCGATTCCGAAGGTGGCGTTGCCGGAAGCATCGACTTTCTTCAGGATTGTGACGACGTGCCAGTCCCTTGCCTTGACTCCGGTGATCGAGGTTCTCATCCTCTGCGATTTTCCGTCGATCGAACCCTTGAACGTCAGAGAGATGGTGGCGTCGCTGCCGTTTACGGCGAAATATCCCTTGCGGCTTTCCACGGTAGGGCTGCCGCCGTTGTAGGACAGGGCATATTCAAGAGGATAGCCGGAGGTCAGTTCTACTGTCGTGGCCCCGTCTCCCGTGACGGACTTGAGGAACTCGTCGTTGTACCCGACCGTCACCACCGCCTGCAGAAGGGTGCAGGTCAGCGAGCCGAGTGTCGTGGTGACTCCCGCCTTGATGGAGAAACTCTTGGAAGCTCCATAAACCGGATCTTCGAACTTCGCCTCTGGCACTTCGTCGCCTGTCGAGCGGGCTTCCAGAGTGTAGCTGCCTGCCGGAAGCGTCACGCTGCCGAGAGAAATGATTTCCGAATATGTCTTCTGCCATACAAGCTTTTCGGCCGCGTCGCGGAGGATCACGGTGTAGTCTCCTCCTGCGGCCTGCGCCCTTGTGGTGAGTTTGTTCACGTCCTCGGAAACTCCGATGGTCAGCCCGTCGAACGAGAGGGTGCCGTTGTTGCCGTCCACCTTGTAGGTGAAATTGTCATCCTTGCAGGACACCGCCATCGTGGCTGCGGCCAGAATTGTGATCAGTATATGCTTTTTCATATTCTCTGTCTTCTATTTGTTGAGTTCCACCTCGTCAAGGTTCACGTCCTCCACGTTGCCGTCGAAGGTGATCGTGACCGAGCTGCCGCCTACGTTGGAGGCATTGAATCCTATCGTGTAACAGGTCTTCGGAGAAAGAGACCTGTATTCCTTGGAGAAAGTCTTTTCCTTGCCGGCCTGGTTGGTCAGGGTGCCGGAGACTGTGATGTAGTAGGCATCGACGAACGCTGCCTGCTCGGTTCCTTTCGGGAAACTGATTTCAGTGCCGCCGCCGGTCTTGACGGTGAAGGCGTAGTCGGTGTAGTAAGCCTTGAAGATGTCGGTGCATTCTATCCTGACTATGCAGTTGGCAAGCGTGACAGGAATCGTCACGTCTGTCGTGCTGCCGCCTGTGACGGCGAATGTCTTTTCTCCGCTGAAGCAAGGCTTGTCGAAGCCCTCGTCGGTGAGGGATCCGTAGCTTGCCTTTACTGAATAGTTCCCGACTTTGAGAGCCGTCTGCGTGTCGTAGTCCTTGAGTTTCCCGCTGTAGATTTCGCTGCTGCTGGAATTGGTGACCACGATGTTGAAGTCTCCGGCATCCGGAATGGATTCCGTGTAGTCCGACACATTGCTCCTTGTCGCGGCCGTGACGATGGCATCCGCGTCCACCGAGAACGAAATGCGGCCGTCGGAGCCGTTCGACTGGCGCGAGCAGGACGCCGACAGCAGTGTCAGCGCCAGGAGTCCGGCCATTGCCCTGTAGTTTCTCATCATATTCTTTTATTGATTCTTTATTGTTACCTTTATGTTGTCTATGTAGAGCCAGCAAGTGTTGTTGTTGGCTCCCCAGTTGGTTTCCGGAACCGTCCTCCAGCTAAGTCTGAGAGGAGCCTGCACCCCGCTCAGGGTCACGTTGCCCGAAGCGTTGTAGGTGTGGTCGATGTTCGTGTAGGAACCGGTGGTCTCGTTGACGTCGAACTCTACCGGGAACGTGCCCGTTTCGTCGCCGCTCTTCAGGCTGCTGTCTGTCGTTATCCATCCGAAGTGGACGGTCTGCGAGATCGTAGGCGTGCCTTGCCTGTTCATCGAGTAGTCGAACTGCACCGCAAGGTTGACTGTCTTGCCTTCCTTGAGTCCGGACAGGAAAGGCGAGTCGGCTCTGGCAGAGTAGTTGGCGAGTCCGGTTTCACGTCTGCAGGCGATTCTGATGGCGGTTCCGGCCTGTGCGCCTGCCCTGGCCGCGCTCCATCCGTCAAGGAAAGAGTGGGCTGACTTGCTTCCGGCGCTGGAGATTCCGTAGTTATCGTTGGAACTGAATCCTTCAACTCCGCTGAAGTCCTCGAAGTAGAGGTACGGGCAGTCAAGACGGCACTGCGTTGACGAAACGGAAGACAGGTCACCGATCGTCAGGGTTCCCGAAACGACGGCGTTCTCGGATTCGTAGCTGACCGAGACTGTCTTTGACGATATGGCGCGGAAAGCGGCTTCGTCCTTGACTGTGAAGGCGAAAGAATCTCCCGCTTTGACCGGCGAACCGTCCTCCTTGCTCAATGTCAGGACATTGGACGAAGTGTTCGGCCATTGGACACCTTCCGGGAGAGTGAGCGTGATGTCCGTCAGGTCTTCGCCCAGGTTGTTGGACGAGAGAATGAATGTGAGCCTGTAAAGGTTCCTGACTTCGGCCGGCTTCAAAGGCACTCCTGTGACGTGTCCTGCTTCGAAGTTTCTGCCCGAGAGCCTTATCGGGTCAAGTTCCGACCATTTGCTCTCCGAATAGACGCAGACCTTCATCTCGTCGTCGGCGGAATATTCGCCGTCCGGAGGGAATATGCCCGCGAGGGCGAAGTTTCCTTCAGTCCCGTCGACGGGGTCGGAAAGATTAAGGGTCATCGTAGATGTTCCGTTCTGAAGCTTTGCGGAAGACGGGTCGGTCACATCGACGGAGACCGTTCCGGCGACAGGCTTCGGCATCGTGAATTCTATTGTGCTGACAGGCTCTCCGAGAGTGTTCCTTCCTTCAGGAATATAGAATCGAAGGAAATGAAGTATGTGCTTCATCGTGGCCCTGAGCAGAGTTTCCTGTGCGACCGGGCTGCCTTCCTCCGTTTCCTGCAGCGCGTTTCCCTGCACCGGTTCCGCCACCGTTATGTCGATTCCGTCAGAAGCCTTGCCGTCCTGCACTGAAGGCAGTGTGAAGACTGCAGTCGTGCCGCTGACCGATTCGGGTACGGGGTAGGTGATGCAGTAGGTGTAAGTCCCTTCCGTCATCGGGGACTGGAGGGTGGATGTGAAGTAAGCCGCTGAAGCGTCGGCTCCTGTTGCGAGCAGTGAGAATTTCTGATTTGAAAGCGTGTATGTCCCGTCCGATGCCTTCGCCCAGACGCCGACTGCGTCGCCCGTCTGCCAGACGAACCTGTTTCCTGTCTTGTCAGGGGCGGTTCTGGTCTTGCCGTTGCATATTCCCAAAGTTACCTGCACCGGTCCGTCGCCCGTGTGCTGCCTTTCTTCGGGGAGATATTCCGGTCCCATTTCCCCGCTGCAGGCACCCAGCAGGAAAGAAAGAAAAAGCGGCGCTATTATATTTTTGACTTTCAATGTGTTTCTGTTTTGCTTTGCGAGGCTTCTTCACTTCGACGCTTTGTTGTCGGTGACGAATCCACATTAACCACAATTTTACAAATGTAGTTTATTTTTGGTTCATATGAAAATATTCAGGACCCGGAGGGTATGCCCGCCACGTAATGGAAAGAGGATGACCTCGCCGCCGTGCCGGCTTGAGGCCATCCTCTTCAATGTTGTTTTCGGTAAGATTATTTCTTCGTGAGAGTGGTGGAGTAGTTGTAGGCGTAATAGTAACCATCGTACCACAGGTCCCAGCTTCCGAAGGTCCAGGTACCGTTGTTCCATTTGGCGATCACGCCGGAAGTGGCTGCCTGACCTGCGAATGTGTACCACTCGGTCAACGGCTGAGGATTGATTATGAGAGCGCCGTTCTCCGCGTCCAGGGTCGCGGTCAGAGTCTTTCCGCCGTAAGCCGCTTCGTAGATGAGACCGTCAATGGTGACTGTCTTGTCATCGACCTTCGCGATGGTGACATCGTTGGTCGAAGAATAGTAGCCCCATTCATCGTTGAAGTAGAAATAGTAGGAACTGTTCTGCGCATAGGTGCCTACGATCTTGTCCATTGAGGTAGGGTTGACCGGCCAGGTGAAAATGCAGTCTCCGTTCGTCCTGTAGCTCGAGAACCAGACCTGACCTGCATCCTTGTTGCCTACCATACCTGAATAAGCATAACCATCATAGATGCTTGTGTAGATTGAAACAGCACCGTCTCCGGCCTCTACGCAAGGATAGCCGTCCTTGTCAGTCGATCCGTTCGTCGCGCTGATGGTGCCGTCGGAGTTGACCACGAAGTCGAAATTGTAGCCCTTGATGTTGTACCAGTCCTTGATGGTGTAGCTGTTGTCGCTCCAGGCTACCAGTTCGGCCGCCCAGATCTTTCCGCCGCCGTCTTCGAACGTCCCCTTGGCTTTCCATTCAGCAACGTGCTTGACTTCGATCTCGGCACTTGCTTTCTCGGAATCAGAGTATGCTTCGTTCTTGCTGGTGGCATAGACGGAGAAAGTGTACTTGCCCGGGTCAAGCTCGAATGTGGCGGATGTCTCGGATGTCACCCCTTCCGTGGAGCTGTCGGCGAAACTGTAGACATAGGAGTCGGCGTTCTCGATGGCGTCCCAGGAAACCGTGACGGACTCGTCGCCGATCTCGACGTTGAGCGTAGGAGTCTTGAGAGGCACTATCGCCGTAGTCCTGCCGTTGGCCGAGGCGACCACGGACTCAAGATAGTCATCGCTGCCGTCGGCCGGAGCGGCGGCTACCCTGAAGGTGTAGGTGGTGTTGTCCGTCAGGCCGGTGAATTCGACGCGAGTGTCGGTCGTGACGCCGCTTTCAACCTTGCTTGCGTCAGGAAGGACGAGTTCATAGGTGTATTTGGCGGCATTCTCCACTTTGTTCCAGGTGAAGGTGAGGGAACTTACAGTCGAAGAACTGAGGGTCGGCTGCGGGGCGGCCAGCTGTACAGGATCCGACTTCTGGCAGGACGAGAAGGCGACCGCTCCCAGAACCGCGAGGGCGAGCGCTGCGGCCGCCCTGCGGACAGATGTTAACATTGCATTCATATTCATTGGTTTTTAGATGATAGTTACTTTTTGGTGAGGACGGTCTTCGTGCTGTAGGCATAAGGATAACCGTCATACCACAGGCTCCAGTCTCCGAAGGTGATGACTCCGTCGTTCCAGGTGGCGGTCACTGCCTCTGTCTCGGCATTCTGGCCGGCCAGCTTGTACCATTGGGTCAACATCTGGGAAGCGATGGTGAGGGTCCCCTTTTCCGGATCGAAGGTGGCGTTGATGAGCTTGCCCCCGTCGGAAGTTTCGTACACGAATCCCTCTATGCTGACGGTTGTGTCATCCACCTTGGCGATTGTGATGTCGTTAGTGGAGGAATAGTCACCCCACGCACTGTCGTACCAGAACTGGTAGGAATTGTCCTGTGCGTAAGTCCCCACGAGCTTGTCGACCGGGCTGCCCTCGGAGGCTCCGGTCCAGGTGAAATCATAGTAGCCTTGTGTCCTGTAGCTGTAGAGCCACACCTCGCCGCCTGTCTTGCCGCCGGTGAAGGAAGAGTAGCCGTCGGCCGTGTAGATCTGGACCCATCCGTAGTCCACATCATCGCCTGAAGAGATCCAGATGTCCGGGTAGTAGTCGGCGTAGTAGTTGGTCGCGGTGATCGTGCCGTCGGAATTGACCGTGAACTCCAGGTCGTAGCCTTCCACGTTGTACCAGTCCTTGAGGGTGTACGATCCGTCGCTCCAGGCGACCAGCGTCGCGGTCCAGGTTTTCCCTGCGCCGTCGTTGACCGTTCCCTCGGCTCTCCAGCTCTCTGTCTTTTCACCGCCGCCGGCCTTCCAGGTGAACTCGTACCAGCCTTCTGTCCTGTAGCTGTAGCAGTAGAAATTGCCGGAAACCTTGGTGCCGTTGAAATAGGAATAGTAGTCGGAACCGTATGCGGCGGTGTAAAGCTGTACCCAGCCGTCGTCCACGTTGTCACCGGAGGCTACCCAGACACCCGATGAAGCCTTGTCGTTGTTGGTCACGGTGATCGTGCCGTCGGAATTGACCGTGAACTCCAGGTCGTAGCCTTCCACGTTGTACCAGTCCTTGAGGGTGTACGATCCGTCGCTCCAGGCGACGAGCGTCGCGGTCCAGGTGTTGTCGGCTCCGTCGTTCACGGTTCCGTTCACTCTCCAGCTTTCCTCCCTGACCTGTACATAGGAGAATGTGGCTGTCGCAGGCTCGGAGTCACTGTAGGCTTCCTCCTCGCTCAAGGCTGTCACCGTGGCCGTGTAGTCTCCGGTCTTGAGGCCGTTGAGGGTGACATAAGTCTCTGCGGTTGTCCCGGAAATCTTCGTGCCGTTCTCCGAGGTGCAGCTGTAGCTGTAGGAGGATGCATTCTTGATGGCTTCCCAGCTGATTGTAGCCGCACCCTCGGTGCTGACGGTCAGCACAGGAGTGTCCAGCGGAACGATGGCGGGGGTCCTGGCCGTCAGCGTCGTCACAGGAGACTTTTCATACTGCGAGCCGTACGCTGAATATGCCCACACGTCGAGCAGGTATGTGGTGTTGTCCTTCAGACCGGTGAAAGTCGCGGATGTGCCGGAGGTGACGTCGGCGGCCACAGCGGTCCCGTTCTCGGTCTTCAGTTCGTAGCCGTACTGTACGGCGTTGGCAACCTTGTCCCAGGTGAAGGTCAGCGAACTGACGGTCGAGTTGTAGAGCTCTCCGCTGGTCGCAGACAGAGGTGTAGTCAGAACGTCCTCGTCCTTGCAGGAAGAGAAGGCCCCGAGGAAAAGCGCAGCCAGCAGGAAACCGGTTCCCGCCTTGCGGAGAAATATCGATGAATTGTTCATATCTCTTTCAGATTTTAGTTCTCTTCAACCATATTGTTCCAGTAGAAGTACACGTAGACATAGCCCGGGTTGTTGTTGTCTGACATGTAGGTGTATGAGCAGAGGTATCCGGTCTGCGATGTGGTCGAGCCGTTCAGGTCGATGTACTCGTAGGTCGTGTCGTCGCTTGTGTAGAAGTTGATGTAGTCGATGGACCTGGTCCAGCCTTCCGGAGTCCAGGAAGCGTAGTCCTGGTTGACAGCGTCGTTCATAAGCCACCAGTATGAACCGCCCTCAGGGTCGTTGAGGAAGTGGTCGAGCGGCACGAACTTTCCTGCCCAGGTGGACTTGTCGTCGGCGGAGAACGGAATGAACGCTCCGTTGACCGAGTCGTAGCTCTTGATGGAGAATCCCAGATCGATTCCGGACCCGAGGAAGTTCTCGATGTAGAACTGGTTGTAGCCGTCAAGATGGTAGATGTCGGAATATACTGTCGGGAAGTACTCGTTCTCGAAGTAGAACGTGCCGTCCTCCACGACCTTGACCCATTTGGCGATCAGTACGTTGGCAGTGTAGACATCGGATCCGTCCCTGATTGTGTAGTGGTCCGCGTACTCGTCGGCTATCCTGATGGTGAAAGAATAGTCTGTCTTCTCCTTGAGCCCGTTCATCTTCACGTTCAGCGTGGTGTTGGATTCTCCGGCCTCGAAGTGGACGGTGGCCGGAATATCGAATTCACTGTCCGCTCTCACTACGACGATCGGCACGTCAGCGGCTGCGTCCGACACCGCCCGCTCCACATCGAGGGGCAGAATGTCCGACTGGGCATATTCCTCCGAAGTTATGACGAAGCTTGACTTGTTGGATGAGGAAAAGTATGCTGAAATGCAGCCTGCCGGGGTTTCGGCCCCTTTCTCATATTCGTCGCTTTTGGCGCAGGAGACGGCCAGAAGTCCGAGTCCTGCGGCAGCGGCGCAAAGGAATGCATTGAATTTCATCATGTTCATATTCTTAAAAGTTCTTGCTCATTGTTTAGTTGCTGACGGAGATCGCTCCTGAAGGGTTCGGCGCGATGATGACCGCAGGGTTGAGGTCCTTTTCGGTCTCAGGGATCATGTAGTTCATCCAAGGGGCCACATAGCCTTTGTAGGAGTTGAGGCGGTAGTCGGTCTCGTAGTTCGAGCCGTCATAGTTCCTTGTGACCGCCAGCGCGAGACGCTTGTAGTCGAAGTAGTTCACGCCCTCGCCCCAGAACTCGATGCGGCGCTGCACCATCAGTTCGTTGATGAAGTCGGTGAGAGTGGAAGCGTTGCAGACGTAGGATCCGTCGGTGTAACGGTGTGTGTTGATGAAGTCCTGAAGCAGGCTTGCGGCCGTGCCGGCACCTTCCGTGTGGGCGATCGCCTCGAAGTAGTCGAAATACATCTCCTCGACGCGCATCATAGGCTGACAGGCAATCAGACCGTCCTCAAGAGAGGTGAGCGAGCCGCTTCCCGGACGGAACTTGAGGTTGGCGTAGGCCGGAATCTCGCTCCATTTGGTTTCGGAAACAGATGTGCGGTACTTCGCCGGAGCCGGATTCTTGCCGGCATCGTCAGGGGAAACCCAGCTGTTCTTGCGCCAGTCTCCGTCTCCGATCTTGTCGTACAGTGACTTGCCGATCATCCTGTAGCAGCTGTAGCTCTTCATCGTCATTCCCCAGTCGGCCTCCGTAGCCATCGTGCCGAGGAAGGTGTTCCAGTAGTTGTAGTTGATCTGTTCCTTGCTGGTGATGGATGTGCCGAGAATCCAGGAAGCCTGCGGAGTGTTGAATCCGGTCTCCGGGTTCGTCCACTCTTCCTGCGTGAGAGGAGTGTGAGGAGAACCGTACATTACCTTCTGCGCATATTCGATGACTTTTTTGTAGCAGTCCTTCGCGGTGCGGATTTCAAGGTCGTCGTAGCCGTCGCCGCTACCTTCGGCCGCCAGCTGTTGCGCCAGAGCATCCGGATACCGGTCGAAGCGGGTCGCGATGTCAAGCCAAAGCCGGGTCTTGAGGCCGTAGATGACGTACTTGTCCATCATCGCCTTGCTGGCGCGGGTGTAGCCCTGGAGGCATTCCTCCGCACGGTTCAGGTCGGTCATTATGAACCTGTACATCGTGTAGAACGGTGCGCAAGGGTTGTTCTTGAGTTCGTTCACGGTAGTCGTCTCTTTCACGATAGGAATCGTGATGCCGTAGACTCCTTTGGATTCAGCATCGGAGTCGAGGGTCGAGACGCCGGTCTCGCGGTACTCGTACTGACGGCTCATATCAAGGTAGAGCATCGCCCTGTAGCCGTAGCCGATGCCGAGGTTGTACCTTACGCCGTCGTTGCCTTCCGGATCCATAAGGTTCGCCTGCGAGATCACATTGTTGGCGTTCTTGATGAACGAGTAGTAATAGAAGTAAGGGTAGTAGTACATATAGCGCAGCGAAATCGCGTTCTCGAGCCACGTCCAGTAGTTGTAGCCGTTGTCGTAGGCAGGGAAGTCCTCGCCCATAGTTTCGCGCATGTACATCTGGCAAGGGTAGCCCCAGTCCTGTGTGTTGTTGCTTGAGCCGTAGGTGTCCCAGGTCACAAGGAAGGCCGGAAGGCTGTTCGTAAGGGACTCAAGGGATGACGAACCCTTGATCTGGTCCGGTGTCGCCTGGTCGCTCGGGTAGGTTTCCTCGATACATCCGGAGGCGCAGAAAGCGCAAAGGACGGCGCACAGGGAGTAAATGTATTTCTTCATATTCATTGTCTCTTTTGGTTTATGCATTTGTCCGTCTCTTTAGAACTGGATATTCAGACCGCCCGTGAAGGTGCGGACAGGAGAGTATGAAGTCGTGGAGGTCGATCCCCAGAAGCTTCCGCGAGGGTCGAAGCCCCGGCGCTTGCTCCAGTAGTAGAGGTTGTCGCCCGAGACATAGACGCGCAGGTTGCTGATGCCCAGTCTGGACACGACCTTCTTCGGCAGGGTGTAGCCGAGGTTGACGGTCTGGAGCGAAAGGGTGCTGGCGTCGGTCAGGAAGCGGTCGGAGATGATCGAGGAGCTGGTGTCGACATCCTTGACGGCGTATTGGAATCTCGGGATGTCGGATTCCGTGTTGGTCTCGGACCAGGCGTCGAGGAGGTCCTTGTGGAGGGCGAAACCGGTGTTGCCGTTGGACGGGTTGGACATCAGCGAGGCGTAGCCGTAGTCGATGGCCTTTCCGCCGAGGCTGTAGCTGAAGTTCACGGAGAGGTCGAAGCCCTTCCAGGACAGTGTGGTGCTGAATCCTCCGTAGAGGTCAGGGTCGGACGTGCCGCAGTTGTAGTAGGTGGCGTCGGAGCTTGAAGTGGTCACTCCGGTCTCGCCGGTCGTGTCGTCAACCTTGTACCACTGTGATTCTCCCGCCGCCGACACTCCGGCGTATTTCTTCAGACGGAAGGTGTGCAGAGGCAGACCCTCGCCGTAGAAGTAGTAGCCGTTGATGTAGCCCGGATGTCCTTCAAGGTCGTAGCCCTTGTTGTCTTCGTTGAGCATCAGGATCTTGTTCTTGAAATGCGTGGCGTTGAGGTTGACCATCCAGCTGAAGTCCTTGGTCTTGACGGCGTTCCAGTGGAGGTCGAGTTCCACGCCGCGGTTCATCATGTCACCGACGTTGTCGTAGGAGCCGCCGTAGCCGCCTGACATAGGGACGTAGACGTAGCAGAGCATGTCCGTGGTCTTGCGGCGGAAGTACTCGACGCTACCTGCGAGCCTGCCTCTGAATATGTCGAATTCGAGGCCGGTGTTGAAGTTGCTGTTGGTCTCCCAGGTGATGGTAGGGTTACCTACGGTCGCCTGTACGAGGGCTACCTCGCCGTCGATGTTGCTGATGTCGTAGGTGTCGGTGTAGCGGTAGTCTCCGATGGAGTCGTTACCCTGCTGTCCCCAGGACATCTTGAACTTGAGCATATCCACCCACGTGGCGTTGAACCAGTCCTCCTTGTTGATGGTCCAGGCTCCGCCGACCGAGTAGAAGTCGCCCCAGCGGTGGTCAGGATGGAATCTCGAGGAGGCGTCGCGGCGGTAGGAGGCCGAGAGGAAGTACTTCTCGTCGAAGTTGTACATCGCTCTCGAGAAGTATCCTTCTGTGTTGTAGCTGCTTCTGGAACTTCCGTTGGAAACGACCTTGACGGCTCCGTCGAGTTCGTCGGTGCCGTAGTATGAGAACATGTTCTCGCGATCACCCCAGACGTAGTTGTAGTTGTACTTGTAGTTCTCGTGGCCGACCATTACGGAGACGTTGTGTCTTCCGAACTGCTTCGTGTAGTTGACGATCTGCTGGAAGTTCATCGTGAAGGTCTGGTAGGCGGTTCTTGCGAGATAACCTCCAGGGTACGTGGAGGCCGTGTTGCCGTAGAACGGCTGGATCTTCATAAGGTTGTTCCATTCGTTGTCGGTCACAGTGCCGTTGACGGTGATCTTGAGACCTTCGAGAGGGGTGATGTCAACATAGCCGTTGAGGGTGGTGATGTTGGCATCGGAAGCGCTCTTGTTCAGTTCGTTGGCCTGGAGAGGGTTTCTGGCGGGAAGCAGGTTGGAAGGACGTTTCGCTCCGCCGTTCTCGCCGGAACCGTAGTCATAGACCTTGCCGTTCTCGTCGGTCATTATGTTGCCGTCTTCATCGCGCAGGTAGACAGGGTAGATGGGAGCGAGTTCGGAAACCATCACGAAGAGGTTGTCACCGTCTCCGACATCGTTCTGGTCGGAGTGGGTGTAACTGAGGCTGGCGCCGACCTTGAGCCATTCCCTGGCCTGGTAGTCGGTCTTGAAACGGGCGGTATAACGCTCGAAATCAGAGTTGTAGGCGATACCTTCGTTGTTGAGGTAGCCCAGGGAACCGTAGAAACTGATCTTGTTGTTGCCTCCGGAGATGCTGAGGTTGTACTCCTGGCGGAGGCTCTTGCGGAAGGCCTCGTCGATCCAGTCGTCCGGAAGGAGGGTGTAGAACTTGCCGTCGTTGTAGACGCGGTTGCCGAGAGTGGCGTGCGGGTTCAGTTTCCCGTTCGTGCCGACCAGGTACTCTCCGTCAGGAACGGCGTACACGATGTAGCCGAGGCCGCCCTGTGAGGACGGCTTGCCGAGGAGGCTGTTGGCGGCCACGTGGGCGTCGTAGGCCGACATCCCGTTGTCGCGCACGTTGTAGTTGTACAGAGCCGTGTAGTAGGCCTCGTAGTACTGTGCAGGATCCGTGATGTAGTCATATTCCTGCGTTGCGCGGCAGTTGATGCCCCATTTCGCGTCGAGGGAGATGGAGGCGTTCTCGGCCTTGCCTTTCTTTGTCGTGATCATGATCACGCCGTTGGCTCCCCTGGCTCCGTAGAGGGCGTTGGAGGCCGCGTCCTTGAGGACGGTGATGCTCTCGACATCGTTAGGGTTGAGGTTGTTCCATCCGCCGTCGTAAGGCGCTCCGTCCACGATGATGAGCGGGGACGTGCCTGCGTTGATGGAGCCGAAGCCTCGGATGGCGAGGGAAGGAGTGGCTGTAGGCGAACCGGAACTGTTGGTCATCTGAAGACCGGCGACCTCGCCCTGGAGGCCGCTGAACACGTTCGTCAGCTGCTTCTTCTCCAGCGTCTCCTTCTTCACCACGGCCGCAGAGCCGGTGAACGAGGACTTGGTCTGCTGACCGAAGGCGACCACGAGAACCTCGTCGAGCATCTCGTTGTCGGTCTTGAGCCGGATTGTCATTTCAGGCTTCGGATCCAGTTCCTCTTCGATCATTCCGATGCAGGAAACGACCAGTTTGTCGGTGGTCTTCACTCCCGCAAGGTTGAAATTACCGTTGACATCGGTGATTTCGCCTTTAAGGGTACCTTTGATGAGTACGGAGGCTCCGATGACCGGATCCCCGTTCTCGTCGATGACGGTTCCTTTCACGCTGATGCTCTGGGCGGACGCGAACGTCACGGCTCCCAGGAACAGCAGCAGGGATACAAAGAATCTTAGTTTCATACGATAGCGTTTAATATTTTGTCATTTGTTCGTGTTATTGATTTCTCAGTGTTGCAGTGCTGTCAGGCTCTGCCGTCATTCCGACATTCCCGTCACGGGAAGCATCAGCCCGACCTTGTCTTCGTCGGACCAAAGCCAGACGTTGCGGCTGTCCTTTTTCAGAATGCGCAGTCCGGACACTTTCCCGCTCACGGACATATTCCCTGAAAATTCGCCGTCCGCTTCCGTGCTTTCGGTAGGCATCGCGTTTAGTTTCAGCGTTGTATGTGAAATCCCATCGTTGGTGAGGATCCTCAGCGTCGCGGCCGAAGGGCTGCACCAGTACTGGTGCCTGGTCTTGCTGAAAGCCAGGACAGCCTTGCCGTCCCTGTATATTCCCATCTCCCGGGAGGCCGAGAAAGCGTCCCGGGCCGTGTTGTCTTCCTTGGTCCCGTTGCAGGCGGCCATCAGGGCGCAGGCTGCAACCGCAAGAAGAGCAAGAAACTTCCTTTTCATTTTCTGCAGTTCAATCTGAATCATTTGTTTATGTTGAGCACGGTGACGTACCTTTCAAAATATTCCTTGGTCCCGTCGGCCTTGGTCATTATGGCCTGAACGCGCCTTTCGCCTTGCTTGAGCGTCTGCCAGCCGGCGGTGATCGCTCCGTCCACCTTCCACTGCACCGCAGAATAGTCTCCGCAGTCCGCGAGAGTCAGGAGCACCGAGGCGCTTGAGGACGGTTTTTCATCGGAAAGCACGATGCGCGGCAGCCCGGAACCCGGCTTCGAGGTCGTCAGGGTCGATGAATATCTTGCATTCTTGTTGCTTTCGATCGTCACTTCGTAGGTCTGTCCGGCCTTCAGCGCTCCGATGTGGGCCTCGCGGGAGGTCAGTCCGGTCAGTTCTCCTTCGCCGGAGCCGTCGGCCGCCTTCCAGCTGACATTCCAACTGTCAGATAGATTGTCATCCCAAAGGATTACTGCGTCGTGCTGAAAAACTGATGAAGTGACGTTGGTGATGTTGCCGGAAATCGTGTTCGTCTTCAGGGTGACGGTGCCTTCAGCTGCGTTCACCGCGATGGAGATCAGTTCCACTTCGGTCTTGCCCCCGTCGGCGGAGACGAACCCGGTTCCGGCGTTGCTGTAGAGCGACGTGACCTTGCTGCCGAAGAAGCAGTGTGCAGGCAGGTATTTCGGGAGGTATCCTCTTTCGGAGTCCCCGTTGGAGTACACCAGCCTGTATTTCTCGCGGCCGACCGTGGAGTTGACGCTGTTGGTGATCCAGCTGGAAGAGCTTGCCACGTTGACGTGATAGACCATCAGGCCCCAGTCCTGGAATGCGCCGTAGCCGTAATAGTCAAGGTAGGTAGGATTGTCCCAGACTGTCCTGCCGGCTCCGCGGCACTCCAGAAGGAAATAATCCCCGTCCTTCTTCGTCCTGACAAGATAGCCTTCGCCTTCGGTTACGGGCCTGACGGTGATCTCCCCGGTGTCGTCGATGACGGTCGGCTCGTCCCAACCCATCATCCAGCGTTCGAGGATGCTGAGCGCCGGAGGCGTCCTGCTTTCATTATTATAGGTGCCGTAGTCCATCAGCGAGAAGAAAGACGGTGTGTGGACTTCTTCCTTGCCGGTGTAGGAGTCGGTGTCATAGAAATCGGGCCAGCCTATGGTGTGCCCGAACTCGTGGCAGAAAGAGCCAATCGGCGCCATCGCCGCGTCCGGCTTGCCGTTGACCTCAAGCTCCGAACTGCAGGCGTAGCCGCAAAGCTGCACTCCGTCGAGCGTGACGGCGGCGATGGTGCTGCGGTGCGGCCAGATGGCGTTCGGCTCTCCGTCGCTCCTTGCCTTTCCTGCGTAGAAAATGAATATGTCGTGCACTGTCCCGTTCTCCGCGAAATCCGCGAAATTGACATCGGCGTCGGCCTTCTGTGCGGCTTCCTTCACCAGCTGCTCGGTCTTGTCCTCCTTGTCGTTCTTGTACCAGGACCTGTCGTGGTCAAGCGTGTAAGGTCCGGCGACCGTGAACACCGGGTCGAATTTGCCTCCGGAGTTCTCGTAATAATACTGCCAGGCGCTTCCGGTGGCGCCTCCGGCCGTGTATGAACGGGAATTCAGCATCTGGTCGAAAGCGTCCCTGCTGCCTTTCGTGAAGGCCACGTCGGGATATTCAACAAGAATTACCAGGACCTTTTTCTGCCCGGCAGGCTTCCAGGATGTGCCGCCCAGCAGGGGAGGAACTCCGTACGTGCCTGTTTCCGATCTTGTGGCCGCCGGCGCTCCCGCCGATGCAGACTCCCTAAGCCTGCGCTGGAATTCCGTCGGACCGGCCGGCCTGATTCCCTTGCGGAGATCCGCACCGAGAATCCGCCTTTCCTCCGCCGTCAGTTTCCCGACAGGCTTCGCCTTCACCTCTGAAGGAACCGGTTGTCCGTCTTCGCTCATTCTCGCGAAGTACCAGTCCCCGTCAGGACCGCCGGCCAGCGTGTAGCCGTCAGCCGTGGTCGTGTAGTTGTAGAATTCATCACCGTGCACCCGGATCTGTACCGTTGTGCCGTCGCTTTGGGTGTGAGAGATGATGCCCGGCCTTGCAGGCCCGGCATTCAGAGCGAGCATTGCCGCCAGTATGCAGGCGGAACACAGGCTCGTTCTCTTGAAAAGACCCCTATTATCTGTCATACGGCATTATAGAATAATGTAAGTTCGAAGATAAAATGTCCTGCAATTTCATAATTTTTCAAGTAATAAACAAGACTTGATGACGGAAATTTATTCAAAAATTGAATATCCTGTTGTCTCAGGACGGCATTCCGACCCCGTTGCGGATGCCGTTCGAAAGCACAACGTAAACCAGCAGATTGACGGCTATGTTGATAAGCCTTTTTTTTACAATGATTTAAACGTTTATTTACCGGAATTCTGAAGTTTTTCCGCAACTTCTGCCTATCTTTGTAGATATTTTGTGAGCAAATAACGGACAAATGGACATCGACCTGTTTGCGGATATGGTCAGGAATCTGATTCTTGACAACGACGAGGTGACATTGCCAGGCTTGGGAACTTTCGTTTCCGAGCTGGTGCCATCGTCCTTTTCCGACAAGGGCTACACCATCAATCCTCCTTACCGGCGGCTGTCGTTCAGGCAGCGCGGCAACGATGGCGACAAGATGCTGGCGGACTTCTATTCCAAGGCTAACGGTACGGACATCGCGGCCTCGGCCAGGATCCTGTCCGATTTCATCTCCGGGCTTAAGGAAACTCTCGTCTTGAAAAAAGTTGTCGTTTTCCCGGGACTTGGCCGTCTGCGCGCCACGAAGGAGAACGCCTTTTTCTTCATTCCCGACGAGGATCTGGACATCTACCCTTACGGTGTGGGCCTTGAGCCAGTCTCCCTGAAGACTCACGAAGAGATTCCTGCTGCGGACGAAGTTCCGGCCGCTGTCGAGATTCCGGTCACCGTGCCGGAGCCTGCGGCCGAGCCATCCCCGGAGCCGGTTGCCGGGCCTGCGGCAGAACCTGCCGCCGGACCTGCCGCTGCGCCATCCGCGGAACCTGCCGCCGG
The DNA here is from genome assembly GCA_963640265.1 of bacterium. GTDB lineage: Bacteria > Bacteroidota > Bacteroidia > Bacteroidales > UBA932 > Cryptobacteroides. The sequence goes on along the minus strand of CAVHYF010000002.1, from coordinate 8,409 downwards.
ACCTGCCGCCGGACCTGCGCCGGAGCAAGGCGCAGACAGGAAAGCGCTGAGGAGGATACTGGTTGCCTCCGCCTGCCTGTTCGGGGCGGCTGCGGTGCTTCTGGGAATATTCCTGCTCCTCTCGCGAACGGCCCCGGACTTCATTGACTCGATCCTGTACACGCCGGAGGAACTCAGGATAATCAATTATTGATGAATATGCAGACGCTGAAAAACATTGACAACAGATACTTCGCCGACATAACGGTTCCCTGCTACGACACCGACGCTTCCTTCCACTTGAAGCCGGCTTCCTTTATGGATCACGCGCAGGAACTGGCATATCAGGCCGCCACAGCACTTCATTTCGGTTATGACGATCTTCAGAAGCACGGAACAGTGTGGGTGCTTTCGAGAATGAAGATACTGTTCAACAATCCTCCGGTCTGGACTGACGAGACTACCCTCTACACTTGGCACAAGGGACTGGACGGGCCGTTCTTCCTCAGGGATTTCGAACTGAGAAGGAAAGGTGACACGGATTTCGGCGACAAGCCGGCAGCGCTCGTGTCCTGCACTTCGTCCTGGATAGTGATGAACGCTCAGACCAGGAGACTGGTCCGCAGCGACGACGTGCTGGATATGGTGCCTGCCTGCACACAATGTCCCGACCACGCGATCCCGGTTCCCTGCGGCAAGGTCGTGATGCCTAAGGACATTCCGGCCGAGAAGGCCGGTCAGCACACGGTGGCATATTCGGACATCGACATTCTGGGCCACACCAACAATGCCAGGTACGTCGTCTGGGCGATGGACAGCATACCGTACCAGGACGCGGCCGCGGAATGTGTCAGGAGCCTGGCGATCAACTTCATAAAGGAGACGCGCCCCGGTGACGACGTGGAGATATTCAGGAGTCTGGCCGAAGAGGACGGACACAAGGTGTACTTCATCGAAGGAATGCACGAGGGCAAGCCGTGCTTTTGCGCACGGATCAGCTTTTGAGCCGGCAGGCTCCCAAGGGTTGTCATAGAAGAATATTTGACAGGTAAATTGATTAAGGACTTTTAGTTACTCATAATTATGAAAGAGTTGTTTCTAGGAACAGGTATCGCGCATTCGATCATGGTATTTGCGATTGTAGTCGCAGTCGGCCTGTATCTCGGTAAATTCAAGATCAAGGGCGTTTCCATCGGATCGACCTGGATTCTTTTCGTGGCGATCATACTGAGCCATTTCGGACTCAGGGTCGATCCGACAGTGCTCAGTTTCATGAAGGACTTCGGTTTGATTCTGTTCGTCTTCTCGATCGGTCTGCAGGTGGGTCCCGGATTCTTCCAGTCGTTCAAGAAAGGCGGTCTGACACTCAATCTCCTTGCCACCGGCCTCGTGCTTATGGCCGTGCTGGTGACCGTGGGGATCCATCTGGTGACGGGAGAGGATCTCAAGACAATGGTAGGAGTAATGTCCGGTGCTGTCACCAACACGCCGGGACTCGGTGCCGCCCAGCAGACAATGGCCGACTCGATGAGGGCTGACAACTGCCTTGCATCCGATGTCTCGAGGGCTACGTCAGGTCTTGCTTCGGCCTATGCCGTGGCATATCCTCTCGGTGTGCTGCTGGTCATCGGTCTGATGATGTTTTTCAAGATGATCTTCAAGGTGAATCTTGAAGATGAGAAGGTCGCCCTGGACAACGACACCGCCAACGATGATGTCGCAAGGCGTATGCACTGCGAGGTCGAGAATCCGGCCCTTTTCGGAATGAACGTCAAGGACGCCATCAAGGATGTCAGCGACTCCATCGTGATCTCCAGAATGCTGAGGAACGGGGAAATGCTCACTCCGGGTCCTGACACTGTTCTTCAGAAAGGGGACAAGATTCTGATTGTGACTTCGCAGAAATACGTTGAATCTCTCCGCAAGCTGTTCGGAGAGGAGATACCGATGCATCTCGACGACTGGCTGCACATCGACACGAAGATGGTCAACAGGAAACTTACCGTCACCAAGAACAACATCACCGGAGTTTCGCTCCGCAGTCTCAACTTCAGAGCCAATTACGGTGTCTGCGTGACCAGGGTGATCAGAGCCGGTGTCGGCCTTGTCGCAAGACCGAACCTTATTCTTCAGGTAGGCGATGTGCTTCGTGTCGTCGGACCGGAGGATGGCATTTCCGAGGTTGCCGGAGTCGTAGGCAATCAGACTTCGACGCTGAACCGTCCGAACCTTATCCCGATTTTCTTCGGCATCGCCCTCGGTGTCATCTTCGGGTCCATTCCTTTCACTCTGCCGGGCGTTCCGCAGCCGATCAAGCTCGGTCTTGCGGGCGGTCCGCTCATCATAGCGATCCTTCTTGGTTATTTTGGCCCGAAGTGGAAGATAACGACCTACACGACACAGAGCGCCAACCTGATGATCAGGGAGATGGGAATCTCCTTCTTCATGGCGGCCGTCGGCCTCGGAGCAGGACAGAACTTCGTCAGTTCCATCCTCGGCGGCGGTTACTGGTGGATTCTCTACGGCGCTTTGATAACGTTCATCCCTGTGCTGACCATAGGCCTTGTAGCGCGCTATGCCTGCAAGCTGAACTTCTACCAGATCTGCGGTCTGATTTCCGGCGGCACGACCGATCCTGCAGTGCTGGCCTTTACCCAGGGTGCATACGGAACTGACTATCCTTCAGTGAACTACGCTACAGTGTATCCTCTGACGATGTTCCTCAGGGTGCTTGTCGCCCAGCTGCTTGTACTCGTCGCCTTAGCCTGATGAAATGTTCGAGCTGATCTACCCCGTAGGCCCTGCGCCTGTCCTGCCCTTGCCGACGGCCGACCGTCCGGGCAAAGCCGGCACGGTCCGCTGCGAGATGGTGCCCGTGGTCGAAGACAACGGCCTCGTTGTCGGTCAGGCCGCGAGAAAAACCGTACACGACGGCTCGAAACTGCTGCATCCGGTTGTCCATCTCCACATCATTGACCGTTTCGGGCGCATCTACATCCAGAAGCGTTCGATGAAGAAGGACCTTCTCCCAGGCCTTTGGGACACTGCGGTTGGCGGTCACGTTGACTACGGCGAAAGCCTTGAAGAGGCTCTTTTCAGGGAGTCCCGGGAGGAACTCGGGTTCCGGGAATACAATCCTGTGTACATAAAGTCCTACGTCTGGGAGTCCGCCGTGGAAAAGGAACTGGTGAACGTCTTCGCCGCAGTCGGCAGCTTCGACCTGAAGCCCGACAACGACGAGGTTTCGGAAGGGCGCTGGTGGAAGGTCGGTGAAATAGAAGCTTCGCTCGGAAAGAGCATATTCACCCCTAATTTCGAACAGGAATTCACGAAGGTGAAAGACACTCTTCTGGCTTTGCTGTGAAGCTGTTCGTGTGAAACTGTTGTATGACTGACGATCCTATAGGTAAATTCATAAAGGACCAGCTGTCTGTCTGGCCCCTGGCCACGGAAAACTACCGTGACCTGAAGAAAGTGTCCGTCAAGGAACTGGAAACGGGTGGTCTCAAGGTTTCTGTCCAGTACAATCCGTGCCGGAAGGTGTCGTCGGAAGCGGCGCTGGACTGCAGGTCCATCAGCGAAAGGCCCTGTTTCCTTTGCCCGGAGAACCGCCCGGCACAGCAGACCAACATCGAGTTCGAGGGACGCAAGGGCCGGAAATACCGCATTACCCTCAATCCTTATCCGATTTTTCCGTCGCATCTGGTCGTTTCCAGCTTCGAGCATATTCCTCAGTCCATCTGGCGCCGCTATCCTGATCTTCTGGATTTCGTCAGGGAGAACCGGGATTTCCTGGGTTTCTACAACGGGCCGCAGGGCGGAGCCTCCGCTCCTGACCATATGCACTTCCAAGCCTGCCCGAGCGGGCTGCTGCCTCTTCAGAACAGAGTCGACGAACTTCTCGAAGCGGCGGATTCGTCTGTTCTTGAATATCTCGCCGGCGTCAAGGAGGCGCGTCTCTACCATTTCAACGGATATGCCCGTGGAATATTCGTCATTCGGGGCGGCACGGCCAAGTCCGTTACAAAACTTTTCTACAGGCTTCTGGACTGCGCGCCGGTTCCGGAAGGATCTTCGGAACCCAAGCTCAACCTTTTCGCCTGGTACAGTGGAGGGGAATACAGGAGTGTCGTGGTGTTCCGTGAAAAGCACCGTCCGCACAACTATTGGTCCGACGGTTCCGACCACCTCGCGATGAGCCCCGGATGCGCGGATATGGGCGGAGTCTTCATCACCGTGCACAAGGAAGACTTCGACAAGCTCGATGCTTCGCTGCTGAGGCAGGTCATCGATGAAGTGACGCTTCCGCCGGAGGATGAAAGTGAAATCATCTGGAGGCTTACCCGCACCCAGCATCGGCTTGAAGTCGGGATAATGTCCGGCAAGGAAATCGGGTTCGAAATCATCTCTGACGGAGCCGGGCCCCAGAAGGTGACGTGGTCGGAAGGAAGAATCTCCTACAACGGAGTGCTTTACGATGAACTTGTCTTCGATGCGCAGACCGAATCGACGATGTTCGCCGAGCCGTCCTTCATCCTTTACGGAATGACGATAGGCGTGGATTTCCACTGGGAAAGGAAGGTGACCCGGAAATTCGCCGGGATGCTCAAGTTCATAGTTGACGGCGAATCGGTGACTGCCGTGAACGTCATCGGAGTCGAGGACTACCTGCTCAGCGTGATTTCGTCGGAGATGAAAGCCTCCGCCGGGCTTGAGTTCCTCAAGGCTCACGCCGTGATCTCCCGCTCCTGGGTGCTCGCCCAGGTCGGGCGCAGAAAGCGGAAGTCCGGCTCCGCCGCCTGCCCGGCATCGCAGCCGCGCCTTGACCTGCAGTCAGGAGGCGAGTACATCAAGTGGTTCGACCACGAGGACCACACCCTGTTCGACGTCTGCGCCGACGACCACTGCCAGCGCTATCAGGGACTCACTGCGGCGGTCGGCGAAACGGTGCGGAAAGCCGTCGACCAGACTTGGGGCCAGGTTCTGACCTATGGCGGGGAAATCTGCGACGCCCGCTTCTCAAAATGCTGCGGAGGCACTATGGAACTGTTCAGCACCTGCTGGGAAGATTCCGACTATCCTTATCTTCAGGCGCTCCCGGACACCCCTGACTGCAAAGCGGAGGGAAAAGCCTTCTGCGACACAGCCGACGAGTCCATCCTCTCCCAAGTCCTTAACGACTACGACCTCGAGACGAAGGATTTCTTCAGATGGAGGACTGAATATTCAAGGGCGGAGATTTCGGACCTTGTCCGCCGCCGCTCCGGGATCGACTTCGGCACCGTGCTGGATCTGGAGCCTGTCGGGAGAGGGCCTTCCGGCAGACTGAAAAAACTTCGCATAGTCGGTGAGAAGATGACGCTGACGGTCGGCAAGGAACTGATGATCAGACGCTGGCTTTCCGAATCCCATCTGAAGAGTTCGGCCTTTACGGTCCGCTGGGAAGGCGACCGGCTCATCCTTGACGGGAAAGGCTGGGGACACGGAGTCGGTCTCTGCCAGATCGGGGCCGCCGTGATGGCCTCGCAGGGCTTCACTTTCAGGCAGATTCTCGGCCATTACTATCCCGGCAGCACCCTGGAGAGAAGATAAACCTGCAATGAAATGAAAACAAGCGACAACACTGCACGCAACCCCTGGCTCTGGATTCCCACCCTGTACTTCATCGAAGGAATCCCGTATTTTCTTGTCAACAACATCTCCGTACTGATGTTCGCCAGGATGGGCGTTCCGAACGGTCAGATGTCGCTGTTCACTTCGCTGCTCTACCTGCCGTGGACCCTTAAGTTCATCTGGAGCCCGTTCGTGGACATCATCAGGACCAAGAGATGGTGGATCGTCACGATGCAGGCCGTTATGTCCGCCGCTTTCATCATACTTTCCCTCACGATGCCTCATCCTTCGGCCGGGAGCATCTCCGCCGGGACAACTTCGATGGGCCTGTTTTCGTTCACGCTCCTGCTGTTCGTCTTCGCGGCCTTCGCCTCGGCCACGCACGACATTGCGGCTGACGGCTTCTATATGCTGGCCCAGAGCCAGAGCAGCCAGGCGGCCTTCGTCGGCGTGCGCAGCACGTTCTACAGGCTCGCCAACGTGTTCGGCAACGGCGTGATCGTGGCCGTGGCCGGCATCCTTGAGACCCGCACGGGGAACATTCCTCTGTCCTGGCAGATCACCGTCGGCGGCTCCGGAATCCTGCTGACCGCTCTGACTCTCTACCACACCCGGGCTTTGCCGAAGCCTGCGTCCGACTCTCCGGACTCCGTGCGGAATTCAACCGTCAAGGTCAGAGACATATTCAAAGGATTCAGGGACACCGTCGTGACATATTTCAGGAAGCCGGGCGTCTGGCTCGCGATAGTCTTTATGCTTTGCTACCGGCTGCCGGAAGCCTTCCTGCTCAAGCTATGCTCCCCGTTCCTCGTCGCCTCGAGGGAAGCGGGCGGACTTGGAATGCAGACTGCGCAGGTGGGAATCGCCTACGGCACCCTCGGGGTGGTGTTCCTGCTTCTCGGAGGCATTCTCGGAGGGCTTATGGCCTCACGCAGGGGACTCAAGAAGAGCATCTGGATAATGGCGGCGTTCATGACCCTGCCTTGCCTGTCGTTCGTCTATCTCGCCGCCGTCCAGCCGGAAAGCTTCGTGACGATCACCGCCTGCATCGCCGTCGAGCAGTTCGGCTACGGCTTCGGTTTCACGGCCTATATGCTCTATATGATGTATTTTTCGGAAGGGGAGTACAAGACTTCGCACTACGCCTTCTGCACCTGCTTCATGGCGTTGAGCATGATGATTCCGGGAATGGTCGCCGGCTACCTTCAGCAGTGGCTCGGCTACAGGGGATTCTTCTGGGCGGTGATGGCCTGCTGCATAGCGACCGTTGCAGTCACCTTCCTGGTTGACAGGAAGATTGATCCTGAATACGGCAAGAAATAATAAAATCTCTGAATATCTGAATATATGAACATCGCGCGAAGAATATCATCCGTTTTGCTTGCGGCCGTCCTTTCGGTATCGGTCTGCTCCGGTCAGGATTCCAGCCGGGTCGTCGTACGTACAGGAATCGAGGTCCTGGAACAGCGTGGATTCGAGGGTCTGGTCGGGAAGAACGTAGGCCTCGTCACCAATCCGAGCGGCGTGGACCGCAACCTCCGTTCCACCATCGACATCCTCAACGAGGCCCCCGGAGTCCATCTCAAGGCGCTTTTCGCTCCGGAACACGGTGTGAGAGGCGATGCCTACGCAGGAGACAAGGTGGCCGACACCAAGGACCCGAAGACCGGGATTCCGGTGCATTCCGTCTATGGTGCAACCCGCAAGCCTACGGACGGGATGCTTGAAGGTCTTGACGTCGTCGTCTATGACATCCAGGATGTCGGCACCCGGTCCTACACCTTCATAAGCACCCTCGGGCTGATGATGAGGGCCTGCGCCGAGAACGGCATCGAAGTGATGGTGCTTGACCGGCCCAACCCTCTGGGCGGCAACAAGGTTGAAGGCTGCGTCGTGGAGCCGGGCTTCTTCTCGTTCGTCAGCGAGTTCCGCATTCCTTACGTTTACGGGCTCACCGTCGGCGAACTTGCGGTCCTGCTCAACGAAGAGGGTCTCAACTGCGGCCAGAAAGGTGACGAGGAGCCTCTCAAATGCCGTCTTACCGTCATTCCGATGGAAGGGTGGCACAGGAATATGGTCTATCAGGACACCGGCCTTCCGTGGGTGCTGCCGTCACCGAACATTCCTTATCCGCAGACTGCGATAGACTATCCTTCCGCCGGCATCTGCGGAGAGTTCCAGGGTTACCTCAACGTCGGAATCGGGTACACCCTCCCTTTCGAGGTCTTCGCTGCGGAATGGATTGACGCCGATGCTCTGAAGACTCGCCTGGACAGTTACAACCTCCCCGGCGTGGCGTTCAGGACTATCCATTTCAAGCCGTTCTCCGGCAGTCTCAAAGGAACTCTCGTACACGGAGTCCAGTTTCACTACACCGACTATGAAGCCGCCTCCTGCACGCTGACCCAGTTCTATGTTATGCAGGCCGTCAACGAACTCTACCCTGAGAAGAATCCGTTCAAGATTTCGCTCAGCCGTACGGCGATGTTCGACAAGGTCTGTGGTACGGATTATGTAAGAATCACCTTCGGGAAACGTCTCAAGGTCGAGGACATCATCGATTATTGGACAAAGGACGTTGAACCGTTCAGGGAACTTTCCCGAAAGTATTGGATTTATTATTAACCGTTTACCACTTAGTAACCATTAAAACCGAATCAAGATGAAAGGAATTCTCAATCTGGCTGCCGCATCGGCCATTGCATTGGCTATGGTAGCGTTTCCGATAGATTCATATTCACAGGCACGGCGTTCGACCGGCTCCGGGAGTACAACTTCATCGCAATCTCAGAGCCGATCTTCTTCATCCAGAAGTGC
>CAVHYF010000001.1:0-110868 GCA_963640265.1 bacterium | reverse complement strand
CCGATGCAGAAATTCTTGAAGATGTTGCCGAGGACTTCGTCGGGGGTGACTTCGCCGGTGATGGAGCCGAGGTGGCGGAGAGCCTCGCGGAGGTCTTCGGCGAGGAGGTCGGAAGTGAGGCCGGCGGAGAGTGATTTCTTGACCCGGGCGAGGGCCTCGGCGGCTTTCACAAGAGCCTGGTAGTGCCTCAGATTGGCCACGACAGTCTGGTCAGAATCCAAAGAGAGGGCTTTCTGAGAGTCTGAAAGCTGTTTTTTCAGGTCGTCAAGCCCGAAACCCGTCTTGGCCGAAATGTAAAGCTTAACTACCTTCTCATCAGCGGATGAAACTGATTTGTTGATTAGGCTAACATTTGTGTTATCACCCCAGGTATCCACCTTATTCAGCAGAACGATCAACTTTTGCGAATGAATGTCCAGTTTTGAGACGATGTCAGAAATCGAAACCTCGTTCTCTTCCTCGGAAGCGGTGACATCGAGCAGGGCCAGCACTACGGAAGCCTCGTTCATCTTCTTGTACGACCTCGTAATGCCGATTTTTTCTACCTCGTCGGAGGTGTCGCGGAGTCCTGCGGTGTCGATGAAACGGAACATCACGCCGTCGATTGTCATCGTCTCCTCTATGGTGTCGCGCGTGGTGCCGGCTATGTCCGAAACGATGGCGCGTTCGTCCCCGACAAGAGCGTTCAGCAGGGTGCTTTTCCCGGCGTTGACCGCACCGACGATCGCGACCGGAACACCGTTGCGCAGCGCGTTCCCGTACCTGAAGGAGTCGGTGAGTCTATGAATATGCCCGAGCGTCCCGTCGAGAAGTCCTGCGAGACGGGACCTGTCGGCGAACTCAACATCCTCTTCGCTGAAGTCCAGCTCAAGTTCCAGCAGGGAAGTCATCTGGAGAAGGTCGTCCCGCAGTTCTTTAAGTTCTTTGGAGAAGCCGCCTTTCAACTGGCTGAACGCAGCCCTGTGCGCTGCCTTGCCCTGGGCGGAAATGACATCAGCCACCGCCTCAGCCTGAGCGAGATCCATCTTGCCATTTACAAAAGCCCTTTCGGTGAATTCTCCCGGTCCGGCCATCCGGGCTCCGCAGTCGACCAGGCGCTGGAGCAGTCTCTCGACGATGTATTTGGAAGAATGGCAGGAAATCTCGACGGAATCCTCGCCCGTGTAGGAACGGGGAGCGTGGAAAACGCTGACCAGAACCGTGTCCAGTTCGCTTCCGTCATCTTCAAGCGCTACTCCATATCGGAGTCTGTAACCTTCGGTGGATGAGAGTGCGGCATCTCCGCTGCAGCGGATGACTTTGTCGGCAACTGCCAAGGCTTCAGGGCCTGAAACCCTGACTACGGCTATGGCTCCTGTTCCCGGCACTGTGGCCGGAGCGCAGATGGTATCTTCAATGTTCAGCATCACGATCAGTTTTCTTTTTGTTCAGCGCTGCCCTTATCCGGCTCAGCGACTGAGGGGTAATCCAGAGGTAGGACGCAATCTTCTTCAGCGGCACGTTCTGGACAAGTTCGGGATTGCCGTCCACGAGTGCGAGATACCTGTCGCTGGCGTTGCCTTTGGCGGCGAGCCAGACGATTTCGTCCTCGAACCGGTAGGAATGCGTCTCGAAAATCTTGCGAACGACGTTGGCGATTTTCAAAGAGTTGCGACACAATGCTTCCAGGCGTGTCTTGCTTATCCAGAAAGCATTGCTTTCGGTCTCGGAGGATATTGTAAGTTTGGAAGGCTTGTCTGCATTGTAGCAGTACACATCCGCAACGGCTTCCCCACCGAAGCCGAACCAGACAACCACATCAGGTTCGCACCCTCCAATCACTCCGCTCCAGATTCCCGACTCGAGAATGTACAGCGAATCATTGAAAGAACCGCTTCTGACTATAATCTCGCCCTTGCGGAATGAAGTTTTTCCCATCTGCGAGAGCAGAACCCGTGCGTCTTCTTTCTCAAAACCGTAATTACGGCAGAATATGTCGATAAAATCGCCCATAGCCTACAAAATTCGGAATATTTGCGTTCATAACCAAAATGAAAATTATCAAATGATAATTTCATCCGAAACCCAACCGGCCAAAAACCTCAGCAGGAAGGCTATATCTAAATAATAAGCCTACCTTTGCACACTGCAAACATGTCGAACAATCTGACACAAGGGAGTATTCTTGATAACATAAGGCGGTTCTCGCTGCCTTATATGCTGTCGTACTTTCTCCAGATACTCTACGGGCTGGCGGACCTTTTCGTAATCGGGCTTTATTGCGACGTTGACAGCACAACGGCTGTTTCCAACGGAGCCCAGGTAATGCACATGTTCACAGTCGTCATCATCGGACTGGCGATGGGTTCGACGGTACTGATAGGAAAATCCATCGGAGCGGGGGACAGCAGACAGGTCTCCCGGCTGATAGGTGACACGGTAATCCTGTTCGGCGGAGTGGCCATAGTGATGACCGCTGCGCTGCTTGCGCTGAACAAAAACATAGTCCAGCTGATAAACACCCCTCCGGAAGCCGTGCAGGGCACAGTTGACTACCTTGCGATCTGCTTCGCAGGCATCCCGTTCATTGTGGCCTACAACATCATCGCTTCCATATTCAGAGGTCTTGGAGACTCGAAGAGTCCGATGTGGTTCGTGGTGATCGCATGCATCGTCAACATCGCGCTGGACTTCATATTCATAGGACATCTGGGACTCGGCCCGAAAGGGGCGGCTCTCGGGACCGTTCTTTCGCAGGTGGTAAGCGTCATCACCGCGCTGGTGGCCATACGTGCAAAACACCTGCTTCCGAAGGTCAGCTTGAAAGCGGGCATTGATTCCATGGGAAAGATTCTTGGCATCGGAGTTCCTGTGGCCCTGCAGGACGGTTTCATCCAAGTTTCATTCATAATCATCACAATCATCGCAAACAGCAGAGGACTGGTGGACGCTGCGGCTGTCGGCATTGTTGAAAAATTCATAGGACTCCTGTTCATCGTGCCGTCAACGATGCTGGCGACGGTCTCGGCCGTATCCTCGCAGAATCTTGGGGCCGGAAGACCGGACAGGGCAAGAAAGACGTTGCGCGCTGCCATCTGCATCACGACAAGCTTCGGAATCGCGGCTTCGGTACTGCTTCAGTTTATCCCTGAAAGTGCCGTCAGGATATTCACTAACGATCCTGCCGCCATCTCTCAAGGTGCGGACTACCTCAGGAGCTATGTATGGGACTGCGCTCTCGCTGGAGTGCACTTCTGCTACAGCGGACTTTTCATGGCATGTGGCTGGTCCATGATTTCGTTCCTGCACAACTTCATCTCGATTCTTATCAGGATTCCTTTCGCCTACTTCGCATCCGTAAATTCACCGGACAGCCTCTACGTTATGGGCTTGGCCTCTCCTGTGGGTTCGCTGGTCTCAGTGCTGGTCTGCATTGCCTTCTACTGCTGGATGCGACGGCGTGGAATAGTCTGAGCCGCCGGCGGCAAAATCCGCTTTGCCGATCCCGGTAAAAACGCCAGCCTAACAAAACATCGGAAACACAAACAACGTCAAAACAAACTGAAAGGTAACTATGAAGCGTGACGCGATCGATTTCGGCTCGGACAGCATTCCGAAGCTCTTCAGAAAGATATTCATTCCGACCATAATCGGAATGGCCTGCATGGCGGTGATGACCACCATAGACGGGGTCTTCGTGGGCCACGGCATCGGCAGCGACGCCCTCGCCGCCGTCAACATATTCGCCCCGTTCTGGATGATAATGACCGGGCTGGGGCTGCTTTTCGGCATCGGCTGCTCCGTCGTGGCTTCGATCCACCTGTCCCAGGGAAACGAGAAGGCAGCCCGCATCAACATGACCCAGACCCTCATCTTCGGCATCCTGCTGACCGGCGCACTGACACTGATCGTGCACACGCACAGCTCAGGCACGGCCTACCTGCTCGGATCCTCCGACAGGCTGCTGCCCTATGTTCTGGACTACCAGAAATGGCTCGCCTTCGCCTTCTGCGCCCTTTTCCTGCAGTCGGTCGGCCTTCTGATCATCAGGCTTGACGGATCTCCGAAATATGCTTCGGCCGCGGCTGCCCTGCCATCCGTCGTCAACGTCGTGCTGGACTACGTCTTCCTCTTCGTCCTTCACAAGGGGCTGGAAGGCATAGCGATAGCCACGATGATCGGATGCTGGACCGGAGGTCTGATGGTGATTTTCTACATTCTCTTCCTTTCCAAGACGATGAAGCTCTACCCGCTGAAACTGTCCTGGAAGAGCCTCTGTCTTTCGTTCCGCAACCTTTGGTACCAGTTCCGGCTCGGAATCTCGGCCTTCCTCGGGGAGATCAGCGTCTCGATGCTGATGTTCACGGGCAACTATGTCTTCATGAAGTACCTGGGGGAGGACGGAGTGGCCGCCTTCTCGATCGCCTGCTACATTATGCCTTTCATCTTCATGACCGGCAACGCAATCTCACAGTCAGCCCAGCCGATTATCAGCTTCAACTACGGAGCGGGCAGCCGAAGCCGCGTCGCGCAGGCCCGCAGAGTCTCGCTGCTCACGGCTTTAGGTCTCGGCATCATCATTTCGCTCGCCCTGGCCTTCGGCATCAAGTACGTCGCGGCCCTGTTTCTGAGCAAGGATGTCCCTGCATATTCAATAGCGGCGGGCGGAGTGCCGCTGATGGCCGTCGGCTTCACCATCTCGATCATCAACGTCGCGGCGATAGGCTACTACCAGAGCGTCGAGCGCGCCCTTCCTGCGACCATATTCTCCCTCTCGAGGGGCGTTGTGTGCCTAGTGCCCTGCTTCATCCTGCTCCCGCTCGCTTTCGGCGTTCCGGGAATATGGCTGGCGCTCCCCGCGGCGGAGGCCCTGACCCTCGTTCTCATCGCCTGCTACCGCCTGCTCGGCAAGAAGTGATAACGAATATTCATTCAAGCGAATTGCAATATATTCATACATATTTTCACGCTAATCTCGTATTTTTTGCGTAAATTTGCTGCCCGAAACGAACTTGCTAATGCCCGTGATTGATTCCATACATTCAACGGCAGTGCGTCGGCAGATGCACGACAAGGACGTTTTTCCCCTTTTGGATTTGACCGACCATTTCATAATTATTTGAGATGGTCGTTTTTTTAGTAAAGCAAAGGCAACAAGATAAAGAAAATCTAATAAGTAAGATGAATTCAAGAAAAGGTGCGACTCTCAAGCTTGAGAACGGAGCGGAATTCCGCGGATTCTCTTTCGGTTACGATGGCCCTGCCGACGGCGAGGTCGTCTTCTCGACCGCAATGGTCGGCTATCCTGAAAGTCTCACGGACCCGTCCTATTCCGGTCAGATTCTTTGTGTGACTTATCCTCTGATCGGCAACTACGGAGTTCCGCAGGAAGGTGCGGACGCTCTAGGCATCTCGAAGAACTTCGAATCCGAGAAAATCTGGGTCAGAGGGTTGGTCATCAGTGACTATTCATTCGACTACAGCCACTGGGACGCGGTCAAGAGTCTGGACGAATGGCTTAAGGAGCAGAAGATTCCCGGAATCTTCGGCATAGACACCCGCGCCGTCACGCAGCTCCTCCGCGAGAAGGGTTCGATGCTCGGAATGGTCGTGCCGGACAGGATCGAGAAGGATTTCCCGATCGACGACCCGAACCTTGCCAACCAGATCGCCATCGTCAGCTGCAAGGAGCCGATTACCTACGGTGACGGTTCCAAGACTGTCGTGATGGTTGACTGCGGCGTCAAGCACAACATCCTGCGCTGCTTTATGGAGAGGGGAGTGAAGCTAATCCGCGTGCCGTGGGACTACGATTTCAACACGCTTGACTACGACGGCCTCTTCATCTCGAACGGCCCGGGCAACCCGCAGTTCTGCAACGTCACGGTTGCCAACCTGCGCAAGGCTATGGAAGGAGACAAGCCTATTTTCGGAATATGTATGGGCAACCAGCTGCTTGCGAGAGCCGGCGGGGCCAACACCTACAAGCTTAAGTACGGTCACCGCAGCCACAACCAGCCTGTCAGGATGGTAGGCACGAACCGCTGCTTCATAACGTCCCAGAACCACGGTTTCGCCGTGGACGACAAGACCCTCGGAGCCGACTGGGAACCTTGGTTCGTGAACATGAACGACGGCACCAACGAAGGCATCCGCCACAAGACCAAGCCTTTCTGCTCCGTGCAGTTCCACCCGGAAGCGTCCAGCGGACCTACAGACACAAATTTCCTGTTTGACGAATTCATCAGCAAGCTGTAAGAAGATTTTATGAAGAACACGAACATAAAGAAAGTCCTGATCCTGGGATCGGGCGCACTCAAGATAGGTCAGGCCGGCGAATTCGACTATTCCGGTTCGCAGGCGCTCAAGGCTCTCCGTGAAGAGGGGATAGAGACGGTGCTGATCAACCCTAACATCGCCACAGTGCAGACTTCCGAAGGCGTGGCCGACAAGATTTACTTCCTGCCGGTTTCCCCGTTCTTCGTCGAGAAGGTCATCGCCAAGGAACAGCCACAGGGAATTCTCCTGTCGTTCGGCGGACAGACGGCCCTTAACTGCGGCGTCGAGCTTTACGAGAAAGGAATCCTTGACAAGTACAAGGTGCAGGTGCTCGGAACTCCTGTCCAGGCGATAATGGACACAGAGGACCGCGATCTCTTCATAAAGAAACTCGACGAGATCGGCGTGAAGACCATCAAGTCCCATCCGGCCTCCAACATCGAAGAGGCCCGCAAGGCGGCACACGAGCTCGGATTCCCGCTGATCATCCGTGCGGCCTACGCTCTCGGCGGACTCGGCTCGGGCTTCTGCGACAACGACGGGCAGCTTGAGGAAATCTGCGAGAAGGCCTTCTCGTTCTCTCCGCAGGTCCTCGTCGAAAAATCCCTCAAGGGATGGAAGGAAATTGAATATGAAGTCGTCCGCGACCGCTACGACAACTGCATCACCGTCTGCAACATGGAGAACTTCGATCCGCTCGGCATCCACACCGGCGAGAGCATCGTGGTGGCTCCTTCACAGACTCTGTCCAACAACGACTACTACTTCCTCCGCGAACTTTCCATAAGGATCGTGCGCCACGTAGGGATAGTGGGCGAGTGCAACGTTCAGTTCGCCTACGACCCGGACGCGATGGACTACCGCGTCATCGAGGTCAACGCCCGTCTGAGCCGCTCCTCGGCCCTAGCATCCAAGGCGACCGGCTATCCGCTGGCTTTCGTAGCAGCCAAGCTCGGACTGGGCTACGGCCTGTTCGACCTCAAGAACTCAGTCACCAAGACCACACCGGCCTTCTTCGAGCCGGCGCTTGACTACATCGTCTGCAAGATTCCGCGCTGGGACCTCAGCAAGTTCCACGGCGTGTCCCGCAAGATAGGATCTTCGATGAAATCAGTCGGCGAGGTTATGGCCATCGGACGCAGTTTCGAAGAGGCGATCCAGAAGGGACTGAGGATGATAGGCCAGGGGGCGCACGGCTTCGTCGGCAACAAGGAGTTTCACGTGAGCGACATCGACGAGGCTCTCCGCGAGCCGACCGACAAGAGGATATTCGTAATTTCCAAAGCGCTGCGTGCGGGCTACACCGTTGACCAGATCCATCAGCTGACCAAGATCGACAAATGGTTCCTGAACAAGCTCGCCAATATCGTGAATACCTACGAGAACATGCACTCCTTCAGCAAGATCGAGGATATGCCGGAAGATCTGCTGAGACTTGCCAAGCAGGAAGGTTTCTCCGATTTTCAGATTCAGAGGGCGATATGGAAGGACGCAGGAAAAGCTGCGGACAACATGGACAGGGTTCGCGAGTACCGCAAGTCTCTCGGGATTGTTCCGGTTGTCAAGCAGATTGACACTCTGGCCGCAGAATTCCCGGCCCAGACCAACTACCTTTACCTGACTTACAACGGCACCAAGAGCGACATCGACTACGAGAACGACGGCAAGTCCGTGATTGTCCTCGGTTCCGGTGCCTACAGGATAGGTTCCTCCGTCGAGTTCGACTGGTGTTCGGTGACCTGTCTTCAGACAATCCAGAAGCAGGGCTACAGGGGAGTGCTGATCAACTACAACCCTGAGACCGTCTCCACCGACTACGACATGTGCGACAGGCTCTATTTCGATGAACTGACATTCGAAAGGGTGATGGACATAATCGACTTCGAGTGTCCGCACGGAGTAGTGGTGTCCGTGGGAGGTCAGATCCCGAACAACCTGGCGCTCAGGCTGCACAGGCACAATGTGCCGATTCTCGGAACTTCGGCCGAAGACATCGACAAGGCCGAGGACAGGCACAAGTTCTCCAGCATCGTGGACAGCCTCGGTGTCGACCAGCCTGAATGGAGCGAACTTACCACGATAGAGGATGTCGATGAATTCATCAGGAAGGTAGGCTTCCCGGTTCTCGTAAGGCCGTCCTACGTGCTTTCCGGCGCGGCTATGAACGTCTGCCACGACGAGGAGAAGCTCCGCCACTTCCTGAGCCTCGCCGCGGAAGTCTCCCAGGAGCATCCGGTCGTAATAAGCAAATTCTACACGAGAAGCAAGGAAATCGAATTCGACGCGGTCGCCGACGGAGGCGAAATTCTTGCCTACGCGATCTCGGAACACATTGAATATGCCGGCGTGCATTCAGGCGACGCGACCATACAGTTCCCTCCGCAGAAGCTTTACGTCGAGACTGTCCGCAGGATCAAGAAGATCGCCCGTTCCATCGCCGGAGCTCTTCACATCTCAGGTCCGTTCAACATCCAGTTCCTGGCCAAGGAGAACGCGATCAAGGTCATCGAGTGCAACCTGCGCGCTTCCAGAAGCTTCCCGTTCGTTTCCAAGGTCCTGAAGATAGATTTCATCGAACTTGCGACCAAGGTTATGCTCGGACTCCATCCGGCGGCTCCCCAGAAGAGCGCGTTCGACCTGGACTATGTCGGAGTCAAGTCTTCGCAGTTCTCGTTCGCCAGACTTGAGGAGGCGGATCCGATGCTCGGCGTCGATATGTCCTCGACAGGTGAGGTCGGATGCCTCGGCGACGATCTGAACGAAGCGATCATCAAGTCCGTGCTGTCGGTAGGTCAGAGGGTTCCTGAGAAGAGGATTCTGCTCTCGACCGGCGATCCGCTGCAGAAGGCCGATATGCTGATGGCCTGCCGTCTGCTTGTCGAGAAGGGCTACGAACTGTACGCGACAGGAGGCACCTACAAGTACCTCGTCGAGAACAGCGTTCCGGCCACGAAAGTTCTCTGGCCGAGCGAATGCGACAACCCTAACTTCAAGGGCAGGTTCAAACCGGCGCTGGAAATGATTCAGAACAAAGAAGTTGATATGGTCATCAATATTCCTAAGAACTTCTCGGCGCTCGAACTCTCAAACGGCTACAAGATCCGCCGCGCGGCAATCGACTACAATGTCACTCTCTTCACGAACGCCCGTCTCGCGACAGCCTTCATCCGTGCGTTCTGCTCGACCTCACCTGACGAAATTCAGATCAAGTCCTGGGATCAGTACTAGGATTGAATCAAATAAGAATTAAAGAGGCGGCCGGAACAATTCCGGCCGCCTCTTTTGCATATTCAGTAATATAACCGCACGGACGTGCCGCGCGGCGTTTCAATTAATAGTCGTAGTACTTGGCGTCACGCGGAGTGACCTTGTTCATGTTCTCAAGCAGGAGTTCGTTCGTCTTGTACTCGTCCATCAGCTGAAGCATGAAGTTCATCGCCTCGACAGGATTCATGTCGGCCAGAATCTTGCGGAGAATCCAGATTCTGTTGGCCGCCTCGCGGCTGTAAAGGAGATCGTCGCGCCTTGTGCTTGAAAGGACAAGATTGACGGCAGGGAATATCCTCTTGTTGGCGAGCGACCTGTCAAGCTGAAGTTCCATATTGCCGGTGCCTTTGAACTCCTCGAAGATCACGTCGTCCATCTTTGAGCCGGTTTCAGTAAGCGCAGTGGCCAGAATCGTCAGCGAACCGCCTCCTTCTATATTCCTGGCAGCACCGAAGAATCTCTTCGGCTTCTGCAGGGCGTTGGCGTCGACACCGCCGGTCAGCACCTTGCCGGAAGCTGGCTGGACAGTGTTGTAGGCCCGCGCCAGACGTGTTATGGAGTCTAGAAGAATAACGACGTCGTGACCGCATTCCACAAGCCTGCGGGCTTTCTCCAGCACCATATTGGCGACTTTCACGTGCCTTTCCGCAGGTTCATCGAAAGTCGAGGCCACCACCTCGGCCTTGACGCTCCTGCTCATGTCGGTAACCTCTTCAGGACGCTCATCTATCAGAAGCACGATTTCATAGACTTCCGGATGATTGTCCGCGATTGCATTGGCGATGGACTTGAGGAGCATCGTCTTTCCGGTCTTAGGCTGGGAGACTATCAGTCCGCGCTGTCCTTTTCCGATAGGCGTGAACATATCCACGATTCTGCAGGAAGGATCGTTGAAATGTCCGTGTCCGAGAAGGTTGAACTTCTCGTCCGGGAAAAGCGGAGTCAGGAAATCGAACGGAACGCGGTCTCGGATGTAATCCGGAGTGCGTCCGTTGATGTACTTGACGCTTACAAGAGGGAAATACTTGTCACCCTCTCTAGGAGGACGGATTTCACCGGTTACGGTGTCTCCGGACTTGAGTGCATTGTTCTTTATCTGTCCCTGGCTGACATAGATGTCGTCAGGGGAGTTGAGATAGTTGTAATCGGATGAACGCAGGAAACCGTATCCGTCAGGCATTATCTCAAGGACTCCGGTGGCCTCCACCGTGCCTTCGAATTCAGCATCCGGCGCCTTCGGTTTCTGGTTCTGGTTCGGATTCTGTCCTTTGCCCTTCGGCTTCCAATATGCCCTGGAATCGTCCTTAAGGTCATCGAACAGCTGATGGATGAACTCCTTGCCGGTTACCGGCTTGCCGGAAGACTGCCGGTCATTTTCGTTGTTCTGCACTTCAGCGACCGCGTCGCCGTTCCCGGGAACGTTGGCCGCGGGCTTTTCGTCCGCTTTTTTTCCTTTTTTAGGATCAGGCTGGGCGTCGGTCTGAACATCATTGTTGTTCTGCGCATTGCCGGCGGTTTCCTGCTGCTGTTGCTGTGCCGACTTCGGCTTTCTGCCGCGCTTCTTCGCAGCCGGCTTGCCTGCCTGCTGCTGCGGCTGCTGGTTCTGTTCAGGCGAAGCCGTCTGCTCCGTTTCAGGAAGCGTCTGCGGTGCGGTTTCCTTCACTTCAGCCTTGGCCTGTTCTGCTTTAGCCGTCGCACCATCATCCTTCTTCCTGCGCTTAGGTTGCTGCCTTTGCTGCTGCGGCTGCTGATCCGCATTCGCCTGCGTTTCAGCCACAGGGTTCTTGCGCGGCCTGCCGCGCTTTGCCTTCGGCCTTTCTACAGGCTGCTGCGACGCTTCTTTGGCCTGTGCATCCAGAATCGCGTATGCAAGGTTTTCGTCCGTGATTTTTTTGATGTTCTTGATCTGATGCTCCTGCGCAACCGTCTCAAGCTGTTCTCTGCCCATTTGGGTGAGTTCGAATAAATTATAAGGCATAATTGTTCGTATGAAATCCGATGCGTCACGCTACCGGATAAAAAATCGAGAAAAAAATAAATTGTGGACTTTACAGCATTGGCGCTCTTTCCGCGCCTGGCTTGTAATCTCCTGAATTGTCTAAAAGTTGCGCAAAAATAAAGAAATTCCCGCAAATATCCAAATGCGGGAATTTCAAATCTTCGCAAAACGGACTAGTTGTCCCAGTAGCTGGTACTTTTCTTGAACCTGAGCAAGTCAGCAAGCGCCGCCGCATTCGCCGAGATGAGGAATGAATACGACTGGTACATTCCGGTAGGAACCCAGGAAACCGAAATGTTGAAGCAGTGCAGGTCGTACCGGAACGAGAACTGGGTCGTGGTCATCTTCATTGCCGTGAAATCCCAGCCGGTCTGTGCCTGCATCGACATCTTCGGAGTTATCTGCACGTTGCCCTGGATTCCGAGGGTCTGTGTGTAGGTGTCGTTCCTGACTCGCTGGTTGTTCGTGAAGTTGTACGAACGGCTCAGGCTGAATGAGTAATTGAAGTTCACGCTCCACGGTACGTCAGGATTGGTGTAATACAGCCATCCTCCGGGAATATATTCACCCGTTACAGGGTGATAGTAGATTCTTCTGTAGTAGTCGGCGCTGTTGCTTGAGCCGCCTCCGCCGCTTCCCTTGCCATCGGCCGATTTCGAGCCGTCGTTGCCCTTCAGCGATCCTTTGCCGGACAATGAATATGACAGCGAGGCGCTGGCATTCGTCAGACGCAGAGGAACACCTGTCTCGGCGAAGTTGAACTTGCTCACCCTCTTGCCCTTCTCATCGATTGCGTAAGGATCGAAGTTAAGGTTGCCGTTCAGTCCGAGCTTGCCGAACACGGATGTGGACATCGTGATTCCGACGTTGTTCATATTCAGCGAGTCGGCCAGGAAATTGTAGCCTGTGGAGATGTTGAACTGGTCCAGGATCTTGACTTTCTTCGAGCCGGTGCCGGTCGTGTCCTTCGCGTCCCTTACCTTGGCCTCCAGATTGTTGCCTATGGTAAGGGTCATCGTGGCAGACTTGCCCTTGCCCGGTACGGAGTTTATCTGGCCCTGGTAAATGTTGTAGTCGTAGGAGCGCTCGACTCCCAGAGTGTCCACGTAATTCAAGGTGCGCCAACCGTTGAAGGCCTTGCCCTTCTCCGGACTGAAGCTCATGCTCATGCTCGGAGAAATGACGTGGCGCAGCGCCTGGACCTTGTGGTACTTGCCGAAATTGTACATTCCGTACAGACGCGTGCTCATCGACACGGAACCGGAATAGTTGTGCGTGGTGCCGAAAGTGCCGAACTGCTTGCCCATCTCCGTCTTGACGCTGTTCGTCTCCGGGTCGAAATACGCTTCGCTCCTGCGGAAGAACCAGTTCATTCCGTAGTTGACGTTCGGCGTGACGTTCAGGTACTTGAACAACGTGAAGTCAGGAAGTCCGATCGTGAAGGTGTGCGACATTCCGTTCTGGAACTTGTCCATGAATCCGGGTTCTCCGAATTCAGACGACTTGAAGTTAATCTTGTTCTGCAGCGACGTGTTGTAGGCCAGAGAGAACTTCTCGTAGAACCTTTCCTTTCCCACGCGGTTCTTGATCTTGAAGGGATAGAACCTGGACACGGAGAATGTCACGTTAGGCAGGGTGAAGGTGTAGGAACTGTCCCTGGAATTCTGGCTGTGCAGGGCGTTGACCGAAAGGTTGAATTTCCCGTTCCAGTTTCTCGAGAACGAAATGGAGGATGAAATCTGGTTCTGGAGCGCTTCGGAGACCGACCTGGAATTGTAGCGGCTGTTGGAAGGGCTGGAGAAGTTGACCGAGGCCGAGAAGGACGTTCCAGGATGAGCCTTGGAGTCCTGGGAATGCGACCACCTCACTCCGAAGTTCTTGCTCTGGAAGAAGTCCGTGCTTCCTTTTTCTCCGGTCTGGTCAACGGAATAGTTCAGGGCAAGGTTCCCGCTGAACTTGTATTTCACCATATACCTTGAATTAAGGTCCACCGCCCAGGAACCGAGAGTGTAGTAGTCTCCGGTAAGGGACATGTCGAAATAGTCGCCCAGCACGAAGTACATTCCGGCGTCGCGAAGATAGAAACCGCGCGCATTCTCTTCGCCGAAGGAAGGCATCAGCAGACCGGTAGCCCTGTCCGGACGCTTGGGTATGAAGCCGAAAGGCAGTCCGATAGGCAGGTCAACGTCCTCCACGACCAGATGCGCGGGGCCGAACACTGTTTTCTGCGAAGGCTTGGTGACCACTTTGGCCGATGACATCTTAAGATAATAGTGCGGATGCTCGAGGTCGCAGACGGTGTACTTTCCCTTGGTGATGTTTATGGACCTGTCAGGCATCATCTTGATGTTCTTGCCGTGGAGTATTCCGTCGTCCTCCTGCGTGATCATGTTGGTGATCCTTGCCTTGCGGGAATTGAAGTTGTAGCGGACTTCCTCCATATTGAACGTCTGATTGCCCTGGGTCATTTCAGGCTGGCCCTTCCATTCTCCCGAAAGGCTGTCGTAGATTCCTTTCGCGAACACGGTTCCGGTGGCCATGTCGTATTCCATGTATGCAGCCCTGAGCTTGAGGTTCTCGTAGGTGACTTCCACGTCACCCCAATAGTACATCTTCCTCTGTCCGTTGGAGAAATCCTGTCTGACGGAATCCTTCGCCCCGGAAAAAGCCGGCCTCGTGAGCGAACTCTTCTCAAGCAACGAAAGGGAATCCGCCCTGGCGATGGAGTCTGCTCGGTGCGCCGAGTCCAAAGCCATCGTCAGAGAATCCTTGAGAGCCGGAACGGAGTCGAGAACAGGAAGGGAGTCCCTGGAAAGCGCCAGGGAATCTTTAGGAGTCCGCCTTGCGGTGTCCCGGGCGGAGACTGCGGCGGCTTCCTTCAGCAGGCGCCTGTTCCTCCTGACATCCTGGCCGAACATCGTCAGCCCGGTGAGCCCGACGATCGCCGAAATCAGGATAATGTCATATGTATGCTTCTTGAAACGCAATTATTTTCTAAATTTGCAAAAGACAAATATACTACATATTTTGAATATACTCCGCAATTTTCTTGCCGTTGTCTCGGCAATGTTGGCTACGGCGGCCTGTTTTCAGGCCCCCGCACAGAAACCGTCATCCTCTCTTGAACTTTCTACCGTAGTGATCGACCCGGGGCACGGCGGCAAGGACGCCGGCTGCATCAGCCCGAGCGGGAAAACCCTTGAAAAGACGGTGGTACTTGACATTTCGGCAAGACTCGCCGCAAAGATAAGGGCCGGATATCCCGGCGTCAAGGTCATAATGACCAGGAGCGATGACACCTTCGTTACGCTGCAGGGACGTGCAGACATCGCCAACCGCAACAATGCCAACCTGTTCATTTCCGTGCACGTCAACTCCGTAGAAGGCAAGAGAAGCGGGCCGAACGGCTACTCTGTCCACATTCTCGGCCAGTACACAAGCAAGAACAAGGACCTCTATGCAGGGAACATGGAAGTCGTGCGCCGTGAAAACTCCGTGATCAAGCTCGAAGACGACTACACCACCAGATACGAAGGCTTCGACCCGAGCGACCCCGAATCCTACATATTCATGAACCTGATGCAGAACGCCTACCTTGAGCAGAGCTTCAAGTTCGCCCAGCACGTTGACAAGGAGATGAAAGGCGGCGCCATCGCGCAGAGCAGGGGAATATCCCAGGATCCGTTCTACGTGCTCTGGAGAACGGCGATGCCTGCCGTGCTCGTGGAATGCGGCTTTATGTCCAAC
The DNA here is from genome assembly GCA_963640265.1 of bacterium. Taxonomy (GTDB): domain Bacteria; phylum Bacteroidota; class Bacteroidia; order Bacteroidales; family UBA932; genus Cryptobacteroides. The sequence continues at coordinate 95,597 of CAVHYF010000001.1, read as the reverse complement.
ACTGCCGACCGCTCCGCTCTGATAACCGAAAAGGGGAGGGAGAGGATTGCATCGGACCTCTATGACGCGTTCAGGAAGTACAAGAAGGAATACGACGGCGGAGAAGCCCTGCTCCCGGACAAAGCCGGAAAAGAAGACCCAGAGCAGGCGGAAACAAGCCCGGAAGCCTCAGCAACTTCTTCAACCGTTTCTGAATATAATCCCGCAGAAACAACTGGCACAGAAGAAAATGGTATCATATTCGGAACCCAGGTGCTTGTTTCGTCAAAAGATATGTCGTCTAAAGACCCTTTCTTCAAGGGGAATGATGTGAAAAAGTACCGCGACGGGCGCGTTTTCAAGTACGTCATCGGATTTTCCGGCGATCTTGAGACCGCAAAGGCGAATTTCTCCGGGTACAGGACCGATTTTCCGGATTCTTTCATCGTGAAAGTCGAAAACGGCGTTTTTTCAAGAGTGAAATAAGCGTTTTCAAGCCCTGATTCCGCCCATTTCAATGTGGTTTCCAAGCCTTTAGGTCATTTTGAAAAATTCAAAATAAACCAATGCTGATTACCCGCCACTTAGAGAAAAATGCATTTTATAATCGATTGATTCCCAAGTTATTCAAATAAAATAAATTGAGCGGACCGTTAACTCATATAAGGAAAATAAAAATCAAAAACAATAGAAAAAAAAAATTTTTATGAATTAATTTTCCCCAACTTTGCACAAGCAAGAAAGAGGGGAGTGTGACGCCTCATCCGAACAACAACTTTACTTGTGCATATGAATATGGACGAACAGGGAAAACATATTTCCGTGTGGAACGAATGTCTCCGCATCTTCGAGCAGAACATCGAACCCAAACAGTTCGAGGTCTGGTTCAAAACCATAAAGCCGGTTTCGCTCGAAGGCAGCACGCTGACGCTTGAGGTTCCGACGGACTTCTTCAGGAACTACCTTGAGGACACTTTCCTTCCTATAATAAAGATGACTCTCCGCAGGGTCATCGGCCAGGACGCGAAGCTTCTCTACAAGGTGCATCCTGTCCGCACGGAGAAGGCTATGGTCTTCACCGCCGCGCACGGCAATGTTCCGGAAAACAAACCCGTCGCGATCAACACGTTCCAGCCGTCCAGCAATTCTCCGAGTCCGTTCGTGTTTCCGGGCATCCAGAAGCTCAGGATCAATCCGAGGCTGAATCCGGCCTACTGCTTTGACAATCTTATAAAAGGGGAGTGCAACAGGATAGGCTACAACGCGGGCCTGAGCATCTCAGAAAAGCCGGGCAGGACTCCGTTCAACCCTCTGTTCATCTTCGGAGGCCCGGGCCTGGGCAAGACGCATCTTGCGCAGGCCATCGGCATCGCGATCCACGAGGCTTATCCTGACCTTGTCGTGCTCTACGTGACCGGCAACGAGTTCAAGACCCAGTATGTCAACGCCGTGAACGTGCAGAACAAGCTGACCAACTTCATGGCCTATTATATGAGGATCGATGTTCTTATAATGGATGACGTGCAGGAACTGATCGGACCTGCTTCGCAGAACGCTTTCTTCAACATATTCAATCATCTTCACCAGTCCGGCAAGCAGCTGGTGTTCACCTCGGACAGGCCCGCGGCCGAACTTATGAATTTCGAGGAGAGACTGCTTTCCCGCTTCAAGTGGGGACTTTCGGTGGAGCTGTCGAAGCCGGACCGCGAGACGAGGCTTGAAATGCTCCGCGCAAGATGCGCAAGGGAAGGAGTCCAGGTAAGCGACGAGGTGCTCGACCTCATAGCAGGAAAGGTAAGGTCCAATTTCAGGGAACTGGAAGGCACGCTGATTTCGCTGATAGCCAACGCGACGCTTTGCCACAAGGAGATCACCGTGGATCTCGCCGAGCGCATCACCTGCAACATCGTGGGCGAGTCACAGAGCGAAGTGACCATCGACAAGGTGCAGGAAGTCGTCTGCGACTATTTCAACATCACTCGGGAGACCCTTCTCTCCAAATCCAGAAAGCGCCAGATCGTGCAGGCGCGGCAGATCGCGATGTTCATGAGCCGGAACCTGATAGGTGGCTGCTCGCTGGCCACGATTGGTATGGAACTTGGAGGCAAGGACCACGCTACGGTGCTGCACGCCTGCTCCACGGTCTCGGACCTGATGACGACAGACAAGTCGTTCAGGCAGTATGTCACTGACATCGAGAAGATGCTCGTGCCGGAAGCGAAATAAGAGCGTTATGACTTCAGAAAAAGTACTTTCAATCTTCAAGGAGATTACCCGGATTCCGAGGGAGTCCGGCCACGAGGAGCCTATGACCAGGTTCCTCGAGAAATTCGCGAAAGACAGGAACCTCGAATGCAGGACGGACGCCGTCGGCAACGTCTGCATCGTCAGGGAGGCTTCGGCCGGAAAGGAGGACGTCCCTACGATAGTTCTTCAGGGGCATCAGGATATGGTCTGCGAGAAGATCGCCGGTTCACGCCACGATTTTCTCAAGGATCCGATCGACTATGTCATCGAGGACGGATGGATGGTCGCGAAGGAGACCACTCTCGGAGCCGACGACGGAATCGGAATCGCCACGATGCTAGCTCTTCTGGAGAGCGACCTTGAAATGGGAAAGGTAGAGTGCGTGTTCACGATTTCAGAGGAGACAGGAATGGACGGCGCGTTCGGGATGCAGCCGGGATTCTTTACTGGCAGGACTCTCATCAATCTTGATTCAGAGGATGAAGGCCAGATGTTCATCGGATGCGCAGGGGGGCTTGACACCAAGGCTGTCTTCCGCTACGCTCCCGAGGATCTGCGGCCCGGCTACCGCATTGTCCGTCTTGAGATAAGCGGGCTTGCAGGCGGCCACAGCGGCGACGACATCAACAAGGACCGCGTCAACGCCGTGCAGGCGATGAGCCGCTTCCTGTTCTTTGAATATGCCCACGGACTCCAGGTCGTGCTGCTCAAGGGCGGCAACAAGCCGAACGCCATTGCAAGAGAGTGCACTGTCATCGCGGCCGTCCCTGATCCGAAAGCCACATTCGAAAGGTTCGGCAAGTTCGGAGACGACCTGCGCAATGAATATCACGTCAGCGATCCTGTCATCAACCTCAAGTCGGAGACTTACAGGTGCACCGAGAAACCGGTCGACAGCGACACGGCGAAGAGGCTGATCCTCGCCCTGTTCGCCTGCCCGCACGGAGTGGAGAAGATGAGCCAGGATATTCCTGACCTTGTCGAGACTTCCACGAACCTCGCTTCCGTAAGGATGAGCCGCAAGGGCGAAATCGAAGTCGTCACCAGCCAGCGCAGTTCGATAGAATCCGCAAAAGAGATGATGGCCGCAAGGGTGGAGGCGAACTTCCTTCAGGCAGGAGCCGAGGTCGAGCACTATTCTGCGTATCCGGGCTGGAATCCTGACCTGAATTCGCACATCCTGAAAGTCTGTGTCGAGTCCTACAGGAAACTTTTCGGCAGGGATCCGGAAGTAAAGGCGATACACGCCGGTCTGGAATGCGGCCTGTTCAAGGAGAAGTTCGGCGACCTGGACATGATTTCCTTCGGCCCTACGCTTCGCAACGTGCACACTCCGGGCGAGAAGATGGACCTTAAGACGCTCGAAATGTTCGTCGACCATCTCGTGGACGTTATGGTTAACTTCAAGTGATTGACAATGGTTAAAATAGCTCCTTCAATCCTTTCCGGCAACTTTCTGAACCTGGAGCCGGACATCAGAATGGTCAACGCCAATGCCGACCTCATCCACATCGATGTGATGGACGGCTCTCTCGTGCCGAACATCTCGTTCGGATTCCCCGTCGTCGAAGCGATAGCCAAGGTGGTCACAGTCCCGATGGACGTGCACCTTATGATCATAAATCCTGACAAGTACGTCAAGCGTTTCGCCGACTGCGGAGCCAGGCTGATAAGTTTTCACCTGGAAGCCGCAGACAAGGCCGGAAAGGATGCCGGCGAGATCATCGACCTGATCAAGTCCTGCGGCGCGAAGGCCGGTCTCGCCATCAATCCGGACGTGCCGGTCGAGAGGCTCTTCCCCTACATCGACAAGGTTGACTTCTTCCTGATAATGTCGGTTTTCGCAGGCTTCGGAGGACAGAAATTCATCGAGGACTCCATCGGCAGAATCAAGGCGCTTAAAGCAGAGATGGACAGGAGGGGAGTGACACGCGACATTGAGGTTGACGGAGGCGTCGGTCCGGCCAACGCCGGGATTCTCGCCGGAGCGGGAGCCACGATGCTTGTGGCCGGCAGTTCGGTCTTCAAGGCCGCCGACCCGGCGGAAGCCATAGCGGAGCTACGTTAGAGAAAATGTTCAGATAACATAGTTTATCTCTTTGAAGGCGAACTGTAAACGTTCGCCTTTTTGTGTTTCGATGACAAGCAGCCCCTGTTCTGTGACATCCACGATTCTGCCGACTATGGTCTCACCGGTGGAACTGATGACATATTCATTGAACACGCCGCGGCGATAGAGTCTGCCGGAGTATTCATCGCTTTCTCCTTCTGCAAGTCCGGACAGCGCAAGTCTTTTCACAAGGCATCCGCAAAGAGACCGGAGTTCGGCCTCAAGGTCGTATTCCCTGCCGGTGAGCGCAGCCATCGATGTCGGATTCACGAGCTGCGGAGGGAAGGTCTTCTGGTTGACGTTCAGTCCTATGCCGACGACGCTTGTCGCCACTTCGTCTCCGCGAAGGACGTTCTCGATGAGGATTCCGCAGATTTTCCTGTTGCGCACATAGATGTCGTTGGGCCACTTGACCGTGCAGGCGATGCCTTCGCCTTCAAGGTAGTCGGCCAGACCGAGGGTCACCCGGCGGGTCAGTCCGAACTGCCGAGCGGCCTTCAACGGCGGGAATCCGTCTCCTCCGAACTTCAGAACCAGAGAGAAAGTCAGGTTTTCTCCGGGATTCACCAGCCAGGAGTTTCCTCTCTGCCCGCGCCCCGCAGTCTGGTTCCGGGCTGCCAGCACTGTCAGATTGTCAAGTCCTTCAATCCGCCTTATGGCTTCATTATTAGTCGAATCGACCTCATCGAGCCATTGTATGTCAGCAACCTCTTTCATTGGTTCAGAATTTGTCGTATATTTGTTATTTGAAATCATAAACGCAAAATTAAAAAACATTATTGATATGATTACACACGATTTGAGGGTGATGGCCGACGCAATGCTCGACAAGAAGGCGCAAAACGTCATCGACATCAACCTGAAACCGCTCGGGACGGCCATCACGGACCATTTCATGATCTGCAACGCCGATTCGACGACCAATGTCAATGCGATAGCCGACAATGTGATAGCGAAAATGAAGGAAGAAGGCAGGAGGCCTCTGCGCACCCAGGGAATGGAGAACAACTTCTGGGTCATCCTTGACTACGGTGACATTGTCGCCCACATATTCCTAACCGAATACCGTCAGTTCTATCGCCTGGAGGATCTCTGGGCGGACGCACCGCACAAAGAGTACAAGGAAAGGCGGATTCCTAAAACCAAAAAGAAAGAAACACAGGATGACACCGAATAATCCAAAGAATAATCAAAACATGCCAAACGGTGAGGATCCGAGAAGGAAAGTGATCAGAATAAGGTTCAACTTCTCCTGGCTCTACCTAATCCTGATTCTAGGAATCGGATGGCTGCTGTTCAACAACAGCGGAGCGAATCCGCAGAAAATCGAATGGGCAGAGGTGCAGACCATTTTCCTCCAGGGAGACATCAAGGAAATCAACTATGTCAGGAACGATTTCAAAGGCAGCGTCACGATCCGTCCGGACCGTCTGAACAAGTACGCCGACAAATTCGGAGGAAAAGTTCCGCCAAGTTCTCCGCATTTCATATTCCTGGTGTCGGACAAGTTCGACGCCGAGAAGGAGTTCGGTCAGCTGAATTCGCAGCTGCCGGCTGACGGGCAGGTCATGATCGTGATGGAGAACGACAGCAGGATGTGGTCCAACGTTCTGGAATGGATCATATTCCCGATTCTTCTCATCGTGATGTGGATCTGGATGTTCCGCGGCTTCAACAGGAATATGGGCGGCGGCTCGGGCGGTCCGGGAGGAGTGTTCAACGTCGGGAAGTCCACAGGCAAGCTCGCTGACAAGGAAAAGGTCAACGTCACCTTCAAGGACGTGGCCGGACTTTACGGAGCGAAGGAAGAGGTGATGGAGATCGTCGATTTTCTGAAAAACCCCAGGAAATACACCTCACTTGGAGGAAAAATCCCTAAGGGCGCCCTTCTGGTAGGGCCTCCGGGCACCGGCAAGACTCTGCTGGCCAAGGCCGTGGCCGGAGAGGCTAACGTGCCGTTCTTCTCGATTTCCGGTTCGGACTTCGTCGAGATGTTCGTCGGAGTCGGCGCATCGAGAGTCAGGGATCTCTTCAGACAGGCCAAGGAGAAGGCTCCGTGCATCGTGTTCATCGATGAAATCGACGCAGTCGGAAGGGCTAGAGGAAAGAACGTCGGATTTTCATCCAACGATGAAAGGGAGAACACTCTCAACCAGCTCCTTACCGAGATGGACGGCTTCGACACGAATTCCGGCGTGATCATTCTTGCCGCTACCAACAGGGCCGACATTCTCGACAAGGCTCTGCTCAGGGCAGGGCGTTTCGACAGACAGATCCACGTGGACCTTCCGGAAATGAAGGAAAGGGAGGAAATCTTCAAGGTCCACACCCGCAAGCTTAAAATTGCAAAAGACTTTGATCTTTCATTCCTTGCAAAGCACACTCCTGGCTTCTCGGGAGCAGACATAGCGAATGTCTGCAACGAGGCCGCACTCACGGCGGCAAGGAGAAACAAGACTGAAATCGACCGCCAGGACTTTCTTGACGCGGTGGACAGGATAGTCGGAGGACTTGAGCGCAAGGGTTCGATAATGACTCCTGCAGAAAAGCGTACCACAGCCTATCACGAGGCCGGACACGCCACGGTCGGATGGCTGCTGCCATATTCAGACCCGGTCTTCAAGGTAAGCCTCATTCCGAGGGGTGAAGCTCTCGGCCTGACCTGGTACCTTCCTGACGAGAGGAAAATCCTCTCCAAGTCCTGCCTGATGGACAAGATGTGCGCTCTGATCGGAGGCCGTGTCGCTGAAGAGATTGTCAACGGCGAGCCGGCAACGGGCGCTCTCAATGATCTGGAAAGGCTGACAAGAATGGCCTACAATATGGTCCAGTACTATGGAATGAGCGAAAAGGTCGGCGAGATTTCCTTCTACGATTCCACCGGTTCAAAGGGGTATGACCTAACCAAACCTTACAGCGAGAAGACAGCCGAACTGATGGACAGTGAAGTCAAGGAACTGGTGCAGGAGATTCACGACAGGACCCTCGGAATCCTGACCGAACACAGGGACGGATTTGAGCGCATGGCTCAGATTCTTCTGGAGAAAGAGGTGATCTTCGCTGAAGATATAGAAAAGATTTTCGGACCTAAAGTAAAACCGGCGGACAACGCGCCCGATGCCGGAACGGCTGTGACAGGAACTTCTGTGGATGAAACCGAATCAACACAAAAGGAAAATGAATAACGTAGTCGTCAGATCAATTTCAGGAGCGGTCTTCATCCTCGCGATGCTGGCCTGCCTGATGTTCAACAAGTTCCTGTTCGCTGGACTGATTGTCTTCATTATGTCCGTGATGTTGCTTGAGTTTTACCGCATCACGATGGGCAACAGTTACACGTTCTCGAAGGTTCTGGCGATAATCGCTGCGATTTTCCTCTTCGGTGTGCTTTTCGCGATGTCAACCTACCACATCCCGATGAGGTTCGTTGCACTTGCGATGATTCCGATTTTCATCGTGATGATAAACTCTCTGTACGTCAAGGACAAGGATGAATACGGCAAGTTCTCCAACATCTACACAGGACTGCTCTACATCGCTGTGCCCATCGCCTTGTCAAACCTCATCGCCTTCGACAAGGCCGGCAACTTCAGCGGAAACCTGCTGCTCTGCTTCTTCATCATCATCTGGTGTTCAGATGTAGGAGCCTTCGCTTTCGGAATATCCCTGGGCAAGCGCATCCCGATGAAACTTTTCCCGTCCGTCTCGCCCAAGAAGACCTGGATAGGATTTGTCGGAGGTCTTGTAAGTTCCGTCATCGCCGCCTTCGTCCTTTATGAACTGGGGATTCTCCGGTTCCCGCTGGTCCACTGCCTGATTCTCTCCGTGATAATGTCAGTTGCCGGAGTTTACGGCGACCTCTTCGAGTCGCAATGGAAGAGGGTGTACGGGGTCAAGGACTCCGGAAAGATAATCCCGGGACACGGCGGCTTCCTCGACCGCTTCGACAGCACGCTTATGGCGATGCCTATCGGAGCGATTTATCTTGCTGTTTTCGACCTTCTTTAAGCAATCAATGAATTCACGATTATGAAGAAGATAATAGTTGACAAAGACTCCCACGGCACCATAGCCTTCATATGGTGCATAATTGCCGTTCTGATCGCGCTTGCCGCAGTCTTCATCCACAATGTATTTGTGCTGGTGCCGCTTGTCCTGGTCCTCCTGGCTTTCGCGTTCTTCGGGTTCTGGTTCCACAGAGTGCCGGACAGGAAGACTCCGGCTGGAGACTGCAGGACAATCACTTCAGTGGCCGACGGCAAGGTCGTGATTGTGGACAGGGTCTATGAAAAGGAATATTTCAAGGACGACAGGATACAGATTTCCGTCTATATGGATTTCTTCGATGTTCATTCCAACTTCTGGCCTATGGACGGAGAGATTTCCTACTACAGATACCATCCCGGGAAGTACCTGCTGGCATTCCTGCCGAAAGCATCCGAGAAGAACGAACATTCATCTACGGCCATACGCAACGGCAGCGGCGAAATTCTCTTCCGCCAGATTGCAGGCACATTCGCCAGAAGGATTGTATGCTATTCAAAGGAAGGCGACAATGTGGAAAGGGCAAAGCAGTGCGGCATCATCAAGTTCGGTTCCAGAATCGACATATTCCTTCCGCTTGACGCCGACGTCAAGGTGAAGGAAGGCGATTTCACCCGTGCCTGCGAGACCGTGATTGCGGAACTCAAATAGTTTCCGCCGTCATTCCGATTCCGCGCCTTCGATAAGCTCTACAAGACGTTCAACGGCTTCCGTGTCGGGTATATGCCTGAGCACGGGAGTCTTTCCTTTATAGATGGTGACCTTGTGGCCGCCTTCGCCGACATAGCCCCAGTCTGCGTCGGCCATTTCGCCCGGACCGTTGACGATACAGCCCATCACCGCAATAACCACGTTCTTGAGGTGAGAAGTGCGCGACTTCACTTCCTCGAACGCCTTCTGCAGATCGTACATTGTCCTTCCGCATCCGGGACAGGCGACATACTCCGGCCTGTAGAATCTGCGGCGGCAAGCCTGGAGAAGTTCGTCGGACAGGTAGGCGCCGGTGCCGGACTCTTCAATCGGTACAGGATTGCCTTCGTCGTCAAGGTAGGTGCCGGTCAACTCTACTTCATCCAACGTCCTGTCCAAGAGCCTCTTGCCGAAATCGCAGGAGACATCGAAAAGCAGAGTTTCGCGGGACGGAGAGTCATAGACCGCTTTCGCCTTTTTCCCTTCTATGCTCACAGAGGTCATCGAAGACACGATCTTCCTGCCGTAGCGCGCCGCAAGATAGGAGGCTGCGGGAATCTCCGCCTCGGGGTCTTCGGTAAGAGAAACGCGGACAGTGTCTCCTATCCCTTCGGAAAGGAGGGTGGATATTCCGACGCAGGATTTGATCCTGCCGCTGTCACCGTTGCCGGCTTCCGTCACGCCGACGTGAAGAGGGAAGACCAGGCCGTCCTTCTTCATCTGTTCCATAAGACAACGGTAGGCCTCGACCATCACGGCCGTATTGCTTGATTTCAATGACACGACAACGTTGTAGAATCCGGCCTCCTTGCACATATCCAGCCACTCGAGAGCGGCCTTTGACATCGCAAGGGGAGTGTTGCCGTACAGATTCGTTATGTACTCGCCCAGAGAACCGTGGTTGACTCCGATTCTTATGGCAGTCCCGTTTTCCCTGCAGACCTCCAGCAGTCTTGCGAACTGTCTGCGGGCCTCTTCGTGATCCTTGTGGAAGTTGCCGGGGTTTATCCTGACTTTCTCGACGAAAGGTGCGACCATAATGGCGGTCGCGGACGAGAAATGGATGTCCGCTACAATCGGTGTGGTCACGCCGAGTTCCAGAAGTTTCGCCTTGATGGACTTGACGTGTTCAACGTCGGCAGGTCCGGGAACCGTTATGCGGATCATTTCCGCTCCGGCATCACGCAGTCTTACGCATTGCGCCACGGTCGCCTCCACATCGGAAGTGTGGGTGTTGCACATTGTCTGCACGACTATCGGATGCCCTCCTCCTATCAGGACATCACCTGCCCTGGCTGTCAGTACTTTCATCTTTCTTCGGGTTGAATACCATTTCTCTCGCTTCACGCCTCAGCTGTGCCTTGTTCCTTCCGGTTCTTCTGCTTAGCTGGAAATAGACGCCTGCTGTCACCACTATGTCAAACGGATAGGCGAACCTATAGTAGTCCTTGCTCTTGTAGTCCGGATCGTATATCGTTCCCCAGGAATATCTCAGGTCGGCGTTCACGTGGAATTCGACCGGGTCGAAGACCAGGCCGAAGCCGAGCCCTCCGCAGAGACCGTAGTCGAAACGGCGGTCGGTGTCCAGGAAGGAGAAACGTTTCTCCTCGCTTACATTTTCACCGGTCCTTTCGATGCTCTTGCGGTAACCTCCGTAGATTCCAAGGTTTGCCATCACTTTATAATGAAGGCCGTCCATATGGAACTGAGCCATGAACGGAAGCTCCACGACATCCATAACCGCCTGCCTGGCCCCTTCGATGTTGGAGGTCACACCTGTTTCCTTGTTCTCCTTGAACTTGTAGCCTTCGTGGCTGTAGCGCAGTCCGACCTTGAAACCGAAGTTGGACAGGTAGTTGAACATCTTGCCGTATCTGGAATAGAATATCCCGAACGTGTTCGGCACGAACAGGGTTCCCTGGGTCTGGGAGGGATTGAAGGTCATCCGGCAGAACGAGACTCCGTATTCAACTCCTATAATAGAATAGTCATTAAGCACGAAGGCTTTCTTGACGGATGCCGTGTCAAGATATTCATCGGTGTAGATGCCCGGAAGCGCCAGGGTGTCCCTGCGCGCCGCCGCGCTGTCGGCAGGATTCTGCGCAAACGCACCGGCGGCGGAAGCCAGAGCCGCCAGGGCAAGAGCGAGCCTTGCCGGTATGTTCATCGTTTTCGTCATTGCGTAAGTAATTCTGACTTAAAGAACTCTGACAGATTGAGATCCTGGCTGATTTCACTCCGTTCGGGAATCTCCAGGCTATCCTTGTCCTTGGACACCAGGAACTTGACCTTCTCAGGCTGACGATGTTCAAGCAAGTTGCCGGTGTCGACGGTTCCGTTGCGGTTGAGATCCTCCGTGATCCTGACTGAATATGTCCCCGCCTTGAGGTACTGGAAGACCAGCTGGGCGTCCGCGTCTATCACGTAGTTGCGGAGAACTTTGGCGCGCCTTTCATCAAGCAGGTCGACTATGTAGCGGTTGCCGTTCACGCCGGTGACGTTGAGCGTGAAGGAACTGAGGGCGTCGTCGTTCGGAAGCGCCACCTTGACTTCGGTGCTGTCGTTCCAGTAGCCGTTTATGTCTTTGAATGTCCGTTCGGGAACTTTGAAGACGTATTCGTAGCCGGGCTGGATCTTGACTGAAGGAGTCACGATGTAGTGTCTGAGGTTCAATGAATCTCTCCTGATTTCAAATTTCTCGACCTGCTCCTTCTGCTTCGGATTTATCGACTTGAAGATCAGCGAATCGAAAGCTCCGAGAATCGGAGGGTTGTCGAATTCGAGGGATATTCCCTGCTGTTCGAACGTTTCCGGAGAGGCCTTGACGGCAAGCGGGCAGATAGTGTCGGTATGGCTTATCTTCTTTCTCGTTGCCTTGTTTTTAGACTTGTTTTCATCCACCAGGCTGATCTTTTCAGTTTCGGGCCTGAGAACGCCGAGGGTGTCCGTCTTCCAGTATTTCACGAAAAGGTGCAGTGTGTCCGGCATTCTCCGCTGGTCGTTCACCCATAGCAGAAGGCTGTCCTTCTCGATGTTGAACTCTGTAATGACGTTCCTGGCCGGAAAGCCCTGAAACCAGAGGGAATCTATTCTAGCATCAGGTGCCATGAACGTGATGTACGATGCACGGTCAGACAGTCTTACTTTATTCATTATCACCTGCTTGGAAGGTTTTTCCCGAAACACGTTGAGACTGATTTGCGAATGTCTGGCAAGGCAGGCGAGCGTGTCCTTCATGTCGTATTTCCGGAGTTCGGCCAGCGTGTCGCTGACGATGCCCCAAGGACGGAACAAGGTGTCCAGAAAAGCGATCCTGTCCTCGTCGGGATCGTAGATGTTGTTGGAATTGCCGTCGACCAGGGCGTAGACCCTGAAGAGGGTGTCCTGGATGTTCCTCAGCGAGAAGAATCCCCAGTCGTCTGTCTTGACTGCCGCAACAGGCCTGTCAAGAAAGACGGCGGAGTCGCGCTGGTCCTTGTAAAGCATCACGGTCGCCCCTTTGAGCGGCTTGAGCGTGGAGCAGTCAAGCACGGTACCTGTCATATACATCGAATCCAGCGTTTCGCCTGTCGAAAAGCAGGTCGTGAATCCAGGGAACATATTCCCTTCGTTGTTGTCGGCTATAGCGCCCGTCAGGTCAAGGGTGTAGGTTGTGTTCGGAAGAAGGTCCTCCTCGAAATAGACCACAAGGGTCTTGCCTTTCATCTTGTACTTCGGCGACTTCTTCTGAGGAGGGGAAAGGAATATTCCTTTCGGATCCTTGACGGTGACATATTCATTGAAGGTGAAGGCGATTCTGGTTCCGTGCACGGGAAGGCCTACGGCTCCGGATTCGGGGACCACTCTTCTGACCACCGGAGGGATCGTGTCCTTCAGACCTCCGGTCGGAGCCTGCGTCGTGTTGGCGCAGGAATGGTCGAAGACTGACAGTGCCAGCAGCATCGCAGCCGGAACGACCGGGAAAAACCTGGAGAAAAAACTTTTCATCACAAATCAGAATAAGGCTAAAGGTCGACTCTGACTACGCTCTTGATGCCGTCGATCGATGAAAGCTTGCGCATCATCCTCTCGAGGGCCGACTTGTCGTGGACGTAGAAGTCTATGTAACCGGAGAATATGCCTTCGTCGGAACTGAGGCAGACTTTCCGCATATTGACACCCATCACCAGAGAGATGTATCTGGATATCTCGTTGAGCATACCCATCCTGTCTATTCCTTTTATGGCCAGCCTGACCGGGAATGCCTGCTTCTCGCCTTCGGTCCACTGCGGAACGACCACCCAGTCGCCGTGCTTGGTCGCGATGCTGTCGGCAACTGAGCAGGATTTCTTGTGAACAGTGACCGTGCCGTCAGGGGATTTGATTCCGATCACCGGATCCCCCGGAATCGGTCTGCAGCAGGTGGCGATGACGTATTCAGTTCCGTTCTTTTCCTTCTTGAGGCTGTCCTTCCTTCTGGCCAGCCACTGGAACAGGGACGAATGGCTCTTGTCCGTCTTCTCGGACATCACTTCGGCAAGGTTGGACAGGCTCAAGGTTCCGAGACCGATGCGGAAGAACATTTCCTCGGAATTGCCTCCCTGGATCGCGAAATGCTCGAGAAGCAGTTCGACGGATGCGTTGTCAAGTTTGTAGCCGAGCGACTCGAGCTGCTCGGCCAGTGCCTTTTTCCCTGCCTCCGCGACCTCTTTTTTCCTTGACTTGAAATAGTCGATGACGAGGTTCCTGGCGTGGCGGGTCTGCAGGAACTGGAGCCATTCGCGCTTTGGCTGCTCGACTTCCGCCGTGATGATTTCGACCTGGTCTCCGCTGCGGAGGACGTGGGAAAGAGGCACGAGCCTGAGATTGACCTTCGCGGCGATCGCCTTGTTGCCTATCTCCGTGTGGATGCTGTAGGCGAAATCCAGGGCGGTGGCGCCTTTCTTGATCGATTTCTGGTCTCCTTTAGGAGTGAATACCGTTATCTCGCTGCTTGTCAGGTCATTGTGGATGATGTCCAGAAGGTCCAGCGCATTCACGTCTGGGTTCACGAGTATCTCCTTGACCTTGGCCAGCCATTTGTCCATCTCGCTGTCGTTTTCGCTGATGTAGCCCTCCTGCTTGTAGGTCCAGTGCGCAGCGATGCCTTTCTCGGCTATGTCGTCCATTCTTTTTGAACGGATCTGGACTTCGATCCAGATGCCGGTGTCGCTCATAAGCGTGCAGTGGAGCGCCTCGTAGCCGTTGCTTTTCGGATGCTTGACCCAGTCGCGCACGCGGTCAGGCTTGTAGCGGTAGATGCCGGTGATGATTGAGAAGATGTGGTAGCACTGGTCCCTTTCGCTTTCCTTTGTGTCCGCCGACGGTGTGAACACTATTCTCAGAGCATAAAGGTCATAGACCTGGTCGAACGTGATGTTCTTGGTCTGCATCTTGTGCCAGATAGAGTAGGGAGTCTTCACTCTCTTGCGGATCTCGAAGTCGAAACCAGCGTCCGTGAGAGCCGAATCGATCGGGGTAATGAAGCCGTCGATCTCCTTTTCCCGTCCGCTGATGTTCTTGTTGATGAGCCCGTTGATCTCGTTGTAGGCGTCAGGCTCCTTGTACTTCAGCCAGATGTTCTCCATCTCGGACTTTATCTCGTAGAGACCGAGGCGGTGGGCGAGAGGGATGAATATGAACATCGTCTCGCTCAGAATCTTGTCCCTCTTGTATTCCGGCATGAATTCGATGGTCCGGCAGTTGTGCAGTCTGTCCGCGAGCTTGATCAGCACGACCCTTACGTCGTCGTTGAGCGTCAGAAGGATGCGCTTGAAGTTCTCGGCCTGGAGACTCTTCGTGTAGACGTCGGAATCTTTCTTGCTGCGGTCTTCGTTGTCGAGAACGTTCTTGATTTTGGTGAGGCCGTCGACGAGACTGGCGATCTTGTCGCCGAAGAGGTTGCGGATGTCATCTATCGTGTAGTCGGTGTCCTCGACGACGTCGTGCAGCAGAGCGGCGGCGATGGACTTGTAGCCCAGACCTATGTCGCTGACGACAATCTTGGCCACTTCGATCGGATGGAGCATATAGGGATCGCCGGAGCGCCTGCGCACGTTCTTGTGGGCTTCGTTCGCGAAATTGAATGCCTTCTTGACTACCTCAAGCTCCCGGGGATTGGCGCAGCGCTTTTCAGCGGCTTCCATCAATCCGGAGCAACTCTGGCGGATCAGTTCGTAATCCTGTTCTGTAAATTGGGAAAAGCTCATACTTTGATGTTTTCTTCTTTTGCCGGCGTCCGGTCACCTTTGTCTGAATGCCCGTAGGCGATCGAATCAATCGACTTCAGGGAGCAGGAGAACTGCACACCGTATAGGATGATCTGCCAACCGAACTTCATCCAGACCATAAAGAGAGGGATGGCCGCGATAGTTCCGTAAACAGCGTTGATTCTCATCACGAACACCTGGGTCTCAAGGTAAAGGTACTGCAGGAGCGTAAAGGCGATTCCGGCAAGAACCGCAGCCTTTAACGCGTACCTGTATTCCACGAAAGCAGCCGGAATGTACTTGAACATCGCCGAGAAGACCAGTATCGTGACGCCGCAGGCTATCAGCCAGCCTACGAATGACTTTATCGAGTCCGTGATGCCTATTCCGTTGGGAATCAGGTCAAGCACGTGGGAATATACGATAGTCCCGGAGTAAAGGAGAAGTATAACGAAAGGCGCGAAGACCAGGATGACCATATCTATCCCGAAACTTTTGAAGAAGGGGCGCTTCTTCACCCGCCAGACTTCGTTGAAGGCAGTCTCGACGCGCATCATCATCCAGATGACGAGCCAGACGAAAGTCAGGGCGCTGACAAGACCGAAGACTCCGTTGGTGGCGGAGTCAAGAATCTTGTCCGCCGCCGACAGGATGACGTCACCGAGATTCTTGCTGATTTCAGCCGACAGAATTATGTCCTTAAGCTTTCCGGCAAGTCCGAAACCGTTGGTCACCGCGAAAGCCACCGCAACGAACGGCACGAAAGCCATTGTACAGAAATAGCTGAGCGCGGCCGCATCGTAGCCCATTTTCCTTTCGCCGAACTTCTTGAACATATCGACGAGGGCATTGGATTCCAGCACCAGCCTGGCCTTGGCGTGGGACAGGCTTCCCACGTTCTTTTCAAGAAAGTCTTCTCCGAAGACCCTCCTGACACGTCCGGCAAGTTCCTTGGCGACAGTTATGAAATTTCCGATCTTGCTCATTCTTCTGACAGCCCGGAAAAAAGGTCCGGTTCCGTTTCTGTTGCAGTCTCCGCACCGCCGGCAGATGAACCGGCAGCGGCGGACGGAAGCATATTCAGGAATTCTTCTTCGCCTATCACCTTCACGCCGAGGTCGGAAGCCTTCTTCATCTTCTCGGGACCCGGCTTGCTTCCGGCGAGAAGGAAAGATGTCTTTCCGCTCACCGATGAGCTGTTCCTGCCTCCGTTGTCCTCGATCAGGCGCTTCATCTCGTCCCTGGAACGGCTGAAGTTTCCTGAAATCACGATGGTCATTCCCGCAAGCGCATCCGAAGATGCCTTTTCCTTCACCGAGGAGAACTGCAGTCCGGCGGCCTTCAGCCTGGAGATGTCCTCAAGATGCTTTGGGGAACGGAAATATTCAAAGACGCTTTCCGCAATCACGTCGCCGACATCCTGGACTTCCATAAGCTGCTCGCGGCCGGCGGCGGCGACGGAGTCTATGTCTTTGAAGTGCGCCGCAAGTTCCCTGGCCGTAGTTTCGCCGACGAAACGGATTCCGAGCGCGAACAGCACCCTGGCGAACGGCACTTCGCGGGATTTGGCGAGGCTGTCGAGAAAACGCCGGGCGGATCTTTCTTTCCATCCGTCAAGCATCAGGAGCTGTCCTTTAGTGAGCGAATAGAAATCCGCCGGTGTCCTGACGAGCCCCAGGGTGAACATCTGGTCTATGGTGGCTTCGCCCGCCAGCACGTTCATCGCCTTTCTGCCGAGGAAATGCAGCAGCCTTCCCTTGACCTGCGGGGCGCACTCATCCGAATTCGGGCAGAACCACTTGGCTTCTCCGGGTTCGCGCACAAGAGCCTTGCCGCAGACCGGACACATCTGCGGGAACTTCGGGCGCGCGGCATTCGCGGGCCTTCTGTCCAGTTCCACATCGATTATCTTCGGGATGATTTCACCGCCTTTGATGACCTTGACGGTGTCTCCGACGCGGATGTCCATCTGCGAGATGAAATCTTCATTGTTCAAAGTCGCCCTCTTCACGACGGTACCGGCAAGCTGGACGGGTTCCAGATTCGCGACCGGAGTCACCGCTCCGGTGCGGCCCACCTGATAGTCTATCGATAGCAGCCTGGTGAGGGCCTCCTCAGCCTGGAACTTGAACGCTACGGCCCAGCGCGGCGACTTTGCCGTGTACCCCAATGCGGCCTGGTAGGCCAGTTCATTGATTTTTATGACGATTCCGTCTGTGGCGTACGGAAGGAACTTCCTCCCGGTGTCCCAGTATCGGATATATTCCTCGATTTCATCTATGCCGCGCACGACCTTTCTCTTGTCTGAGACAGGCAGTCCCCAGGAAGCGGCGGCCGAGAGGGCCTCGTCGTGGGTGGAGAAAGGCAGGTCCTGCCCTGGAATATGGTAGAGCGTGCACATAAGCCCGCGCTTGCCGACTTCCTTCGGATCAAGCAGTTTCAGTGAGCCGGACGCGGCGTTTCTCGGATTGGCGAAAGGAAGGTCCTCGTTGTCGATGCGTTCCCTGTTAAGCCTGTCGAACGACTCGTAAGGCATCAGCACCTCGCCGCGGATTTCAAATTCCACCGGCCATCCGGAGCCTTTAAGGGTTTCAGGAATATTACTGATTCTCAATGCGTTTTCCGTCACGTCGTCTCCGACTACGCCATCACCTCTTGTGAGGGCGCGGAACAGTCTGCCGTTCCTGTAGGTCAGGCAGATCGCAGTCCCGTCGAACTTCAGTTCGCAGGAATACGTGAACCCGGCTCCGCCGAGATCCTTTTCAGCCCTGCGCACGAAATCCTCGATCTCGCCTATGCTGTAGGTGTTGCCAAGAGACAGCATCGGATACCTGTGCGGATACTGGGCGAACTCTCTTCCGGACCTGCTTCCGCTTTCCGGCTGCGCCGGTGCGTCTTCAAGGTCGCTGCCGACCTTCTGGGTAGGGGAGTCCGGGGTGCGCAGGTCAGGATACTCGTTCTCGATGTCCTCCAGCTCGCGCATCAGGCGGTCATATTCGAAATCGCTCATAGTGGGAGCGTTTTCGACATAGTACCTCCTGCTGTTTTCCCAAAGGATGTCCCTCAGCTTCGCAGCCCTTATTTCAGCCTGTCCGTGATCCATACTCACCGTATTCTCATAAAGAATACAAATTTAGTCATTTTTTGGCCATTCAATGATGAAAATTAGCGGCAAATTTCAGAAAATGGCGTAAATTTGCGAATGTTAGTTAGAGAACGTACAACATTTTCAAATATTTTTAAAATGAAAGATTCCATCATCATTCTCTGCGGCGGCGGCCCTGCTCCGGGAATGAACACCGTCGTGTTCTCCGTCGCCAAGACTTTCCTTTCCAACGGTTACCGGGTGATCGGCCTTCACGAAGGCTACACCGGACTTTTCCGCAAGGAGGCCCGCACCGAGGACATCGACTTCTTCAAGGCCGACGCCTACTTCAACAGGGGCGGTTCGTACCTTCAGATGAGCCGTTTCAAGCCGACCGACAAGGATTTCGAGGAGAATTTCAATCTCGCCCTCTTCCAGGACAACAACGTCAAGCTGCTTGTCACCGTAGGCGGAGACGACACCGCCTCCACGGCCAACAGAATCGCCAAGTTCCTCGAGGCCAAGAACTATCCGATCCACAACATCCACGTTCCTAAGACCATCGACGACGACCTTCCGCTGCCTCACAACGCTCCTACCTTCGGATTCAACTCCGCCAAGGACGAAGGCGCGCACATCGCCCGCACCGTCTACGAGGATGCCCGCACATCCGGCAACTGGCTGCTCATCTCCGCTATGGGACGCAGCGCCGGCCACCTCGCTCTCGGCATCGGAGAGGCCACCCACTGCCCTATGACCATCATCCCCGAGATGTTCAACAAGACGACCATCACAGTGGACAAGATCATCAAGCTGACCCTCTCCGCCATCATCAAGAGGAAGCTTCTCGGCATCCAGTACGGCACCGTCGTAGTCGCTGAAGGCGTGTTCCACGACCTTGAGCCTGAGGACATCAAGGCCACCGGCGTGCATATGACCTACGATGAGCACGGACACCCTGAACTCGGCAAGATTTCCAAGGCCGTCCTCTTCAACGACATCCTCGAGAAGGAGTTCAAGAAGGTCGGAATGAAGGTCAAGACCCGTCCTGTCGAGATCGGCTACGACGTCCGCTGCCAGGATCCTGTCGCCTATGACCTTTCCTACTGCACCGAACTGGCTCTCGGAGTCTACGAGCTCTTCTCAAAGGGAGAGACCGGCTGCATGGTCTATGTTGACGAGAACGGCAACGCCCAGCCTCTCTACCTGAAGGATCTGCAGAACGCCGAAGGCAAGATTCCTCCTCGCCGCGTCGACATCGAGGGTGGCATCGCCCGCAACTACTACGGTCACATCTGCCACTACATCACTCCTGCCGACTACGAGGCCGCCAAGGCCTACGTTCCGAACCCTGAGGAGTACGACTTCAAGAAGATCCTTAACTGGTAATTCCTTCCGCACTGTCCTGGAAGCACTTCCAAGACAGAAAGGAATTAATGAATATCAAGGCCGGCCCATCGGAGGCTGGCCTTTTTCGTGCCCTGTTTCCTTGACTTGTGACTCCGCGGGTGTCGGACAATGGGTTTCCTCCAGGGCTGATTTATCTGATTTCTACGCCGGCGCAGTCGTCGGCGGGGACTTCAAGCGTGAAGGAAGAATCCGCCGGGCGGGGAAGCGAGAGGTACTCAAAGGCCTCCTGCGGGATGCGGACGGTGACGCGGGCGGCCGAGCCGGCGAAGTTGCAGACGAAAAGAACGGCCTTGCCGTCGCCGCCGCGCAGGAAGGCGAAATGCCTGTCCGGGTCGAAGCCCGGCGAATCATAGTTGCAGTAGCAAAGGTCGAAAGTCCTTCCGGAAGCGACAGCCGGAAGCGACGCCGCCATATTCAGAAACTCACGCCACTTCGCGAGAAGGCGGGATTCGCCCTCGGAAAGGCCGGTCCCGCCGTGGACATATTCACACAACCTTCCGATGCTGGCGACTTTCCAGCTGTCGAATATGGTCGTGCGCCCGTCGAGGCCGCTGAAACCTTCCGCATCCATCCCGCGCTCTCCGATCTCTTCGCCGAAATAAACCATATACGGAGCCGTGTTCAGGAATATGCCCGCTCCGAGAGCCGCGAACGTGCGGGCGGCGTTCCCGGCGAAGAAGTCCGAAGCGAACCTCTGCTCGTCGTGGTTCTCGAGGAAGTTAAGCATACTCGGCTGAATGTCGCCGAGGAACTGCCAGTTCCAGGTCAGTTCTTTCGCGGAACCCTTGCCCTCGACAATCCGCCGCACGCTGTCGTAGAATCCGGACTTGTCGTAGAGAAAGTCAAAGCCGACCTCACGTATGTAACTGGAATATAGTTCTTTCTGATAGACCTCGGCGATGAAGACAACGCCGGGGAACTCTCCTTTTACCCTGGCGATCAGCCATTTGAAGAACTCCTTCGGCACCATCTCGACCATGTCGCAGCGGAAACCGTCCACGCCCTTGCCGCACCAGTAACGGACAATCTCAAGCATCTTGTCCCAGGTGGCCGTGTGGAAGTCGCAGTAATTCAGTCGGACGGTCTCGTACCAGTCGTTCCTGCCGGGGGCGGGGGAGAAACAGTTCCCCGAAGCCTTGGCGGGATTCTCATAGTAGGTCTGTTCGCCGAACGGAAGCGTCAGCGGCTGACCTGGATAATAGTAGAAATCGTTCTCCGGCCTCCAGTGGACGGTCGGGTCGTCAGCGGCGCCGAGCGGCTCGATTTCCGGCCGGCAAAGCCCGACCTTGCCGTAGTCCCTCGACACGTGGTTGGGCACGAAATCGATCAGCACCTTAAGACCGTGGGAGTGCGTGCGGCTCAACAAAGACTCGAACTCCGCCATTCTTTCCGCCGGATCGTCAGCGAGATACGGATTGACATCGAAGTAATCCACAATCGCATACGGCGAGCCGAGGTCACCTTTGACGATGTGCTTGTCGGAAGCCGGACAGCCGGGCGCCCCGAAAGTCGTCGCATGCCTTATCACCCCGGTGAACCAAACGTCAGAGACACCGAGCGAGCGGAAATATTCAAGGCTCGCGTCATCGATGGAGGAGAATTTCCCCCCGCCCCACTGACGCGGCAGAACCTGATAGATGATTTTCTTGCCCATAACGCCGATAGATTATCTTTTTAGCTGATGTGTCGCCGACCGGTTTGGGATGCGCAGTCTGACCTCGGGGATCACATCTGCCTGCGGCGGAATTCAGCGAGTGTGACCGCCGTTGCGACCGCGGCGTTCAGGGATTCGGAACCTCTCCGGTCACGCGGCCAGGACGGAATCAACAGACGGTCGGTTACAACCGCCCCGACCTCCTTGGAAATTCCTTTCGCCTCGTTGCCCACAACGATGACGGAAGGCCTCGAGGCACCGTTGTCAAGAGTCTTTGAATATATGTCCTCGCCGTCAAGGAAAGTGCCGTAGACGCGGCCTCCGGCCTTCGTGACCGCCGAACAGAGGTCCGGGATCCCGCAATAATGGAACTTCACCCTGAATATGGCCCCCATCGTGGACTGCACGACCTTTGGATTGAATATGTCGACGGTGTCCCCGGAGGCGTAGACGGCATCGACTCCGAACCAGTCCGCCGTACGGAGGATTGTCCCGAGATTGCCGGGGTCACGGATCCCGTCAAGAGCAAGGAACAGGCCTTTGGACGGCAGGTCTCCGAAGTCATCGATGTTGATGTCAGCTGGTTTCCTTACGAGAGCAAGAGCAGGGGAGGGAGAGGCCATAAGGCTCAGCCTTTCCATAGCGGCGGCTCCGACCTCGGATTCCCGATAAACTCTCTCGACCTCGAACGACGAGGCCAGCGCCTCGGCCACCATCTTCTCACCTTCCACGGCAAACAAGCCGTTCTCATCCCTGAACTTTTTGTGTTCCAGAGACCTGACGAACTTTATCTCGTTGTGGCTTACCGGTGACGGCATAGTCGGAACCTGATTCTAGAAACCGAGGATCTTCAGCATCGACTCGGAAGTCTGCTCAGGAGCGAAGACACGGGTCGTGATCTTTCCGTCGCGGTCCTTGTCGATGAGTATGTGCTTTGGAGATGGCTGGAGGCAGTGCTTGACCCCGCCGTAACCGGAGATGGCCTCCTGATAGGCTCCCGTGTGGAAGAAGCCGATGTACAGAGGGTCGCGCCTGTTCTTCATCACAGGGAGGAAGATGGCGTTGGAATGCGCCTCGGAATTGTAGAAGTCCTTGCTGTCGCAGGTGAGTCCGCCGATGAAGACGCGGTGATATTCATCATTCCATTTGTTGATGGGGAAGAGGATGAATCTCTGGTGCAGTCCCCAGGTGTCCGGAAGGCTCGTCATGAAGGAGTTGTCGATCATATACCAGCACTCGCGGTCGTTCTGCTGCTTGACGTCCAGCACCTTGAAAATCGTCGCGCCGCTCTCGCCGACTGTGAAGTTGCCGAATTCTGTGTAGATGTCAGGCACCGGCACGCTGTGAGCGTCGCAGACTGACTTTATCTGGTAGACGATCTCCTCGATCATGTATTTGTAGTCGTAATCCACCGCGAGAGAGGTCTTTATAGGAAGTCCGCCGCCGATGTTCAGGGAATCGAGGTCCGGGCAGATCTGCTTCAGGTCGCAGTACAGGTTAAGGCAGCGGGCGAGTTCGTTCCAGTAGTAGGATGTGTCCCTGATGCCCGTGTTGATGAAGAAATGCAGCATCTTGAGCTTGAACTTGGGGTTCTTGCTGATGCCGTTGCGGTAGAACGGAATGATGTCCGAGTACCTTATGCCGAGCCTCGAGGTGTAGAAGTCGAACGACGGTTCCTCCTCGGAGGCGATGCGGATGCCGAGACTGGTAGGGACCTCGATAAGGTCGTCAAGATCCTCAAGTTCGTTCTTGTTGTCAAGGACAGGAATGATGTTGTGCCAGCCCTCGTTGAGCATCCTGGCTATATTCTCGATGTACTGCGGGCGTTTGAAGCCGTTGCAGATGATTATCAGATTCTTGTCAACAAGTTTGTCTTCCTCCAGCTTCCGTATGAGATCAAGATCGTAGGCCGATGATGTCTCAAGATGGACATCGCTCTTGAGAGCCTGCTCGATGACGAACTTGAACTGCGAACTCTTCGTGCAGTAGCAGTAGTGGTGGTCGCCCTCGTAGCTTACCTTGGACATCGCGTTGCGGAACATCCGTTTCGCCCTCTGGATCTGGGAAGTGATTTTCGGGAGGTAGGTGAGTTTCAGCGGCGTACCGTACTTTTTTATGATTCCCATCATATCGATGTCATTGACAAAAAGGTTGCCGTCCTCGACTCTGAATTCATCTTGCGGGAAATCGAAAGTCTGGTCCACAAGATCGATGTACTTGTTCTTCATTCCTTAAAAAAACGTAGTGCTTTAATGTTTGACAAAAAGGAACTGCCGGAGAATCCTGATCCGGCGTGCAAAGATAGGCACGAAAATTAATATTTTGTCCCTATTTTGAAGAAAATTCCGAAACGCTTGCTAATTTTGCGGAATATGACTCGTGACTCCTTTGTATTTCGTCTGGCGGCAGCCGTCTGCCTGGCCGTGACGGTCGCTTCGTGCAGCACTACCCGTGTACTTGAAGACGGGCAGGAGCGTCTTGCGTCCAACAAGGTCAAAGTCGTGAACGACAAGCGTTTCAACACCAAGAAGATCGAGTCTTACATCAAGCAGAAACCCAACTCCAGCATCGTCTTCGGATGGAATCCTTTCCTTATTCTGTACAACTGGTCAGGCAAGGATGCGGACAAGCCTTTCAACCGCTTCATCAGAAAGCTGGGCACCGCTCCGGTAATCTACCAGCCATCGCTGGTCGACGAATCGGCGGAAAGCATTGAAAGGCATCTGGAATACCTCGGCTACTACGGCTCCAAAGTCACAAGCGAAGTCCGGAGCAGGAACAAGAAAGTCGACGTCACATATTCGGTTGAACTTGGGAACCGCTACACGGTGGGCAAGGTGACATATTCGCTGCCCGAAGGCGAGTTCCGCGACGATTTCTACGCCGACACGGCGAACGTGACCGTGAAGACCGGGACACTGCTGTCGGAGGACGCCCTGGAAAAGGAAACGGAGCGGTCCGCAGCCTGGTTCCGCCGCAACGGCTACTTCGGGTTCACCAAGAACTTCTATTCTTTTGAAGCCGACACGATCGGCAGGAAGGACACCGCTGACCTTGTGATGATAATCCGGGAATACACCAGGAACCAGACGAAGGAGAATTCCGTTCCGCACCGGAAATACATCTTCGGCGACGTGACCGTTTCCTATGACAAGGACCTCAAGTTCAACGACAAAGTCCTCAGGGACATGAATACGGTCCGTTCCGGTGCACCGTATGACGAAACGGAAGTGAACACGACATATTCCAGGCTCTCGGCATTGAGGTTGTTCAACGGCGTCAGCGTTTCGCTGACCCCGCGCGACACCGGAACCGTCGACTGCTCGATTGATCTGCAGAAGTCAAGGATGCAGGGATTCAAGATCAACCTTGAAGGATCGACCAATTCCAGCGGCCTTGTAGGAATCTCGCCGCAGCTCAGCTACTACCACAAGAACATATTCCACGGAGGCCAGTGGCTCAACCTGGGCTTTCTCGGCAACTTCCAGTTCAAATACAATGACCGCAGCGTGCGTTCCGACGAATTCGGAGTCTCCGCAAGCATCAGTTTTCCTGAGTTTCTGGGGCTTCCGAACACTTTGTTCAAGGGGCCTTCAGTTCCGCGAACGGAAATAAGCGCGTCCTACAACTTCCAGAACCGTCCGGAGTACACAAGGAATATGATTTCGACGTCATTCGGCTATACAGGCTCACTCTGGAACAGCAGATTCTTCTACCAGTTCTATCCTGTCCAGGCCAAGATCGTCAGCCTGTCAGACCTTGACCCGACGTTCTACAACAATCTCTCCGACAATCCTTTCCTCAGGGACGCCTACCAGAACCACTTTGACGTCGGAAGCGGCCTCGTGGCCTACTACACGACAAATTCCGCCGTCAACCCTAAGGAGTCCTACAGGTACGCCCGCCTTCAGCTTGACGCCTCCGGCAACGTGATAAGCCTCTTCAACAAGACGATGAAAACGGATGAATATGGTTCCAGACTGATCTGGAACACACCGTACTCGCAGTATATCCGCACTGAAATCACTTTGGGGAAGACAACAGTGTTCGGAAAGAACGGCAACAGAGCGCTGGCCGCAAGGCTCCAGGGCGGCGCGGGATTCGCTTACGGCAACTCTTCAGCCCTGCCGTTCGAGAAGCAGTTCTACAGCGGGGGAGCCAACAGCATGAGAGGCTGGCAGGCCAGGGCTCTCGGTCCGGGAGCGTCGGCCGCCGACACGACCTTCGTGATTCCAAGCCAGACCGGCGACTTCAAGCTGGAAGCCAACCTGGAGTACAGGTTCCCTCTCTTCTGGAAACTTTGCGGGGCGGTCTTCACGGATGTAGGCAACGTCTGGACACTCAAGGAGGCTGACGGAGACGACGGAAACCACACCACGTTCAGCCTGCGCAGCATCGCCGCAGACTGGGGACTCGGACTGAGGCTTGATCTCAATTTCCTGATCCTCAGGCTTGACTCCGGCTTCAAGCTCCACGACCCTTCACTCGGAGACGACTGCTGGCGCAGTCCGTCCGAGTGGTTGAAGCGTGACGGCTTCTCGGTTCACTTCGGAGTCGGCTATCCGTTCTAGATTTCCTGCTGACGCTTCAGTTCAAGGGCGCAGACGTTCTCGACGTGCTGCGTATGCGGGAACATATCGACAGGCTGGACTGCTGTGATTGAATATTTCTCCGCCAGTATCGCCAGGTCACGGGCCTGGGACGCCGGATTGCAGCTTACATAGACGATGCGGGCAGGGGAGGCGTCGAGAATCACCTTCGCCACGTCCGGATGGATTCCCGCCCTGGGCGGGTCCAGAATGATGACATCCGGCTGCCCGTGCTCCTGAATGAACTCGGCGCTCAGGACATCCTTCATGTCGCCTGCAAAGAATTCGCAGTTGGTGATGCCGTTTCCGGCCGCGTTGACTTTAGCGTCCTCGATGGCTTCGGGTACATATTCAATGCCTATGACCTTCGCCGCCTTACCGGACACGAACTGGGCTATGGTCCCGGTCCCCGTGTACAGGTCATAGACGATCTCGCTGCCGCTGAGTCCGGCGAAATCTCTCGCGACGGAATAGAGCTTGAGCGCCTGGGCTGAATTCGTCTGGTAGAATGACTTCGGACCGATGCGGAAGGTCAGGCCCTCCATTGTCTCGCGAATGGTAGGGGAGCCTTTGTACAAAATGCATTCCTGATCGCCGATTGAATCATTCAACTTACTGTTTATTACGTAGTAAAGAGAAGTTATCTCCGGGAATGCTTCAGCTATAGCGTCAAGCATCTTCTCCCTGTCCTCACGGCACTCGTAGAAATAGCATATTATCACCATCAGGTCTCCCGTGTCCGTCGTGCGGATGAACATGTTCCTGACATAGCCGACGTTCTGCCGGATGTCGAAAAAGTCCAGTCCGTTCCTGACGCAGTAATCCTTGATGAAAAGCCGTATGGCGTTG
This sequence comes from bacterium, assembly GCA_963640265.1. Lineage (GTDB taxonomy): Bacteria > Bacteroidota > Bacteroidia > Bacteroidales > UBA932 > Cryptobacteroides. The sequence continues at coordinate 68,713 of CAVHYF010000001.1, read as the reverse complement.
GACGGGTCTTTCTGCAGACAGCAGTGCCTTATGTCCAGGACTTTGTCGAAGAACTTGCCGACGTGGAAACCAAGTCCCATACGGTCGCCGGCAGGCACGTTCTCAGGATCCTCGTCCTTAAGCAGCCAACGTTTGGACGAAAACGTGAACTCAAGCTTGTTGCGGTAGTAGCGGGTGTTGTCGGAAGGAAGCGTAGGCCTGATTTCCGGCACCTCCAGATGTCCCAGGCGCACAAGCTGGTCATAGACCTGCTGACGCTTGGCCTCCAGCTGCATAGGATAGGGGAGAGGCTGCCATTTGCAGCCGCCGCAGACCCCGAAATGCTCGCAGAAGGGCTCAAGCCTGTCCTTGGAAGGCTGGACTATCCTTTCAACTATGCCCTCGTAGTACTTTTTGCTTTTCTTTATCACGCGGATGTCGACGACATCTCCCGGAACGGCGAACGGTACGAACACCACGGCCCCGTTCCAATGTGTAAGCGCCTTGCCTTCAGCGGCGCAGGATTCTATTGTCAAGTTCTCCAGCAGGAGATCGACTCTTTTTCTGGACATTTGAAAATTTATTGTATTTTCCGATTCAGCGTGCCGGCAATGCGCGCTACCTGTCAAATTCGTGGACGAGAGACTGCGAGATGTTGATCATGAAGTCGCCCATAGCCTCAAGCTCCGCAAGCAGGTCAAGATAATAGTTGAGCGCGAGGAATTTTCCTGACCCTTTCTCTATCAGCACGACACCTTCGTCACGAAGGGCATCGCGGGTGCTGTTGATGCTGTCTTCGGCGCTGTAGGCGTTGCTTATGTCCTTGAGACGGCCTTCCGCTGCAAGCCTCAGGTTGGACACCATCACTTCAAACGCACTGTCGACCTTGCCGATGAGCAGCAAGACCTTGCCGACGGTGTCGGCATCGAATTCCAGATTGTGCACACGCAGACGCACGAACAGACGGCTGATGTTCTCGCAGCTGTCGCCAAGGCTTTCAAGCTCGCTGATTACTCTGTAGATGACCTTTACTTCTCCCGCCTCGCGGTCGTTCAGCGACTCTGCTGTGACCTTGTTGAGGAATCCGGCGATTTCATATTCAAACCTGTCGGTGACTTCCTCGCATTTGACGAGTTTCAGGCGGTATTCCTCGAACTTGTCAGGATCGCTCTCGACAAGGGCCTGCTTGACATTCTGGAAGCCTTCCTGTGCCGTAACAGCGAAATTCACTGCTTCCTTGTACGCCAATTCTATTGACATTGAAGGAGTTCCGACAATCCTGCCGCTTCCTATGTATTTCAGGCGGAAATCTCCGGAGTCAGGCGCCGCATCCGCAGCGCACTTTGTCAGCAAAGCTGCCATAGGCTTGCGGAACCACACGAGCGCAAGCGTTGACACAACGTTGAAGAAAGTGTGGGCGCAGGCGATTCCTATGACCCCGGTCATAGCCTGGCTCAAGCCGGACAGCGAAGCGAAACCGAGGTTGGCCTTTATGAATATCCTGAAGAAAATCAGCACGAAGACGGCTCCGGCGACATTGAAGATGGAGTGGGCGAGTGCGGCCCTGCGGGCAGGCACGCTGGCGCCTCTGGCGGCTATGTTGGCTCCTACCGTCGTACCGATGTTTTCACCGATGACCATTGCCACGCCCATTTCGAATGAAATCCAGCCTGAAAAGACAAGCACCATAGTCAGGACGACTGTGACGCAGGACGACTGGAGAATCGACGTGATGAGGAGACCGGCCAGAAGAAAAATCAGGACAGAACCCGCACCGTGCGCGGAAATGCCTGACAGAAAGGCGGCCGCCTGCGGAGCCGTGTCAATGGCTGGAAGCGTGGACTTAAGGTAGATCAGCCCTATGAACAAAAGCGCGAGACCGAGAATCGCCTGACCGAGGTTCTTGACAATCGACTTTTTCATTAGAGTCATCACGAAACCGACGCCGAGCAGGATGAATCCAAGAGCGGTCAAGTCGAGCGAAAAGCCCAAAATGGCTATAAACCAAGCAGTTATAGTTGTGCCGACATTTGCGCCCATTATAACGCAGATGCCTTGTTCGAGCGACAGCGACGCGACCCCGACAAGACTGGCCACAAGAAGGGTGGTGGCTCCCGAAGACTGAACGACGGCGGTGAAGCCAGCGCCTGACAGTATCTGCTTGAGCGGAGAACCGGACGCCATCCATTTCTCGAAGCGCCTGAGACTGTCCCCGCAGGATTTCTGGATTCCCGAGCTGAGCATTTCCAGCCCGAAGATGAATAGCGCAAGCGCGCCAAGCAATGTAAGAAGTTGAAGTATCATATCTCTATAAAAGGGAAGCCGCAAAATATGCTCTGTTTCCTTCATCAATACGCACAACTTAACATAATGTCAATTGTGTAACAAAAGGGTCAAACAAGAGCATACAAATATACGAAACTAATTCAAGTAATTTTTTAATGATGAAATCACTTTTGCTAAATTTGTCCTGAATTGGGTGCTGATTTGAGCCAAAATGGCACCGAACAAAATTGTTATGACATTTAACAATGAAGTTTTTTCAACTGAATATTAAAAATTTATAGAAATATGTCAGAAACTGGCAACAGAATTGCGACCAGCACGATGCTTCCGCCGCTTCCAGAGCGGATGAGGCCTAAAAATCTGTCAGAATACGTCGGTCAGAAGCATCTTGTCGGCGAAGGCTGCGTCCTGCGCAAGATGATCGAGAATTCAAACCTGTCGTCATTCATCCTCTGGGGACCGCCCGGCGTCGGCAAGACGACGCTTGCACGGATAATAGCGCAGACTCTTACGAGGGACTTCTACACGCTTTCTGCGGTCAGCGCCGGAGTGAAGGATGTAAGAGACGTGATCGACAAGGCCGGAAACGCCTCGGTTTTCTCACAAGGAGCGGCTCCGATCCTGTTCATCGACGAGATTCACCGCTTCAACAAGGCTCAGCAGGACGCTCTTCTGGGCGCCGTTGAAAACGGAACCATTGTGCTGATAGGCGCCACAACCGAGAATCCGTCGTTCGAGGTAATCACCCCCCTGCTGTCCCGCTGCCAGGTATTTGTTCTGAAAAGTCTTGACACTGAAGATCTTGCTACTCTTCTGGACAATGCCTTGAAAAAGGACGTTCTGCTTAAGGAAAAGGACATTGAACTAAAGGAGACGGAAGCGTTGATGAGATACAGCGGCGGCGACGGAAGGAAGCTGCTGAACATACTGGAAATCGTGGTAGATTCATTTTCAGGCAAGGACGGCAGGATCGTCATCGACAACGCCGCAGTGACGGACTGCATCCAGGAGAACATCGCCGTCTATGACAAGGACGGAGAAATGCACTATGACATCATTTCGGCGTTCATCAAGTCCATCCGCGGATCAGACCCTAACGCCGCCGTCTATTACCTGGCCCGCATGCTGGACGGAGGTGAAGACCCGCTGTTCATCGCAAGGCGCCTTTGCATTTCAGCTTCGGAAGACGTGGGGCTCGCCAACCCGAACGCCCTGCTGCTGGCCAACGCCTGCTTCCAGGTCGTTCACCAGATCGGAATGCCGGAGGCCAGGATTCCTCTCTCGGAAACTACTGTCTATCTTGCAAGTTCTCCTAAAAGTAACGCATCGTATCTTGCGATAAACAAGGCTCTTGAAACCGTAAAGAACGACAGGGCGAAACCTGTTCCGCTATACCTCCGCAACGCCCCGACCAAACTGATGGAAAAGCTTGGCTACGCCGACGGCTACAAATATGCACACGACTACCCGGGCCATTTCACCGACCTTGAATTCCTGCCCGAGGGAATGGAAGGCACGGTGTTCTACGAGCCGGCCTCGAACCCGCACGAAGACAGGCTGAAAGCTTACCTGGAAGCCTGCTGGCCGAAATACTATCCGAAAAAATAGTAAGTCGCCTTGAACGGCTCTTAAATTTTGCTAACTTTGTAATCTTGTATCATCTCACTCCAAATGATAACTGAAATCTTTATTCTACTTGCCGGCCTCTCGCTGGTCGTGTTGGGAGCCGACTGGCTGGTCGAAGGTTCGTCCACCATAGCCCGTAAAGCCGGACTCAGCGAATTCGTGATCGGACTCACCATCGTCGGCCTCGGTACATCGATGCCGGAACTCGTTGTAAGTCTGACCGGCGCCCTTCAGGGCAACGCGGACATCGCCATAGGCAACATAGTCGGATCGAACATATTCAACATCCTGCTGATTCTTGGAGTCACTGCGTTGATCCGCCCTCTGGCGATGACCAGGGACAACATCAGAACCGACATTCCTCTCAACATAGTCGTGACCGTCCTGCTTCTGTTCATAGGAATGCACGCCTCCCTTTTCGGAATAGGCAGGGAAGACACCCTCTCGAGACTCGACGGCGTGATATTCCTTCTGCTCTTCGGATGCTATATGTACTGGTCGTTCAAGCACGGCAAGGCTGACGAGGAAGAAGCCGAAAAAGACGAACGCAAGCTCTGGGTGGCCATCCTGATGGTTCTTCTTGGCCTCGGCGGCCTCGTCTTCGGAGGAAAAATCTTCGTCGGCAGCGCCACGCAGATCGCCAGGATGCTGCACATCAGCGACAAGTTCATCGCCGTCACAATCCTGGCCGGAGGCACTTCGATGCCTGAACTCGTAACCTGCATCGTCGCGGCGGCGAAAAAGAAGGATCAGCTCGCCCTCGGGAACATCATCGGCTCGAACATCGGCAACATCCTGCTGATCCTCGGAGTCAGCGCGCTGGGCTACAAAGTTCTGCCGGGCAACCCGTCGGGACTTTCCTTCGGCGGAATGACTATCGTGGACATGGGTGTGCTGATCGCCTCGGGGCTTCTCCTGCTGGGAAGCGCCTACACGGGCAAGAACAAGAAAATCGACCGTGCCGACGCTATCATATTCCTCGCCTGCTATGCAGCCTATATGTACTGGCTGCTTCTGAATCTGTAACAGTAAAGCAATCAAATAAAACACATTATGAAATACAAAGGAACCGCTTACCAGCTTATGGACGTGGCCACGGGAAGGATTTTCCCCGACGCTGGCTGGATGCTGGCTGACCCTGAAGCGAAAAGCCCTTCGCTGGTCAGAGCCGTTTACGAAAATGACAAGTTCACTCCGCGCGATGACCTCAAAGGACTCTACAGGTACGCCGAATGGCTTCCTGTCTGCAGGACGCTCAGACACTCGCACGCACCTGTAACCTACAAAAGCAAGGGACTTGCTGAACTTCTGGGGATGGACAATCTTTACATAACCCTGTCCGGCTATGTCCCGAAACGCGGGGCCAAGATGGAGACCTGCTCGTTCAAGGAAACGGAAGCCTTCTCAGTCTGCGGCAGGCTGCCTAAAAACGACAGGCACGTGCTCGTGGTCCAGTCCGCCGGAAACACGGCCAGGGCCTTTGCCCGCGTCTGCTCGGACAACGACATCCCGATAGTGATCTGCATTCCGAACGACAACATCAGCGATCTCTGGTTCCTCCGCAAGCTCAAGCCTTGCGTAAAAGTCATCGCTACTCCAAACGGCACGGACTATTACGATGCGATAGCCCTTGGAGACAAACTCTGCAAGGATCCGCGCTATATGGCAGAAGGCGGAGCGAAGAATGTCGCGAGAAGAGACGGTATGGGAACAACTCTCCTGAGTGCCGTAGAGGCGATCGGAAGGATTCCTGACGCCTATTTCCAGGCAGTCGGCAGCGGAACAGGCGCCATAGCGGCCTGGGAGAACGCCTGCAGGCTGGGTGCCGACGGACGCTTCGGCGAAAACAGGATGAGAGTCTATTGCGCCCAGAACGCTCCGTTCACGCTTATGTATGACTCCTGGAAGGCCGGTTCAAGGGAACTGGTTCCGATTTTGCCGGAAGAGTCCAGAAAGAAGGCGGAAGTCATCCTGGCTAAGGTTCTTTCGAACAGAAAACCGCCTTACAGCCTGGCCGGTGGACTGTTTGACACGCTCAAGGATTCAGGCGGCGACTTCTACAAAGTCAGCAACGACGACATCGTCTATTGGATGCTCCAGTACTTCAACAAAGAAGGCTACGACATATTCCCTGCTGCGGCGACCGCTGTTGCAGCTCTCAGGAAGGCTCTGGACGAAGGTACCGTAAAGAAGGATGAAACGGTGATGCTGAACATCACCGGCGCCGGTATGCTTAACGCCACAAGCAAGGGTTTTGAACTCAAGAAGCCGGACCTCATACTCAGTCCGGACCTGTCAGCCGAAGAAATAATCGCCAGCGTAGACCGTCTCTTCTGACGCCACGCCGGTTAATTTCTTTTTCACACGGATTATTCCTGTCTCAGAGGCTCGCCTGACACGAGCCTCTCTTTTGACACCACAGGGTTGGCGTAGATGCGAAGGAATATTTCCCGCAGATCCGCGCGGTTCAGCCTCCGTTCGACCTTGTCCAGCTTGTGCTCGGTGTACTCGATGAAACTCTCGACATCCTCGTGGGTGTAAAGCTCGGAATACTTGTAGCTGTGGTTGACAAGGTCGTAGGCGATGTAGTTCGTCTTCCAAAGCTGGTAGCCGGCGATCACCCTCTTGTCAACCGCGTGGCGGATGGCCTGGTAGCGGTCGTTCTTGTCGCAGCGGGACGCCACCTCGATTTCGTCCGGCGTCAGAGGAAGGCCGAAGTTCAGGTGAACGTTGCCTTTCTGCTGCCGGATGCCGATCACTATGCTGTGCATATCCTCGGTGTGGCTCTTGACATATTTCTGTGACCTTGAGATGAGAATCTCGCGCGCCTTGCGGACATCGCACGGTTCATATTCATAGGAAATGCTCAGAGGCACGATGTTGAGTTCCCTGAAATTCTCCTCGAAAGATCCGGTTCCGCTCATGTCAAGCATCTTGAGAAGGCCCTGCTCGGTCGTGTCGATTCCGTCCTTCGTTCTGCCCTGCCTCTGGGCAAGCCATATCGAGGATTTGCCGGAAGTGATCGTCTGGCGGATGTAGCGGGAAAGAATCTGCGACGACAGGTAAAGTTCTCTTGCGGATATCCCGCGGATCACCCTGATCATCCTGTTGGAGCGGAGGAGATATTCAACTGTCTTGCTCTGCTTGATCAGATTGTCTCCGACGCAGATTTCCGTCATAGGGATGCCGTTCCTGAACAGCACGACCTGGGTTATGGCCGGATCAAGGATGATGTCCCTGTGGTTGGACATCGCCAGGAACTTGCCCTTCAATTCCTTGATGTAGCTGATGCCATCGTAGGAGAAATTGTGTATCGTGTTGTCTATTACCCAGGAAACCGCCTTGTTCATCACTATTTCCTGGAATTCGTCGATGCTGCGCACGCTCTTGAGGGAATCGCGCAGGAACGTCATCGGCTCGTTCGGGAAGAGATATTCGGATATAGCAAGCACTGCGGGATGGTTGGCGACCTTGTTGAGCGCCTCGACCGCTTCAGCATCGTTGTAAGGACAAATGCTGTCAAATTCAGAGGAAGAATCAGCCATTTTATTCTTTCATTTTGTCTCTAGCACGGCAAATATAGTGAATTTACCTTCCAATCACAACATCCCGCCTGAAAAGCAGCGAACTGTCACCGTAGCTGAGGAAACGGAAACCGTTCCCAAGCGCATAATCGTAGATGGTGCGCCAGTCACCGCCGACGAATGCGGAGATAAGAAGGATGAGCGTGCTTTCAGGCTGGTGGAAATTCGTGACGAGCACATCGACCAGCCTGAAGCGGAAGCCCGGCACGATGATGATCCTGGTGCCGACTTTCAGTTCTTCAAGGCCGTTTTTCTCCAGGTAGGCAATGATGGCGTCGAGAGCCTCTCCGGTCGTGTATGAATATTCCCGCTCGTATGGAACCCACTGCCCGATGTCCTGAGGTTCGCCGTTCTCGATGCAGCTGACTCCTGCATAGTACAAGGACTCGAGCGTGCGGACGGAAGTGGTTCCTACTGCCACGAGCTTGCCTTTCCTGCCGCGGATGCGCCTGAGCAGGTCAAGGCTGACCGCAAACGGTTCACGGTGCATCGGATGCTCGGCCACATCGGAACTTTTGACCGGAAGAAAGGTGCCAGCACCTACGTGAAGGCAGACGTTCTCGCGGTCTATGTGCCTGGAATCGATTCCGTCAAGAACCCTTTGGGTGAAGTGCAGGCCGGCCGTCGGAGCGGCGACGGAGCCGCGTATCCTGGCATACAGAGTCTGATAGCGTTCGGAATCGATGGCTTCGCTCTCCCTGTTGAGATAAGGCGGTATTGGCACGGTACCGCAGACTTCAAGCACGCTTGAGAAAGGCCTCGAGTCGTTCCAGGCGAATTCCACGACACCGGTCTCGCCGTTTCTTTCCACCAGGCTTGCGCTCAATCCCATTTCCGAGATTACGGTGTCATTGTGGGGGTTGTAGAGGGCCAGAGTGTCACCTTTCCAGCGTTTCGAATTGCCGATGACGCATTTCCATCTGCACTTTCCGCTTGCAGCGAAAGCGGTGGCATATTCCGGAGGATCGACCGGCTCAAGACAGAATATCTCGATGTGCGCACCGGTCACCCGCTGAAAATGAAGTCTGGCCGGCACGACCTTGGTGTCATTGAATATCATAAGCGCTCCCTCGGGAAGGAATTCAGGAATATTTCTGAATATGCTTTCAGACACATTGCCGTCGGAATAGACAAGGAGCTTGGAGGCATCGCGTTCTGCCAGCGGATACTTGGCAATCCTCCCGTCGGGAAGATTGTAGTTGTAGTCTTCTATCTTGATTGAAGGAATCATCGGATAATTATTTACGATATCATCAAATTCGATGTTTTTCGAAATTCGAATATTTCGACAAATATAGCGCAACTCAAAGAAATATCAAATTCTCACGGACTTTACAAGCATATTGCGGCTAAACATTTTAGTACCATAAATTCCGATTACATTTGTAAATCCGCTAAAAACAAATGTAAATTATCGGCAAATTTGGCCGTCGGTTGAAAGAAGTAAAATAAGTAAAAGCAATCATTAAGAAATCAAGTTATTAATCGAATGAATATCAGAATATTAATAAAGGTTATATCAATCTAAGGTCTATGATTTCCGCGTAAACTGCACAGGCAATGGGAAAGTTAAGATCAAATAGTGAAAATTGATATAACCTATATATTAAAAACTCAATGCTTTGAACACAATCATCTAAATTTATTTTCAATATCATCGATAAGTAATCAGGTCATGTGTTTACTTCTGTAATATTCACAACTTATTTGCAGTTTATAACCGTAATGATTATATTTGTAAACTCAATTACAAATGTAACGCAGAATATGAACACAAGGCTTCAGACGTTTCTCAATGCGGAGAGCATCAGTCAATCACAGTTCGCTGACAAAATCGGTGTGGCGAAAGCAGGAATATCCCACATAATGTCAGGAAGGAACAAGCCCAGCTATGACTTCATAGTCAGCACGGCGAAAGCCTTCCCCGCTCTGAACCTTGAATGGTTGATCACAGGCGAAGGCAAGATGTACAAGGAGAGGTACGCTGCCGCTCCGGCTCCGCAACCGGCCGAGAGCGAAGTTTTGCCCGACCGAGTGCCGGATCCGAAGCAAAAAAAGGATTCTCAGGAGGATGAACTCTTCCCCGATGATTACGAAAACACGGATAATCAAAGCGGTACTCCCCTTCCGCCCGATTCTGCCAAGCCGACCCGGAAACCGCAGATCGTAAAAATTCTCGTTTTCTACGACAACGGCACTTACCGTGAGGTTGAGTGAACTGAAGACAGAACCGGCAACCGGGACAGACTTGCTTAATCTTGGTCAGGCTTGGTTATGACGGCTGCATTGACTAACTTTGCCTTTCAAAAAGGAAAAATCACAGGATATGTACAAACGTCTGCTTAGACCTCTTCTGTTCAGGCTTGCACCGGAAAGTGCCCACAATCTGACATTCGCGACACTGCGCCTGCTCCGTAAGATTCCGCTTGCGGGCGACATCGTCAGGCTCTGCTTCAGGCACAACGCTCCGGCGCTTTCCAGGGAAGTGTTCGGACTCACCTTTCCCAATCCGGTAGGCCTTGCGGCCGGTCTTGACAAAAACGGAGAACTGTACAACGAACTGTCCTGGTTCGGATTCTCGTTCGAAGAAATAGGCTCGCTTACTCCTGAGCCGCAGCCTGGCAATCCGAAGCCGAGACTCTTCCGTCTCCCGCAGGACAAGGCGATCATCAACCGTATGGGAATCAACAACAAAGGCGTGATGAACGCAATCGGACACATTCAGAAGAATCCTCCGAAGACCATCATAGCCGCAAGCATCGCCAGGAACAGCACCAGCACGTCAGACGCCGACACTATCGCGGATTACGGAAAGGCGTTCTCGCTCCTGTACGATTTCGTCGACCTGTTCACCATTAACGTCTCCTGCCCCAACGTCGAAGGGCTGCAGAACCTCCAGGACGTCTCCTACCTGTCTGACATACTTGACCCTCTGCTCGATGCGAGAATATGCTTCGACACCTACAGGCCCATCCTGGTCAAGGTCTCCCCTGACATTCCCTTCGAGGAACTGGACGCGATTCTTGAATACTGCCTTCTCTCGGGCATAGACGGCATAGTGGCCGGAAACACCACAAGGTCGCGCGAAGGACTCAGGACAAGCCGCCAGAAAATAGAAAAGATCGGCAACGGCGGCCTGTCCGGGGCACCTCTCTACTCCAGAAGCCTTGAACTGGTCAAGCATATTCACGAGTTCACCAAGGGACGCATTCCGATTGTCGGAGTCGGAGGCATAATGACACCGGAGCAGGCACAGGAGATGCTGGAGGCCGGTGCCAGCCTAATAGAAATCTACACCGGATTCATCTATGAAGGGCCGGCGATAGTCAAGAAAATCATCAAACATCTGGAAGCCATTGAATTGGCAAAAACGAACAGGAAATGACACAAGCATCGGTTTGCACTATCGGAGACGAGATTCTGATCGGACAGATAGTTGACACGAATTCTTCCGCCATAGCATCCGCTCTGGAGGAGATCGGAATCAAGGTAACCAGGATGGTTTCATTCGGAGACGATCACGATGAAATCATCGGCAATCTTCTGAATGAACTGAAACACAACGACATCGTCATCACCACAGGTGGCCTGGGGCCGACAAAGGACGACATCACCAAGGCCGCCCTAGCCGAGATTTCGGGCAGCACCCGCTACGTCACCCACGAGGGGCAGCTTGAAAAGGTGCACGAGATTCTTCACTCCAGAGGACTTGACGTGCTGGACATAAACAAGGCCCAGGCAGATGTGCCTGACACGTGCGATGTTATTGTCAACAGGTTGGGCACCGCACCGATAATGGTTTTCAGGTTCCCTGAGGAGCGTTTCGGCCACAAGGCCACGCTCTACGCGATGCCGGGAGTCCCATTCGAGACGACAGGTGCGTTGCCGGACGTAATCTCGGACATCCGCTCGCACGGAAAGCTTACGGACATATTCCATAAATGCATAATGGTCTTCGGGCTTGCCGAATCCGCCCTTTCCAAGACCATCGAGGATTGGGAGAACTCTCTTCCGGAGGATATGCACCTCGCTTATCTTCCCAACACTCTCACCGGCGTGCGGCTGCGTCTTTCCATCTACGGCGGCGATAAGGAAGAGGAGGAAAGGCGCATAGACGCCGAATTCGCGCGTCTTAAACCCGTTCTGGGCGACAAGATATACTCCAGCAAGGATGACACTCTGGAATGCGTAATAGGGGCTCTGCTGCGCGGCACAGGTAAAACTCTCAGCGCAGCGGAATCCTGCACAGGAGGAAAGATCTCATCGCTCGTCACTTCCGTCCCGGGGGCTTCGGAATACTATCTCGGCTCGGTAACCTCCTACGCGGTGGCAGTCAAGGAAAGCGTTCTCGGAGTTCCAGAAAATACTGTCGATGAATATGGTGTCGTAAGTTCCGAGGTGGCCGCGGCAATGGCCGAAGGCGTGAGGAAAGTAACGGGGAGCACCTACTCCGTCTCGACCACAGGTCTCGCAGGACCTTCCGGAGATGAACGGAATCCGGTCGGCACAGTCTGGATAGGAGTCTGCGGACCGCACGGAACAAAGACAGTCAGGAAAATCTACAAGAATGACAGAAAGAGGAATATCGAGCGTTTTGCGGCCGCAGCGCTTGATGCATTGAGACTTTACATCATAGAAGATCTAAAGTAAAGAAAAACAGTCGATGCAACATAATTGTATCGACTGTTAACAATTTTGTTTCAGCAATCTGTTTTGCAGGCTAACGGCAACCGGAAGCATTGTGTATCACATCGTTGAACACTCTCAGGAAGTTTTCCCCGGCGATCTTCTCGATTTCATCGTCAGTATAGCCTCGGAGTGACATTTCGTCGAAAATCACGCCAAGCCGGGAGACATCTTCAAGACCTTCGGGAGTGACTTCAATCCCATCGAAATCGGTTCCGATGCCCACGTGCTCAATGCCGGCGACTTTCACGGCATGGTCGATGTGGTCCACAACCCTCTTGTAAGAAGGACGCGGCAGAGCGGCCAGCTTGTCCTGAACGGCGTTCCAGGCCGCCTTCTTTTCAGGGTTCGACGGATCGCCGATCCAGTCCTGTTCAGTCCAGCTCAGCGCCTCAAGTCCTGAATGCGCAAGAGTCGCTGCAAATGAATCCGACAGGAACACCGGATAGAAGTTTATCTGCGCCACTCCGCCGCTGTCGGCCAGTTTCCTGAGCATATCGTCCGTTAGGTTGCGCCTGTGCCCGGCCAGCGCCCTGCAGCAGGAATGAGTGGAGACTACCGGTGATTTTGAAACCCTTACAACATCGTAGAAGGTTTCATCGGAAGCGTGCGCAATGTCCACGATCATTCCGAGCCTGTTCATTTCCGACACCACTTCCCTGCCGAACGGACTCAATCCGTGCCACCGAAGGCCTTCCGCAGCGGAGTCCGCGATTTCATTGTCTCCGTTGTGCGTCAACGTAAGATATCTGACTCCCAGTCTGTAGAAAAGCCGGAGCAGCGACAGCGACTTTTGAATCGGAGCGCCGTTCTCCATCCCCAGGAATATCGAGACAATTCCTTCAGCCTTGTTGTCCAACGCGTCGTCCGGCGTCAAGGCCAGTCTGGCAACGTTTCCTATGCCTTCAAGAGCGTCATAGACCTTGCCGATCATCTCAAGCGCGTACCTAGTCGCGGTGTCCGGCGCTGTGCCGGCGGATGTGTACAAAGCGAAAAAGGAGGCATCGACTCCCCCTGCCTTGAGTTTCGGCAGGTCCACGTGCCCCCTTTCATTGTCTATTCTGATGTCACGCCCCCGCATCATCATTGTCGGGGTGTCACAGTGCGAATCAAGAACGAACATTATTTGCTGCGCAGCACAGATGCGTTCTGTATCTTCACAATGCGTACCTGAGGATCGCCTCCGTAATTGACGGTTGCGCCCTTGCCCAGGTCAAGCGACAAAGTCTTGGACGGAGACACTGTCAATTCCGCCGCATCGAACGAAGCCTCGACTGTTTCCACTGAAAGGCCTGAAGCGTCGATCTTTGAAGAATTGCCCTTCCCTGTAACCTTCAGAGACGATGTCTTGCCTGAAAGCGTGAGCTTGGCGCTGCCGGCGGTGGTGGCTTCGATCTTGTCGGCCTGACCGTTGACCGTCAGCTCGGCTGAACCGGCATTGTTGACGTCAAGTTTCTTGCAGGAATATTCAAGTATGATGGTACCGTTGCCGTCTCCGTTGACCGTGATTTCATCATCGGCCGTCACGTGGATGGAGGAAAGCTTGGATTTCTTCGCGGCGGAAAGCGTCGCGGACTTGGCCACAACGTTGAGATTGGAGATGCTGGAATTGTCGGCAACGCTGACGGAGAACTTGTCAGCATTCAGAGTCTTGCTGGCCGTAAACACACAGTCATCACTGAGGGTAACGGAGTTAAGCTTTGGGGCATAAACCGTTACTTCAAGTACCGGATCTGCAGCGTTCTTGCTCTTGTACTGCTTCTTTAGCTCCTTCGGAATTGATTTTTCGTCCAGTTCGATGTACAGAGTCTTTGACTTCACGTAGCACTGGACATAACTTTCAATGGCATCGTCCACCGTGGCTGAAGTCTTGTAGGCCGCGTCCTGGACATACGTCACCTTGAATCCGTCAGATGCCGAAACGGCATCGAATTCTGAATATTCGTGCTCTACGGTCCTGGTCTGCGCAAAGCCGAATGCAACTGATGCAATCATTGCGACAGCACCTGTCAATGTCTTGTTGATCAATGCTTTCATAATATTAAAAAATGTTTCTGGTTTTATAATTTCTCCATAAGGGACTCCCATTCCTCAGTCTTGTTGTCAAGGCTGCGCTTTTCTTCAAGATACGCCCTCGTCAGTTCCATAATGTCATCTCCCTCGCCCGGGTTTGACAGAACCTTCTCGATTTCTTTCATCTTCGCCTCGGATTTGCCGATCTCGTTTTCCAGGAATTCGATGCGGTGCTTTATCCTGCGGATTTCCTTGGAATCGCTCCTGCGCTGCTCGAACTCGCTCTGGGCCTGAATCTTCCGGGCGGCCGCCGCACGCTCGTCTTCTTTAGGTCCCCCCGGTGCAGCAGCAGCGGAAGAGAAACGCCTTTCAAGTTCCTGAAGATTCTCGATTTTTCTCTTTTCCAGGAAATCGCCGACGCTTCCGATGTGTTCCCTGACTCGCCCGTCCCTGAACTCATACATCTTGTCCACGAGTCCGTCAAGGAAATCCCTGTCGTGGGAAACCACAACGAGCGTGCCATCATAGGCTTTGAGAGCCTGCTTGAGAATATCTTTCGACTTGATGTCCATATGGTTGGTCGGTTCATCAAGAGCCAGAAGATTGTAAGGCTGCAGCATCAGCTTCGCCATTCCCAGACGCGCCCTTTCTCCTCCGGACAGCACGCTGACCTTCTTGTCAATGTCTTCGCCACGGAAAAGGAACTGCGCCAGAATGTCCCTAAGGCGGTTCCTTACATCTCCGACCGCGATGTTGTCCAAAGTATCCCAGACAGTCAGATTCTTGTCGAGTATGTCTTCCTGATTCTGCGCATAATAGCCGATGGAGACATTGTACCCTATCCTGAACTCCCCCGCCTTCGGAGCCAGTTCTCCCATTATGACGCGCATAAGAGTGGTCTTCCCTTCTCCGTTGCGGCCGACGAGCGCAACCTTCTCTCCCCTTCTGACTTCCACGTCCGCACCTGTGAACACCGTCTTCTGCGGGTATCCGACAGTAAGGCCGGTTCCTTTGAACACCACGTCTCCGGACCGAGGAGCGGGCGGGAACTTTACAGTCATCGTAACGTTGTCAGTCTCATCGATCTCCAGGCGGTCGAGTTTCTCGAGCTGCTTGATTCTGGACTGGACCTGGTTGGATTTGGTCGGCTTGTAGCGGAAACGGTTTATGAAATCCTCCGTCTTCTCGATCATCCTCTGCTGGTTCTCGTAGGCCGCAACCTGCTGAGCCAGACGTTCCTTCCTCAATTCCAAGTACTTGCTGTAGGGAACCTTGTAGTCGTGAATATGCCCGAGCATAATCTCGACCGTGCGGTTGGTCACGTTGTCGAGGAACTTCCTGTCATGCGAAACGAGCAGCAGCGAGCCGCGGTGTCCCTTGAGGTAATCCTCCAGCCATTCAATAGACTCAATGTCAAGATGGTTGGTAGGTTCGTCCAGAAGCAGGACGTCCGGCTCGGAAAGAAGAATCTTGGCCAGTTCGATGCGCATGTTCCAGCCTTGGCTGAAAGTTTCCGTCTTCCTTCCGAAGTCTTCGTCCTTGAAGCCCAGTCCAAGAAGTGTCTTCTGGGCCAGTACCTCAGGCGGTTCGGACTGGGTCATCGCAAGCGCATCGGTAAGATCGTTGAGCCGGCTTATAAGTGAAAGGTAAGCCTCGGACTCATAATCGGTCCTTTCGGCAAGCTGCAGATTGATTCCGTCCAGTTCCTTCTGGATTTCGGTGACGTGATCGAAGGCCGTCAGAGTCTCCTCCAGGACAGTGCGACCTTTATGGTGCTCCATTATCTGCGGCAGATAGCCTATTCTCAGATCGTTCGGCTTGTCTATGCTTCCGGACGTGGGAGACTGAAGCCCGCAGATGAGTTTCATTATCGTGGACTTTCCGGCACCGTTCTTCCCGACAAGGCCTATCTTGTCCTTTTCGCTTATGTGGAAATCAATGCTGTCAAGCAGGGTGTAACCACCGTATGCGACAGTCAGTCCGTTAATGGAAATCATACCTTATTTTCCTCAAGTTCTTCTCCAGGTCCATCCTCTTTAGGCGCAGACTTGCAGCAAAGTACGCAAACTTCATAAAGCAGAAGCAGAGGAGCCGCCGCTATAAGCATAGACATAGGGTCAGCAGGTGTTATGATGGCCGCTATGCACAGAATCGCGACGATGGCGTGCCTGCGGTACTTTATAAGAGTATCCTTGGTGAGAATGCCGAGTCTGGACAGGATCACGACAACGATCGGGAATTCGAAAACGATTCCGAACGCCAGGGTGGTCGAGGTGAACATCGAAATGTAGGAGTTCAGCGAAATAGTGTTCGTGACTGCTTCGCTGACCTTGTACCCCATAAAGAAGTTCAACGAAATCGGCACTATTAGATAATAGCCGATGACAAGGCCGAGGTAGAAAAGGAAGGAAGCCGATAGAAACGCTCCGCGGACAGCCTTCTTTTCATTCCTGTACAAGGCCGGGGCAATGAATTTCCACACCTCGAAACAGACATACGGAAACGCAAGGATGAAACCAAGTTCAAACGCGACAGTCAGATGCACGAAGAACTGGGCGGAGATGTCCAGATTGACGATGGACATCTGCATGTCTCCGAGATGCATCCACCTGTAGATGAAGAAGTCGCTTCTGGTCGGAGCAAGGATGATCCCGTCGAACACAAGCGACTTGAAGCAGAACACGACGATGCTGACAAGAGTCACGGCAAGCAATGAGCGGAACAAAGTCCCTCTCAGCACTTCCAGATGGTCCCAGAAGGACATCTCAGCATCCTGCGCCGCCATTATTTATTATCTTCCTTGATCTTCTCGATCTTGTCGGGGGTCTTGGCCGTCGAGTTCAGATCCTTGTCTATGTCATTGATCTGATTCTCAACCTCATTCATTCCCTGCTTGAAACTCTTTACGCCCTGACCGAGTCCTTTCATCAGTTCAGGAATCTTTTTTCCTCCGAAAAGAAGAATCACGACGAGGGCTATGATGACAACCTGCCACGGCCCTACCACACCTAAAGGAACAATTGCTAACATATTCGTAGATTTTAAAGCGTAAGCAAAGATAAGATTTATAAAGATAAGATTCATTTGACGAGCCGGTCATCAGGCCTGTCTCCCAGATGGTCCCTGATCGCCTTCACGAGTTTTTCCGGGCATCGCACAGGCCTGCCTGTAGCCTTGCTGAGAAATCCGAGAGTCACTTCGCCTTCCGCGCAAAGGTCACCGTTCTGATTGTACACGGCCTGCCTGACATTGAGTTTGGCAAGAGGCACTTCGTCTATTATGGCTACAGCCCTGACCACGTCGCCCATCCTGGCCGAAAACCTGTACCGGCACTTGAGGGAGACAAGCGGGATTGTCACTCCGTCTTCTTCGCACTTCTCGATAGGATAGCCGCAGTCAATCATCAGGACATTCCTCGCACACTCGAAATATCTGATGTAATTCGAGTGATGGACTATGCCCATCTGGTCGGTTTCATAGTATCTGACCGGGAAAATGGTCTCGGAATATACCATAACAAAATTGTTAAATGTTAAAACAAGTTTGTTTTACTTCTTGGTTTTAAGAGCAGCAAGAGTTTTTTCAAGACTTTCAATCTTCGAAAGGCTATCAGCCTCCTTTTTGCGTTCCAGAGCCACTACCTTCTCGGGAGCATGGGCCACGAAGCTCTCGTTTCCGAGCTTTTTCCTGACCGATTCAAGGAATCCTCTCTGATGTTCGAGCTCAACTTCTATCTTCCTGATCTCTTCCTCGGCATCGACAAGCCCCTCGAGAGGGACAAAGATTTCAACCGTGCCGACCATCAGCGAAACTCCGGCTGCATCGCCGAACGCGGACACCTTCTCGACGGAAGTCACATTGGCCAGCTTCGAGACGAGGGCGACCATATTCATAGGAAACTCCCCTTTCACTTTCAGTTCAAGAGCGTCCTTCGGGGAAATGCCTTTCTGCTGTCGCACACCGCGCACGCCGTTGACTGTCTCCTGTGCAACGCCGAACGCGGCGAGGAAGGCCTGGTCGACATCTCCGGCTTTCGGGGTCGGCTGGTACATTATGGTCTCCCCCTCTCCGCGGACTGCCATCGACTGCCAAAGTTCCTCCGTGATGAACGGCATCACAGGATGGATGAGTTTCAGCAGCTTTTCAAAGAATATCAGGGTAGCGTCGTAGGTCTGCTGATCGATGCAGGCTCCGTAGGCAGGCTTGATGGCCTCAAGATACCAGGAGCAGTAGTCGTCCCAGAAAAGCTTGTAGGTGCACATCAGCGCATCAGAGATCCTGAACTTGGAATAATGGTCCTCAATGGTGGCCACAGCCTGACTGAGCTTATTATCAAACCATTTGACTGCCAATGCATTGACTTCATTCTGTTGAACCGATGCATCAACACTCCATCCCTGGATTAGACGGAAGGAGTTCCAGATCTTGTTGCAGAAGTTCCTGCCCTGTTCGACCTGTGACTCGTCATAGAATATGTCGTTGCCGGCGGATGAGCATAGCAGCATTCCGATTCTGACGGCGTCCGCTCCGTACTTCGCGATGAGGTCGAGCGGGTCAGGAGAGTTGCCCAGAGTCTTGGACATCTTCCTGCCGAGCTTGTCGCGCACGATACCGGTGAAATAGACGTTGCTGAACGGAATGTCGTTCATGAACTCGTCGCCCGCCATGATCATTCTGGCCACCCAGAAGAAGATGATGTCCGGACCTGTGACAAGGTCGTTCGTAGGATAGTAGTATGCGAGATCCTTGTTCGGCTTGTGGTCAGGATGGCCAGGCATCTGAGGGTCGAATACGGAAATCGGCCAGAGCCAGCTTGAGAACCAGGTGTCCAGCACGTCCTCGTCCTGCTTGAGGTCGGAGGCCGTGAGAGCAGGGTTTATCTTGCGGGCGGCCTCCAGAGCCTTCTCTGCGGTCTCTTCGACAACAATCTGTCCGTCAGGAAGATAATAGGCAGGTATGCGTTGTCCCCACCAAAGCTGACGGGAGATGCACCAGTCGTGGGCGTTCTCCATCCAGTGACGGTAGGTGTTGCGGTATTTGTCAGGGATAAGTTTGATCTTGCCGGACTCGACGCTCTCCAGAGCCTTGGCGGCCAGCGACTCCATCTTGAGGAACCACTGCGCGGAGAGCTTAGGCTCGATGACGGCGTTTGTCCTTTCCGAATATCCTACCGGAGACGTGTACTCTTCAACTTTCTCAAGATTTCCGGATTCCTCCAGCATCTTCACGATCTTCTTCCTGGCCTCGAAACGATCCTCACCGACAAGAATCCGAGCCTTCTCGTTCAGACGGCCGTGGTCGTCGATGATGTCCATCACCGGAAGATTGTGGCGGAGACCGATCTCATAGTCGTGGGCGTCGTGCGCTGGAGTAACCTTCAGGCAGCCCGTACCGAAATCCATCTCCACATAATCGTCCTCTATAACCGGTATTTCCCTGTTGATGAGCGGGATAAGCACTTTCTTACCTTTTAGCCAATGATGCCTTTCGTCGGCAGGATTGACGCAGATCGCCGCATCGGCCATAATCGTCTCAGGACGGGTCGTGGCGATCACAAGATACTTGTCGGTAGGATTGCCGTTACCGTCGGAGACGTAGTACTTCAAATGGTAGAAATGGCTCTTGGTGTCCCTGTGGATGACCTCGTCGTCGCTGATGGCGGTGAGAGCGACAGGATCCCAGTTGACCATTCGCACTCCCCTGTAGATCATTCCCTTCTTGTAGAAGTAGCAGAAAGTGGCGATGACTGCATCGGAAAGTTCCGGCTCCATCGTGAATCTGGTCCTGTCCCAGTCGCAGGAAGCTCCGAGCTTGCGCAGCTGCTTGAGGATGATGCCGCCGTGCTCCTCTTTCCATTCCCAGGCATATTTCATGAACTCGTCGCGGGTGAGATCCTCCTTGGATATTCCCATACCCTTGAGCTTGGCGACCACCTTGCTTTCGGTGGCGATGGAGGCGTGGTCCGTGCCGGGAATCCAGCAGGCATTCTTGCCGTCCATCCTGGCCTTGCGGATCAGCACATCGTTGAGAGTGTTGTTCAGCACGTGGCCCATATGAAGGATGCCCGTCACGTTAGGCGGCGGAATGACGATTGTATATGGTTGTTTCTCATTCGGTTCCGAATGGAAGCACTTGTGTTCTGTCCACCAGGCGTACCATTTGTCCTCCACTTCAGACGGATTGTACTTCGCAGAAAGTTCTCTCTTCTCGCTCATATAATTACCTATAATATTAGTCAAGATGACAAAGATAATACATTTTTCACTAAATTTGCCTTACTAACAGTTACTGATATGGAAGAAAAGAAAGAACTCAGCCTGGAGATCAGGCCGGAAATAGCCAAGGGCACTTATTCGAATCTCGCTATCATCACCCACTCCCACAGCGAATTCATCCTCGATTTCGCCACGATGCTCCCGGGACTTCCGAAACCGGACATCAGCAGCCGCATCGTGATGACTCCCGAACACGCCAAATGGCTTCTCAACGCGCTGATCGACAACATCCAGAAATATGAATCCCAGTTCGGCCAGATCAGCATAGGAGGAGTTCAGCAAGGCGGCACGTTCAATCTCGCGGACCTGCCTAACTTCGGCCAGGGCGGAGCGAAATCATAGTCAGGAAGCGCAGTCCACAAAATCGCAACAATGACGGATTTCAAAGACATCAAGGCGTTCGCCTTCGACATCGACGGTGTGATGACGGACGGCGGAATACTCTCCGACCTTGAAGGGCAGCTTTACAGAACCTTCGATGCGAAGGACGGTTTCGCTGTCAGGATGGCGTGCATGAACGGCTTCCCCGTCGGCGTGATCACCGGCGGCCGCTCGCAGAGCATCAGAGCAAGGTTCAAGGCAAACGGCATAGAGCCGGAAGACATCTATCTCGGCTCTAGAATAAAGATTGACGACTTCAACGACTTCTGCAGAAGACATAACGTAACCGCCGACCAAGTAATGTACTTCGGCGATGATATTCCCGATGTGGAAGTCATCCGTGCGGCAGGCATAGGAATATGCCCGGCCGATGCGGTGGAAGAGGCCAGGGAAGCGGCCGACATAGTCTCGCAGCGGCCTGGCGGAAAAGCCTGCGTGCGCGAGTATATGGAAAAGGCGATGAAAGCCCAGGGGCGTTGGAACTTCAACTCCGCCACCTACAAGAAACTCTTTTAGGGAATATCTCCAATGAATATGGACATTCGCGGAAAGCGCATTATACTGGCCTCGAACTCACCGAGGCGCAGAGAACTTATGGCTGGTCTTGATCTGGAGTTCACGGTCGATGCAGGGACTTCGTTCGTGGAATCATACTCTCCTGACACACCGCACTTTAAAGTACCCGAATTAATGTCGGAAGGAAAGTCGCTTGGCTTTCACCGTCCGCTTGAAGACCGCGAGATTCTCGTCACCTCTGACACTATGGTACTCTGCGGGACCGAGATTCTCGGCAAACCCCGCGACAGGGAGGACGCGGTCCGGATGCTGAAACTTCTTTCCGGCCGCGGACATCAGGTCATAACGGCTGTCACCATCCGGGACAGCCACAGGAAGAAGACTTTCTCCGTCACTTCAAATGTACACTTCAAGAATCTGTCCGACAAGGAGATAGATTACTACATCGACAACTTCAAGCCTTTTGACAAGGCCGGAGCCTACGGCATCCAGGAATGGATCGGCTACATCGGCATCACTAAACTTGAAGGTTCGTTCTACAACGTGATGGGATTCCCGACTCAGAGATTCTATGAGGAACTGCAGGATTTTCTCGCTTGAGATCGATCCCGGGCAGCCTCCTGTCAGTCTCTCTCGAAGATGTCTCTGGTATATACCTTGTCCTTGACGTCGTCCAGAGCCTTGTCGTAACGGTTCGCCACTATGGCGGCCGACCGGCGCTTGAACTCGGACAGGTCATTGACTATCTCGCTTCCGAAAAAGGTGGTTCCGTCTTCAAGAGACGGTTCATAGACTATAACCTTTGCCCCCTTTGCCTTGATGCGCTTCATCACGCCCTGGATTGAACTCTGCCTGAAATTGTCGGAACCGGACTTCATAGTCAGCCTGAACACGCCTATCGTGACGTCTTTCTCCCTCTGCTCGTTCCAGACGCTGGAACCGGTGTAGTAGCCGGCCTTCTGCAGAATCTGGTCGGAGACGAAATCCTTCCTCGTCCTGTTGCTTTCCACTATGGCCCCTATGAGGTTTTCAGGCACGTCGGCATAATTGGCCAACAGCTGCTTCGTGTCCTTCGGAAGACAATATCCGCCGTAGCCGAAGGACGGATTGTTGTAATGCGTGCCGATTCTCGGATCGAGGCAGACTCCATCTATGATCGAGCGCGTGTCTAGTCCTTTGATCTCGGCATAGGTGTCCAGCTCGTTGAAGAAACTTACTCTCAGCGCAAGATAGGTGTTGGCGAAAAGTTTCACGGCCTCGGCCTCGGTAGTCCCCATGAAAAGCGTGTCGATGTCCTGCTTGACGGCACCCTCCTTCAGCAGGGCTGCGAACTCGCGCGCCGCCGAGTCAAGAAACCCGTCGCCTTCCGGACGACCTACTATGATGCGGCTCGGATAGAGATTGTCGTACAGAGCCTTGCTCTCGCGCAGAAATTCCGGAGAGAAGATTATCCTCGGAGCGACGCTGCGGAAAGAGCCGTCCGCGAGACGTTCCTTGAATGAATATTTCTGCCTGAGCGACGCCGTGTAGCCCACAGGGACAGTCGACTTCACGACCATAACGGCATCCGGGTTAACTTCCAGCACCGTCTCCACCACGCTTTCAACGGCGCTCGTGTCGAAGAAATTCTTCTGCGGATCGTAGTTCGTAGGAGCCGAGATGACGACGAAGTCCGCTTTTGAATATGCGTCCCTGCCATCCAGCGTGGCAGTCAGGTCAAGATCCTTCTCCTTCAGGTACTTCTCGACATAATCATCCTGTATCGGGGATTCCCGTTCATTGATCTTCCGGACCTTGTCCGGCAGAATGTCCACTGCAAACACCTTGTTGTGCTGACTCAGAAGGACTGCCATCGAGAGTCCGACATAGCCTGTTCCGGCGACCGCTATCGTTCTGTCCATTTCAAATCAATTATGATGTATCTTGATATTCGGCATATTCGGAATACCGACCCGCAATTTAGTCAAAATTATCGGCACTTCAACCTCGTGAGCCGCAAGTGCCGATGATTTCGCGGGCAAGCCCGGCGGGAGAGTCAACCAGGGCCGACGGGGAAAACGCCGCCAGTTCCTCACGGGAGCGGAAACCCCAGGTCACGCCTATGGTGCGGACTCCGGCATTTATGCCGGTCTGCATATCCACGTTCGAATCTCCGACGTAGACGGTTTCAGCCTTTGCCACGCCAGGAGCGGAAGCAAGAATCTGCGACACGATCTCCGGGTCAGGCTTGATCGGCTGACCGTCCCGCTGCCCGAGGACGCGGACGAAGGGATATTCATTGAAGAAATGCGCCACAAGCTTTTCGGCGCCGTCCTGATACTTGTTGGAAGCGACCGCGAAACGCACTCCGGCCTTCCTCAAAGTTTCAAGCATCTCCGGGATACCGTCATAAGGACGGGTCAGATCGCACTTGTGGGCGTCGTAGTATGGGATGAAGAAACCGGCCATCCGCTGCACGTTGTCTTCAGTGGCATATTCGGAAGGCATCGCCGCCCTGAAGAGGTTGTAGATGCCGCGGCCGACCATCTGATAGTAGTCGTGAAGCGGATGCTCCGGAAAGCCGCACTGCCTCAGCGCGTAGTTGCAGGCGTCGCCGAGGTCGGCCGCGGTGTCAAGCAGAGTGCCGTCAAGGTCAAAAATCGCAAGCTTTGTCATAGCGTTCTGACTGAATATGATTGCAGATTGCCCCGAAAGACTATTCCGCGTTCTCGAAACCGAAGCACTCTCCCTTGTCCTCGTAGCGGACACCGGACTTCATCCAGACCGGAAGAGGCTCGCCCTTCAGGTAGTGGTCGAAGAACTGCTGGAGCCTGACTGAGAGGTCCTTGCAGTTGCGGCGCTGGACAAGGTTGTGCGCCTCCTTGTTGTACTGGAGCAGCCAGGCCGGCTTGTCAAGACGGCGGAGGTCAGAGAAGAACTCTATGCCCTGGTACCACGGAACGGCTCCGTCGGCATCGTTGTGCATTATCAGCACAGGAGTGTTCACCTTGTCGACGTGGAAGACAGGAGAGTTCTCGATGTAGAGGTCGAGAGCGCCAGGCTCCCACATATTCGCACCTATCCTGCTCTGCCCGTGCTCGTACTGGCCGGCGCGGGTTATGCCGGAGCCCCAGCGGATGCCGCCGTAGGCCGAGGTCATATTACCGACAGGAGCTCCTGATCCGGCCGCGGCGAACATATTCGTGCGGGTGATCAGCCAGGCCGTCTGGTAGCCGCCCCAGCTCTGCCCCTGGATGCCCATCTTAGACTTGTCGGCGGCGGCATATTCATTACAGAGAGCCTCCGCGCCCGAGCAGATGCAGTTGTATGCGCTCTCGCCGGGATGTCCGACCTTATAGACGATGTCAGGCACGAAGACGATGTAGCCGCGGGAGGTGTAGAACGGGATGTTGATGATCGAGCGGGACGGCGCAGGCGAGTAGTAAGTGTACATCGTGTGCGCGTTCTTCTCGTAGAAGTAGATCATCACAGGCAGTTTCTCGCCTTCCTTGATGCCGTCAGGCAGGTAGACAAGGCCTTTGAGAGGAGTTCCGTCGTAGGCGTTCCAGTGGAAAAGTTCGACGTGTCCCCAACGATATTCATCCATCTGAGGATTGATGGCCGTAAGCTTGGTGCCGGTGGCGAAGCAGTCGTCGGTATAGTAGAGGTCGTAGCAGTTGCGGAAGTTGCCCTTCTGGTAGAAGATGCGGTCCGAGTCCTTGGACCAGCCGACGTACTTGTAGGAAACCGTGTCGGTGAAGTACTTGAGGGTCTTGGCCGGCTTGGCGAGGTTGAAGCTGCCGAAGCCGTTCTGCTGGGTTTCCTCGTTCAGGACGCTCAGGTAGATGGTCTGCTTCGGGTCGAACGGTCTGGCAAGGCCGCAACGTCGCTCGTTAGGCTTCCTGTCGTCCGGCCTCGGGTCGAGGACCTTGAAGCGGTTGTGCGTCTGACGGCCCACTCCCCCGGTGAGGTTCACCGCCGACGATCCGTCAGGGGTGAACTTCCACACGTCGTAGCGGTCGATGATCATCATCGCCGACTCGTCGCTGAGCCACTTCGGAGAGAACTCGTGGGCGGCAGGGGCTGTCGGATGGTCATCCTCCTCGTCGTAGAAAGGCACTCCGGTCTGAGCCGTGAGGTTCACTTTCTCGCCGGTCCGAGTGTTGTAGACGTACCAGTTGAGGTCGGAGTTGTCGAACCAGGTCAGGTACTTTCCGGTCGGGGACACATCGAAGCGGCCGGCGTTCAAGCCTTCAGCCACAACTTTTCTGGAACCGTCCTTGATGTTGACGAGGGCCACGTCGGAGCGGTTCGCATAATCCCAGACTGAACTGCGGACGTACTTGCCGTTGTCGCGGACCAGCGCCCATTCGCTGAAACCGCCGTCAAGCAGACGGACGCTTTCGAACTCGGAGGTGGAGAGCGGCACGATCACCTTCTCCCCTTCCGCGGTGAGGTCGATGGTAGCTGAATATGTTCTCTTGAGTTTCTTGTTGACATTCAGTTTCTCCTGCGGCGGGGTGTAAGGAGCGTCCCAGTTCCAGATGTCGAGCTGGGCGGTCTCGAAATCCACGATGGCGGTGTCCTTCGGAGGACGGATCGGGGCGATGCCCACGAAGACCCGGTTGCCGTCAGGCGTGAAGTAGGCCTCGGAATTCTCGTTGAGAGTCCAGCCGGCGGTCCCTTTCACCCTCGTTCCCTCGGGGATGACCACTTCGGTCCTGTAGGTCCATTTCCCGCCTTTGCTCACGATGACGGAGCTGTCGGCCGGCGCGGCCTGACCTTTCTTTCCGGTCTTCACCTGGCCGATCGTGGTCAGGTAGAGGGCCTGGCACTTGTTGCGGTTCTTGGTGGTGTCGTTAGAGCCGAAGAAGAGCAGTTTGTCCTCCGCGTCGCTGAAGGTAAGGCGGCTGTAGGACTTCGCTCCGCTCACAAGGGTGTCCAGAATGGACGGGGCGTGGGCGATGAGCACGGCCGTAGCGGAAAATTTCTCCTTCTTGTCCTGCTTCGAGGTCATCACCAGCACGGTGCCGTCCCGGTTGAAAGAATATGAGTCGATGAACGGAATCGTGTCGGCGTGTTCAGTGGCAGGATTCAGCACGACGAGTCCCGTCCTGTCGCTGCCCTTCTTGTCCGTGGAATCCTTGTACTGCTTCCAGGTGGACTTGTAGGCCACGTAAGGCTTGGCCTCGGAGCCTGCCGCGTAGGAATCAACGCGGCCGTACTTTCTGACGGTCATCGTCTTGAGGTCGACGATGGCGAGGGTGTCCTTGGTCATCGCGTCGGCCTTCTTCTTGGCTATCTTCTCCTTTCTGGTCTTGGCGAACTGAGGCTTGATGCGGAGGTAGAGCCACTCTCCTTTCGGATCGAGGGAAGGCTGGCTTCCGCGCGGGATGCTGATCTCCCGTGCCACGGAGGCCTTGCCCTTGCGGGCGGGAGTCATATTCCTTACATACAAAGTTCCGTCGCCCTCCTGCGGGTTGACGGTCCAGACGACGATGTTGCCGTCGTCGGTCTTGACGATGTCACCTACGCTCTGCCACGAGTCATAGACGCTGTGGTCAAGCGGTTTCTTCTGCGCCGCGGCCTCCGTCATTCCGGACAGGGCAACGGCCAATGCCAAAGCTGGCAGCAGTTTGTTTTTCATATATCTTAACTAATTATTTCCCTTTGACTTGCGGATGGACTCATAGTAGCCGTGGCGGGCGGGGTTCTCGGGGAACCACCCTTTCAGGACACGCTTCTCCTGCTCGAACATCTCAAGGATGCCCCAGAAGCAGGAAAAAGCGGCCGCCCCTGCAACGGTCGCAAACACATCATTATTTATGAATATGGAAGCGGCGGCGAAGGCCATTCCTACGGCCAGAAACAGCCACCAGCTGTTCTTGCCCCAATAATACTCCATCTTGATGACGATGGGATGACATATTCCGATGATCAGAAAGGTCGCCGCTCCGACGATGATTCCGCTGAAATTCATAACTTTTCCTTCTTTCAAATAATACAAGTTACAAATTTAGTCAAAAATATTCAGAATCCTCGGTTTGGACAGCGCCGGGAGTGGAAATAGAACAACTTGGTAGCGGAAGAAGCACTTCCGCCTTCAGTTTACCTACAAATTGGTATTGTCCGGTCAGGCGTACGGCCGTACCTTTGCACCCGGATAGTGATTATCGTCACAAACAAGAATCTTTTAAGCCAAATGAAATGAAAGACAGCCCGACGTCGTGAGACTCCGGGCTGTTTGCGTGCATTATGCAGCCTTTGCTAATCCACTCTCCTAAGATGCGAGGCGCGGCCGCAGGATCTGACTACCGGATTCAAGTCCTTCGGAGCCGAGTACTTGACGGTTGAAGCTCCGCTCACGTCTATTACGGTCAGAGAACGGACTGCCCTCACGCAGCAGTTCGAAGCTCCGGTGGCCTCTACGGTGACATTTTCGGCCTCAAGATTCTTAGTGTTTACTTTGCCTGCTCCGGAAGCGTCTATCGACAGGCTGCCTGCGGATCCGGTCAGTTCAACGTTGCCCGCACCGGAAGACTCGATGTCCACGTTCCTGAACTTGCCGTTCACTTCAACGCGGGAGGCTCCGCTGACCTCGATTCCGGCACGGTCTGCATTGATGTCAAGATTAGCGTTTGATGCGCCGCTGATCTCCAGTTCGGCTTTTCTGAAGTCACCTTCAAAATCAACCTTTGAGGCTCCGCTGAGTTCACAGTCGAACTCTCCCGCCTTGACGCAGAGTGACTTGACTGACGATGCCCCCGAGAGGTCCAGAGAAAATTCCGCAGAGTTTCCAAGATCGAAACTGTCGGCGCACACCAGGCTTGTCGCTCCGCTCATTTCGAGTTCGCGCAGTTCCGGCATTGAGATCTCGGCCGTGCAACGGTTCTTCAGCCGGCTCTGCAAATTCGCAGGAACAGCCTTCCAGCCGATCTTGAGGTCGTTTCCCTCGACACGTACGACGATGTACTTTTCAATCTCGGCGGGGTAAGTGACGACGACCTTGTAAGCGGACGACTTGGTCAACGTGACATCGAAGTTGCCGCTGATGTCAAGCCCTGTGAAGCCACGGCAGTCGTACGTCTTCGTGACATTTTCCGATGCGTAGGTTCCGGCGGTGTCCACCGGATCGCCGCTGAAATGTCCGGCAGCGGAAACCGGAACCGCAAAGAGAGCGGCAGCAGCCACAACGGCTGCCAGATTAATGATCCTTCTTTTCATAATTCCTCTTTTCGTTTTTATAAACCTTTGATTTTATCCAACTTGTAAAGTCCGTCAAGCAGGTCGCCGTAATACCTTTTCAGCACTGCCGCCTTCGAGGCGTCATCCATCTCGTCCGGCAGCTGGTCGATCATCGGCACCGCCTCCTCCCCGAGGCCGCTGACCATAGCGGACAGATGTCCGTCAATGTCTTTCGTGAATATGTCCCTGCAGATAGCGCTCGCCTTCTCTGAATATGCCAGCGTCACTTCCGCAGGATCGTCCGCAACCCCGGCGAACCAGTCGGTCACCTGCGGCCGCCTGTTCAGGAATATGACTGCGAACATCACGGCAGCAGCCACGGCGGCGGCTCCGGCAAGATATTCATAAAGCTTTGCCGCACGGCTGCGGTTTACGGCCCTGCCCCGCACATCCGCTGAACTCGCAGCCTTGAACGGAGCACATTCGTCCGGAACGGCCTGCGTGAGTTTCGCCTCGAACCTGGCAAGGTGGCCTTCCGGCAGTTCCCTGTCGTCGAACGCCGAGGCGTTGCCGCGGATCATTTTCTCTATGTCTTCCATCTTATCGCTTGTTTTCTTTCAGTTTACCTTTCCGGTCTGCTTTCAGCATTTCCACCAGCCTTGCCCTGGCTCTGGAGAACCGGGTGCGTACCGCCCCCTCGCTTTCTTCGGACATCCCGGCGATTTCCTCATAGTCGAAGCCTTCCAGAAGCACAAGGGAAAGCACTGCTCTGTATTGTTCCGGCAGGTCTTCCATAGCCTTCCTGACATCCGCGACAGTGATTCCGTCCAGCGCCGCAGGTTCAGGCTTATTGTACTCAGCTTCAGTCAACCGGGAAGACTCAGCAGCATATTCATTCAGCAGAGCCTGCTCGCGATGACGTTTGCGGAGCACGTCTATGGACTTGCGGGCGCAGGTTCTGGCAAGCCATGCATCGGTCTGGAGTTCGCCCTGCGGACCGCATCCGCCTGTGATGAACTTGAGAATCGTGTCCTGAGCGATTTCTTCCGCTTCGGCGTCATTGCCGACAATCCGCAAACTGATGTTGAACAGTTTGCGGGCGTGCGCCTTGTAGAACTCTATGGACTCTTCTCTTGTCATTGTTTTCCTGTCTGTCCGTGACCGGTTTCTGTCCGGTTTCCGCATTATAGACGAAAATTCCGGGGAAATGTTACACTTTCCCCAGGATTTATCACGACTATTTCCTTCCGCCGGTCAAGAAAGCGGACCTGCTACAGAATCTTCGCGAGACTGTCGTAATACTGCTTGCTGACAGGGACAGGGTCGATGCCTTCCCGGGTAAACTCGGTGTAGATGATGCCGTTCTTGCTCTTGCTCAGCACCTTGATGTGGCGCGGATTGACATAATAGGACTTGTGGCAGCGCACAAGACCGTGCTTCGCGGCGTCGGCCTCAAGGCTCTTCATCGAGTTGCGCAGCTGATAGACCCTGATCTTGTCATTCTCAACGTAGTGGATGTTGATGTAGTTTGAATCGGCGCTGACATAAAGGATGGCGGCAGGATCGATGGTCAGTTTCAGACGGCCGTGCTCATCGTGGAACTTCACAAGAGAGGTGTCCTGCGGTTCGGCGGCGTGCTGCAGGTCCTTGGTCTTGTTCGTGATGATGCGGAGCAGGATGCAGAGCAGGTAGGGATACACGAGCGTCAGCGAGACGATCTTGAAGCAGACGGGCAGAGCGGTGAAATAAGGCATTCCTCCGTTCCTGAGGTAGAACAGCGAGGTGTACAAGGCAAAGAAGAAGGAAACCACGAGGGTCTCGCCAAAGCACCAAAGCACATAATGCCACCATCTGAATCCGACATAGCGGTAAAGGACGGCGAAAACCAGCCTGGTGATGGCGATGGTTCCGACCATAATGCAGGAGAGCATCAGCAGATGGAAAGTCCAGGACTTTCCGCCCACGCTGTAGAATTGGTCAAAACGGAAGGGCGTATAGACAAAGCAGAAAACGAAAAAGAAGAGCGGCAGGATGACCGCGTACTTGACCTGGTTGCCGTACCCTCTTGAAACTCTCAAAGGTGTGTTCATAAATGAATATTTCAGTTGTGCACCGGCCTGATTTCATCCCGGAAAGCAGTGGGACGAAATTCAAGGAACCGGTTTTTCGTCCCCAATATACATCAAATTTTCCGCCGGACAAGGCTTTTGTGACATTTTTCGCACCTTTCGTAACACTTGCTTCGTCACACGTCATCGTTTTCATAAATTTGCCTGCGAAACCTCCGGAGTCACCGACCGACGTCGGGAAGCCGGACTCAAAAAAGGAAAGATGATGAAAAACGCAGTCAACACTTTTGAATATTCAGTGGCCCCCGAGAACATAGACTTTCAGGGACGCGCCACAGTGCCGTCAATGTGCGGCAGCATAATAAATGCTATCGGGCAGAACATCCGCAGGGAAGGTTGCGGCGTTGACGTGATGAACAAGGCCGGCTATTCGTGGGTGCTTCTCCGTTCGGCATTCGAGATTGACGAAAGACCCAGGCTCTATGATCCCTACAACATCAAGGTGTGGCCGGTCAAAGGCGGCGGCCTGACATACAGCAGATGCGTGACGCTCACCGACGATGACGGAGAAGAGATCGGCCGCGGCGTGACCGAATGGTGCGTGATAGACTTGAAGACCAGGAAGCCGGTCTTCCCGGAACTCGACCTGACGGACGTTGACATTCCGGCTCCGTGCCGCGCTCCGAGGAGAATCGGGGACTTTGTTCCTGAACTGTCGAAGGACACTGAAATAGGCTACAGCGACTGCGACTTCAACGGTCATCTGAACAACACGCACTACATCGAGATGTTCTACAACCTGCTACCTGACGCCGTGCTGTCAAACGGACTTCTGGCGAGGATAGACATCAATTTCAGGCGGGAAGTCCGCAGAGGGGACAACGTGTCGTTCGGAGTCAGAAGGAAAAGCGACGACGAGTACCTGTTCGTAGCCAAGGCCGGTGACTCCGCGCTCTGCCACGCATCACTTCTGACAGCCTGAATTACGGCACCGGAAAAGAAACGGCCGGTCGGGAAAATTTGCTTCCCGACCGGCCCGTGAATTCCGTCCATTCTTTCAACTAAGCGTCCGCCCCGTCATCATCTCCGCCATACTGGGAGATGTTGTCGTCCGGCAGAGCGGAATCTGCCGGAGCGTCAGCCGAAGATCCGGCTACGCTTTCATTCTCGGCATCTTCCTCACCCTCAAGCCATCTCTCCAGAGAATCAGCGTCATCCGTCTTCACCTTGATCTTCACGAGATAGACCGCATCGTCAGTCTCGATCGTTACGGCATTGAACGATGTGCCGTCAGGCTTCGGATATTTCACAAGGTCAGGAAGATAATCATTGAATCCGCCCGGATATTTCTCGTTGAAAGCCGCCGCCAGCTGCTCTGACATGTTCTCGTAGCTCACAGCGTGTCTTTTCTTCTTCTCAGGTGCCATAGCAATTGTAACTAAACCAAAAAACTGTTCATTTATTATGCGGGTGCAATATTAAGACATTTTTCCGAAATGCAGCACACCGTGATGATTATTTTCTGAAAAAAAACGATTTCTGCTTTTTCTTTTTCTCAGGGTCACGCTCGACGAACACAGGCTTCATCGTGCGCGGGTCAATGCCGGTGTAGAACATTACAGAAGAAGTCGTCATAGGAGTCGGAGTGAAATCCTGCACCTGGTCCATATATATTCCCTTGAGCGCCGGATTCCTTGAAAGGTTCTCCATATCCTTCATCGTGCAGCCGGGGTGCGAGGAGATGAAATAAGGGACTATTCCGGTGCGGAGGCCGTTCTGCGCGCAGATCTTGTCGAACTCCTTTCTCAGCCTGACGAAAAGGCTGAAGGAAGGCTTGGCTATGTACTGCAGGACTTTGTCTTCAGTATGTTCCGGAGCCACCTTGAGACGGCCGGAAGTGTGGTCCAGGACGAGAGTCTGCAGATACGGTTTTGACGTCTCGTCGACGAATCCGTCCTTGTCAAGGAAGAGGTCGTAGCGGATGCCGCTGCCGATGTACGAATGCCGTATGCCCGGAACCGAATCGACCTTGCGGTACAGTTCGAGAATCTGGCGGTGCGAGCGGTTCATGTTCGGGCAAGGAGCCGGAAAGAGGCAGGATTTCCTGCGGCATTTGTCGCAGAGGTCGGGATTCTTGCCCTTCATCCCGTACATATTCGCGGTAGGGGCGCCCAGATCGGAGATATTCCCGGAAAACCCCGGCATCTTCGCAAGTATCCGCACTTCCTTCAGTATGGATTCCTGCGACCGGGACTGGATGAATTTCCCCTGATGGGCGGCGATCGTGCAGAAATTGCAGCCTCCGAAACAGCCTCGGTGCGTAATGATCGAGTCCTTGATCATGTCGTAGGCCGGGATGCGCTTCCCCTTGTAGCGGGGATGCGGAAGTTTCGTAAACGGAAGGTCCCAGAACGAATCCATTTCCTGCGTAGTGGACGGCGGATACGGCGGATTGATCTGCACATAGCCGTCTCCGACAGGCTCGACGATCGTGTCCGGATGCATCAGGTTGGCGTGGGTCTCGATGAGGTGGAAATTCTCGGCGAAGGCCATCTTGTCTTTCTTGCATTCCTCGAAGGAATGGAGCACCAGAGGATCCTTGGCCTTCCATTTTCCTTTCATAAGGAATGCAATCTGAGGAATCCTGCGGATTTCTCCGGCATTCCTCTGCGCTTCAATCGCCCTCGTGAGTTCCAGCATCGGCTTTTCGCCCATCCCGTAGCAGAGGTAGTCAGCCCGGCACCACTTCAGTATGGAAGGCACAAGTTCATCCTTCCAGTAATCATAATGGGTCAAACGGCGCAGCGAAGCCTCCACCCCGCCTATGATAACCGGCACATCAGGATAAAGATCCTTCAGGATGTTGGCATAGACGCTGACTGCATAGTCGGGCCTCTGGCCGGCCTTGCCGTCCGGTGTGTAGGCATCATCGTGGCGGAGACGCTTGCCGGCGGTGTAATGGTTCACCATAGAATCCATTGCACCGGCATTGACCGCAAAGTACAGACGCGGCGCTCCCAGCTTGCGGAAATCCCTCAGGTCATCCCTCCAGTTCGGCTGCGGCACGACCGCTACCCTGTAGCCGAAATGCTGCAGCCAGCGCGCGATGCACGCGGTACCGAAGGAAGGGTGGTCCACAAAGGCGTCACCGGTGAATATGATGACGTCGATGTAGTCCCACCCCAAAGCCTCGACTTCCTTTTTGGAGGTCGGAAACATATAGTCCGTCTGTTCCACGGAATATCAAGTTAAAGACGGCCTCCGCAAATGCGGAGGCCGCAGGTTTTACATTCTTTCAGGCAGTTCGATGCCGAGAATTCCCATAGCCTTGCGGAGCACTGAGGAAAGGGTGTCGATCAGAACCAGACGCATCTTGAGAACATTCCGGTCCTCTTCCTTGAGGATCGGCGTGTCGTGGTAGTACTGGTTGAACTCC
Organism: bacterium; assembly: GCA_963640265.1. GTDB lineage: Bacteria > Bacteroidota > Bacteroidia > Bacteroidales > UBA932 > Cryptobacteroides. Next base: position 34,698 of record CAVHYF010000001.1, on the reverse strand, counting down.
TTGGCCAGATCGTAGGCATAGTTGGCTATGATGGCCGGTGAATATGCCTGGGCGGCCTCGGCCACCTTACCGGGATAGGCGTTCAGCAGCTTGATGAGCCTTATCTCCTTCGCGCTCAGCTGGACTGAAGGCAGAGCCGAGCCGGCATATTCAATACCCTTCTCCGCCGCCTTGCGCAGGATGGACCTGATGCGGGCGTGGGTGTACTGGATGAACGGGCCGGTGTTGCCGTTGAAATCGATCGACTCCTTCGGGTTGAAGAGCATAGTCTTCTTAGGATCAACCTTGATGATGAAGTATTTGAGGGCGCCGAGACCGATCATATGGTAGAGTTTGTCCTTGTCTTCCTCGCTCAGGTCGGCAAGTTTGCCGGACTCGTCGGAAGTGGCCTTCGCCTCCTCATACATCTTCTCGATGAGGTCGTCGGCGTCCACGACGGTCCCCTCGCGGGATTTCATCTTGCCCTCCGGCAGTTCCACCATTCCATAGGAAAGATGGAATATGTTGTCCGACCAGTCGAAACCGAGTTTCTTGAGTATCAGCTTGAGCACCTGGAAATGATAGTTCTGCTCGTTGCCGACCACATAGACGTGAGAGTCGAGATGATGTTCGGAGAAACGCCTTTCGGCCGTGCCGAGATCCTGGGTGATGTAGACTGAGGTGCCGTCGGAACGGATCAGAAGTTTCCTGTCCAGGCCGTCGGCCGTCAGGTCGCACCATACGGAACCGTCAGGATCCTTGACGAACACGCCCATATCCAGTCCCCTCTGCACCAGTTCCTTGCCTAGAAGGTAGGTCTGGGACTCGTAGTAAACCTTGTCGAAAGTGATTCCGAGAGCCTTGTAGGACTCGTCGAAGCCTTTCAGCACCCAGCCGTTCATCTTCGCCCAGAGATCGCGGACTTCCTTGTCGCCCGCCTCCCATTTCTGAAGCATCTCGTGTGCCTCCTTCAGGCAAGGAGCCTCCTTCTTGGCCGTCTCCTCATCCATTCCGCCTGCGACGAGTTCCTCGACCTCCTTCTTGAATATCTCGTTGAAAGCCACGTACATGTCTCCTACAAGATGGTCGCCCTTCTTGCCGGTGCTTTCAGGAGTCGCGCCGCTGCCGACCTTGAGCCAGGCCAGCATCGACTTGCAGATGTGCACTCCCCTGTCGTTGACCAGCGTGGTCTTGATGACATTGTTGCCGCTGGCCTTGAGCAGCCTGGAGACGGAGTCGCCGAGCAGGTTGTTTCTGATGTGTCCCAGATGCAGAGGCTTGTTGGTGTTCGGCGAAGAGAACTCGACCATTATGTTCTTTCCCGTCGCCGGGAGGTTGCCGAAATCATTGTCAGCGACTATACCCGAGAAGAGCTCATTCCAGAACAGATTGGAAAGCAGCAGGTTGAGAAAACCCTTGACACAATTGTATTCAGAAATCTCAGGCACGTTGGCCTTCAGCCATTCTCCTATAGCGTTGCCGGTGTTCTCCGGGGTAGAATGCGAGAGACGGAGCAGCGGAAAGACCACCAGAGTGAAATCGCCCGTGAACTCCTTCCTTGTGACGCCGACCTGAAGCGCCGATGGTTCGATGTCAGCATTGTAAAGCGCCTTGATGGCTTCTGAAGCCTTCGAGGCGATGAAAAGTTCCGGTGTCATCAGCCGAGATAGGTTTTAAGGAGTTTGCTTGCGGAAGGTTTCTTCAGTTTTCGGATGGCCTTTTCCTTGATCTGGCGCACCCTCTCCCTTGTAAGGTCAAGCCTCTCGCCTATTTCTTCAAGTGTCATCTCCTGGCATCCGATGCCGAAGAAGGACTTGATGATCTCCCTCTCGCGGCCGGTCAGAATCTGCAGGGACCTTTCGATTTCCGTGCTGAGCGACTCGTTCACGAGGCCTCTGTCAGCCATAGGAGAATCATCGTTCGGGATGACGTCCAGAAGGCTGTTGTCCTCGCCCTCAACAAATGGAGCATCGACGGACACATGCCTGCCGGACACTCTGAGAGTGTCGGAAATCTTGTCCTGAGGGATGTCTATCATTTCAGACAGTTCCTCGTTGGAAGGGGTCCTCTCGTTCTTCTGTTCGAACTGGGACAATGCCTTGTTGATCTTGTTCAGCGAGCCTACCTGGTTGAGCGGCAGCCTGACAATCCTGGACTGCTCGGCCAGAGCCTGCAGGATGGACTGGCGGATCCACCACACCGCATAGGAAATGAACTTGAAACCTCTCGTCTCATCGAACTTTTCAGCCGCCTTGATCAGGCCGAGATTGCCTTCGTTGATAAGGTCAGGGAGACTGAGTCCCTGGTTCTGGTACTGTTTTGCAACGGAAACCACGAATCTCAGATTCGCCCTGGTAAGTTTCTCGAGAGCCTTCTGGTCGCCCTTGCGGATTCTTTGTGAAAGTTCTACCTCCTCTTCCGGTGAAACCAACTCTTCACGGCCAATCTCCTGTAGATACTTGTCAAGAGACGCGCTTTCGCGGTTGGTAATCGATTTTGTAATCTTTAATTGCCTCATATAATATAATACACAATTTTCAATACATAGTTTTCCCTGACGGAAGGCTTCAGTTCCTTTCCGCCAGGGAAAACACAGAACTCAAGCTTTCGCTATTCCTTGCTGAATCCGAAGAAGGACTTCCTGCCGTTGGCCGTGATGCCTTCGACATAAATCGCTCTCTTCGCGGATTTCGCGATGTTCAGGACATCCTGAGGTTTGGAGACTGGCTGGTCGTTCACGTAAGTGATGACCATTCCCTGCGAAGCGCCGGCCTCAAGCATCTTGCCGGTGCCTACGGCAGAGACTTCAACTCCGCTCTTGAGACCGAACCTTTCAAGGGTTTCCTTTGAAGCTTCCTTAAGAGTCGTTCCGTAGAATGCTATCTCGCCGTCACCAAGCACGGTACCTGTCTCAGTGCTGCTGCTCTGGAACGTAACTTCGAATTCCTTCTCCTTTCCGTCCCTGACGACAGTCAGTCTTGCCTTGTCTCCCGGATGGAAGGAATTCACCTTGACCTGGACCTCGGAGCCGTCCTTGACTTTGACTCCGTCGATGGCCAGAAGAACATCTCCTTCCTTGATTCCGGCCTTGTCTGCCGAACTGCCTTTGACAACCTCATTGATATATACGCCGTCCGACGAAGAAAGTTTCAATTTTTCAATCATCTCATCCAGCGAATCATATTTCAGACTCTTTGCCAGGACATCGGTAAGATTGCCCATGGAAACGCCCAGGACGGCTCTCTTGACGGAACCGAAATCTATAAGATCCTCGACGACCTTCTTGACGATGTTGACCGGAACCGCGAATGAATATCCCGAATAAGAATTGTCCTGTGAAACTATCGCCGTGTTGATTCCGACCAGTTCACCGGTCTTGTTGACTAGCGCGCCACCGGAATTGCCCGGATTCACGGCCGCATCCGTTTGGATGAAAGACTCTATCTGCAGTTCGCTGCCTCCTCTCGTGCGTGAAGACTGTCCCATCGAACGGCCTTTTGCGCTGACGATTCCGGCAGTGATCGTGGAACGGAGCTGGTAGCCGAGAGGGCTGCCGACCGCGAGAACCCATTCACCAAGCCTGAGCTGGTCGGAGTCTCCGAACGGAATTGAAGGAAGTCCCTCGGCCTCGATCTTCAGAAGAGCCACGTCCGTCGCAGGGTCGGTGCCGATCACTTTGGCGTCATATTCCTTGTTGTTGTTAAGGGTGACCTGAATCTTGGTGGCGTTGGCCACTACGTGGTTGTTGGTGACGATGTAGCCGTCAGGACGGATGATGACGCCTGAACCGCTGCCTTTCTGTTCTCTGGTCTGAGCCTCGTCGCCGAAGAAGAAACGGAAGAACGGATCGGAAATCTGATACTGCTGAGTAACGGTCACCTCTATGTAAACGACAGCCTCCACTGAGGTTTCCGCCGCATACGTCAAGTCCGGATAGTCGGATTGTGCCAGATTGACAGTCCTGGTGACAGTTCCGTTTTCGCTCCTCGCAACCTTGTCACCCGCATTCACGGTCGCCGCCTTGACGACACCGTAAGCCGCCAGCACGCTGAGAAGCACTGACAGCACCACTGAAATAACACCTTTTTTCATTTCTGACATATTAATTTATAAAACTTGTTGTTCAAATCAGGAATGCGGAAACCATTTCCGCAACCCGGAGCAAAAAATCAAATATAATGCCATATTATTGAGGGAATATTCTTATATTTGTCAACTGCTGGGCCGCGTTCCGGCGGCACGCCACAATGAAATATCAAAAACACGACGAATATGAAATTCAACGTATCAAGCACTGAACTCCTGAAGGGGCTGATGGACATTTCGAAGGCCATCCCGGCCAAGTCCGCGCTTCCTATCCTTGAGAATTTCCTTTTTGACCTCAAGGGCAACATCCTTGAAGTCACGGCATCCGACTCGGAACTCACCCTGAGGACCGAAATCGAGGTGGACACGACCGAGGAGGAAGGCAGGATAGCCGTTCCTGCAAGGCACATTATAGACCTGCTCAAGGAACTTCCGGACCAGCCGGTGACAATAGGCACGTCAAGCGACAGCGCCATCGAGTGCAGATGGACCAGCGGAAACTCCACCCTTCCTTTCTTCCCTGCGGAGGACTATCCGGAGATCAAGGGGACCACGGAGGACGCTGAAAGGGTTGAGTTCCCTGCGGCTGAACTGGCTGAAGGCATCAACAGCACCATCTACGCCACCGCCGACGACGAGATCAGGCCTGCAATGAACGGAATATTCTTTGACTTCGGGCAGGAATCGACAACGCTTGTGGCTTCCGACTCGCACAAGCTCATCTGCTACACGGCCGCCGACGTCAAGACACCGGAAAAGTGCTCATTCATCCTTCACAAGAAGCCGGCGGGCGTGCTGAAGTCCATTCTCGGCAAGGAAGGCGACACTGTTGAGATTTCATTCGACTCAAGCACCGTGCTGTTCACTTCCGGAAAGACTACGATGATCTGCCGCCTGATCGTCGGCAAGTACCCTAAGTACCGCGATGTAATCCCGCAGAACAACTCGAGCGTTCTGAAGATCGACAGGCAGATGTTCCTGAACACGGTAAGGCGTGTGGCCGTCTGCGCCAACAAGGCGTCGAACCACATCAAGCTTGACCTCAAGCCGGGCCAGATGGAAATAACCGCCCAGGACCTGGGCTTCGCGATCGCGGCATACGAGAAGATCGACTGCGACTACAACGGCGATGAACTTGCCATAGGATTCAAGTCGACGTTCCTCACGGAAATACTTGCCAACATGAGCTGCGAAACCGTAGTTATGAGATTCGCGGACGCGCGCAGGGCTGCTCTTATCGTTCCTTCCGAGGATGATGCCGAGAGCGGAAAAATCTGCGGCATCCTGATGCCGATAATGGTCCAGTAGCCTGCGGTAACCGTTATGGAGCTTTCACTCAAAAGGCCTCTGCTGTTTTTCGACATCGAGAGCACGGGGCTTAACATTGTCAATGACTGCATCGTCGAACTCAGTTTCGTAAAGGTCTTTCCCGACGGCCATCACGAAGTCAAGACCTGGAGAGTATGTCCGTGGGACTACGAGAAACGCAGGCAGCATCCAATAGACCCGAGCGCCAGCCTGGTGAACGGTATCAAGGACGAGGACGTGAAAGAGGAGAAGAAATTCCTCGAGATCGCGCCAGAAGTCGTGGAATGGCTGAAAGACAGCGACCTTGCCGGATACAACTCGGCGAAATTCGACCTGCCGATGCTGGCAGAAGAGATAGAGAGGGTCAGGGGATATTGCAGGAAGAGGATCGAAGACCCGAAAACACCGGCCGAGAACAAGGCGAAGGCTCAGGGAACCCTCGACGCCACGGACGTTGACCTGCACTCCAAGCAGATGATCGACGTGCAGACCATCTACCACTATATGGAGCCGCGCAACCTCAAGGCGGCCTACAGATTCTACTGCGGCGGCGAAGACTTCAAGAACGCACATTCGGCCGAGGCCGACACGATGGCGACCTACGAAGTCCTGAAAGGCCAGCTTGAAATGTACAGAGAACCTGACAAGCATCACGAACTCGCCCTCAAGAACGATGTCGAATTCCTTGCAGGAGTCGCCGGCAGGCCTCACACGGTCGATTTTGCAGGCAGACTCATCGTCGGGAAGAACAACGAGCCGACAATCAGTTTCGGAAAGCACAAAGGCAAGACGGCGAGGGAAATCTACGAAACCGAACCGTCCTATTTCGCCTGGATCAAGGACGGCGACTTCACGATGGACACCAAGGAGCAGTTCCGCCGTCTCGAGGAACAGTTCAAAAGGGAAAAGAAAGAGGCTGCAAGGGCCAGCGAAGAGCAGGCCTGCAAACCCCTTGAAGGCGAGGCCTTTGACAATGGCGTTGCGCGTCTTAAGGACAAATTCGGAGGCGGAAGGCTCTTCTGACGCTCCAACTTCAGCTGAATGCGATGAACATAATCGTCAAGACATGGTCCGGACTCGTCATCGTGCGTCCCGACACCACCTGGGAGAAGGACAACGAAGACTTCTACCCGCCGGAATTCGTGGACAGACTGACATATTCACCTGTCTTTTTCGCAAGGATCCTTAAGCCTGGACGCAGCATCGGACGGAAGTTCGCTGGACGCTACTACGATGCGGTAGGATTCGGAGCGCTTCTCTACCCTGAAAATCTTGTCGGAGATTCGCAGGAAGGCTTCGCGCACGCTTCCTGCCTGGACCACACCTCATTCCTGCCCGCTCCCCTGCTGCCGCCTTCAGCTGTGCCGGAATCCGCAGCCCCTTCCACGGAGCAGGACGAAGCCCCGGCGGGAAACCGCTTCAGCATATTCATAGACGGAAAGGAAGACTTCTCCTGCGCCGCCGCTTCTTTGAATATGGTAGAGGAGGCGCTTGTGGAGGCCACCCGCTTCTGCTACATCCGCACAGGCGACCTGCTCGCCGTCGAGCTTGCGGTGCGCCGTCCGCTGACCTGCCGTCCATCTGACGGAAAGTCAGCGACCGTCCGGGTCACCGGGACCTTCAACGAGGAAAAACCGCTTGATTTCCAGATAGTTTTCTAGAACAGCACAGGCCGGAGAACTGCGAGTTCTACAAGGCCATAACGAAAAACAAGACGGAGGATTTTGACTACCATCAAAATCCTCCGTACTCTTTCTATCCACTCCGGCCTACCTTTTCATCAGTCTGCTGAAGCCGGCGGCCACCCGGCCGAGTCCCTGCTCGAGACGCAGACGCGGACAGGCAAGGTTGATCCGGACAAAGCCGTCCCGGCCGTACATCACACCTGAATTGATCCAGACTTTCTCATTGAGCAGCAGGCTGTTCTCGATCTCGTCCGAGGACATCTTCAAGACGCTGACATCCACCCAGGCCAGATAGGTCCCTTCGAGTTTTGTCACAGGAAACTCCGGAAGTTCATCCTCGAAGAAGGAAACCAGCATCCTGTAGTTGTCGAAGATGTAGCCGTTCAGTTCCTTGAGCCACTGCTCCCCTTCGTTGTAGGCGACCTGGAGGGCAATCACGCCGAACGGATTGACATCACAGACCTCGTTGATGTTGATGACCCTGTCAATCATCTTCTTCCAGTCAGGATTGTTCGTGATTATGTTCGATATTCCCAGGCCGGCGATGTTGAAGGACTTGCTCGGTGAATTCATCGTCACGGTGTTGTCCTGCGATTCCTTCGAAATGGAGGCCATTGGAGTGAAGCGATACCCGGGCATTTCAAGTTCGCAATGTATCTCGTCGCTTATGACGATGACATTGTTCCTGCGGCAGATGTCCGCCACCCTGGCCAGGTCTTCCTTCGGCCAGACGCGGCCGCAGGGATTGTGAGGGTTGCAGAAAAGCAGGACCTTTGCCATAGGGTCGGCGGCACGCCTTTCGAGATCCTCAAAATCAATATACCAGGTTGCCTGGTCGCCTTCAAGGTCATAGATGAGCCTGTTCTCGGAGAGTTCGCAGAGATTGTTCTTCGCAGTGGAGAAGAAGCAGTTGTAGGCCGGAGTCTGGATGATCATCTTAGGAAGTTCACCGTGAGGGCCTCTGCCGCGGTCCGGCTTCTCGACGACCTGACCGTCAACGACTTCGTACTGCGTCAGAGCCTTGACGACCACGGACATCGCAGGGACAACTCCGGGGATGTAGGAGTACCAGTCCTTCTCGGTGTGCCATCCGCGGCGGCGGCGCCACCAGTCAATGGCGGACTGATAGTAGGAGTCCGGAACGTGCGTGTAGCCGAAAATTCCCTGCCCGACCCGTTCGCTGAGGGCCTTAACGATTTCCGGAGCGACTTTGAAGTCCATATCCGCGACCCAGAGCGGAATCACATCTTCGGAGACAGGTCCCACCGGACTTTCAGCATCCCATTTCACGCAGTCGGTGCCGCGTCTTCTCGTCATTTCGTCAAAGTTGTATCTTCCCATTTTCTGCAATTTTTTGAATATTCTGGATTCAGATTGAAATTATCCTCCAAGATAGCAAAAAACAATTAAATTTGCGGCTGCATGAAGTTAAATGAATATATTTTCTCAGCGGCCGCGCTGGTGCTGTCCGTGTGCGGCTGCAGCCGGGCATCCGGAACGGATGAAACAGCTTGCGACCTGAACCCGCAGTTCCTGAACATTGAAGCGCTCTCCGAAGGAGGATATTCATTGGTCTCCATCTCGCCGTTCGACGGGAGCCGGGACACTTTGGTCGTGAAAAGACCGGTGAACCGCCTGATCGTGATGAGCACCTCGTACATCGGTTTCCTGGATGCCGTCGGCGGAGGCTCCGCGATTGTCGGAGTTTCCGGCATTGACTATGTCTGCAACTCCGACATAGCGTCGCGGGCAGCGCGGGGAGAAGTGGCGGACGTAGGCTTCGACGCCAGTCCCGACTACGAAAAGATACTCGCACTGAAGCCCGACCTTCTGCTGACATATTCGGTGTCCCCTGTCAAATCCCGCTTCCTGTCCAAGCTTGAATCGCTGGGAATCAAAGTGTTCATCGTCAACGAACACCTTGAGCGCCATCCAGTCGCAAGGGCCGCGTATGTCCGTCTCTTCGGCGCACTGGTCGGTGATATGGCAGCGGCGGACTCCGTGCTTTCGGCCGTCACGCAGCGGTACCGTTCAGCAAGAGATTCCGTCAGAATGTCCGCGAGGCGGGAAAACGCCGGGACTGCATCCGGAAGAAAAGTGCTTGTGAACATTCCATACAATGACCAGTGGTTCATTCCGGGGCGGGAGAACTACCTGTCGAACCTCGTAAAGGACGCCGGCGGCGAAATACTCGGATCCGAACCCGGGAAGGCGGCATCCTCCACGGTCTCGATCGAGAAAGCATATTCATTGGCGAAGGACGCCGACCTGTGGCTGAACGTCGGCTGGTGCCGCACTGTGGACGACCTTGTCTGCGCCAATCCTCTTTTCGCAGATTTTCTCGCACGCATCAAGGACAACGCCGCCGGCCGCGGATACTCGGGGAACGTGGTCTGGAACGACGACAAGAGACTCAACGCAAAAGGGGGCAACGACTTCTGGGAAAGCGGAGTCGTGCATCCGGACATACTGCTTGAAGACCTGATTGCGGCTTTCGGCTCCGATGGCGACGAAGAAAAAAAGACATCTTATTTCAGGGCCGTGGAATGACAGGGGGACAGGATCACCTGATCTCACCGGCGTCAAGAAAATAGACAGCGGAAGGGCACATCCTCGGCAAGGTCTGGAGATTTGTCAGTTCCTTGGCCGTGAACGATCTCGAAGAATTCTTGTCCTTGACAGGAATCGAGCGGAGGGCTTCCGCGGCGGACTCGAAGGCGAGGTCCGGAGTGTTGTTGTTTTCGCTCAGGTGACAGAGAAACAGGTTCTTGAGCCCCGGATGCCAGAAACGCCTTATGGCTGAAGCGCACTCCTCGTTGCTGAGGTGGCCGTTGCCCTGGCATATCCGCATCTTAAGCTCGTGCGTGTACGGACCTCCGATCAGCATTCCCGGGTCATAGTTCGACTCGAACACAACTGCATCCGCCATCCTTGCATATCCGACGGCCTCGTCCGTCACTCTTCCGGCATCGGTCATCAGAAAGAAGCGAACTCCCCTCCACTCGATGTAATAGCCTACTGTCTGAGTGGCGTCGTGGGGAACTATGAAATGCCTTACGGCCGGGCGGCCTTCCTCAGGCAGGTCCTGACGCAGGCATATTTCAGCCGGCCCCTCATCGGGAAGGTCCATCCTGAAACCGGCTATCGAATCTTTAGTGAATGTATGGTGCGCAAGCGCCTCGTGAAGAACCCTCGTCGCATAGACGGGCTTGCCAAGACGCTTGCAGTACGACCCGAGATGGCGGATGTGGTCAAGATGGTCGTGAGTCACGAGAACCGCCTGAAATGAATCCGTGCTCATTCCACGTTCGGCTAACGTCTTCTTCAGCCTGCGCACGCTCACGCCGGCATCTATCAGCAGACCGGCGGAGCCGTCACCGAGATAGTAACAGTTGCCGCAGCTGCCGCTTGATAGACTGAAGAACTTGAGCATCACTTGTTCTCCCCCTCGCAGTATTTCGAAATCACGCTGTAGGCATCGGCCACGCCAAGTTCACCGGCCCTGGACAGGTCAATGCATCCTTTCTCCTTGTCCTTGAGATAGATGAGCACAAGTCCCCTGTTGTAGAACGCGTCACCCATATACGGATAGACCTCGATGGCTCTCGTATAGCTGTCGACCGATTCGACGAACTTGGAGGACAGGCAGTAGAGGTTGCCCAAGTTGAAATGGACGTAAGGCATCCCCGGCAGTATCCTGTCGGCCTCAAGCATATCCTGGATGGCCTCGGAATAATCGTATGTCCTGCTGACCCGGTCGCGGACTCTAGCCCTTGTCGTACCCTTGTCATCCATGGTCAGGGTCTGCACGTTGTTCTCGATGGAAGAGATGAAGTCGATCATTTCGGCACGCAGGACTCCTCGGTTCAGATAATAGAAAGCCTTGTAATATTCCGAATACTTCCCCCCGCCTTCCGAGTTGACCGCTGTGTCGAACTGTGCGAGAGCCGCGGTGTACTGCTTGGACTGTATGAAGTAGAGTCCTTTTATGAATGCCCTGTCCGCGTCGGACAAGGACTTCGGGTCGCCGGCCGAAAGATTGGAATCGCCGTAGAGCGCGCCGTCTATTCCTCCGCTGAACACCGGTTGCTGCAGCGAATCCGAGTTGTTCACTGCAATTGCTACGTGCGAGTCCGCGATGAACTTGTCTATCAGAGGATTTTCATAACGTCTGCTTAAAGCGACGCTTCCGGTGCCGCGGTCAGCCGTAAGGCAGAACTTGTACAAAGGTTTCAGACGTATGTTGATGTCTCGGTTCTGAAGAAGTTCGTTGTCGAAATCCTTCTTGGCGAAATCGGCGTCCAAGGCGATCAGGGAACTGTACTTCCTGGTCGTGTCAGCGAAAGAGCCGGAATCGGACGCGTTCTTCGCACGGTAGTCCTGCACCTTCTTCCGGGCGGTGTCGTAGTCCTGCTTGGATGACTTGGTCCGTCCCAGCATAGTCTTGACATAGGACCTGTTGAGATAGGCTTTGGCGAAGTCCGGATAGAGTTCGATGGCTTTGTCGTAATCGTCCAGCGCGTCGAGCCAGCGGCCCATCTGCACGAAATAAGACGCGCGGTTGTAATACGCCAGCACGTTCTCCGGATTGATGTTGATTACGTGGTCCATGTCCGCAAGCGCCGCGTCGTAGTTGCCGACCCGGGCATTGATCAGGCTTCGGTTGTAGAGCGTCAGCGCATTTCCCGGTTCATCCTTCAGCACTCTGTTCAGGTCAGCCATCGCTGCATTGTAGTCGTTGTTTTCATAATGCATCAAGGCTCTGTTGAAATAGGCGAAAGTGTTGATGCTGTCCAACTCGATGGCCTTGTCCATATCCGCCACCGCAGCCCTGTAGTCCTTCATCTGAGAGTATAGACGGCCTCTGCGGATGTAACCCTCGGGATCGAACCTGTCGATCTTTATCGCCCTGTTGTAATCGGTGAGGGCCTTCGTGGTGTCTCCGAGAAAAAGATAGGACGCTCCCCTGTTCAGATAGGCTGACGGGTCTTTCGGCTCCTTCCGGATGTAGCGGTCGAAGTCGGAGACCGCCTTGTCGAACTGCTGGGCAAGGAAATAGGTGACTCCCCTGCTGAAGTAAAGCCCGTTGAGTCCCGGCCGCAGGTCAAGTGCCTTCTGGAGATCCTTGAGAGCTTCATCGTACTTGCCGAAACGGCTGAGCGTTATGGCCCGGAAATGATAGCCGTTGGTGAACACGGGATTGAGACGCACGGAAGTGTTGAAGTCACCCTGCGCGCCTCTCAGGTCGCCGAGATTGTACTTGGCTATGCCTCTGTAGAAAAATGTCCAGCAGTCCGTGGTGTCAAGCCGTGCCAGAACGTTGAAATTGCCGATGGCTTCCGAATACTTGCCGTCTGCAAGAGCCTGGCGGCCTCTGAAATAGAAAACATCCTTGTCGTACTGGGCACTGGAAACCAGAGCGAAGAAAAACAAGGAGAACAAAGCCAGCGCAGACCGTTTCATATGGATATATTTTGCCGTTGATTTATTATTATTTTATAAAAACCCTTAAAATTCCTAATTTTGTCATTTGCAAAAAACATCTGTTGCAAAAATAGTCGTTTGCAAAGATAAACATTTATCGTGCCTTGAAGACGCAATTTAGAAAAATTTTCATCATAGCGGCCCTCTTCGCAGCGTGCTGGACGGCGCACGCACAGAAACCAGGAGTCAAAATGGTCCCTTCCGGCAGGAATGCCGAAAGGATAATCTCAGCGGAAAAACTCCGGCAGCAGATCGAATTTCTGACGGACTCCACCTTCGGCGGCCGGGCGACTGGAAGCAAGGGAGCCACGGAAGCGGCCCTGTGGATTGCCCGAAGATTCGACGGAGCCGGGCTGGTGCCTCTCGGGAGCGGTTGGGGACATTCCTTCCTTGCGGGTGAAGCCGTCGGGCACAACATAATCGGCTTCCTCCCCGGCAAGAGAGAGAGCAGCAAGGAGATGTACACCATCGTGACGGCGCACTACGACAGCCACGGAAAGATCGGAGACACAATCTACCCGGGAGCGGACAGCAATGCCTCGGGCGTTGTCGCTATGGTAAGCATCGCGGACATGTTCAAGAAGATGAAGGATTTGGGAAGATCCTACGGAAGGAACGTCATATTCGTCGGCCTGGACGCGAGAGAAAAGAATTCCGCCGGGGCGCAGGCTCTCTGGGACGAGATAAGCGGGGGGCGGCTCAAGGATCCGTCGAGCGGCGAGGCCATCACGCCGGACAAGATCCATTCCACGGTCGTGCTTGACATTCTCGGAGGAACTTCCGCTCCGCTGAACAAGGGCAGGAAAGACTATCTGATAATGCTCAGCGGCGGGCAGTACACATTCGACTTCACGAGAGCCAATGAAGGGCCGGGACTCGGCCTGGACATCTCGTGCTCGTACTACGGGAGCAAGGGATTCACGGAGATGTTCCACGAAAAGCTCGGCGACCAGAAGGTCTTTGTCGAAAAAGGCCTGGTCTGCGCGGTGTTCACATCCGGAATCACGATGCTCACCAACAAGACGGGCGACACGGCCGACACCTTGGACTACGAGATACTGAAAAAAAGAATATTCCTTATCTTCCACTGGTTGGAGAAAATACTGTAACAATGAGAGAATTCTGGTCAATGATGAAGCGCTACATCGCTCCATTCAAGAAATTCATAGGCGGTGCCGTAGTGTTGAACATCCTTTCTGCCGTGTTCAACATCTTCTCGTTCGCCTTGATTGTTCCGATGCTCCGCATCCTGTTCAACATCAGCAACAAAGTCTATTCCTTCACCCCGTGGGACCAGGTCTGGAGCCTGCCTTTCAAGGATATGGGCGACGCGGCCACGGCCAACCTCTACCATATGCTTGAGCAATGGATCGCCTCCTACGGGCCGTCCACGGTGCTGCTGGTCCTCTGCCTTTTCCTAGTGGTGATGACAGGACTCAAGACCGCCTGCTACTTCGGCTCGGCGGCCGTGATGGTGCCGATAAGGACCGGAGTCGTCAAGGACATCAGGCTGGACATCTACAAGAAGATCCTCTCTCTGCCTCTCGGCTTTTTCTCAGAGGAGAAGAAGGGAGACATCATCGCCAGGATGAGCGGCGACGTGATGGAGGTCGAGAACTCAATCACGGGATCTATCGAAATGCTCATCAAGAACCCAATCCTCATCATCTTCTACTTCGCGGCCCTGATCGTGATCAGCTGGAAGATGACGGCGTTCACAATCCTGTTCGCCCCGCTTATGATGTGGATAATGGGAGTGGTCGGAAGAACCCTCAAGAGAAGGTCCACGGAAATGCAGCAGGTCTGGAGCGAAGTAATGTCGCAGGTCGAGGAGACCCTCGGCGGGCTCCGGATCATCAAGGCATTCCTGGCGGAGAAGAAGATGACGGGGCGCTTCGATTCTGCGACCGACTCGATGCGCAGGAAGACCAACAAGGTCGTCATCCGCCAGTCGCTGGCGCATCCTGTCAGCGAGTTTCTCGGCACGATACTCATCGTGATCGTGCTCTGGTTCGGAGGCACTCTGATTCTCGGGGACAAGGGCGGCATCGACGCTCCGATGTTCATCTATTATATGGTCATCCTCTACAGCATCATCAACCCTATCAAGGACTTTGCGAAGGCCGGGTACGCCATCCCCAAGGGAATGGCTTCGATGGAGAGGATCAACAAGATCCTCGACGCCGAGAACGACATCGTCGAGTCTGCCGAGCCGAAGAGCCTTGACAGCTTCAACGACAGGCTTTCCTTCGAACACGTCACCTTCCGCTACCCTGCCGGCCACAAGGATGTGCTCAACGATGTGAGCTTTGATATTCCCAAAGGGAAGACAATAGCCATCGTGGGTGCGTCCGGTGCAGGAAAATCCACTCTCGTGGACCTGATCCCGAGGTTCTACGACGTGACCGGAGGCAGGATCACCATCGACGGCACCGACATCAGGAACGTGCGCATCGCCGACCTGCGGAGCCTCATCGGCAACGTCAACCAGGAGTCCATCCTGTTCAACGACAGCATATTCAACAACATAGCCTTCGGTGTGGAGAACGCCACGCCCGAAAGCGTTATTGAGGCGGCCAAGATCGCCAACGCCCACGAGTTCATAATGGAGAAGGAGGGCGGCTACGACTTCGTGGTCGGCGACAGGGGCGTCAAGCTCTCCGGCGGACAGAGGCAGAGGATAAGCATCGCCAGGGCGATTCTGAAGAACCCGCCTATCCTCATCCTCGACGAGGCCACGGCCTCGCTCGACACCGAGTCCGAGAAGATCGTGCAGGAGGCTCTTGACAGGCTGATGTCCACAAGGACCACCATCGCCATCGCGCACAGGCTCTCGACCATCCGCAACGCCGACGAGATCGTGGTTCTGGACGAAGGCAAGGTCGTGGAGGCCGGCAGGCACGAGGAACTCCTCGCCCTGGGCGGCATCTACCGCAAGCTCAACGATATGCAGGCATTGTAATTTCAGGAATATGGGAAAGAACACGGTCAGGAGAATCAGGGTCCCTTTCATCGAAGGACTGGAAGGAATGAATATGCAGGAGCTTGACCTGGCGATGGAGATGTCGGCTTCAAAGTTTCCTGTCAGCGAAAACAACTGGCCGAAGGAGTCACCGTACGTCCCGGACTGCAACGGTTCCATCGCCCGCAGCCGTACACATCTGGCCGTGATGTTCCACGTCAGGGGCCTTGACCTGAGAGCCACGGAGATGGAGGACAACGGCAACAGCTGGGAGGACAGCTGCTGCGAGTTCTTCGTCACGGACCCGTACGATGGGACATACTACAATTTCGAGCTGACCTGCATAGGGTCTCTGCTCGCATCCAAAAGAACAAGCAGGCTGGAAAAAACGCTCATAGAGGCTCCGGTCCTTTCAAGGGTCATAAGGTTTTCCACTCTGGAGCGCAGGCCGGTTGTTGTCAAGGACAGGATTTTCACCTGGAGCGTGGCGATGCTCATCCCCTTCTGGCTGATCGGCCTGGACGGTGACAGCCTCCCTGTCAGCCTGCGCGGCAACTTCTACAAGTGCGGCGACCTGACCGCCCATCCGCATTTCCTGAGCTGGAATCCTGTTGGGACTCCTAAACCGGACTTCCACCGTCCGGAATTCTTCGGAGAACTGATATTCAAATGAGACCAGGAACAATATGACCAAGGGAAGAACATTCGCATTGACACTGTTCGTCATTTATCTCTTAGCGGTAGTCTGGTGCTGCTTCGGACATTTCAGCGACCTGCCCGACATCGGACAGGACTGCATCTTCGGAATTCCCGTGGACAAGATCATCCACTTCGTGATGTTCTTTCCTTTCACGCCGCTTTGCTTCTACGCATTCAGGAATCGGCCAGGCGGAAAGCATCCTGTGCTTGCGGTCGCGGCAGTTCTGTCGGTCGGCTGCATTGTCGCCGGGGCTACGGAGATAGGACAGTCATTCACGGGCTACAGAAGCTGCGATCCTGAGGATTTTCTGGCCGACGCAATCTCGCTCGCCGTTGCAGGAGTGCTTACACTTGCCTGCGAACTTCATCTTGCAAAATCGAAACGGAACGGAGACAATCAATGAAACGGCTGGTTTACATAACAATAGCACTCGCTTTGACCGTAAATGCTTCAGCACAGACGGTGAAGGATTTCCAGGACGCTGTCGATTCTCTGCAGACAAGCCTGCCGCAGAGGATGAACGTCAAGGCGGAAGTCAAGGCCAACAAAGTCGTCAGAAGAGGTTTGGAACTTGATTTCCATTTCACTTCAGGTTTCGGAGAACTCCCCTGGAGAACGGAAGACATCAAATGGCTGCGGGCAGAGCTGTCACGGCTTATGCCGGAATCCTGTTCAAAATACAGCATAGGCGCCATCTATGCCGGCAAGCAGAGGATCGAGTCGCTTGCAGTGCCTGCCCCCGGCAGAAACGGCAAGCCGGCGGAGAATCGCTTCACGACGGACGACCCGCTCAATTCGCACCGGTTCATCACCGCCCAGGGTCGTCGGAAATATTCAAAAGGCCTGAGCGGACGCAACATAGCCCTGTGGCAGAGCCACGGACGCTATTACGAGGAAAAGACCGACAGATGGGAATGGCAGCGCCCGCCGCTCTTCCAGACTGTCGAGGATATGTACACGCAGAGCTACGTTCTGCCTTTCCTGATTCCTATGCTGGAAAATGCCGGAGCCTATGTGATGACTCCGAGGGAAAGGGACCTGCAGACAAACGAGATAGTCGCTGACAACGACCCGGCCTTCGAAAACGGCCGCGGTGAGGGCGTGCGCATCGAGGGAAGATATTCGGAGACGGGGACCTGGTCAGACGCCGGCACCGGCTTCGCCGACACCAAGGCGGCATATTCAGGTCTTGACAATCCTTTCCAGTCGGGAACGGCGCGGAAAGCGGACTGCCCGGTCCACGACAAAGGTAAGGCCGCGACGGCGCGCTGGACCGCGGAAATCCCGCAGAGAGGCGAATACGCCGTCTATATTTCCTACAAGTCGCTTCCGAACAGTACCGAATGCGCCCACTACACGGTAACGCATCTCGGCGGAGAAAGCAGTTTCACCGTCAACCAGAAAATCGGCGGCGGAACGTGGATCTACCTTGGCACCTTCGAATTCGACAAAGGCTCCGAGGCCGCCGTAACCTTGGACAACAAGGCACCGGAAGGATTTTCCGCAGTCAGCGGAACAGTCATCACCGCGGATGCCGTCAGATTCGGAGGCGGAATGGGAAAGATAGCCAGGGGCCGCAAGGACGCGCCCGTTTCCGAATATGCCACATCAGGCCTTCCGTCATTCGCGGAGGGAGCATTCTACTGGATGCAGTGGGCTGGAGCGGATTCGACCATCCTGTCAAAGCACGAAGACGACTACACTTCTGATTTCGCTGACAGAGGTGCCTGGGTAGGCTGGATGTCAGGAGGTTCCAGAACCAATCCCGACCTGCAGGGTCTCGGGATTCCGATTGACCTCGCTCTTGCGTTCCACACGGATGCCGGCGTCACGCCGAACGACTCTACGGTCGGCACCCTTTCCATCTACACGCTCAAGTGCGACGGAAGCGACAAGTTCCCGAACGGAGAGGACAGGCTGCAGCAGAGGATGTACGCGGACTTCGTCCAGACGCAGGTCGTGGACGACATCCGCAGCCAGTTCGATCCGGAATGGAGACGAAGGGGAATCTGGGACCGGTCCTACAGCGAATCACGCACGGCAACGGTCCCGGCGATGATCCTGGAACTTCTTTCACACCAGAATTTTGCAGACATGAAGTACGGACTCGACCCTTCGTTCAGGTTCACAGTCTGCAGGGCCGTCTATAAAGGGATTCTTAAATACCTGAGCGCAAGGTACGGCTGCGCCTATGCCGTACAGCCGCTTCCGGTCAATTCCTTTGCGGCCACGTTCGTGAAGAGTCCCGCACCCGGTTCCGGAGTCGGAGTGAAGCTGAGCTGGAAGGCCACAGCCGACACGCTTGAACCGACGGCCGCCCCGAAAGGATACATCCTGCAGACCAGACTGGACGACGGGACTTTCGACTCAGGGAGGGTACTGGACAATGTCAACCATTCCGGCGGCTTCTGCTCGACCACGGTAATGGCCGCCCCGGGGCATATTTTCAGTTACAGGATAACCGCTTTCAACGACGGGGGAAAGAGTTTCCCGTCAGAGACGGTCAGCATCGGCGTTCCCGGAAATCCAAACGGCAAGAGCGTGCTGGTGGTCAACAACTTCACCAGGGTTTCCGCCCCGGCCTGGTTCGACACTCCCGAATATGCCGGATTCAATTCGAGGATCGATGCCGGCGTGCCTTTCGTCAGGGAAATCAATTTCATAGGAGAACAGTACGAGACAAGGCGCTCCCTCCCGTGGCTGGATGACGACAACCCGGGCTTCGGAGCCTGCTGGACTGACGAGGCGGCCGAAGTCTATGCCGGAAACACGTTCGACTACAGCATCGTGCACGGAAAGGCGCTGATGAAGTCAGGATATTCATTCCATTCCGCTTCCGTCGCGGCAATCTCCTCCGACATATCCATTTCCAGGCACGACTGCGCGATGGACATCATCTGCGGTAAGCAAGTAACGACAAAGATAGGAGCCGGCAAGGTCGCGGACAGGTACAGGGTGTTCCCTTCGGGACTTCAGGAAGCCGTCCGGCAGTTCACCGGGAACAATGGCGGAATCATCATCTCGGGGGCTTACATCGGCACCGACGTCTGGGACGGAATCTATCCTGTCGCCAAGGACAGCGCAGTCACGGCGACGACAAAGGATTTCGTGGAGAAGACGCTCGGCTACAAATGGATGACTGGTTTCGCGAGCAGAAACGGAGCAGTCAGGCCGATGAAATGCAAGGCGCTGGACCTGACGGGAAAGATCGGGACCGCAGAGTTCCACAAGGACAGGAATCCTCTGATGTACAACGTCGAGACTCCCGACGGAATAGTTCCTTCCGGGAAAAACTCCGGCACGTTCCTCCGCTACACGGACACCTGCATCTCGGCGGGAGTCTGCTTCGACGGTGACGGCTACAGGGCTGTCAGCCTTGGTTTCCCGATCGAGACACTGAAACAGCAAAGTGACATCGACGCACTGATGGAAAGCATAATGACCTTTATTGACTACAAGCAATGACAAAAAGAGAATCGGAACTCATCGAACTCCTCCACAAGGAAGTGAAACCGGCGCTCGGCTGCACGGAACCGATCGCCGTGGCTCTTGCGGCAGCCAAAGCCACCGAACTTGTCAGAACCGCCGGCAGCGCAGGAAACGTCTGCAGACTGGACGTTGAAGTCAGCGGAAACATCCTCAAGAACGGGATGGGCGTAGGCATCCCCGGCACAGGAATGGTCGGACTGCAGATAGCGGCCGCACTTGGTTCGGTCTGCGGAAAAAGCGAGTACGGCCTTGAGGTGCTGAAAGACCTTACCGAAAACGACGTCGCGGCGGCCAAAACCTTGGTGAAGGACAGGAAAATCAGCATAGCCGCTCCGGAGAACGTCAAACTTCTCTACGTGAAGGTCGCCGTGCAGGCCGGAGGCCACAACGCCTGGGCAGTCATCGAAGACGACCACGACAGGATTGTCGAAACCGGCGTCGACGGAAAGGCGACCGACTGCAGGAACTGCGCCGGAACTGATGAAGCGCCGATAAAGGAAACCAGGGATTACAACCTTACGGTCAAGGAGATATATTCATTCGCACAAAGCGTCGACTACGAAGACATCCGCTTCATTCTCGGTGACAGGGACCTCAACCTCGCTCTTGCGAGGGAAGGCCTTGAAGGGGATTACGGACTGGGTGTAGGAAAGGCGATCCGGGAAAACCAGAAATACATCTTCGGCGACGACTTCCTCAGTTACGCAATGGGGATGACGGCAGCGGCTTCCGACGCCAGGATGGCCGGCTGCACACTTCCGGCGATGAGCAACTCCGGCAGCGGCAACCAGGGAATAACCGTCAGCATGCCGGTGATCGCGTATGCCCTGAAGTACGGAGTTGATGACGAGAGTCTGGCCAGGGCGCTGATTCTCAGCAATCTTGTAGCCATCCACATCAAAGGCTATCTTGGTAAGCTCTCGGCGCTGTGCGGCTGCGTGATTGCGTCCACCGGTTCCGCCTGCGGGCTGATACTGCTGCAGAAAGGCTCCTACGAGCAGATCTGCGCCGCCATAAAGAATATGATCGGCAACATAACGGGGATGGTCTGCGACGGGGCCAAGGTCGGCTGCGCGATGAAAGTCGCCTCAGGCGTGTCCTGCGCCATCCAGTCCTGCGTGCTCGCTATGCGCGGGACGTGCGTGCAGGCCACTGACGGAATCATCGACGAAGACATAGAGAAGACCATCCGGAACCTTGGCGAAATAGGGTCCCTGGGGATGAAGTCAACCGACAGGATGATCCAGCACATAATGCTTTGCAAATAGAAGTTCCGCCCACACGGGCGTCGGTTTAAAAGACTAAGCAGCGGGGTTACGTACTACATAATCCCGCTGCCCGCGTTTCTTGCTTGAAAAAAACAGAAATTTTCAGTTCACGACTATCTCGTCAATGAATATGAAGGCGTGGGCAGGATTCTTTTCCAGATCGTCACGGACAGCCCTGTACCTTATGTAGCGCGCCTTGGCGTTCACGACTGTGCCGATTGTGTTGAGAAGAGCGTTCGAATCCACGTCAGGCACTTCAAGAATGCATACGACCGGATCCGACCAGGTCACGCCGTCTTCCGAAAACGAGGCTTCGGTCCGGACCGGAAAGCCGACCGACGCTGAAGTGTGGGAAAGGAAGGTGGCGCCGACATAATGTATGTCCTTCACGCTGCCGAGATCCAGGGTAACGTCCACGTCGCACAGGAAACCCTGCCAACGTTCATCCTGATAGAACCATCCGCCGAGCCTTCCGTCGACAAGAGCCGAATCTCCTCCGGCAGAATAGCCGCCGTAATACTTCCTGCCGTTGTACGTCACGCCGGCGCCTGCGGCCAGATGCTCAAGAGTCTTGAGTGATTCTGGGCGGGGACCGATTTCGTTGCGCAGGTCGAAGGCATTGTATCCGGCATTGCGCAATGAATCGCACAGCCTTTCAGCCCTTTCCCTGAACTCCGGATAACTTCTGTTCTCCTGAGGTGTCCAGCCGATTTCCGCGATGGCGAACGCGCGCGGATAAAGCAGGTATTCGGCATATTCCGCAGTCGGCACGAATTCAGTCCAGAGGTTGGCCTGAAGGCCGAGGATCCGGCCGGCGGCATCCTTGTCCAATCCGCCGAGCGGATCGAACGAATAGACCTTTTCAAGATTCCTGTAACCGCCGAAAGCCTTCGGCAGGGCGAACGGGGCATCCTGGCTTGAATCAAAATAGCAGAAACCGCCCGGAGACATCACCGCATCGTGTCCCATCGCCGCGGCTCTCTCCCCTCCTTCCGTGCCTCTCCAGGACATCACGGCGGCGCCTTCAGCAAGACCTCCGTCGAGGATCTCGTCCCAACCGATCGCCTTGCGCCCTTTTGATTCAAGGAATCTCGTAATGCGGTTCACCAGGTAGCTCTGGAGTTCGTCGACATTCTCCAGGCCTTCGGCCTCCATTCTCCTGCGGCAGTCCGGACAATCCTTCCAGTTGCTCTTGGACGCCTCGTCGCCTCCTATGTGGACATATTCGTAAGGAAAGAGTCCGATGACCTCTTCGAATATCTTTTCATACATCCCGAAGGTAGCCTCCTTGCCCGGGCAGAGATCGCCTGAATGTCTGTGCTGCTTGCCGTCGGCGCTTAGGCAGCAGAGCTCAGGATAGGTGGCGAGCACCTCGGCGGAATGGCTTGGAAGTTCGATCTCGGGGATGATGTCGATATGTTTTTCCGCCGCGTAAGCGACGATTTCACGCACGTCGTCCTTGGTCAGGTAGCCGCCAGAGGCTTCCGGCGATCCTTCCTCCGAATAGCGGCAGCCTTTGCTTCTCCATTCCTCGAAAGTCTCCCCCACCCTCCAGGCGGCCTTCCCGGTCAGGTCAGGGAAAGCGTCAATCTGAATCCTCCAGCCGGCATCATCGGTCAGATGCAGATGCAGAGTGCTCATCTTCAAGGATGACATCACGTCTATCTGCTTCTTGATGAAGTTCTTGTCCCGGAAATTCCTGGAGATGTCGAGCATCAGCCCCCTGTGCCTGAAGCGGGGATAGTCGATCACCGTGCAGAAACTGATCTCGTTGTCGAACCTCGACATCATTCTCAGTGTCGTCATCGCACGGAACACGCCTGTCCCTGTCGCCGCCTGTATGTCCACACCCTTCCTGTCCACGGTAAGACGGTAAGCCTCGTCGCGGGCATATTCAGGAATGCCGAGAGTTTCAATCTCCCTGAGGAAACGGGCTTTCCCGAGATGAACGCGGATGTCGCTGCCGTCGGACTTCAGGGTGTAGGAACCTTCGCGCAGTTCATACTTCACCGGCGCGGGAATGACGTTCCCCGGACCGGAAACGGCACCCGCGCCGATGGCGGCCGCCAGGAATGATGTCAGGAATGCTGCTGCTCTTCTCATAGTAGTCTGCTGTTGGGAAAAAGATCAGTCGCGGACGGGTCAGTTGTCAATGAGAACTGACTTTATCCGCTTGAATATGTCCGTATTGTTCATAACCCCGCTGAACTTCCTCGCGGAAGCGCCGTAGGCGTAAAGGACGACCGGTGACGCAGTGTGGCCGGTGGTCGAGTACTTGATGTCAAGCCCGCTTTCCCCCTTGGTAAAATCCTTGCTCCCCGAAACCAGAGAGATTCCTCCCGTCTCGTGGTCTGCGACCACGACTACCAGCGTGCCTTTGTGCGAGTCGGCATAGTCGAAAACGTCGTTCACGAGATTGTCGAACTCTTCCATCAGGCAGAGCAGGCGCTCGGTGTTGTTGGCGTGGGCGGCATGGTCAATCAGAGAAGCCTCTATCATCGTGAAGAATCCCTTGCGGTTCTGCTCCAGGACTTCAATCGTGTGGCCGGCGAGAGCCGACAGAAGTTCAGAATCAGTTTCAGTGGCTTCAATTTCACCTCCATCATCAAGAAGGCCCAGAATAGGGGGCTGCTGCGCAGCGTAGAATTCCTCAGGAGACGAGACATAGTTGAATCCGGCGGCTACGGCCTTGTCAATCATATTCTCGGATGTGTATTCCTTTTCGGTAAAGTGCTTTCTTCCGCCCCCCACTATGACATCAGGACGGAAAGCGATCAGATCTTCGGCAATGCCTTGTCTGTCACCTCGGCTGGCCACGTGGGCGTAGAATCCTCCCGGGGTTGCATCGAGTGCATAGGATGTGGCTATTATGCCGGTGGACAGGCCTTTGTTCTTGGCGAGCGCGGCTATGCTCAAAGGCTTTGTACTGTCCGGCAGCATCCCGAGCATGCCGTTGTTGGTCTTGTTGCCGGTTGCTATTGCCGTAGATGCAGCAGCCGAATCTGTGACTCTGTTGTTGGCCGAGTATGTCTTGACGATTCCGACATACTGCGCCCGGTCAAAGCAGGTAGGGCCGAAAGCGTTGTTTGCCATCCAGGATGCGGCCGCTCCGAGGCCCATACCGTCACCGATGACAAGAATTACATTTCTGACCTTTTCGTCCTTGATTCTGTTTCCGGACACGGCAGGAGATGCAGTCAGAACGGCGACCGCAATGAATAAGATGATTTTCTTGACCATTTGTTGTATTTTTTTATGTTTTCGATTCAATGAAAGATGGCTATGCCAGCAGAAGAAAAACGCAGGGGCGCTTGCCTATGGCCATCGGGGAACGCTTCCATTCCCTGACCGTCCTGGTGACGATGGTCTCGTCGGGCAGAGTGATGTCCGCCGCAATGCAAAGACGTGTACCCGGCTGGAGCACGGCCAGAAGGTCCGACATCATCGAATCGTTGCGGTACGGTGTCTCTATGAAAATCTCGGTCTGCGACAGCTGAGAGGAGCGTCTCTCGATTTCCCTGACGGATTTGCGGCGTTCTTCCGGCTTGGCGGGAAGGTAGCCGCAGAAAGCGAAGCTCTGGCCGTTCAGACCGGAACCCATCAGCGCCAGCATCAGAGAGGACGGACCGACGAGCGGCACTACACGGATTCCTTTGAGATGGCAGAGCGCGACAAGCTGTGCTCCCGGGTCGGCGACGGCCGGCAGTCCGGCTTCTGAGATCAGCCCGACATCGGTCGGAGATCCGTCCGGATCCGAAAACATATCCAGAAGAGCCTCCACCTCGGCAGGCTTCGTGTGTTCGTTCAGTTCACGGAGTTCAAGAGAGGAAATCTGCCCTTTCAGACCGGCCGCCGAAAGATATCTGCGTACTGTGCGGGCTTCTTCGACGACATATTTTCTTATGGTCTTCAGACGGTCGAGAACCGGCTGAGGAATGACCTGCGAAGGATCGTATTCTCCCAACGGGGAGGGAATCAAAAAAAGTCTGCCTTTTTCCATAACAACGCAAATTTAGTAAAATTGGCAGATTTTATGTATGTTTGTCCGGTCAAACGTGACAACAAACAACACGAGAGCATTTATGAACGCAGGCATATTCAGAAATCATCATTCCGCAACCGCGACGGCAGCGCTGCTTGCCGCGCTTCTACTATGGGCCGGTGCGCTTCCTTCACGCGCCATCGACAACGGCAGGAAGGGGCTTACCTTCGACGAGACGATTTACGATTTCGGGAAGTTTTCCGAGGACAGCGGTCCGAAGACCTGCACGTTCCGCTACACCAACAGGTCGGACGTGGCTATTCTGATCTACGAAGTCACGGCATCCTGCGGCTGTACGAACACCGTCTGGAGCAAAAAACCGGTCAAGCCGGGCGAATCCGGCGAAATCAAAGTCACTTTCGACAACAAGTCGGGCGCTTTCGAGATGGACAAGACCGTGACCGTCTATATGTCTTCGGCCATAAGGCCAGCAATCCTGAGAATCAAGGGTACGGTCACTCCTGCAAAGAAGAAATGACCTTTTCTATAACGTCCGGGAAGTGTTCCATTTCCAGGACGTGTTCCTTTGCGGCTATGTCTTCGGGGGTGTCCTCAGGCGAAACCGGAGTCCTGAACTGCGCGATTATCTCCCCTCCGTCAACATCTCCGCTCACCCAGTGCACCGTCATTCCGGTCTCAGTCTCCCCTGCCGCCTTGACTGCCTCGTGGACGTGATGGCCGTACATTCCCATTCCGCCGAACTTCGGCAGCAGGGCAGGATGAAGGTTGATCATCCTGCGGTCATATTCACGGATAAGGAAGTCGGGGATGACGAGCAGGAAGCCTGCAAGAACGATGAAGTCTATTGAATATTCCTTCATCAGAGGCAGCAGGACGTCTTCGCGGTTCAGTTCCGCCTTGGACAGCACGCGGGTCGGGACTCCGAGCCTTTCAGCCTTGTCCAGCGCGGGGATTCCCGCCTTGTTCGCGACCACAAGGGCGCAGTTGACCTTGTCGGACCCCTTGAAATGCCTGATTATGTTCTCACAGTTTGTGCCGCCTCCCGACACGAAGATTGCAATGTTTACCATATTTATGAATGAATATGCCTGTGTCAGTTCCTGTCCCGGGTTCCGGAATCGGTTCCGGACTGCTTTCCGAGAGAATCCGGCAACTGGCGGATGTTGATGTCACGCTGAGGGAACGGAATTTCTATATTATTCGCATTCAGCGCATTGTAAATAATTTCATTGGCCTTGGCCACATAAGCCGTTCGCTGTTCCACGAGCACATACTGCTTGACGGTCAGATCCACGCTGTTGTCACCGAATCCGCTGACAGTCACATTGATGCCGTACTTTTCCTCGATTATCGGCCTGCCGAAACCATCGGTACGGCGCAGCGGAGCCATAGCTTTTACGATGACCCTGCGGACTTTTTCTATGTCTGTACCGTATGCCACACCCACAGGCAGGCCGAGATACTCGTAGGAATTGTTGCGGGTCAGGTTCTTGAAATTCTTGGCGAAGAGGGAACTGTTCGGGAAAGCCAGGATGCTCCCGTCCGAAGCCTCGATCTGAGTACTCTGGTAAGTGATGGAATCAACCTGTCCCCTGACGCCGTCGCACTCAATGTAGTCTCCCACCCTGAGCCTTCCTGACATCAGCTGCACACCGTAGAAGAAATTGTTCAGGATGTCCTTCATCGCAAAACCGAGACCGGCGGCGAGACCGGCGGTAATCACGGACAGAGATTTGGTCGGGATGTTCAGCAGCGAAATCGTGACGATGAAGTAGGTACCCCAGACCAGGATTCCGATCACGTTGTTGGACAAGGTAAGATTCAGGTCACTCTCCCTGATCATCGAGGTCCGGGACTCGCTCAAAGCCTTCCTGACCTTGAAGATTCTGTACAGGGACTTCGCCACATAGCAGACATACCTGAAGACATAGAACAGGCCGACAGCCAGAACTATCTTGGACAGGGACAGGTGCAGGTATTCATAATTGAAGAAAGGATAGAAGAACATATCCATGCAGATCTCCGTCAGGTCAAAGACCTTGGATGCCATATAGAGGCAGAAAGGGATCGAGAGAAGATACAGCACAGGAATGACCACCATCTCAATCAGATCGTACAGCCAGGTGACCAGGATGTAAGCGCCCTTCCCTTTGTTTCCCACATTGCCGGTATGCCTGATCCTGTAGGCGCGCACACGAAGATCCACTCTTGAATGGCGGTACTTCTTCAGAAGGTGGCCGCAGGCAACGATCAGCTGAAGAACGGTCAGCTGGAAGATCCACCAGATGTAAACCTGCAGACCGAGAAGGCTGTAACCGACAATCGCAATCAAGAATGTCACGAGTGTCACCGCCAGGGATGCGGAAGCGTAGCTGCTGTCGATTTTGGGAACCTTGGAGCCGTTGGTGCGGATGGATACCCACTGCCAGAAGCCGAAAACAAGCAACAGCGGAGGGAACAGAAGCGCAATGAGGCTGTTCGGTATGAATATGATTCTGAACGTTATGACAAGAAGTCCCATCAGCATTGTCGGGATGTACAGCTTCATGCCATAATTGATCTGCTTGCTTGTGTGCCTGATGAGCAGGGACGCCAGCACGGCAACCAGAAGCAGGGCGAACTCTATCAGGAGACCGGAAGCCATCGTGAAGAAATGGGAGGCGACTGACGTGTTCCTTGCAATCCCGATCGCGATGACAAACAGGACGGCTGCGCCCAGCATGAATATGGCAGCCTCGGTCTTGCGGAACCATTCCGTACGGAAGAGAGCGACCCGGCGCAGCAGCAGTTTGACGATCAGCATGCTAAGAAGCGTCGCGAAGGCCAGATAGACCAGAACGGTGAAGGAGAATCCGAGCACTATCGGGCCGCGCCATTCGCTTCTTACATCAGTGAAGTAGGCCTGACCGTACTTGTCCTTCGCATCTTTGAACACCTTCGGGAGATAAGAGCGGAAATGCGTCAGAATCTTCCAGTAATTGTCCTGCCCGTCAATGAATATTTTTTTCTGCACCATCTTGTAGCGTCCCTGGGCATAGTCATAGGCCTCCTTCAGACGCTTGTCCGTTGTGTCATAATATTCATTGTCCTCAATGATGTGGTCGCGGATGTCAGTGAACATCTTCAGCAGCTTGGTGGAATAGAAAAGGCAGCTGTCCCTGTCAATCTGCGAAAGACTGTCAAGCTCATAGGAACCGTGGCCGTGGCTGTCAGATGTGGATGAATCAGCCTGGAGGCCCGGTACAAGCGTACCCACAATCGTGTTGGACAGAACATAGTGAAAATGGCCGCTGTGGTCAGGATCCTCTGAATGTGCGGCAGTGTATGACGGGTTCGGCATACCGGACTGCAGGGAAGAGACGAGTGAATCAAGGATTGACGGTCCGAGACTGTCCGGCAGTTCGACCAGCTCGGGCGGAAGCACATTCAGCGAAGTCACAAGCTTTTCATACCTTTCGATTTCCACATTGAGGTAGTTGATGATGTTGTCATAGGGCATCCTTCTCAATGTGAAATTATGATAGCGGTCGGTCACCTGCTGCAGAGCATAGGTCAGGTCAAAGGTGAAGTCCTGCTTCTGCGAATAGAGCATCAGCGAAAGCTCGTTGCAGCCCTGGATGAGAGCGACAAGCTCCTCGTGCTGCCTGTCGTCCTGCAGCTCGAACGATGTCTGGTTCCGCGACATTTCAGAATATGCCTTGCAGAGCTCGTAGCGCAGAACCTGCAGCGTCTGGGCAAGGTTCTTTTCATTGAACACCGCCCACGACGGAGCCGATGCCGCAAGAAGCACGGCCGCCGTCAGGATTATTTTCTTGAAAACATTCATCGCAATACTTTATCAGCCTCACCGGTCAACCGTCCGCCTTGTCAAGTGGCAGACATTGCCGGAAATCAACCTGCAAAATTAACAAAAAACATCGGTGCGGGAAAGGTGCAGAAAAAATGAAGATTTCTTTCGTACTTGTGCCACGATTTGGCACAAGTACGCGCTACCTTTGCATCAGAAACAAAAATCAAGCACAAAATGAAAAACACAGATTGCAGCATCGAAATACTTGCTTCGATGATATCCTCGGAGGATTCATTCACGGCTCTCGTCGAAATGATGGGAGATATGGGACTTGAAATCGACAGCGCATCAGTCTGCGCCTGATCAGCGCGCATCTGAAGAAACCTTCTCGGTTTTGAGCGAGACAAGAGTGTTCTCCTTGTCTGCGGTAAGCCCAACCTTGAGCGTTCGCACGGACGATGCACCGCCCTTCCTTCCGCCATTCAGAATCCTGTCGGAAATGATGAACTCCGACACCGGATCCTCCACATACTTCATCACGGCCCTCTTCAAAGGCCTGGCACCGAACGCAGGGTCGAAACCGGCGTCTGCGATGAATTTTCTTGCAGAAGGAGTGATCGCAAGCCTGTAGCCGGCCTCCTCCGCCCTCTCCCTGAGGCCCTTCAGTTCAAGGTCGATGATTTTCGAGATGTCCTCCTTAGTCAGAGAATTGAAGAATACCTGCTCGTCAACCCTGTTGATGAATTCCGGAGGGAAAGACTTCCTTATCGCCTTTTCCAGCACCGTCTGCCTGTTCCGGGCCACGTTCTTGCCGGCGGTGGCGAAACCGACTCCGGAACCATACTCATCAAGTTCGCGGCTGCCGATGTTCGACGTCATTATCACTATCGTGTTCTTGAAATTCACGACGCGACCGTTGCTGTCGGTCAGGTGCCCCTCGTCCAGAACCTGCAGAAGGATGTTGAATATGTCCGGGTGCGCCTTCTCGATTTCGTCAAGAAGCACGACACAGTACGGCTTGCGGCGGACCCTCTCGCTGAGCTGCCCGCCTTCTTCATAGCCTACATAGCCCGGAGGCGCACCTATTAGACGCGACACCGTGAACTTTTCCATATATTCGCTCATGTCGATCCTGACCATATTGTCCTCGGAATCGAAAAGATACTCTGCCAGGCACTTTGCAAGCCTGGTCTTGCCGACTCCCGTCGGTCCGAAAAAGATGAAGGTTCCGATAGGACGCGAAGGATCCTTAAGACCGGCGCGGTTCCTCTGGATAGCGCGCACGATCTTGTCTATGGCGGCATCCTGTCCGACGATCCTTTCCTGAAGCCTGTCCCGCATCTTGAGGATGCGGTTGCCTTCGGACTCGGCGACCTTGCTCACCGGGATTCCCGTCATCTTGGAAACTACGGCAGCTATGTCATCCGCATCCACGGCGTTTCCGGTCTTCTTGTCGGCCGTAAGGCTGAGCCTCACCATCGAGCCGGCCTCGTCCAGCGCGTCTATCGCCTTGTCGGGCAGAAACTTTTCGGTAACATAACGGTCGGTTAGCCTGACACAGGCTTCAATCGCCTCGTCGGTGTAGGCAACCTTGTGGAAGTCCTCATAACCTGATTTCACGCCGTTCAGTATGGAAATGGACTGACGAACGTCCGTCGGTTCGACCACTATCTTCTGGAACCGTCTGTCCAGCGCCCCGTCCTTTTCCACTATCTTGGAGAACTCGTCCATTGTGGTGGCGCCGATGCACTGGATTTCCCCTCTGGCGAGAGCGGGTTTCAGAATGTTGGCTGCGTCGAGACTGCCCTGAGCTCCGCCCGCCCCTACGATGGTGTGGAACTCGTCGATGAACAGGATTATGTCAGGGTTGGAAGCTGTCTCCTTTATGATGGACTTCAGACGTTTCTCGAAATCACCGCGGTATCTTGTACCGGCAACGACTGAAGCTATGTCCAGCGAAATGAGGCGCTTCTTTGCGAGGGCCGGCGAAATGCTTCCTCCTGCGATTCTCTGCGCTATGCCTTCCACGATCGCTGACTTGCCAACTCCGGCCTCGCCTATGAGCATCGGATTGTTCTTGCGCCTGCGTCCGAGGATTTCTATCACTCTGGCGATTTCCCGGTCCCTGCCGATGACAGGGTCAAGCTTGCCTTCGGCCGCAGCCTTGGTCAGATCGTAGCCGAAATCCTCGATGTTCACGGATTCGCCGCGCTGTTCTCCCTCAGGCGACGGCTCACGGCCTTCCGCAGATTCACTCCCCTCTTCCGGCGCGGAAGGTTTCAAAAGTCCCTGGTCGCGCATATTCGTAAGCAGCCTTCCGTAATCCACTCCGCTGCGGCGCAGGTAGGCCTGCCCGTAGTTTTCCGTAGTCCGGCAGAGCGCAAGCAGAAGATGCAGCGATGTCGCCTCGCGCATATTCAGTTTGGAGGCTTCCATCACCGTTATGCTCAGGACATTCTGGGCATAGCGGGAGAAAGTGACGCTGTCGGACTCCGAAAACGGAATCTTTTCATTAGTGAATATGTGGCCGTCTATGAAGTTCTTGAAGTCCTCCAGTTCAATGCCAAGCGAAGTCAGGACGCCGCAGGCGGCATTCTCCGAATGTCTGATGATGCCGAGGAAAAGGTGGTCCGGACCGATGCCATAGCTGCCGGTGCGCAGAGCCTCGTCACGAGAGTAGCGTATTATGTTGTTGAGCTCGTCTGAAATTCTGATTTCCATACTTTGCCGTTACTTGTTGGGATTGTCCCAGACCTTGGTCCGGGAGCAGTTGAGCATCACGACCTGTCCGCCGCAGCTCATTCTGAACTCGCCGGCCTCGAGACGCCATTTCCCGTCTGCCCCCACGAACGCAAGCTCGGACGCCGGGACGGTGAACTTCACCGTCTTGCTTTCACCGGCCGCGAGAGAGACCTTGTCAAACCCGCGCAGACGGCGGACGTCAGGAATGATGCTGGCGATGACATCGCTTGAATACAGCAGGACAGCCTCCTTGCCGGCGTGCGATCCGGCGTTCCTTACCGTAATCTCGAACTCAAGGTTGTCATCGGCCGTGAAATCTGAACCGCCGAGGCACCTGAAGTCCGAATATTCATAGGACGTGTAGCTGAGTCCGTAGCCGAACGGCCACTGCACATCCATCACAGCATCGTAGTTGTACGCGCCCTCCATCGTCTCGCGACTCTCGGAAACCTTGTAGTCGTAGGTGTGCAGGGAGTTGACGTATTTAGGATAGGTGAAAGGCAGCCTGCCGCTGAAATTCTCCTCGCCGGACATCAGCGCGGCGAGAGCGTCTCCGCCCTGGTTGCCCGGAAGCATCACGTCGACGACAGCTCTGGCGAGAGGTTCGATGTCATTAATTATGCGCGGACGGCCCTCGTTCAGAACGAGGATTATCGGTCTGCCGGTTCCGGCAAGGCTCTTCACAAGCTCCTTCTGACCGGCCGAAAGGTTAAGGTCGTCGATATTGCCGGGAGTCTCGCAGTAGCTGTTCTCCCCGACGCAGGCGACGATGACGTCAGCCCTCGATGCGGCGGCCACGGCCTTGGAAATGCCGTCCGTGAACTCCTTCTGCCAGGCACCTGAAGCCCAGCGGTCGCTCTCGTCATAGATGACGCCCGGCTCGAAGGTCACGTTACCCTCCCCGAACTTCTCGGCAAGAGCCTCATAGATTGTGTTGCAGTCCGCGGCAAACCTGTCGGCATCGCCCTGCCAGGTGTAGGACCAGCCACCGTTCAAAGCTCTCATCGAATTGCCGTTAGGACCTGTCACCAGAATCTTCGTTCCATATTCGAGAGGAAGGATGTTGCCCTCGTTCTTGAGCAGGACTTCCGACTCGACGGCCGCAGCATAGGCTGCGTCCCCGAACTCTTTGCCTGCAAACCTGTCATAGCCGCTGACATCCCAGACAGGATTGTCGAACAAGCCGAGACGGAACTTCAGGCGGAGGATCCTGCGCACGGCGTCGTCGATTCTCGACATCGGAATAAGGCCGGACTCGACATCCTCCTTGAGGTCGACACAGCACTGGAAATCGTAAGGATCCATCACCATATCGATGCCGGCGTTTATGCCCATTGCAAGCGCCTCCTTGCGGTCCTTGGCCACGTGATCCCTCTCGAAGAGGTTGTTGATGTCCGCCCAGTCGGTCAAAATCACTCCGTCCCAGTCAAGATCCTCCTTTACCCAGCCGGTCAGGAGTTCGGCGTTGGCGTGAGTAGGCACACCGTTGATGGACGCCGAGTTGACCATAATTGTCAGAGCGCCGGCCTCGATGCAGTCCTTGAACGGACGGAAGTACTTCTCCCTCAAATCATTCTCAGCGATTATGGCAGGAGTCCTGTCCTTCCCGGACACAGGCACGCCGTAGCCCAGGAAGTGCTTCAGGCTGACGGCAACGTGCTTGTCGTCGATGTTGTTAGGGTCTTCTCCCTGAAGTGCCCCGGTCTCGGCCACGGCCATCTCGGCGTTGAGATAGGCGTCCTCGCCGAAACTTTCCCACATTCTCGGCCAGACCGGGTTGCGGCCCAGGTCCATTACCGGCGAGAACACCCAAGGAACCATCGCCGCGCGGGTCTCGTAGGCCATAGCCTCGCCCATAGCCCGGGCATATTCACGATTGAAAGTGGCAGCGAGATTGATCTCCTGCGGAAAAAAAGTGCCGTCAGTGAGATAGGTCGCGCCGTGTATCATATCAAGACCGTAGATGCAAGGGATGCCGATCGCCTCCATCGACTTGTTCTGGATCTGCGAGACAAGTTCAGCGGTGAATTCCCTGCTCTGTGCCTCGTCCCAGAATGTATTGAGGATGGAGCCGACTTTCATCTCCCCTATCACTTTCTGGAGTTTCTCTGGATCGATCGTGCGGCTGTCAGAAGAAGTCACCGTGGAAGAGGTCAGCTGCACCATCTGGCCGACTTTGGCGGTGAGGTCCATCTTGCCAAGCACACTGTCAACTTTCCGTTCGATCGCCGCGTCACGTGCGATTGCTGGAGCGGACGCCGGCTTCGAACCGCCGCCGCTGCAACCGGCAAACGTGACCGCGGCCACCGACAGGGTCCAAAAAATCAAATGCTTTTTCATACTGGTCATATTCTTAATGTACATTGTCTTGTTCCGCTCTTTCATATTCATTCATCAGGCTCCGGTAATGCCTGAAAGTCGAGTCAAGGGCAGGAAGATTCTCCGACTTTATCGGCTCCGATGGCGGAGAGTCCATCTTGAGCGGATTGATGGCGGAGCCGTTCTTCCACACCCTGAAATCAAGGTGCGGCCCCGTGGAGAGTCCCGTGGAGCCGACATAGCCTATGACGTCGCCCTGGCGCACTCTCGCTCCCGCCTTGATGCCCTTCCCGTAGCGGGAAAGGTGGAGATAGGCGGTCGTATAGACGGAATTGTGCCTGATTTTGACCGTGTTGCCGCCTCCTTTCGACCAGCCGGCGCTGATCACAGTACCGTCACCGATGGACATCACCGGAGTTCCGGTCGGGGCGGCATAATCAACGGCCGTGTGCGCCCTCACCTTGCCGGTCACCGGATGCCTGCGATGGTAGGAGAACCCGGAACTTATTCTTGAGAACTTAAGAGGGGCCTTCAGGAATGCCTTGCGCAGACTCTCCCCCTTCTCGCTCCAGTAAAGGTTGCCGCGGTCACCCTGGTCGAAACGTATGGCCGGAATCATCTTCTCGTCCCTGATGAACTCGGCATAATAGATGGTGTCAACGGCTATCACTTCGCCATCGCATTTCTTCTGGTTGTAAAGGACTCTGAAGCGGTCGCCCTCCTGCAGGCTGAAGAAATCCACCGACCAGGCGTAAATCTCGGAGAGGGGCACAATCAGCTGCGGGGACTTCCCGGCGGCAAGCATATCATTCCAGAGCGAGGACGTGATCGTCACATCTGCGAACTCGCGTGAACTTTCCACCGGCTTTGACCAACGCCAGAC